>CAVHYF010000081.1:0-2068 GCA_963640265.1 bacterium | reverse complement strand
ATTCTTATTCTTATTCTTACTGATACGGTTTCAGTCATAATTGATTATCTTTGTGACGTTGTGATTGAGTTTTTGAAAGACATCGCCTATCTCTGGACGGAATTTCCCTTCACCACCTTGGTCTTGACCATCGCTGCGGTGTTCTGGATATATGTCCTTTACCGTCTTTTTTACACTTTGAAGTACAATCCCGACCTCAGGCCTTGGGAGTATGTCAAGACTCCCAAGAAGTCCGGCGAATCTGTTGAATCTTCTAAGGATTCCGGCCGTTCCTGAACCGTCTGCCACTTTCGGCTCTCTCGCCCGTCCTCTCCTTTCCGTTCACCTTCCTCCCGGCCTTTCTGTAAGCTCGCTTGTTCACCTTCCTGCCGTGCGTAGTTGATGGTGTTGATCCCGTCGCACAAGGTGAAATGCGTGACGGGATCAGATATGCGGGATAACGCTCCCGTCATCATACCTCTGTCGTACTTTATGGTTTCCTGGGGCGTGAAGCCTGACACTGCGGAAGCCTCGAAATAGGTCTTGTAGGCCTTGTCGCCCTCGGCCCAGCCAGGTATCCCGTCCATCTCCTTCGTCCCTGTGAGCAAAGTTAGCCAATAATCCGTACCGTTGGTTATCTCCCCGGGAGATTTTCTGAAAGTCTTCGCGAATTCCTTGAGGTCAAAGAAGTGATATTCAGGGCTGGACGGCAGTTTTTTGCCGTGTTCAGGAACTCGACGTCCACGATGTCGATCTCCTCGATGATGCTGTTCAGCAGCCCGATGGTTGCCGCCGGAGGAAAACTCGCTATAAACCTTATCGGTATCCAGCGAGTCAAGCCTGCGGGAAAGGATTATCCGTGGAAAACTCTGCCGATGGAAGAGAACAGGAAGGAATGGCAAAAGGAGTTCGGGCTGCGGATAATGAGGAATAACAAGTAATTTGCAGAATTTAAGGAGATTCTACGAATTGCGATGCGGCTTCGGGAAAGTTGGATATCTCGGAAATATTCATTAATTTTACGAAACGATGCCGGTAAATCTTTTTCCTGCTCTGCTTCTGCAGATTCTGGTGGTCGGGTACACGCCCGGCCCGGCGAACATATATTCATTGACGATGGCCGTCCGCTACGGGAGGGCCAGGTCGATGCGTATGTGGACGGGGCTGCTGACCGGCGCCGCGATCGCCGTGCTGGTGATGGTTGTGCTGACGCACTTCATCGGTGAGGCTCTCGGCTCCTACGTGGTTTATCTCAAGTATCTTGGAGCTGCCTACATAGTCTATCTGGCCTACAAGATGTGGCGGAACAGTTCAGGCGGAGACAGTGACGACAGGGGCTGTTCCTTCCGGAACGGAATGATAGTCCAGCTGACCAACGCCAAAATCCTGCTTTTCGAACTGAGCGTCTTCAGCACATTCGTCCTGCCATATTCAAGCAAGATTCACGATTTGCTTCCGGTGGCGGCGCTTCTGCTGATCGCCGGGCCGGGCGCCAATCTGGTCTGGATTCTGATCGGCAGCTCACTGTCGCACATCTTCGCGAGGTATCACAGGCAGGTCAACATAGTCTCCGCCATCGCCCTCATCTTCTGCGCTGTTTACATTGTCCTGTCGTAGCCGCGGTTCTGTTGTAACGGGAGAGTCCATCCGTAGTGGTCTTGACCTGTAGGCGTGTCCCTGCCGTATCGGCAAAATCCTGTCGTGGAGGAAATGAAAGAAACAGCTGGTGGCCGTTAGAGGTAACGCCTTGATAATCAATCAAAAGGATGATTATCTCCCGGTGAAATCGACCGAAGACAATGTGCTGAATCATTGGAAATCAATATGTTTATCCCCACGCTTTCATCGGAGCGGCCGCTCGATTCTCAAGAACTTTCTTGCGTGTTCCCTGCTGACTCCACAGCAGTTGACAAGCCTGTCAAGATAATCGGCTCGCTCTTCCGAAGTGAGCCGTATGATGTCTGCGACACTGCCGAACCGTTTCTCCGCCGCGATATGACGTGTTATCTTTTTGTAGTCGTATCCCGGAAAAGAATCGCGAGGCTCGTTGATGTCGTATTCACTGCCGGTGTTGCATCTGAATGCTTCC
>CAVHYF010000080.1:0-2149 GCA_963640265.1 bacterium | reverse complement strand
AACACCGACGGCACGGTCGGCAATGTGAAGAGCGTGGAGGTCCTTTGGGAGTCCTTCGGAACGACGACTATGCCGAATGTCGGAGACCTCATCGACACCGTTTCCTATCGTGACGGTTACATCCGTTTCTCGACTCCCGACACTTTCGCCGAAGGCAACGCCGTCATCGCGGCCAAGAACTCCAAAGGTGTTATTCTTTGGTCCTGGCACATCTGGTGCGCGACTGAAGGCTGGAACGAACAGGTGTACTACAACGGTGCCGGAACTATGATGGACCGCAACCTCGGTGCGACCTCTGCGGCTGCAGGTGAAGTCGGTTCCCTCGGTCTTTTCTATCAGTGGGGCCGCAAGGATCCTTCCCTCGGCGCGGAACGGAATTTCAATAGACATATAAATCAGCCGGCACGGCCGTTCGTCTTTTCAAGTAAAATTATGAATTCTCCACCGCTTTATGGAAAAAAGAGAGTATCTTAGCGGTGGATTAATCCGTTTTTTCAATTGATATGAGCGCACGTATTCTGGCGGTCGATGACGAGGAGGACATCTGTGCCATTCTTGAATTCAACCTCAAGAAGGAAGGCTACGAAGTCGTGACGGCTTTCTCTGCGGAGGAAGCCCTGACTTATGACATCAAATCCTTCGACCTTCTCCTCCTCGACGTGATGATGGGAGGAATGTCAGGCTTCGAGATGGCCGCCCGACTCAAGTCCGACCCTCTTACCGCAGGCATTCCGGTCATATTCATAACCGCCAGGGACTCGGAGGACGACGCCGTCGAAGGATTGGAACTCGGAGCCGACGACTACATCTCCAAGCCTTTCTCGATCCGCGAGGTTCTGTCACGTGTCAAGGCTGTGCTCAGACGCTCCGCCCGGCAGTCCCTGACTTCGTCTCAAGACTTGCCTGCCCCTGTGCCGATTGATCGGCCCCGTCGCTCTGAAGGCATATTCATAGATGACGAGAAAAAATCCGTCGCGGTCGACGGCGTCCCCGTCGCGCTAAGCAGGAATGAATATGAAGTCCTGAAGCTTCTGCATTCCAATCGCGGCAAGGTCTTCTCGCGTGAGGCGATCCTTTCGAAGGTCTGGCCGGACGACGTGGTCGTGACCGACAGAACCGTGGACGTCTGCATTGCACGTCTGCGCAAGAAGATCGGTGAATATGGCGGCAGACTGGTTTCGCGCCACGGTTTCGGTTACTTGTTTGAAGACAGATGACACTCATTCTTTCCATAGCGATAGTCCTTCTGGTTCTTGCCCTTGTTACGCTGAGAGGCCGTTACGTCCATCTGAAGGCTTCCCTGGAGCAGGGCAGGTCGAGTATGTACGACAAGCTGCGTGACAGCGAGGAGGACAAGGTCAGGCTGAAAAGACAGCTGACTCAGAACGTTGCGCACGAACTCAAGACACCGGTCAGCAGCATCCAGGGTTACCTCGAGACGATAGTCTCCAATCCGGATATGGATGAGGAGCAGCGCGAACAGTTCATCCAGAGATGTTTTGCGCAGAGCCGCAGGCTTTCGAGCCTGCTTGCGGACATCTCGACGCTGAACCGGCTCGATGACGCTCCCGGGGAATATTCGTTCGAAAGCATCAACATCCTTTCCCTGCTTCAGACCATACGGAAGGATGTGTCGCAGCAGGCCGAGCGGAATTCCGTGAAATTCCTGATTCTGGTCGATCCGGACGTGACAGTGCTGGGCAACCAGTCGCTTTTGTATTCAATTTTCCGTAATCTGGCCGACAACTCCATCTCCTATGCCGGAACGGGAGCTACGGTAACTGTCCAGATTCTTGAGGAAAGTCCGGAATCCTACACTTTCAGCTTTTCTGACAACGGCCCCGGAGTGGCTCCGGAACACCTCCCGCATCTGTTCGAGAGATTTTACCGCATCGACAAGGGACGCTCTCGCAAGATGGGCGGCACCGGCCTCGGACTGGCTATAGTCAAGAATTCGGTGCTGCTTCACGGCGGAAAAATCTCCGTCAGGCTCGGTCAGGCCGGCGGTCTGGAGTTCGTCTTCACCCTCCGCAAGGCATAATGCCGGAAAGACAGCGGCGCCGGCGTGCGGAATGCTGCGGCACACAAAAAATGAGATGCCTTGAAAGGTCATTTCAAGACATCCCGTTTCAGTTGAGATATCAGGACT
>CAVHYF010000079.1:0-2363 GCA_963640265.1 bacterium | reverse complement strand
CTGTCAAAACTCAAGGCGGAAGCCTTTGGACTTCATCTGGTCGTACCGGGCCTTGTTGAAGCGGTACCTGACGGGGATGCGGTTCGAGGCACCGGCCGGACGTTCGCCGGTGTCCTCCAGGATGCCGATGTGCAGCATCTTGTTCGCGAAGTTGCGGCGGTCGAAGCGCACCTCCAGGATGCTCTCGTAGAGGTTCTGGAGCTGAGGCATAGTGAACACCTCAGGCAGCAGTTCGAAGCCGACAGGCTCGAAATGGATCTTCTCCTTCAGGCGGCTGAGAGCCACACGGAGAATCCGGTCGTGGTCGAACGCCAGTGACGGGACCGAACCTATAGGAAACCATTGAGCCTTGGCGGCATCGTCGCCGCCCCTGACCTCCGCCTTGTTGACTAGAGCGAAGAACGCTATGGTTATGACTCGCTCGCGCGGGTCGCGGTTCACCTCGGAGAAACAGCCCAACTGCTCAATGTAGGCAGCCTGCAGCCCTGTTTCCTCCACCAGTTCACGCCTGGCGCCCGTTTCCGCGTCCTCATCTATTCTGAGAAAGCCGCCGGGAAACGCCCAGTGGCCCTTGAAAGGATCGACTCCCCTCTCCACCAGCAGAACCGAAAGACCGTCCTTCTGGTCATAACCGAATATCACGCAGTCAGTCGTCACCGCCGGATGCGGGTATTCGTATGAATATTTCCTCTTTGCCATATTTTTGAATTTTTCTGCCAGATTTCTTCCGAATCCTTGAAATCAGGCGCAAAGATAATGTGTATTTTTCACTCGTGCAAATATTTTGAGTAAATGTTACGCAATATTAAAGAAAACGCACAGGATTCTCACAGTATCTTCATCGCTATGGCGGCGCAGGCCTCTGCATCGGCGAGGGCGTGGTGGTGATTCGCGAGGTCATAGCCGCAGGCGGCGGCGACGGTCTGGAGCTGGTGGTTGGGCAATTGGTGGCCGAAACATAGGCGGGACGCCGCGAGAGTGTCTCTGAATTCATATTCAGGATAATCCATCTGATACACCTGGAACACCTCGCGCAGGCACCCCTCGTCGAACTGGCTGTTGTGCGCCACGAGCGGCAGTCCCCCGACGAGCGGCTCGATCTTCTTCCAGACTTCAGGGAATACGGGCGCGCCGTCAGTGTCCTTAGGCCCCAGGCCGTGCACCCGCTGGCAGAACCATTGGTAGTAATCCGGTTCGGGGTGGATGAGGCTGTAGAACGTGTCTGTTATAACGCCGCCGCGCACGACGACAACGCCGACTGAACACACGCTCGAGCGGCACTCGTTGGCCGTCTCGAAATCTATCGCTGCGAAGTCTTTCATTCCGCGTAGAGTTTTGCCGTCCGTTCGACGGAGTTTCTGATCTCACTGCGGATGATGTGTCCGTGTCGGCCTATGACATCTATGAGCCATATGCAGCGCTTGAAGCAGTTTTTTGCCATAGCATTTAATGTTTGCTGCAAAGATAGCGGAATTAATTGCCAAGATGTGGCAGTACATCAAAGAATAAACACCGCTCCGTATAAAGATGCGTAAATAAAACACAAAAAAAAATTAGGATTTCCGGAAAATAGTCGTAACTTTGCGTAAAATTCACTTATTATGATAGGAGCAATTACCGGAGACACCATAGGATCAGCCTATGAATTCAACAACACTAAAGACTACAATTTCGAACTATTCAAACCCAACAGCGCCTACACCGACGACAGCATTATGACGATGGCAGTCGCATACTGGCTGCTAAAGGACAAGGAACACAGCTACCAGGGGCTGGAAGACATAATGGTCGAGTTCGGCCACGACTGCCCCTGCCCTATGGGCGGCTACGGCGGAGGCTTCCACAGGTGGCTTTTCAATCCGATGTGGCTGGGTTCTTTCAACGACATCCACGGCAGGCTTCCCTATGAATCACGCACAGGGAGGCATCCGTACGGCTCCTGGGGCAACGGTTCCGCGATGAGGGCAAGCGCATTAGGCTGGTTCTTCGACACACTGGAGGAGACGGAACGCGTGGCAGCGATCTCGGCCAACATCACCCACAACCACCCGGAGGGAATCAAGGGCGCCCAGGCGACGGCAGCCGCCGTCTGGATGGCACGCAGCGGCAAGACCAAGGAGGAGATCCGTGAATATATCGAGAGAACCTACGGCTACGACCTGCACAAAAGCTATGACTACTGGCACCCGATTTACAGGTGGGACTCAAGCTGCCAGGGCACTGTCCCGCAGGCCATCATAGCTTTCCTCGACTCGGAGAATTTTGAAGACGCGATGCGCAAAGCCGTATCTCTCGGCGGCGACAGCGACACCCTTGCCTGCATCACCGGCGGAATAGCCGAAGCTTTCTACAAGGACATCCCC
>CAVHYF010000078.1:0-2637 GCA_963640265.1 bacterium | reverse complement strand
GGCTGGCATCAGCCTTCATAGTCGGTCCGGAAGGCCTTCCTCTCGAGGACTTCTTTTCTATTGATTTGAATACACTGTTCAGGAAGTCGTAACGGACGTTTCTGCAGACATTCGCTCATCTGCCACACTGTCAGCGGTTTATCTGCCACAGCCGCCTATTGAATCGTCCACTCGGCGCCGTCTTTGGTGTCCTTGACGGTGATGCCGAGGGCCTTCAGCTGGTCGCGGATGGCGTCGCTGGCCGCCCAGTCCTTGGCCGCCTTGGCCTTCGCGCGGTCCGCCAGCACCATATTCATAAGACCCGCCACGACTTCCTGGCCTTTGCCCGATTCGGCGGCCGCCTCGTCCTTGAGTCCGAGGACTCCGAACACGATGTCGTCGAAGATCTGCAGCAGGGCGGCGAGATCCTCCTTGCCAAGCTTCACCTCTCCGGTCTTCGCCGAGTTGATCAGCTTGACCGCCTCGAAGATGTGCGAGAGGGCTATCGGGGTGTTGAGGTCGTCGCAAAGCGCCTC
Organism: bacterium; assembly: GCA_963640265.1. GTDB lineage: Bacteria > Bacteroidota > Bacteroidia > Bacteroidales > UBA932 > Cryptobacteroides. Next base: position 2,122 of record CAVHYF010000078.1, on the reverse strand, counting down.
GTAAACCCCGTCGAAGACAGCCTTGATCGCGGCTGACGAAGCGGCGCAGGACTCCGGAGCGAGCGCGGTGATGAACTCACCGTACTTCATCGCCTCGGCCGGATCGCCTTCCGTGCCTTTCGCCGCGGAAGAGACTCCGGCGGCGGAAGCCATCGCCTGCAGGTCCTTCGCGGCCTGCATCACCCTCTTCAGACCCTTCTCGGCCGCCTGCAGCGCCTCGTTGCTGAAATCCAGCGTGCTGCGGTAGTGGGCCTGGAGGATGAAGAAGCGGACGGTCATCGGTGAATATGCCTGCGTGAGTTTCGGATGGTCTCCGCTGAAGAGCTGCGGCAGGGTGATGAAGTTCCCGAGGGACTTGCCCATCTTCTGGCCGTTGATCGTGATCATATTGTTGTGGACCCAGTAGCGGACACCCTGCGTACCCCTGCAGGCCACGTTCTGCGCGATCTCGCACTCGTGGTGAGGGAACATCAGGTCCATTCCGCCGCCGTGGATGTCGAACTCGTTGCCGAGGTATTTTTCACCCATTACGGAGCATTCCAGATGCCAGCCCGGGAAGCCCTCGCTCCACGGACTCGGCCAATGCATTATGTGCTGAGGTTCGGCCTTCTTCCAGAGGGCGAAATCGTACGGAGCCTTCTTGTCGCTCTGGCCGTCCAGTTCCCTCGTCCCTTCGCGGGTGTCGTCAAGGGTGCGGCCGGACAGGATTCCGTAGTGGTGGTCCTTGTTGTATTTCTCCACGTCGAAATAGACCGAGCCGTTGGAGATGTAGGCGTAGCCTGCGTCCAGAATCTTCTGCACGGCCTGGATCTGTTCGATGATGTGTCCCGAGGCTCTCGGCTCGATGGATGGCGGAGCCACGTTCAGCTGGCGCATCGCCTCGTGGTAGCGGAAGGTGTAGTTCTGCACAACCTCCATAGGCTCAAGCTGTTCCAGCCTGGCCTTCTTCGAGATCTTGTCCTCGCCCTCATCTGCATCGTGCTCCAGATGCCCCACATCGGTGATGTTGCGGACATAGCGCACCTTGTAGCCCAGATGCCTGAGCAGTTTGAAAAGCACATCGTAGGTGACTCCCGGCCTGGCGTGTCCAAGATGGGCGTCGCCGTAGACCGTCGGCCCGCAGACGTACATCCCCACGTGACCCGGATGGACCGGAGTGAAAAGCTCTTTCCTTCGCGAGAGCGTATTTGTAAGAAATAAATTCCTCATAAAACTTTCGTTTTTTCAAGCCGTTCCTGCGGCCGTGGCGGCAACTTCAGGTCGGCGAACCCCAAATGTACTTATTTTCAATGAATATATGAAATATTCCTAAGCCTTCCCCTGCGTCAGACGCTCGTAGACGGTGCGGTAGGCGTCCCCGATGCGGCCGTTGTCCCTGCGGAAACGGTCCTTGTCGAGACGCTCTCCCGTTGCGATGTCCCAGAAGCGGGCGCTGTCCGGAGTGATTTCGTCGCTCATCACGAGCCTTCCGTCAGCGGTGGACCCGAACTCGATCTTGAAGTCCACGAGGGTGATCCCCACCTTCTCGAAGACCGGCTTCAGAATCTCGTTGACCTTCCTTGTCATTGAATATATCCGCTCAAGCTCATCCTTGCTGACCAGGCCCAGGGCCATCGCGTGGTAGTCGTTGATGATCGGGTCGCAGAGGATGTCGGACTTGTAGCAGAGGTCATAGACAGGAATCTCAGGCACAAGCCCTTCCTGCAGGCCGAGCCGCTGCGCCATCGAGCCGGCGATCACGTTGCGGACAATCACCTCCATCGGAATGACCTTCGTCTTCCAGCAGAGCTGCTCCGTGTCCGAGATCTTCTCGATGAACGAAGTCGGAACTCCGCCCTCCTGCAGCAGTCTGGAGATTTCGCACGAGATTCCGTTGCAGCATATTCCCTTGTCCTTGATCACGGCCTTCTTGATCTTGTTGAACGCCGTGATGTCATCCGTAAAATGGATGATCACCTTCTCGGGATCGTCAGTCTCGAAGATTTTTATCGACACTCCGTCGTGCAGTATGTTCCTCTTTTCCATTCTCTATGTTTTTTTGTTCGTCACTTCAGCTGTTGCGGCAGGCTTTGTTGTTGCAGGCGGGGCCTGCAGAAGCGACCATTCACCCGGATAGGGCGCG
>CAVHYF010000077.1:0-2667 GCA_963640265.1 bacterium | reverse complement strand
GCCTCGGACTTCCGGTCCCTCTCCTGCCGGAGTTTCCCGAGGAAATCCTCCTCCGTCACGCTCTCGTCCATCAGGTCCCTAAGCAGGAAGTTCTCCTCCCCGGAAGCGATCCTGACCTTGTCTCTGTGCTTATGCAGCATCCATCGAAGGTCGGAGTGGTACTTGTCGTACCTCGGGTTCTCGGCTATGAGGCTGACGAGGATCTCCACGCCCGGGTCACCGTAATGCGACTCGTTCAGCACGGCCAGACGGTACTTGAACTTGCGGAACGATGCCGAGTCCAGCCCGTTCTCGACAGTGTCGTTGAACACTGCGACCATCTGGTTGTAGAATGTCTCCACGGTCTCCCAGTCCTCCTTGGCCTCGAGCGCCCTGCCCATCAGGTAAAGTCCGTTGAAATTGCGGTCCGAAGCGGAGACCACCGACCCGAGCAAGCCCAGAGCCTCATCCGTTTTTCCTGAATATAGCAGCCCGGCCGCGTTGAGCAGCATACTCTCCTTGCAGCCGTTGTCGATCGGCTTCCAGTCCTGCCCGAACAGGCAGGCGTCATCGGCTACATAGGACAGTGCCCTGTTCAGAAGCTCGAAGGCATAGAACACGTTCCCGTTGTGGGCCTCCTCGTCACACATCTCGAACAATCTGCAGGCGGCACCGTCGAAGTCACCCGAGCGTTCATATTCATTGACCGCCTCGCCGATGGTCAGTTCCGTGGAGATGACCTTCTCGTCGTTGTAACTCGCCGCGAACCGCAGCGCGTCGCCTGACACCCTGATTGAGTTGAAGTCGATCCGCCGCAGGAGCCGGAGCCCTTCGAGCGAACGGCAGCGGCTGAGCGCGACATAGGCCTGGCCGCACGTGAACGCCCCGCGCCCGAAGTCGACGGCCACCTTGTCGAAGGTCAGCGACTGGCTCTTGTGGATGGTGATGGCCCACGCCAGCCTGAGCGGGTACTGCGTCACCCTCCCGACGACCGTCTTCCTGCAGACCTTCTCGGCCGCGTCGTAGGTATATTCATACGCCTCCCAGGTTTCCTTTCCCACCTCCTCTTCGCTTCCGTCCTCAAGGGTGACCTTGACCAGGCTTTCGGTGATGGCACTCACCTTCCCGATCGTGCCGTTCGCCCACCGCCCCGCCGAGTCGTTGCGAAGGAACATCACCTGAGCCCCCTCCTTCAGCAGAAGGCACTCGTCCACCACGTCCCTCAACTTGTCCTGGCTGCCCTCGAACGCCGCGATGTAGGAATATGCCGGTTTGTCTATCTCCCTCAGCCTCGTCTTGTTGATCGCCTCCGCATCCCTCTTGAAGGCAGTGAGGGTGATCCTCATCTCGCCGGCCTCATCTTCCGCAGTCCCCACTCTGGCATTGAGTTCGTCAAGGTCGGACTGCCTGACGGCTCCGAGACGGAACCTGTCCAGCAGTTCGATGAAGTGCAGGTCGCTCTGGCGGTAGATTTTCCGGAACTCGATCTTCGGAAGGTTCAGGCCAGCAAGGCAGTTGGCCTTGTAGAAGAACGGGCAGTCCGTCCCGTAGATGCTCCGCAGCACCTCCTTGTCCTCCTTCTTCACGACCGGCGGCAGCTGGAATATGTCTCCGACCAGCACCATCTGGACTCCGCCGAACGGCCTGCTGGAATGTCTGTACTCCCTGAGCGTCCTTTCCACGGCGTCGAGGATGTCGCAGCGGACCATCGACACCTCATCGATGATGATTGTGTCCACGTTCTGCACGATGGAGATCTTGTTGTGGTTCATCGTCCCGCAGCTTCTCGGCCCCTGCACGCCGAGGTCAAGCCCGAAGAAAGAGTGGATCGTCTGCCCTCCCGCATGGATGGCGGCCACGCCTGACGGGGCTAAGACCACGAAATTCTTGTCCACGCATTCCTGGATGTTCTTCAGGAACGTGGTCTTGCCCGTGCCGGCCCTTCCCGTCAGGAAGAAGCTCTGGTTGGTCCTCGCAATCATACTGTAAGCGTTGCGCATCTCCCGGTTCTCCGTGTCGAAAGACCCGCAGGTGGAACCGTTGAGAGCCTCGGTGAGGGAGACGTTGAGGGAATCGTTGGAAGAAGTTGTGTTCATGGTTGAAAAGGTTGATATTCGTTTATAAATATTGGTGTAAATGTGTGGACTGTCGGAATCCGATGTGAAAAATGACTTGGAGGCCAGTGAACAGGAAGTGATGGCGGCACGCCATCACCCTCCTATCAGCTTGGTGGTGTTCACCATCTCGTCCACAAGCGCCTCGGACAATTTGAGGACTTCGGAATCTGTAGCCCGCTCAAGATGAAGCATCCTGCAAGTGTCCTTCAGGTATTCCTTGACCATCTTGACTGCTTCCTGCCTTGCTGCATTTTCACTCCAGAAATAACAGCTGAACAATTTCTGTTTTACCAGCTTCGGCTTTGTCCCGTTCCAGATGTAGAGTTTTATGCCGTTGAGAAAACTCCAACTGTAGCCGTGCCCGATGCTGAACTTGACGATGATGTACTTTGACAGCCTGAGACCCTCCTGGTACATGTTACCCGCTGCCGAGACATAGCCCGGAGTAAGGAACATTTTGGCGGCCTGGCTGTAGGTCACATTGCCCGCGAGAGACGGAAGTGCCGACTTTACGGCTACGATAAGAGATTTTGATGAATCTATCATATTTGTTTAAGTTTTAATTATGTAT
>CAVHYF010000076.1:0-2983 GCA_963640265.1 bacterium | reverse complement strand
GACGAAAAAAGCTCAAAAATGATTTTAAAAGCTCAAAAAATGACGGGGAAAGCTCAAAAAATGAAAAATTGATATAAGAAACCGTTTCAAAATATTGTTTTCTTTTAAAGAATTCGTATATTTGATGCGAAGTTTTTCATAGTTTAAGTTTAGGTTAAGTAGCGGGGTGATCGCAGTGACTGCGATTGCCCCGTGAATTTTCCATAAAAAACGTAAACTTGATTTTTTTATCGGAAAGTATTTTCGTTTCTTTTCTTTATTTCTGTTTGCTTCATATACTTTTGCAGACGGTCGGCAACGGTGCGGACCATTAACGATTACAAACAGTTATGAAGTTTTCCATCAGATTTCTCATCTGTGCGGCGACCGTCGGAGCGATTGTGCTCGCCTCGTCGGTCTCCTGCAACAAGAGTCCTTCCGACAGTGCGGAAGGGACTCTCAGCTGGAGGTTTTCCTCTCATCTTCACACAAGGGCCACGGTAGATTTGCCCGACACCGACGCGTTCATCCTCCTGGTGAAGGATTCGGACGGCAAAGTGCTCTATCAGGGTGCCTACGGCAGTTCCCCGGAATCCATTATGGTAAGTCCCGGCAGCTATTCCGTAAGAGTCGTTTCCAGAGAGTTCGAGAAACCGGAGTTCTCGGCTCCGCAGTTCGGCGACGAGCAGGTCGCCGTGGTGACATCGGGGACAAGCACCAAGGTCGAACTCAAATGCATCCAGATGAATGCCGGCATCAGGCTCCGAGTCGGTACCGAATTCTCCGATTCCTACCCGAACGGCTCCCTGTCGGTCTCTTCGGCGGACGGCTCCCTGGATTTCGGCAATTACGAAAGCCGCACCGGTTTCTTCAAACCGGGCAACGTCTCGCTCGTACTCACCAACGGCACTTCTACCTCGACCCTTCTGACGAGGTACCTGGAGGCCTGCGAAATCCTTACTCTCAAGGTTACCTGCCCGTCCGTGACCCCTCCGGACCCGTCCGAGCCGTCAAGCGGATTCTCGATCAGCATCGACACGGTCAGGACGTGGACGTCCTATGAATATGAAATCGGCAGCGATGCCGGCAATCCGGGTTCCAGCGCATCCGAAGCCTACAGCGTCAGCCAGGCGAAGGAGCATTCCGGCGAAAAGGAAGTCTGGGTCTGCGGCTACATCGTCGGCGGCGACCTGTCCAGCGGCAAGAACGGAATATCATTCCAGACGCCGTTCTCCTCGATGTCCTGTATGGCGATAGCGGCTCGTTCGTCGGTGAGCGACAAAAGTTCCTGCATATCCGTCCAGCTTCCGACCGGAAAAATCAGGACTGCCCTTAATCTCGTCGACCATCCGGAACTCCTCGGCCAGAAAGTCTATCTGAAAGGCGACATCGTCGCTTCCTACTACGGCCTGACCGGCATTCAGAACATCACTGAATATTCATTCACGAAATAGCGCACAAAACAAGAGATAATATTCACTGATTATGAAAAACTGTTATGACAAGGCGGCTTTTGCCGCCGTGCTGCTGCTCGCCTTCCCTCTGTGGGCATATTCACAGAAAAAGGATTGCCCCCGGGCCTGGGAGTTCGGTCTTGGCGGAGCGGCGATGAACCTCACCAGAACTATGGTTTCGGATTTCCATCAGACCCAGGGCGGCGACTATGTGTTCACGCTGGAAGAGAAACTGCTCTACGGAGGCGCCGAGGCATATGCCGCTATGGAAATCAAGGAATGGCTTTATGCTGATCTGCAGGGTACTTTCGGCCTCGCCAGGTACCTTGAGGACGGGAAACACAGGCAGGGATATTCCATTATGGCGGGCCCGGGAGTTCAGTTCCGGCCTCTTGTCAGGAGCCTTTGGCTTCAGCCATATTTCAGGCTCGGCGTCAACTGGTACCGCAAAAGCTTCCCTACCTCCTATTTCGGGCAGTTCGATGGAGATGTCACGAAGGAGGCCGTCTGGAAGGCAGAAGACGCCTGGAACAAGGGATATACTTTCGATGCCAATTCATTCTTCCCGTTGTCGGCAGGAATCGGAGTCATCGGTTGGATCGGCAACCGTGTCGGAGTCCGCATACAGGGGCAGTTCCTTGCACCCATAGGCGATGACGGAGCCAATTTCGCGCAGGCGTCCGCAGGCTTGGTGCTGAGACTCGGCGGCCGGAACAAACACAAGGCTTTGGCGGACCGCTATGTCACCGGCCATCTTGACGATTACGCCGGGCTTTTTCCGGAGCGAGTGGTCGAAAGGGATGTCGTCAGGGAAGTCCCTGTCGAGGTCGTGAAGGAGGTCGTGAAGGAAATCCCTTGCGAAAGGACACTGGCCGAGATGATGGACAACATCAATTTCGACTTCGACAAGGCCACCATAACCGCAGAGTCCTGTCTGGTGCTTGACGAGATAGCGCGGACTCTGGTCCAGTTCCCGGACACCCGGTTTCTCGTTGCCGGCTATACCGATGCCAAGGGCACCGACAAGTACAATGAAAAACTTTCCGCCGACCGCGCCAAGGCCGTGTATGACGCACTGCTTTCCAGGGGAGTCCCGGCTTCGATGCTCTGCCACAGAGGCTTCGGTAAACGTATAGCCGTCGTTCCTGCTTCGGCTTCGGACGAACAGCGCAGAGGAGACCGCAAGGTCGTTCTCGAAAGGGTGACCTCGGCATCCCTCTGGGAATACCTGAGCCGGTAGGCTCCCTTCTCAAGTCCCGCAAGGGACATTTCAAAAATAGCTTCTAAATATTCAATGATTATGAAAACATTCGGAAAATTTGTGGCAGCGCTTGCGGCCGCCGTTGCATTCGCTTCCTGCAACACTCTGGAAATCACTATGCCCAAAGGGCCGCAGGGTGACCAGGGTGACCCCGGCAAGGACGGACTCTCGGCCTACGAGGTGTGGGTGAAGGCGGTGCAGGAAAAGACTATAGACTACACAGGCTCGACGGACATCACGCACTTCTTCCTTTATCTCAAAGGCAAGGACGGTGTCGACGGAAAAGACG
>CAVHYF010000075.1:0-3055 GCA_963640265.1 bacterium | reverse complement strand
CGGAGGAACTCATTTAGGTTTCTGACCGCTTCCCGACCGGCTTCTGCCCTACTCACAGCCGGTCTCGAGCCGACTTCCCAACTGAACTTTCTGCCAGACTTCCGACTTCGGGGCTTTCGTCTTTTGAAAAAAGTTAGTAACTTGGTCGGCACTGACTGCAAAACAACTTGCTGACCGCAAAATGAATGACACTATGATTTCGACGAATATGAAAAAAATACTTCTGGCAGCGGCGGCGCTGCTCGCGGCGCTGACGCTACGGGCGGACAGATTCCGCGAGAAAATCAACAACAACTGGACTTTCTCGCTCGGCAGCGCCTCATCGATGCAGGGAGACTTCACCCACGGCACTGAATATTTCACCTATTTCTGCAAGGCGGGCACGGCCGGACACAGCAAGTCACCGATAATGCCGGCCTTCGATGACAGCGGATGGCAGAAGGTCAACCTGCCTCACGACTGGGTCGTCGACCTGCCGTACAGCAAGGACGCGAGCCACTCGCACGGCTACAAGTGCGTAGGCTGGAACTATCCGCAGAACTCGGTGGGCTGGTACAGGAAAACGCTGAAGATCCCGGCGGAAGACTACGGCAAGCAGATCTGGATAGAGTTCGAGGGCATATTCAGAGACAGTGAGGTGTTCTGCAACGGCTTCTACCTCGGCCACGAGAGAAGCGGCTACGCCTCAAGGACTTATGATCTCAGTCCTTACCTTACCTACGGAGGGGATAACGTCATCGCCGTGCGGTGCGACGCTTCCACCGAGGAAGGCTGGTACTACGAAGGAGCCGGCATCTACCGCAACGTCTGGCTTCACAAAGCAGGGCCGGTCGCTCTGCGGCCATATTCATTGGACCTGACCGGCGAGGACCCGAGATTCGAGATAGCGCTTGCGAGCGACAGCCTCGACAGGGCGAAAGTCCGCTCCGAGGTCATATTCTTAGACGCTGAAGGTCAGAAGGTTGAGAAGCCGACGCATCGCTGGAGCCTCGAAGACCCTTACCTTTACACAGTCAAGGTAAGGCTTTTCTACGACGGGGAGCTTTCCGCCGAGTACAGCACCCGTTACGGCCTGAGGGACATCGAGTTCAGCGCCACCGAAGGCTTCCGCCTCAACGGGAAGCACGTCAAGCTGACGGGATGCGACCTGCACCTTGACCACGCCGGAGTCGGAGTCGCCGTGCCGGAGGAACTTTGGCGCTACCGCCTGACGCAGCTCAAGAAGTACGGTTTCAACGCAATACGCAGTTCGCACAACCCCGCCTCCCCCGCGATGCTCGACCTCTGCGACGAGATGGGCATCCTGGTGATCGACGAGAACCGCCAGCTCGGGGTGAACGAGGAGCAGCTGACGCAGCTTCGGAGGATGATCGAGAGGGACAGAAACCATCCGTGCGTCATCCTCTGGAGCGTCGGCAACGAGGAATGGAGTGTGGAAGGCATCGAGGCGGGCACCCGCATCGCCCGCAGGATGAGTGAATATGTCCGCTCGATCGACCCGACAAGGCCTTCGAACTATGGCAGTTCCGGAGGTCACGAGCTTGTGAAGGGAGTGGACGTGTTCGGCTACAACTACGTGGTGCAGAACCCGGTGGACGAGTTCCACGAGATCTTCCCGGACCACTGTGCGGTCGGCACTGAGGAGACTTCGGGAGCCGGCACGAGGGGCAAGTACGAGACAGTGCCGGAAGAAGGCTGGATGACTCCGCTGAACAGGGTCGACACCCTCGGCAGGATCAACGTCATCGAACACGGCTGGAAGTTCTACAAGTCGCGCCCGTGGACCGGCGGCCTGTTCTACTGGACCGGCCAGGACTACCGCGGCGAGCCTAATCCGATGGTCTGGCCTGCGACCGGCTCGCAGTTCGGCATCCTGGACTACTGCTGCTTCCCTAAAGACGAAGCCTTCTACCTGAAAGCGGCCTGGACTGACGAGCCGACCGTCCATATCTGCGGCCCGTACAACGGCGAGGTGTGGGTATATTCAAACTGCGATGCGGTACGTCTGAACGCCGGCGGCAAAAGCCTGGGCAAGAAGGAGATGCCTGAGGACGGGCACCTTGTCTGGAAGGTCAGCGGATCCGCCACCTCCTTCTCCGCCACCGGCTACATCAAAGGCCGGAAAGCGGCTTTTGATGAATATCCTTCCGTAGCCTCGGAGACTGTTCTCACGCTGTCCAAGGAGACGCTCAAGGGTGACGGTCAGGATGTTGTCGTGATCGACATCGATTCGCCTTGCGGGACTCTGGACGTGGAAGTGAGCGGGGCGACATTCCTCGGCTGGGGCAACGGCAATCCGGGTTTCAAGGAAATCGAGCGCCCCGTGAACGGCAAGTCAATGACCATCAAGCCATTCAGCGGCAAGGCCCAGGTCATCGTCCGCTCGATTGAAGGTGCCGCCGGCCCGGCCACCGTCAAAATCGGCGACAAGACGGCAGTGATCGGGATGGATTGATTATTGCAGGGCGGTCCCCTCTTGCGAGGTCTTCCAACGGCCTTCCGATGATAATATTAAAATCGAGAACTTTATGAGCGGATTGTCAATTCTTTATATGGTGCTGCCGTTTCCGGCGGTGCTTCTGGTCCACGGCCTGGAAGGGATTCTGACCGGCGGCAGATGGTTAAGGAAAAACGGAGAGGATGTCAGGACACGGCTGCCCTGGGCCGCCGGCTGCATTGACCGGGCGCAGGCCCTCGGGACTTCAGGACTCACGGCCACTATAGTGGAAGAGTTCCTTATCATCGCAGCCGTCACCTTTGTACTCTTCTACAATATTCAATGGGGCAAATGGATCTGGTTCGCCCTGTTCTTCGCCTTCACTGCGCACCTGCTCCTCCACATCGCCCAGGCGATAGCGGCCAGGCGTTATGTCCCCGGCCTGGCCACAGCCATCCTCGCACTCCCCTACGGCGCATATTTCTGCTATTTGTTCCTGGCCCGCTTCCCGCTGGCCCCTACCCTCCTCTGCGGCCTCTTCGGCATCATCTTCGCAGCCGCCAACCACGCCCTCGTCACCGCGCTGACCCTACGCATCAGAAGACGGTAAGGACACGA
>CAVHYF010000074.1:0-3249 GCA_963640265.1 bacterium | reverse complement strand
ACTTTAACCTTGAGGAGTTTGAGTCACAATTTGATGATCCTAAAGCCGAGGGCTGCGCTCAGTATATCGTAGAAGTTGACCTGTTTGGATATGACAAGTGAATGAAGGTGTCGTATGATATTATACCTTCGTAGCACGGGAGAGTCTGCACGAAGCCGCCCATATATTTTGCGTTTAAGCATAATCCATCTTTTTGAGATTATCACAAAGAAATGTGCCCGGCATCAAAATCAAAGCGGACAGCCGCCTGACAGTTCTCCTACCGCCAGATGATGTAGGTCTCGTTGCGGTACAGCCTGCGATAGACGTGTTTGCCGAAGATCGTCCTTTCACCGGCCTCGTCCACGCACCAGCCAAAAGATGTGTGGCTGCCGACAAGGTAGACAGCGTTCTCCACCCCGATGTCGACAAGAGCCTGGGCGAAATCGTGCATCGACTCGTCAGTCTCGCTGACCGCGACGAAGACCTGGCCGCGGCGGGAACACAGCCCCTTGCGCATCGTCTTGTTTTTCAGTTCGCTCTCCACCAGGACTCCGTTGTCGACCAACGGATACTGGCGGAAGAAATAACCTTCCTTCTCGGTCGCCTCCTCGAACAGAGGTGAGTTCTCGCTGACACCCACGGTGACTTTTCCGTCTATGATGGCGCAGAAGCCCTTCTTCGAGAGGCCCCAGGCAAGAGGCTTTCCCTTCAGCACGAACGCGCCCAGGATCTTGGCGTTGTCCTTCCGGATGTCAGCCGCCTGAGCGGCGAGGATGATCCGGCTGTCCGTGCTGTCCGGGACTCCGAGCGTCAGCTCCGGAACGGCGTTGTGCGGAATGTAAAGAGCCAGATGGACATCGTTGACCACGGTGTCGATCCTTTCAGTGAACGTCCTGTCGGTTTCAACACCGAAAAGTTTCACGGTGTCGGCCGGAACGACAGCCTCCGGAACAGACTCGAAAACGCCTTCTTCCGGAGCTTCCCTCTTTTCCCTTACGCGGATGAATATGACAGCAGCTATCCCCGCCAGGATAACCAGCGTCAGAACGACGGCCAGCGGCTTCCATTTGTCAGAAGCCCTGTCCCTGACGGAATCAGCCGCACTTTTGACGGGAACGAGGTCGTATCTTTCCTTTCCGATCACACGGAATTCATCATCCCTTATGTCTTTTTCTTTATCTGCCATTGTTTTAAGTCTGGTCTAAGTAAGTTTTCAATTTTGTCAGCACCTCTCTCGAGGCCGACAGTTCGTGATAGCAGTCAAGGCAGTCAGACAGAACGAGTTTCTGTTTCGAAACGTCTATCGAGTACACGAAGTCAAGGTTTATGATCAGTCCGCGTCCCAGCCGGATGAAATTGTTTTCGTCCCCGTCCAACTGGTTGCGGATCAGGTCTTCGATCTGTCCCAACTGGAACGACACGATCTGCTTCCGGTTGTCCTGGGTGACGATGTTGGAATAGTTCCCATCAGCCGAGATGTAAACCAGCCGGCACACCGGAACCCTGAACAGTTCGGTTCCTCTTGATATGACTATCATCTTGTCCACGTCGGTACAAAAATAAGAAATATTCCGGGCCGTCGCTATCGGCCGCCGTAAAGAAATGTACGGAATAGCCGGATACTGTACGAAATCCCGGCCGCACGAAGGTTCGTACAATATTCAGCACGCTTCGTACATCGGACATATTCAATCATTTGAACTTTCGCCTTTTATGCAGACCTTTGCATTGCCGCAAGGCACAAGACAGAACGGAAACAACAATTGAAAGGAATGATGAATATGAACACAGACAGAACCGGAGGTCTCTCTCCTGCGGCATTGGCTGCAGCCGTCATCGTGCTGATCGCCGCCACCGCCCTTGCCGACTGCAAGGCAAGAACTGCAGCCGGAGGTCGTCCGGCCGATGTGACAAGACACCACGTGACCGAAGAAAACTACATCCCCGATCATGCGGACAGCCTTCTTTACAAGAATATTATGGTCGAGAAGAATTTCGGCGGCGTTTCATTGGCCGGTACGGCCTATGTGCTTGACAGCGTGTTCCTTTACTGCAGCCGCTACATAAAAGACACGTCGGAAGCTTACCTGCCGGACCCGGAAAACCACTTCGCCGACGACATATTCCTTGAACTTGACGACGACATCAAGGAGGACAGATTCGCCGTCGCCGTCAAGCGTTGCTATGACGGGCTCGTGTTTTTAAATCACCTTGTTTCCCTTATGGAAATCCGTGAATGCCAGGAGATGGCCAGAGAATCAGGATCCAAGCCGCGGATCTCCAGACGCTCTCCGCTCGGCAAAGTGATACGTCCGTCAGCGGAGGCGCTGGACAAAGCCTTCCCGTCCACTGATTTAAGACAGGCGGCATCAATCTTTCTGACCTCCCTTTACAAGGACGCCGATATGGATGCAATGTACAATGAAGACTATGAACCTTATTACGATGCGTTTACGAATATGTTCACCAACGAGAACCCTATAGACACCGTCAGATTGCGGAAAGCGGAGAAGGAAGATTCTCTGCGCTACGACAAGTCACAGTTCGTGAAGGACTTCGACCGTTTCAAAGTCGCGAGGGCATTCGAAGACAGTCTGAAGACCCCTTCCGGTCCTCTTGAACGGGACATCTGGACGCGGATGGACGGGAAGATGGATTTTGACACGAAATGCATCTATGGGATAGAACTTAACCACCTTTATTACAGCAGCGTTTACCAACTCTGCGGCATAGACATCCTCGGCGCGCTCATAGAGTCAAGGGAATATTCCCGCTACCTCCCTGAAGTCTGGATGAACTGGAGGGCGGCGGTCCAGTTCAATTGCTTCGGAAGCTCCAGCTCCTCCTTGATTCCCAACGCCTACTATGCCAAGGTCCGCAACATCTGTATGAACACTATGATCCGGCATATCCTGTCACACCCGTCCGATGACGACGCCATTCTGCGTCTCTGGGAGATGATGACCGTCGAGCCGATAAAAAGGAACGGATTCTTCGGAAACACCGTCATCAAGGAATTGTACGACCTACGGAATAACTATTAAAAGCTTCTAAAGCGTGAAGCAGGGTGGGTGGGAGGAAAAATCTGCAACCGGGCGGCCTGGGCCGCTTCGGTTGCAGTTTTTTGGCTTGTAGTCGGTGCCGCAATCTTCCGGAATGGCGAAGCCGAAGGCCTCGCAGATGTCTTAAAGAGGAAGTTCACGAGAGTGAATAGGGTCAAGACTTGACTTGCATTGTAATAATTATTATATTTGAACCTAAACTAAT
>CAVHYF010000073.1:0-3368 GCA_963640265.1 bacterium | reverse complement strand
GCTGCGCACTTAACGTGCGGCACGCAGGATTTGCGGTCAGCGAGATTTTATGATATGTCAGATTCAGTGATATGTTAGACAGGAAAGTTCAGATGATGGATGCCGGAATGGTGCTGTTCGAAACGGAAAAGCCGTTCGGGACAGTGCTGGGAGGGCTCAAGACGGAACTTGGGAAGCACGGACGGGTGCTCACAGGGAACGAGATGAGGACAGAGGAACTGCCGGAAAGCACCGGAGAATGCGACCTGTTCCTCGACTGGTCGGTTGCGACAAGACGGAGATACATTTCCTGCAGACTTGAAGATGCAGGTGCGGCCGGACAGACGGCCGATGGCGAGCCTGTCAGGCGTTATGCCGTCTCCTTCAAGGAGGGAGACCGGAACCGCCGGTGCAGAATCATCGCCGCACAGCTGCTTGCAGCGGCATTCTTCATCCTTGGAATCATCGGAATCAAAAACATTCCGGGAATATTCACCATCGCCGCCGGCATCGCTCTGGCGCTCGTCACTGAATATGTCTTGCTGAGTCCCAGCAAGAAGGCTCAGAAAGTAATCGCAGGGCTTCTGTTGACCGCAAAGGAAGCCAGATAACCAGAAACGGATATGAACAGAAAAACAACTGCCGCCTTAACGGCCGGTCTGGCCGCGGCAATGCTTGCTTCCTGCTGCATCATCAAGGCAGGCGGCGGAGAATCAAACGGACAAGAAGAGAACAGGATGGCAACTGACATTTCACAAGCGGACTCCGGACAGGATCTTGTTTCCATGAACAACGAATTCGCGCTCAAACTGTTCCGGAAAACGGCCGGACTTGAATCGCAGGTCGTTTCACCACTGAGCATAACATATCTGATGGGGATGCTCGCCAACGGCGCGGACGGAAAGACGCTTGACGAAATCCGCTCGGTCCTGGGATGGGGCGGCGTGCCGGTAGAGGACATCAACACGTTCTGCGGGAATATGATCGAAAATTCCGGCAAACTTGATTCCTCCACGACCATCAACATTGCGGACTACATCGCCGTCAACAAAAAGTACAAGCTAAAGGCGGATTTCACGGAATCAGTGCAGGAGGGCTACAGGGCAGGAATCGAAAGCCTCGATTTCTCTTCGTCCAAGACTCTCGGCCACATCAATTCCTGGTGCAGGAAGCAGACGGACGGTATGATTCCGGGCATTCTCGACAAGGTGGATCCTGGCGCGGTAGCCTACATTATGAACGCGATCTACTTCAACGGTTCGTGGGCCGACAAGTTCAGCAAGAAGGAAACCTCAATCGCGAATTTCAAGGGTTACACCCGTGACATCAAGAAACTTGACATGATGCACCGCAACGGAAAGTATGACTACACGTCCAATGAGACATATTCAGCGGTGAGGATTCCGTACGGGAACGGTACCTTCTCGATGCTCGTGCTTCTTCCGAATGAAGGCAGATCCATCGATGACATTCTGGAGAAGATTGACGCGCAGTCAGTTTCCGGGATGAGCAGCTCGATGGATGAATATCTTGTGGACCTCAAGCTGCCAAAGTTCTCCACTGAAGTGGAGATTCCTCTGAACGAGATCGTCTCAAGCCTCGGCGCTCCGTCAATGTTCATCGCTTCAGACGCGGATTTCAGCAGGATGGCCGACGGAAGCATATTCATTTCCAAGATGCTGCAGAAGGCGAAGATTGAAGTGAGCGAGGAAGGGACAAAGGCCGCCGCCGTCACCGCCGCCGTGATGATGATGACATCCCTGGAGCCTTCCGAGCCCCAAAGGGTCGATTTTCACGCCGACCATCCGTTCATCTACATAATCAGCGACTCTTCCACAGGAGCAATCTACTTTATCGGACAGTTCGCAGGGGATTAGGTTTTCTCAAGAAAAAGCGCTAAATTGTAGGCCGTTGACGGACGGCCGGCAATGGCCGTCCAATTAAATGGACTGTTTTTACCTTTTACCGCGAGCGATTGCCCGCTTGTATGAATTTTAAAATGAAAAGACTTGAAGGGAATGTAACCCTCATCACGGGTGCAGGCAAAGGAATAGGCTTCGGCCTCGCCACTGAGTTCGCCAAGGAAGGTTCCGACCTTGTGATCACCGGAAGAACCGAATCCAGGCTACTGAACGCCAAGGAAAAGCTTGAGAAGGGATACGGTGTCAACGTGCTGCCTATCGTGGCGGACGGGGCCGACGAGGCCAGCGTCAAGATGGTCGTCGCGAAGGCTCTCGAGCGCTTCGGCAAGATCGACACGCTGATCAACAACGCCCAGGTCTCCAGGTCCGGGCTGAAGCTTGTCGAACACAGCAAGGAGGACTTCGATCTGGCGATATATTCAGGCCTCTACGCCGCGTTCTTCTATATGCGCGAATGCTACACCGCACTGAAGGCCAGCAAGGGTTCAGTCATCAACTTCGCTTCTGGAGCGGGTCTCTTCGGCAAACTCGGGCAGGCCTCCTACGCCGCCGCCAAAGAAGGCATCCGCGGCCTGTCAAGGGTCGCCGCCGCCGAATGGGGTCCTGACGGGATAAGGGTGAACGTAGTCTGCCCTCTGGCGATGACCGAGAGCCTCCAGGACTGGAAGGAACACTACCCTGAACTGTTCGAGAAGACGATCCAGGGCATTCCTCTCGGGCGTTTCGGCGATCCGGCCGACGACATCGGCAGAGTCTGCGTGTTCCTCGCCTCGGAAGACGCGCACTACGTGACCGGCGAAACCATTACCCTCCAGGGCGGCAGCGGCCTGAGACCATAGCCCGGCCTGCGCTTCAAAGGAATTTAAGGAATATCAAGGTTCAAATATGACCGGAATCAGACCTGTCAGGCCGTCGGAGGACGCGCCTGACATCACGGCTATCTACAACCGCTACATCACTAGGACGACCATCACCTTCGAGACGGAGCCGCTCAGCGAAGCCTCGATGCAGGGACGCATCGAAGCCATCTCAAGCGAGTTCCCTTATTTTGTCTATGAATATGACGGTGCGGTTGTCGGTTACTGCTACGCCCATCTCTGGAAGGAGCGGGCTGCATATTCAAAGACCCTTGAAACGACGGTCTATCTCGCGCCGGAGGCCTGCGGCAAGGGGTTCGGGTCAGAACTGGTACACCGCCTCGTCGAGGCCTGCCGGGAGCGCGGTTTCCACACCCTCATCGCCTGCATCACCGCCGAGAACTCCCACAGCGTCGCCTTCCACGAAGCCCTCGGCTTCCGGAAAGTCTCGCACTTCCGCCAGGTCGGCCGCAAGTTCGGCCGCTGGCTCGATGTCGTCGACCTCGAGCTGCTTCTGGACGATGACCAGGAATCCGGGCAATAATACGGTAAGTTGCCCGGCCAGTGTTCCGGGCAACTCTTCGGGTAGAATTCCTGGCAATGTTCCGGC
>CAVHYF010000072.1:0-3610 GCA_963640265.1 bacterium | reverse complement strand
TATCACATTTTTCTAATGTGATTTGTGCAAATATACACATTTTTTCAATATCTCCGACAGATTGCTTCCCTAAAAAGGGGAAGTTCACACGCAATGGTGCGCTCTGACTGAAATCCAAATTTGCGTCTAATCCAAACATTCCGTAATTTGTTTAATTCAATCCGTAATGCGTCTACAAGGTTTTTGCTTGTTTCATAGTAATTTTGCACCGTACAAAAATCGTTAAACCTGATACAGGAGACAAGTATATGAAACCATGCATTATCTGCCATATGATGGCATCGGTGGACGGACGCATCGACTGCGCAATGACCGAACAGATTGACTCGTCTGATGCTTACTATGAGGCACTCGACCAATTAAGATGCCCCACTACCATCGAGGGACGCGTAACAATGCAGATGCACTACGCTCTGCCCGAACCTTTTGTCGCCACATCCAAAGAAACTGTCGGCAAAACCGCCTTCCACAAGGCAGCCGAAGGCAATCCCGGCTATGACGTTGCCATCGACACGCACGGCAAACTGCGCTGGCCGGGCAACGAACTGAACGGCCGGCCGCTGCTCGTCATTGCCTGCGAGGATTGTCCGAAGGAGTATTTCGACACACTTGACAAGCAGGGCATTTCATGGATTGCCGTCGGTAAGGAGCGCATCGACTTGGCAAAGGCTGTTGACTTGCTAAATACAGAGTTTGGCGTGGAGCGCATAGCCCTCGTCGGCGGTGGCCACATCAACGGAGCCTTCCTTGCGGCCGGTCTGATAGATGAGGTAAGCCTGATGATCGGTCCGGGCATTGACGGACGCAAAGGCATGGCAGCCGTAGTCGACGGCATAGATGAACCTGACCGTCCTGCCACATTGCTCAAATTGCAGACCGTAGAGCGCATGGGCGACACCGTCTGGATGCGCTACAAAGTATAATTTACATCAACCCTATACAATCATGAAACGAATATTCTCACTCATTGCAGTTGTCGCCGCAGCCGCCACTACTCTTATGGCTTGCGGCAGGAAGGCTTCATCTACCGAAGCCGCAAGTTCAGAGTCTGCACCCAAGGTGCTTGTCGCTTATTTCTCCGCCACTGGTACCACAAAAGTCGCTGCCGGGAAAGTGGCCACGGCTACCGGTGCAGAAGTGTTTGAAATCAAACCCACAGAGACTTATTCTGCCGCGGATCTTGACTGGACGGTGAAGACCTCCCGTTGCTCCCGTGAGAACGACGACCCGAAGTCTCGCCCGGCATTCGAGAAGAGCAAAGAATCGCTCGATGGTTACGACCTCATCTTCCTCGGTTTCCCCAACTGGTGGAACGGTGCCCCTCGCATCATCAACACCTTTATGGATACCTATCAGCTGAAAGGAAAGCGTGTCGTGATGTTCATGACATCAGGCGGAAGCGGTATCGGGAATGCAGAAAAGGTATTCAAAGAGTCTTATCCCGACGTGAAATGGGAGGCCGGTAAACTGCTTAACGGTATGTCGGAAAAGGAAATCGGTGACTGGGCCAAAGGTTACTTGAAATAATATCAAAACAAATGCGCAACGAAGAAGGTGCGGACGAGGCCATACAGAAATGCGGCGTACACCTTTCCTCGCGGGAAGACATCATGAGAGTGATAGACACCGCCTTGGAATATGGCGAAATACGCCACGTGGTTTGTGCCTCAGGGGTGTCGCCGAGCTTGTTCTAGGCGAGAAAGGAGCATTCATCAGCTACTATCGCGTCACGCCCATCTCCGAGCAGAACCCGCAGATCTGGTCGGCGATCTGAGTCATCCCTTTCTGTGACGGATGGCCGGCCTGCTTTTCAATGTCCTTAAGAACAACGCAAGGGACGGCATAATGGCGGCAGACCGTGAGGACGGAAGAACTGATGTCCTCTCTGAGTTCCGAATTCAGTATGAAAATGATGCTGGCTGTCGGATAATTGGATTTCAGGTCGGAGAGAAGCTTCGACATCGCAGGACGGAAAGAGTAAAGTGACTCCCCTGTCCAGCCGCCGTACATATACTCGCCCACAGGGGCGCCGGCCCAGGAGTCGTTCGTAGCGCCGAAAACGAATATCACGTCCGGCTCTCCCAGATATGGGCTGCGGGTGATGAATGAGCGGTCGCTGTAATCAGCCTTGCTGTAGCCCGTATTGCAGACCGTGGAGCCCGAGAATGAATTGTTCAGTTCAAGACGCGCTCCCATCCTCTCTATGACCTGGTGCCACCAGGTCTGGGCGACATCCTGCACGTCATTGTCTTTACAATGCCGCCGACTGTCGATGTCAGCGTACCAGACGGCATTGGTGTCCGGAGAAAGCCAGCCTTCGTAAGTCGAATAGCTGTCGCCGAGAATGGAAACCCGAAGAGAATCTTGACCGCCCGCAGCGAAGAGGACAAGTGTGGAGAAAAACAAGACAATGGTGAGAACAATCCTTTTCATGCTTCATATATTTTTTCAGATCCAAATTTACGATTTCGCTTTAAATAAACAAAAACGCAGGGCAGGTTTGGACGGAGTTTGAATAATCGGGATAGTGTTGCCTTCCCTAAAAGCCTCACTTATAACCCGTTCAGAGATGTTAGAAATCTATGCTCTTGCGGTAGCCGCGCGGGGAAAGGCCGGTGAACACGTTGTTTCCTATCTCGACCCTCGCCCCGTCCAGAACGATGAAATTGGTGTTGGCAAAGAAATTGTCCCCGATGTGGATGTTGTAGCCGTAATCGCAGAAGAACGGGGAGATGACGGTTCCGTCTTCTCCAATGTCGATTATCTCCTTCAGGGCGTTCGCTCTTGCCTTTTCATCGTCAAAAGGGATGTTGTTGTAATGTTGCACGAGAGTATGGGCCCTGCGCATCTGCGCAAGCAGTCCCTCATCTTCGTTCGGATTATATTCAAGCCCTCCGGCGGCTTTTTCCTTTTCTGCCATATTCGTTTATGATTGCTCCTGAAATATAAGGATTTTCCACTGAGCGGCTGTCAGAATCCGATTCTCACCCTTCCGCCCTTCCTTGAGGAGATGATCTCGTTGTCGCAGAGCCGGCGCAGCCCGTCAATGTCAGGCCTCTTGCCGCTGAGGATGAAATCCACCGTGGCCTTGCGGGAGATGTTCTCGATCTGACCGCCCGAGAAATCGAAGCTGTCGGCCAGCATCCGCGCGTCGGATTCGTCTATCCCTTCCATCAGGCTCGTCCAGATCCGAAGGCGGGCTTCATTGTCAGGCTTGTGGAAGTTCACCTTGTAGATGAAACGTCTCTCGAACGCCGGGTCCAGGTTCTGGGTGAGGTTCGTGGTGGCGATCAGGATTCCCTTAAGACTCTCCATTTCCTGGAGAATGATGTTCTGGATGCTGTTCTCCATCTTGTCAACGGCATCCTCGGCTCCGGATTTGCGGACTCCGAAGATCGCGTCGGCTTCGTTGAACAGCAGGATAGGCGCGGTCTCTTTGTTCTTGACAAGGTTCTTGTACTCCCTGAAAAGAGCGCTGATGTTCTTCTCAGACTCTCCGACCCACTTGCTCTTGATCTGCGACACATCCACAAGGAATATGTCCCTTCCTGTCCTGCGGGCGATCTGGTACACCGACTCGGTCTTTCCCGTACCCGGCTCGCCGTAGAAG
>CAVHYF010000071.1:0-4802 GCA_963640265.1 bacterium | reverse complement strand
GCGTAAAAATCGTAACTTATTAACTATCATATAGTTATTCGTGGAGATGGGCGGAGTCGAACCGCCGTCCAAACAACGTACCAAACAGCTTTCTACACGCTTATTCTTCCTTTGGTTGTCGGCGACGGCCTGCCGGAAGACGGGCTAACCGAGGCTTATCCTTTGGGGCTTGGCCGGATTTAAAGGAGTCCTCCGGTGCGTCCTTCTTGAATGATACCCCGAACTCGGAACTGAGAAGGCTTAAAGTCCGCGGGATACTCGTCGGAACCGCATCCTAGGCGGCTCGGATTAAGCTAATGCGACTTGGTCGATTAGGCAGCGAGTGCGTAGTTGTTATCAGCAACTAATTTTTGGAGAACCAGTTTGGCGGGCCGACCCTCCAGGAGCCCGGCGTGCTTACCGCCCGGAATCATTGCTGTCAAAACCAGAACATCCCCAGGTGTAAGTGATATTAGTACGGACATATTCCTGTGATTGTTTCATTTTCAAAGAAAATATTTTGCGAATATTCACTTGCGGGCTTCTTGATTTGTCAATTCCGCAGGCTTTGACTACCTTTGAACAAACTTTCGCACGTCCATCCGGCGGGGTCGGCCATATGCTGCCATGTGCTGCCATGCGAGGCGTTCCTGGCGGACGGCGATAATAACATCGTTCAATGACAATGAAATTGTTTTCCGGAATCGGAAAAGCATCGCTTTCGACTTTAGCCGCAATCCTGCTTTGCGGCGTAACGGCCGGCGCTCAGATTAAGGTGGTCGGCCACAGGGGAGTCCGTTTCAACACAGCGGAAGTCCCAGAGACACCTTACTATGAGAACACGATCCCGGCCCTGGAGTTCTGCCAGTCGCTCGGCATCTATGCGGCCGAGTTTGACATACAACTGACCTCCGACAACAAGATCATAGTGTTCCACGGGCCGAAAGTGCCGGGTCTGGACAAAAGCATCCAGGAGATCACCTACAAGGAAGCGCGGGCGGTGACGCTCCCCGGCGGAAGCAGGATGCCTACCTTCAAGGAATATCTGAAAAAGGCGAAGAAGCACCCGGAGACCAGGCTGATCTGCGAGATCAAGCCTCAGGCCACTAAAGAAAGAGAAACAATGGCGGTCGAGCAGGTGGTCGCCACAGTCAGGAAAATGGGGATGAGAGGCCAGTTCGAGTACACCACTTTCAGCGACTGGACAGTGCAGGAAATCCATAGGCTGGATCCGGAAGCCAAGGTCCTGTTCCTTGACGGAGGAAAGAAGGCCAAGAATCCGGACTATTGCAAATCAAGAGGTTATAATGCTATTTCCTACGACACCTGGGCTTTCAAGCACCATCCTGAATATGTCGTCAGAGCCCACGAGCTGGGAATGGAGGTGACAATGTGGGTCGTGAACGACAGCGAGTTCGTGGACAAGGCGATAAGCCTGGGAATCGACTATGTGTCCTCCGACCATCCGGAGAGGATCAAGGCTTATGTTGACAGCCTGTCCGCAGCCGAATCTGAAGGCAGATCTGCAGATAAGTCCGCGGCCGGATCTGTAAACAAGTCATTCGGCAAGGAGAAATAAAACAGAGTAAGGCGACGGAGATAAATAGAGGAGTACGAAAGGCGATAAATAGAGGAAGGCGATGGCGGTCAATTCGATAGAGAAGGCGATCTACAACAGGACTGAACTGCTTGTGGGCGGCGACGTGATGGAGGCGCTGGCGGCGGCGAAGGTCATAATCTTCGGAGTCGGCGGGGTCGGCAGCTGGTGCGCGGAGGGACTTGTCCGCAGCGGCGTTGTCAGACTCACCATCGTGGACTCGGACCGGATCTGCATCACGAATGTCAACCGGCAGCTGATGGCCACAACCCTCACGGTCGGGCAGGTCAAGGTTGAAGCGTTGAAGGCCCGCCTGCTTGAAATCAACCCTAAAGCGGAAATCGAAGCCATACAGCAGATCTACAACGAAGAAACGGCGGACCGGTTCAATCTTGATGAATATGACTACGTCATCGACGCTGTTGATTCTCTGAAGGACAAGGCGCTTCTGATCCTGAGGGCTTCGGCGAGCAAAGCCCGGTTCTTCTGTTCTTTGGGAGCGGCTCTGAAAGTGGATCCGCTGAAGATCCGGGTCGCAGAGTTCTGGAGTGTGAGGGGATGTCCGCTGGGGGCGGCGCTCCGCAAGAAGATGAAACGTGCCAAGACCTTGCCGTCCAAGGAGTTCCTCTGCGTCTACGATGACGAGGTGCTGCCCAACAGGGGGCATTGTCAGAGTTGCGGCACGGAGAAATGCTTCTGCCCGAAGGCTCAGGACGGCCCCGGTGATCCCGACCTTCTGAACCACGAATGGTGTTCGTCGAAGGCGCAGATCAACGGTACGACGGCTCATGTCACTGCCATATTCGGAATGACTCTTTCTGGTCTGGTGGTCGATGACATCTACCGCCGTACCCTGAAGGCCGCCAAGACCGGAGAACAGCGCGGCGATGGAGTGGAGCAGCAGCCGGAAGAATAAAGGAACATATTCACTCGCAAGGTTGAGAAAGGATATTGATAATTTAAATTTCGCAATGCGGAATGCCATATCTCCCGTCTCGTTAGAGATGGAGCAAGTCCCTCCCCCGAGGGGAGGGATTTAGGGAGGGGGTAACGTGGAGGCCCTCCGGGGTGCGCGAAGTGCATCCCCTCCCCCGAGGGGAGGGATTTAGGGAGGGGGTAACGTGGAGGCCCTCCGGGGTGCGCGAAGTGCATCCCCTCCCCCGAGGGGAGGGATTTAGGGAGGGGGTAACGAAGTCGTTTTTTTATGCAATAAAAAATGGAGCAGAGGATCTGGGACCCGCTGAGGAAGAAGGAGGTGGCGCTGACGCCGGAGGAGAAGGTGCGTCAGTGGTTCATCGGCGTGCTGAAGGAGCGGCTTAAGGTTCCTGAATATATGATGATGAGCGAGGTGGGGATGAAGTTCGGCGGAAAGGATTTCCGCGCCGACATCCTCGTCTACGGTCGCGACACGGCTCCGCTGATGGTGGTCGAGTGCAAGAGGCAGGATGTGCAGATGAGCAGGGAGGTACTGGAACAGGCGCTCCGCTACAACCTCGTGCTGAATGTGAAATATGTAGTGATAACCAACGGCTTGAAGACTTTCGGCTTCGAGCGGACGGGAGAGACTTTCCGCCAGCTGCAGTCTTTTCCCGATTGGGAGACGATGCAGAAATGAACGGAAATGAATCTTCCGTAGGGAAGGATTTTTTTAAATATAGGAAAATGGGTGCAACGATAACGCAAGGATTTCTTGACAAGCCGATTTTCGGCATAGTGTCGCAGGCGGCGCAGGAGTTGGGCGTAAGGGCTTTCGTGATAGGAGGTTATGTGCGCGACTGCTTCCTGGGGCGGCCTAACGATGACATCGACATAGTCGTCGAGGGCAGCGGCATAGGGTTGGCCGAGGCCGTGGCCGCGAAAATCGGGGAACGTGACCACCGGCACTGCAACGTGTCCATATTCAAGAACTTCGGGACGGCGATGCTGAAATGGCACGGCGCGGAGATCGAGTTCGTGGGCGCGAGGAAGGAGTCTTACCACCGCGAGTCGCGCAAGCCGATCGTCGAGGACGGCACTCTTGAAGAGGACCAGCAGCGCAGGGACTTCACTATCAACGCGATGGCGTTCAGTCTCCAGCAGGAGGACTTCGGAGCGCTGGTGGACCCGTTCGGCGGCATCCGCGACCTGGCTGCGGGCATCATCCGCACCCCTCTGGAGCCGGAGCAGACCTACAGCGACGACCCGCTCCGTATGCTCCGCGCCATCCGCTTCGCCACCAAACTCAGCACCCCGGAACTGCAGTTCACCATCGTCCCTGAATCATTGGAGGCGATGAGGAATATGCGTGACCGGATGTCTATCCTTTCCAAGGAGCGCATAGTCGAGGAACTCAACAAAATCCTTGTCACGCCGCATCCTTCGATGGGCTTCCGCCTCGCCGACGAGACCGGCCTTCTTGAATATATCCTCCCGGAACTTCTGAAACTCAAAGGGATAGAGACCGTCGACGGCAAGGGCCACAAAGAGATATTCTCCCACACCCTGCAGGTTGTGGACAATGTGGCCGCGTCGGAAATCGAGGCCATAGCGGCCGGTACGCTGAAGGACTACACGCCTGAGGAGGACGGCGACGGCTTCGTCGAGTCAGTCCGCACCAAGCCTAACGTGTGGCTCCGCTGGGCGGCGCTCCTGCACGACATCGGCAAACCGGTTAGCAAGCGTTTCGATCCGTCGGTAGGCTGGACTTTCCACGGCCACGAGGTCGTAGGGTCCAAGATGGTTCCTAAAATATTCAAGAACCTCAAGATGCCGCTGAACGAGAAGATGAAGTACGTCCAGAAGCTGGTGGGTCTGCACCATCGGCCGATAGCGCTTGTGGATGAGGAGGTCACTGACTCCGCCGTGCGCCGTCTGCTTTTCGACGCCGGCAACGAGATCGAAGACCTTATGCTTCTTTGCAACGCCGACATCACCTCAAAGAATCCTGTCAAGGTGGCGAAGATCCGCCAGAATTTCGAGCTGGTGAAGCGCAAGCTGGTCGAAGTCGAGGAGAAGGACGCTATCCGCAATTTCAAGAATCCGATAACCGGCGAATACGTAATGCAGGTCTATGGCCTCAGCCCTTGCAAGGAGATCGGCATTCTTAAGGAATATGTCAAGGAGGCTATTCTGGACGGCCGCATCGGCAACAATTTCGAGGAGGCCGATGTGCTTATGCGGGAGAAAGGGGCCGAGATGGGGCTTACAGCGGAGACACCGTGCGCGGGAACGGCTGTTTGACGCACGG
>CAVHYF010000070.1:0-5068 GCA_963640265.1 bacterium | reverse complement strand
AAATAGCCGCGGACAAGCCGCCGATAACTTCAGGCGGGCCGAATCTCGTGAATTTTGGGGAGATCCGGCTTGCCTGTTCAATGTGGCAGGATATTCAAGTAGCTGAATTTTGATTGTTTACACGTTCGCGAGTCACTGGTTCTCTTTGTACTTTATGTGGAAATAGTCGAGAAGCTTCTTGTAGTAGTCCTGCGCGGTCAGGCAGGTGTCGGTAAGAAAGCTCATCCTAATCGGCAAGTTTTTGTCCATTCCCTTGCTAATATAGTCATTTTCTTGCCGATTCCGGCAAGAAATCCTTCTGTTTTCTGGTTTCCGGTTGCGAAAGCTGAAAAAATATTATGGTTTTCGCTGGCTATCGAGTCCTTGAAATCCGTGTACCTAAGCGATAAAAAAGCCGTTCTTCGATTCTTCAAGAAAATATCGTATCTTGGGGAAATATTATAGCAAAACGCGATATGGACAGACGAAAATTCATCAGGACAGGTGCAGGGGCGATAGCGATCGGAGCCCTGGCCGGATCTACTGCCTTGCGGGCGGCCGGGATTACCGCAGAACTGAAAACAGGGGAGGCGCCTAAGAAGCCGGAGAATCCGCTGACAGAATATTCATCGGAATCGGGGAAAGCTGTTGAAGGAGACCTTCGCGTGAGGTTTCTCGGAACGGGGGCAGCTGACTGGAACGGAGTTGACGAGAGAGGGGAGCAGAGACGGCTTTCAAGCATATTGCTTGACAACCGCATCCTGATTGATTTCACTCCATCTGACGCGGACATGCTGCCGGCTGACTTCACGAAGCCGGATGCAGTCTTCTACACACATTCACATTCGGACCATTACAATGCAAAAGCCGCCCTGGAAATCCTTGAACCGGGAATTGTCCATTTAAGCGACTCGTGGCAGGAGAGAGCCAAAGAGAACTTTGAAGCCGCTTCCGCCGAACTCCGGAAGCCCGGTCCTGAAGTCATCGGACTCGCGATCGGTCAGAAGATACAGTGCGGTGACATTACAATCACGGCTCTCCCCGGCAATCACGCGACCGGGGATGAGAACGAACAGACATTGATTTATCTTATCGAGAAAGGATCTGTGCGTGTGCTGTATGCAACCGACACCGGAGGAATTCCGGTAAGAGCGGCAAGGCTGGCCGGAATTGATGCGCACATCAGGGACGGCAAACCCATCACGGGCCTCATAATGGAAGCCACCATGGGCATCGGCTATGATGAGGATTTCAGGATATTCACACATTCAAGCGTGGGGACTGTTCTTCGCACGGCAAATGTCCTGCTGTCCACGGGAAGACTCGTCGCGCCACAGGGACAGCCTGTGTACCTGACTCATCTGGCGAGAACGCTCAACGGCACCCAGGCTGAGCTTGACCGTAATTTGCCATCTCCTTTGCGTGCCGCCTACGACGGCCTTGAAGTCATATTCAGATAGCTGGGAAACATCGATGTGTTTTCTGCACGGTGCGAACCTGATGAAGGCTCTCAAACTCCTGAAGAGCGGCAGGTTCTGCCGCGGCCGATGAACTATTCCCCGATGAAGTAGCCTTTGCGGCGCGGGGCCTCTTCAAGCCTGTCTGAATATACCGACGGGGCGAATGGCCGCATATTGTACCTCGAGGCCATCACCTGGCCGTAGGCTCCGGCGCTGCGGATCGCGATTTTGTCGCCCCTGACGCTCTTGGCCAGCACTCTCTCCTTGCCGAACGTGTCGGCGGATTCGCAGACCGGACCGACCACGTCATAGACCCTGGTCTGTCTGCTGTCGGCATCCTGATAGTGAGCGGTGAGGTTCTCGATCTCGTGGTAGGCTCCGTAGAGCGCCGGACGGATCAGGTCGTTCATTCCTGCGTCGATCATAAGGAAACGACGGTTCTCTCCCTTCTTGACATAAAGCACCTCGGAGATCAGCGAGCCGCACTGTGCCACCAGGGAACGCCCCGGCTCGACGTGCACGGTCTGGTCGGGCCTTCTCTTGAGGTTCCTGTCGATTGTGTTGAACCAGGTTTCGAAATCCGGGATAGGATTGGCATCGGGAGCGTCATAGTCGATGCCCAGACCGCCGCCGAGGTCGATGTTCCTGACAATGACTCCGCTTTCCTCGAACTTCGCCAGGATCTCGTTGACCCTGTGGCACTCAAGTTTCACAACCTCCTCCACGTCGAGAATCTGGGATCCGATGTGGAACTGCAGACCGAAGAACTCTATGAAGGGGTTGCTGGTCACCTTTGCCACAGCCTCGTCGAAACTTCTGTCGGAAATCCCGAACTTGTCCTCGTAGAGGCCGGTTGTGATGTGGTGGTGGGTGTGTGCGTCGATGTTGGGATTGATCCTCAGGCTGATGGTAGCCTTGCGTCCGAGACGTTTGGCGAGGTCGCCCACTATGTCGATCTCCTCGAGGGACTCCACCACGAAGGCGCCTATGCCGACCTGGAAGGCCTGGCAGATTTCCCTGTCGGTCTTGCCTACTCCTGCGAAAAAGATCTTCTTCGGATCGTAGCCGCAGCCTACGGCGAACTCGATCTCGTCACCGCTGACGCAGTCCGCTCCGAGACCCGCGGCGCTGATGATGTCGTTGAGGCGGTGGTCGGAATTGGCCTTCACTGAATAGTGTACCTGGATTCCGGTGCGCTCTGAAAGTTCGGCGACCTTCGCCACGGTGGCTCTGAACAGGTCGATGTCGTAGTAGTAGAACGGGGTCGCGACCTTGCTGAAAGCCGCATAGTCGTTAATCTGTAACATAAATTTTTAAAAGTCCGCTTTGGTAATACACTGTCCGCAAAAATAATCAATCATTTGTGAATACCCTTGCATATTTTTCCGTCTGCGGACTTTTTGTCCATAATGCTTATCTTCTCGTGTGTCAAAGACGGGATGATAGTCATTTTCTTGCCGGTATCGGCAAGAAATCTTCCTGTTCCAGGTTCTGTTGTCGTGGCAGATAAACGGTTGATAGTCTGTTGTCTAAACAAAGGTCTGGTACTGACTTTTGTACCAGACCTTTGCTCTTCTATTTGATTGTCAGGTGGTTGTCTGTCGCGGACTGCTGATGCCGGTGGCGTTTCCGGGCTACGGCCGCCGTACGCTCAGTCGTGGAGGCCTTTGGAGCGGAGGTAGTTGAGGAGCTGCTCGGGGCGGTCGGTCTGGATGAAGGACGGACCGAAGGACATCACTTGGTCGTAGATAAGGGCAGGGTCGCCGCAGTCCAGAGCCTTGTCATCGTCGAGATAGCCGCACAGGCTGCCCCAGATGGTGTTGATCCAGAGTTTCGAGCCGGTCTTGTGGATGGTCTCGAAGGCCTCCTTGACCTCAGGAGTGAGCTTTGGCCAGCAGATTTCGTAGGCAAGAGGCACGGTGCCTGTGCTTTGATATTCATTGAACAGATTTCTCCCGCTTTCGCCGCCAAGGTTGCAGACGGGCATATACATCATGTTGTGGGGATGCGCCTCCATGCTGGCGGCCACCGACGCTACAGGGCGGCTGCTCTTGATGAGAATCTGGTCGGTCATCCCGAGTTCCTCGGTCATCTTGAGGATCATGTCGTAGTACTTGAATCCCTGGTCTATGTTGACGCAGATCCTGTCCTTGCAGCATTCTAGCGCCTCGCGCAGGGTAGGAATGCGCAGAGAGTCCGTGGCTATGCCGTGGGCCCTGACCATCCTCATGGCCTTGAGTTCGGCGAGGGTGAAGTCGCTGACCTTGCCCTTTCCGGTGAGGCAGCGGTTGACGGTGCCGTCGTGCATAAGCACAAGCACGCTGTCCTTCGTGAGCTTGATGTCGAGTTCCATTATGTCTGCCCCCATCCTGATGATGGACTCTATAGCCGGGATCGAGTTCTCCGGATAGTTCCTCCAGTCGCCCCTGTGGACGGCTACGACAACATATTTGGAGTCAGGGCTGTTGATTTCGGCGAGAATCTTGTCGGTCCTCTTGGCGTACTTGACAGCGGTCTGTCCGGTGGTCTGCTCTGTGGTCCGCGCGGCCTTCCTTGCAGCTTTGCGGCTTCTGGTCTGCGCTTCAGCCTGACAGCAGATGGACCCGCAAATCAGCGCTGCGGCTACGTATAAAAAGAATCTTTTCATTATCAATTATTTATGGTTAATTCAGCTTTCGTGTGGTCTCGGCGTGCGGAGCCGGGCGGGCGGGGAGCACTTGACCATCTTCCAGCCGTCGGGGAACCGGACGTGATGCTGTCATTCCGCACCTTCCCGGTCAATTGGGGAAAGTGTGGCCAATCTTCGGCGGAGGGCGACGATGATGTTCGTTTTGGCGAAATCGTTTACCGACACGAACGTCGTCTTGCTCTTCAGTTCGTCAAGCGACATCGTGAGCAGCAACTTCCCAAGGCATTCGTCGGCGAATGAATTCGCCACGACCTCCACCCCGCTGAAATCCAGCACGACTTTGTCATATTGCCGGATCAGAGGCAGCAATTGATTCCTTGCCCTCTCTCCCAGCATCCTTGTCCCGAGATATTCTCCGAACTCGCTGAATCTGAATGTCGTTGTCGTCATCGTCAATGTCTTTCTGAATATATTCTTTATGCACTCTGGCAAAGACAAAGATAAGACTTACTCTCCAGAAATCCAATCAGGCTCCGGTCGTATCATTAGAAGGCATTTAAAAAGGTGAACTTCCCCTTTTTAGGGAAGGCTACATTATAGCGAAGCGCACCTTAAAAGCAATGATGGCGTTCGGAGCCTTGATTGATGTCAGCCCGGTGCAGCCTTTGAACGCGCAGTGCCCAATCGATTTGACGCTGTCCGGAATCTCGGAATCCTTGCAGTCGAAAACCAATGTCTTTCCATCCTTTGAGAGGCAGCAATTACCTTCGGATTTATATCTGACGTTATTCCCGGAGACCGAAATGGCATTCAGTCCGGTGCAACCTTCGAACGTAAGCGATCTAATATATATGTCCTATATCCGTAAGCACATGATCGACACGAAGTTGTTCGACAGATACACCCTTCGCGGCCTGCTCGATGAACTCGACCTGGTGGAATGCCTCAGACCTTACGGTCTGAAACGATGCCAATATAGCAATATTCCCGCAAAAAACAA
>CAVHYF010000069.1:0-5576 GCA_963640265.1 bacterium | reverse complement strand
GCATATCAGATATTCTCAATAAGGTTCTTGAAATCAGTGGCTATATCGATGCAATTCGTAAAGATGGAGATGAGGAACGACTTGAAAACTTGACGGAGCTCATCGAATCGGTCCGTCTCTATGAAAATGAGAACCGGGAGGAAACACTCTCCCTTCAAACATACCTACAGGATATAGCTCTCTACACTAATGCTGACTACCGGCAGGATAAGGAGAAGGTCAAACTGATGACGATACATCAGGCAAAGGGCCTTGAGTTCCCTGCAGTGTTCATCATTGGACTTAGCGAAGGCATATTCCCGAACCAGCGTAGCCTGCGCGAGCGCAAGCGCAAGGCTCTTGAGGAGGAGAGACGGCTGATGTACGTGGCTATTACGCGGGCGGAGAAGCACTTGTTTCTGACGGAATCCGAGGGCTATAATATTCAACTAGGCGGCTACAAGTATCCTTCTCGTTTCATTAAGGAGATCAAGTCCAATCTCTTTGTCACGGAAGGCGACATGGACGAGAGCATTTGGCGGCAGGCGGCATCGAAGGCCGATGCCCTAGACAGCGAGTGCGGATGCTTTCCTGAGAGACCTGACGCACGGTTCAATCCGGGCGACGTCGTCCTGCACAAGGTCCTTGGGCAGGGTATGGTGCGCGAAGTCAGTGACGACGGCGACTACTGCACGGTGGAGTTCGACAACGTCAACACCTCGCGCAGACTCCGGAGCGACAGGCTCACGCCTGTCAATCAAGCGGAGAAGCCTGCAGGCAAGTTGGCGGGACTGATACAGTGGCTGCGGAAATAGCTTCGGATATCCTTCGATAAGACGATTAAGACTGAGAGTACTACCTTGTGCCAGCTCTCAATGGAATATTCGGCGCCGCCAGTATTATGGCATTGATGTTCCTTCCGCACTGCGGGCCTTCCCTTCTGGCAGAATAGAGGCTGTCGGTTTCGTACGTGCAGATGCCACAGATCCGGATATTCTCGGGCTTGACCCCTTCCTCAAGGAGAATCCTTCGGTTGGCTTCGGGAAGGTCTATGTGATGGCCGGTCTTGATGTTGCCTTCGACCTTCACACCGTTCCAGCGGTAGATGCCGTCCATCTGGAAGCCGGCCTCCTTGAATATGCCGACGACCTCCTCCCCGACTTGGAAGCATTCCCCGCAGATGCCGGGACCGATGACAGCCAGAAGGTCTTCCGCCCTGGTTCCATATTCAAGGAGCATCCGGGAAATCGCCTTCCCGCTTATTCTCGCGACGGTTCCCCTCCAGCCCGCGTGAACGGCCGCCACGGCCTTGTGAACGGGGTCATACAGCAGGACAGGTATGCAGTCCGCCGTCCTCACGCCTATGGCCACACCCGGAACATTGGTGACTAGCGCGTCATAGCCCTCGAGTTCCTCGCGCGTGATGCCGGGGCGGTCAATGACTGCCACCTCGCTGCCGTGCATCTGATGGGCCTGCACGACTGGATAAGGCAGTTCATCATCCCTGCCCGATGTAAAGGCTTCAACTTCGTCACTTATGTCGTATCTTATCATATTATCTCGGAATCACCTTTCTCAAATCAATACAGAAAACCGAAAAGCCAAAGCGGGATGCGGCTTCCGTGGCCGACTTCGGTGTCGTCTACGGCGAGATAACTGCCCGGCACATCTGCAATCTGACTGAAGGACTTGCCTTTGCCTCCTACTTCAAAGAGCAGATTGTCGTCAATCAAGAAGTCACCTTTCTTAGGATATGCTATATCGTGCTGAACTCTCAATTGGCGCTATAATTTGTGGTTACATCCACAAAAATACATAAATTATTATAGTTGTAACCACAATCGTAAGTATAAGACCTGGGCAATCTCGTTAAAAGGCTGCGGCCGGCAAGGGAATATCAGTCAATGTTCCGGACCGCATATTCAGTAGAGCCGAGACCCATCTCCTCCGCCCTATAGACTATGCGGGTGCCGTGTCTTTGGTTGATTCGGTCAAGAAGAGCCTTCGTGTCGTTGTCCTTGTCCTGGGGGAGGTTGAACACCTGGTCGAGGCAGAATTTGTCAAGGGCCACCGGGTCGAGCGACGCGGCCATGCCGATGTCCTTGATTGTAGCCTCGTGCGGATTGCCGTCGCAGTCGCAGTCAATCGAGAGGTTGTTCAGTACATTGATGTAGACTATCCCCTTCTTTGCGGCGAAATAGTCATTCACCGCCTGGGCAGCGGCAGCCATCGACTCGACGAACGGAGTGTTCCCTTCAGGTGTCTCATCCCATTTCTCCGGGAGATTCTGCCAGAGCTGCGTGTAGTCCGCGACCTTCCCGGCCGTGTGGATATAAGCCTTCCCGTTCCTTGACGCCACTCCGATGGAGGCGTTCTTCAGCGCGCCTCCGAAACCGCCCATAGCGTGTCCCTTGAAGTGGGAGAGGTCTATCATAAAATCGTAGTTCGCGAGATGCGAACCGACTATGTCATATTTGATCCATTTGTCGTCCTTCACAGGAATCTTCATCTCCCCTTCCGAGTCCATTATGTCCACGGCGGCTATCTTGTCGTAGCCCCTCTGGGCGATTGCCTTTAGGTGGTCTTCCGTCGTGGAGCGGTTCCCGCCGTAGGCCGTGTTGCATTCCACAATCGTTCCTCCTACCCTGTTCACCAGCGGGGCTATGAACTCCGGCCGCAGGTGGTTGGACTTCTCGGACTCGCCTGTCGAGATCTTCACCGCGACCTTTCCCTGAGCCTCCACGCCCAGCGCCTCATACAGCTTCACGAGGCTCTCCGGAGAGATGTCCCGGGTGAAATACACGACCGGGGTCTTGTCTTTCCCATTTCCATTTTTGCATCCGCTGAGTACCAGCGCGGGCAGCGCCAATAATATGGCTGCCAATAAAATACTCTTTTTCATATCTTTAAAGTTATATTCAATAATCTTTTGGATGACCGACCGTATTCAGTTGTTTCAGTTCTCCTTAACTCACGAAAAAAGTGACTCAAGGATAAGCTTCAAACATATAGTCGAGCAAACGCTTTCCGGCTTCGGTCTTGAAAATCTTTTCCCTTACCTTGAGTACGGCGTCTTTGTTCTCTCCGTCTTCGAAGAGATTGACGAGGAAGTCCGCTTCCACCAGAATCTGCCAGTCCAGGGCGTCTATGCCGCCGTAGGTGTGGTGATGGCCTATCAGAAACTTTACGCGTTCTACCTCATCTGCTCCTATCTTGTTCTCGAGCTTTTCGTTGACCTCGGCGATGAGTTTCTCCGCCTCTGCCGGGCCGAGTTCCTCCTGGTGAGGGCCGGCGCAGTTGCCGTACTTGGCCTCCGCAGGATGGATGCCTATGTCGTGAAGGATGGCGGCTGTCTCAAGGATGTCCAGCGGCTTGCCTGACATACCTTCAAGGACGCCGATGGTCAGCGCCAGGTCG
Organism: bacterium; assembly: GCA_963640265.1. Lineage (GTDB taxonomy): Bacteria > Bacteroidota > Bacteroidia > Bacteroidales > UBA932 > Cryptobacteroides. Next base: position 2,180 of record CAVHYF010000069.1, on the reverse strand, counting down.
TGTACCTTGATGAAGTGCTGAATACGCAGTGTGTCTCCCCTGTCGTATGCCGTCATCGCCTCTATGAGGCGGGCTGTTCTTATCGGATCCATATCAGTGGTTGCAGACTTTGCTCGTGTCTACCGTGAATCCATCCTCAGCCGGCATAAACTTGCCCTTTTCCTTGAGGAAGTCAATGAGTCCCTGAGCGGTGAGATTGTCCGCGCTGCAGGTGTAGAACCTCTCGTCTGGTCCGAATTTGTCAAGTATAGCCTCAAGCAGGCTTTTCTCCGTGTAGTTGTGGCCCTGCATCATCTCGAGGACCTCGTGTCCGTGTGTCATATCTATGTTTATACAATTTCATTGTTTATACAATTTCATTAGACTCGACACCGCCTTGGCGATGTTCTCCCGCGCCACCTCGGGCCGGAGCGCCTCGTCCAGCGGCATCCCCTCAGGTGTGACCTGGACGACAGAGTCGAACCCGGCTGCGAGGAGCGCGTCGCGGTCGCGAACCTGTCCCGCCAGCAGCACGACCGTGGCGGCGGAGCAGGACTTAACATATTCAAGTACACCGAGCGGGACTTTCCCCCTTAGGGTCTGGGCATCGGCCCTTCCCTCCCCCGTCACCACGAGGTTGCAGCCGCTGAGTTTCTCCCCCAGCGAGAAGATGTCAAGCACTGAATATATGCCCCGGCGCATCTCCGCTCCGAGGAAGCGGCGCAGCGCTCCACCGATTCCGCCCGCGGCACCGGCGCCCGGACAGTCAAGTATGTCTCCGCCGGCGAGGGAGGCGAACCTCGCCATCCCGCGGTCAAGTTCCTCCACAAGCTCCGGCGACGCGCCTTTCTGCGGAGCGAACATCCTCGCCGCTCCGCCCTCACCGCAGAACGGGACTGAGACGTCGTAGAATCCGACGACCCTGCACCTGTCGAGAAGAGGGTTCCTGTGCGAAGAGTCTATTTCGGTAATATAGCCGAGGACCGGATTGGAGTCCATTATCTCACGGCCACCGGAGAAGAACCTGTAGCCGAGGGCGCGGAGCAGTCCCGTCCCTCCGTCGCAGGTGGCGCTGCCGCCGAGCCCGAGCCAGATTTCCCGAGCTCCCCTCCCGAGCGCGTCGGCTATGAGTTCGCCAGTTCCGTATGACGACGCCGCACCGGGATCAAGTTCTTCCTTTCTAAGACGACCCAGTCCGCTCGCGGCCGCGGTCTCGATGACGGCAACACTCCCTTCCCGCACCAGTCCGTAGTCCGCCTTTATGTTCCGGCCAAGCGGATCGTGGCAGTGGGCGTGGACCATCTCGCCGCCGAGTCCCGAGGTGACTATCATCGAGAAGCCCTCTCCCCCGTCGGAGACAGGAACAACTTCGCACTCCCCCGCCTCGAAGACGGATGCGGCGGAGAGCCCGGCCTCCTCAGAGGTCAGGCTGCCCTTGAACGAGTCCATGGCGATGACGGCTTTCATAACTGGTACAAAGATAGCGGATTTGAATCACACTCCGCTCACATTTTCGTATTTCAGTACGGTGCGTTCCGTTGGTTTCGGATGACAATCGCTAGCGTACGGGCCCTGACCCCGACCTGCAGCTGTTTGACGGACGACAGTATGTACTGTGGGTTCGGGACCTTCCCTTATGGGCGAAGGCAAGGCAGGGGGGATAACATGGACTCCGTCTTTTCGCGTGTAGCCATATTGCCCTCCTGTCAAGATTATTTTTAAATCCGGCTCGGCTATCGGCATCTGCTTCTCATTTCTGTTATGTTCGGAAATAAGATTGTGCAGCCTGGTCAGGTGATTTGCGCCTTCTTCTATCTCCCTGCTACCGAGTTTGCATTCGATCAAGACATACCGTCCATCGTCCAGATGCAGGACAATGTCGGCTTCCAGGCCGTAGCGGTCGCGGTAGTAGCCAATGCTTGAGAAGAATCCGTATGTGTATGCTTTCAGGTCGCGTATGCACATCTGCTCAAAGATGAATCCAAAAGTTTTCATTTGAAGCTGGAGCGATTCCGGGTTTAGACCCAGCAGCGCAACGGACCCATATTCTGCTTAATTTTGAATTGATGCAAAATCCGCTAATTTTTAGGTAATTAACAAGAGGCACCTTGAAGTTATGCGGTGTCTTGCTTTGAAAGTCGCTGATAAGCCATTGAAAATAGCCCGAAATATTTGTCGTAGTGGGGAAAATTCGCTATTTT
>CAVHYF010000068.1:0-6403 GCA_963640265.1 bacterium | reverse complement strand
CCCTTTACATTTTTGATTGAATACTCTGTCATAATTATTGATGTTATCTATGAGTATATACTTCTTTTTGTCCGGATTCTTTCCTTCTCCGGTCGGTTAATTTCAGATTGTTTAGAGGCAACGGGCAACGATAACGGACGATAATGTTGCCGATGAGGGACGGACGGAGGTGACGGGCGACGATAAAGGCCGGAAATGTTGCCGGCGAGGGATGGCCGGAGGTGACGGGCGACGATAACGGACGATAATGTCGCCGGTGAGGGACGGCCGGAGGCGACGGGCGATCCGGCTTATGCTTCAGAAAGTCACCCGGAGATGATGCGGACTAAAGCCTCGAAAGGGCGTAACCGGCAGAAACGGCCAGAAGACCGGCAAGGATGCTTAGCAGCACATAGACGGCGGAATTCAGAATATGGCCGGACTGAAGCATGGCCAGACTTTCATTGGCGAAAGTCGAGAAAGTCGTGAAACCTCCGCAGAATCCGGTAGTCAGAAACAGCAGCCAATGGCTGTCGGATGGCTGGTATCTTGCGAATATGCCGTACAGAAGTCCTATCAGCAGACAGCCGGCAATGTTGACTGAGAAAGTCGCGACCGGAAAGCCGGCCACAGGCTTGAACATCAGGGAGATCAGATAGCGGAGAGCGCCTCCGACAAAACTGCCGGCACCTACGATCAGTACAGATTTCAACATATTCCTTGAATATATAAATACTTTTCGGAAGACGGGGCCACAGGGAAGCGGCCAGGCCCTTCACAGGAAGATGTACCGTCCCGGAAGACGGGGCGGAAACAATCGGTAAAACAGCCTACCTGACCGCGGCGGTGGCGGCGGCGGAGCGGGCGGCGGCTTCGGCGAAATCCTCGCCGGAGGATGCGTAGAGGACTCCGCGGGAGGAATTGATCAGCAGACCGCCTTTGGAGTTGGCACCGTTGGCGATAACCTCCTCAGCGCTTCCGCCCTGTGCGCCGACACCAGGCACAAGAAAGAAGTTGTCCGGGCAGAACCGTCTGATTTCCTTCAGTTTGCCAGCCTTGGTCGCACCGACCACGAACATCATGTTCTCCGGAGTGGAGATCTCCATCATCTTTTCCATAACAACCTGGTAGAGAGGCTTGCCTCCCTTCTCGGCCGTCTGGAAGTCCACGGATGTCGGATTGGAGGACAGAGCCACAACGATGGCATAGCGCCCGGGATATTCAAGGAAAGGAGTGACTGTCTCGCTGCCCATATAAGGCGACAGGGTGACCGCATCGAAATCAAAGGTCCCGAAGAGGCTCTTGGCGTACATCTTCGCCGTGTTGCCGATGTCACCGCGCTTGGCGTCAGCGATGATGAACTGCTCAGGATGGTTGGTGCGGATGTAGTCGACCGTCTTGTCCAGAACGGCCATGCCGCCCACACCGAGGGATTCGTAGAAAGCGAGATTCGGCTTGAAAGCCACGCAATGCGGAGCCGTGGCGTCTATGATGCGCCTGTTGAACTCAAGCACCGCCTCCTCAACGCTCCTGCCCGCTTTCACGCATTCAGGGATTTTGGCGTAGTCAGTGTCGAGGCCGACGCAGAGCATCGACTTCCTGGCGCATATCTGTGAATATAACTCCGAAGTTGTCATTGGAAAACGATGGTTTGAAGATGCGGTCTGGAATATTCAGAGATGCCGCTACTGATAATATTCATAGAATTTGGCGATCGACTCCATTCCGGCGAATAACTGCCGCAGCAGGTAACTCTCGTTCGGAGAATGGATCGTGTCGCGCTCCAGGCCGAAGCCCATCAGCAGCGGGTCGACGCCGAGGATTTTCTGCATGTCCGCAAGCACAGCTATGCTTCCGCCTCCGCGGCTCGGCACAGGCTTGACTCCATAGACCTCCTCCATAGCCTTGGAAGCGGCCTGGAAAGCCGGCGACGAGATCGGAATAAGGAAGCCCTCCCCTCCCTCGCAAGGCTTCACCTCGATCCTGCAGTACTTCGGAGCGATCCTCTCAAGATGCTTTTTGAATATCCTTGTGATCTTGGCGCTTTCCTGGTCCGGAACGAGGCGCATCGAAATCTTGGCGTGGGCGACCGACGGAAGGACTGTCTTCGCACCTTCGCCGGTGTAACCGCCCCAGATTCCGCAGACATCGAGGCAAGGCCTTATGCCTATGCGCTCAAGCGGAGTGTAGCCCTTCTCTCCGCGCAGAGCCTTGACTCCGACGGACTCCTCGAACTCCTTCAGGTCGAACGGGGCTCTCGCGAGCTGCGCCCTGTCCTTTCTGGAAAGTTCCACCACATCATCGTAGAATCCCGGAATCGTGACTCTGCCGTCCTTGTCGATGAGGCCGGAGATTATGTCGCAGAGAGTCTGGATCGGATTCGCCACGGCACCGCCGTAGTGGCCCGAATGAAGATCCTTGTCCGGTCCCGTCAACGTAACCTCAAGATAGGCAAGGCCGCGCATTCCGCAGTTGATGGAAGGCACCTTGTCGGAGATCATGGTCGTGTCGGAAACCAGCACGACATCGGCCCCGAGCCATTTTTTGTGTTCCCTGACCCAGGCCGGAAGGGACGGGCTGCCGATTTCCTCCTCTCCCTCGAAGATGAACTTCACATTGTGATGCAGCTTGCCGGAACGCAGAAGATACTCGAAAGCCTTTATGTGCATAAAGAGCTGGCCTTTGTCATCGTTCGCCCCTCTGGCATAGATAGCTTCCTGACCGGTCGCGTCCTGCTTTATGACAGGCTCGAACGGATCGGTGCACCATTTTTCAAGCGGCTCGGCAGGCTGGACATCGTAGTGACCGTAGACCATAACCGTCTTCCAGTCAGGGTTGACGGTCTTTTTGCCGAAGACAACAGGGTTGCCTTTGCTCGGATAGACATCAGCCTCGTCCGCTCCGGCCTCAAGGAGCAGTTCCTTGAGCCTCTCGGCGCAGCGTACCATATCGGCTTTATGCTCCTGCTTCGCGCTCACGGAAGGGATGCGCAGGAGTGAGAACAGTTCATCGAAGAACCGGTCCCTGTTCGCTTGAATATAATCGTGCATATTCGGAAGTTGTTTTGAAAGCGTTTTGTAAAGTACTGACTTAGGTAAAACATTAACCTGAGTAAAACGTCACAAAGTGTTCTCCAGCTTGGACTTGGCGTATTCCTCAGTGACGGTGAAAGTCTTCTTGCGGGAAGACGGAGCCTCGAACATCGCATCCGCGAAGATCTTCTCGCAGATCGAGCGCAGGCCGCGGGCTCCGAGCTTGTTCTTGATGGCGGTGTCAACGATGAGTTCCTTGACTCCGTCGGCGATCGCCAACTGCATTCCGTCCATCTCGAAGAGTTTCTCGTACTGCCTCAGCAAAGCGTTCTTCGGCTCGGTCAGGATCCTCAGCAGAGAATCCCTGTCAAGAGCGTCAAGATAGGTTATGACGGGCAGACGGCCGATGATCTCCGGGATGAGACCGTAGGCCCTCAAGTCCTGGGCATCGACGTACTGAAGCAGGTTCTCCCTGTCGATTCTCTGCTTCTGCGCGGCTCCGAACCCGATGACCTGGGTGTTGAGCCTCTGGGCGATGCGCCTCTCGATGCCCTCGAACGCGCCTCCGCAGATGAACAGGATGTTCTGCGTGTTGACGTGGATGAATTCCTGCTCCGGATGCTTACGGCCTCCCTTCGGCGGAACGTTTATGACATTTCCCTCAAGGAGTTTCAGCATAGCCTGCTGGACTCCCTCGCCGGACACGTCGCGGGTGATGGACGGGTTGTCGCTCTTGCGCGCGATCTTGTCGATCTCGTCGATGAACACGATTCCCCTTTCCGCCTTGGCGACATCGAAGTCAGCCTCCTGCAGAAGTCTTGTCAGAATGCTCTCGACATCCTCTCCCACATAGCCGGCCTCTGTCAGCACCGTGGCGTCCACGATGGTGAACGGCACGTCGAGCATTCTCGCTATGGTCTTGGCAAGCAAAGTCTTGCCGGTACCCGTCGGTCCGACGAGCAGCACGTTCGACTTCTCCAGTTCCACTCCGTCTTCGGCGTGACCGGCGAGATTGTGGTTGATTCTCTTGTAGTGGTTGTAAACGGCCACGGCAAGCATCTTCTTGGCCCTGTCCTGCCCGATGACATATTCATCGAGGAAAGCCTTTATCTGGGCAGGCTTCTTCAGTTTGTCGAACCCTTTGAATTCATCAGACTTCTGCCCGGACGATATGTCATTAAGGTAATCGTGAGCCAGTTTCACACAATCCGAGCAGATGAATCCGCTGAGACCCTGGAGCAGGAGCGGAACTTGACTTTCCGGCCTGCCGCAGAACATGCAGCGCCGCGACCCGGAATCTTTCTTTGAAGGCATTACTTATTCTTCTTTGTGAGAATCTCGTCCACCATACCGTACTCCAGAGCCTCCTTTGCCGTCATCCAGAAATCTCTGTCGGCGTCAGCGAAGACTTTGTCATAAGGCTGGCCGGAATGTTCGGCTATGATGTCGTACAGTTCCTTGCGTGTCTTCTCGATTTCCCTGGCGGCTATCATTATGTCGGAAGCCTGGCCCTGCGCGCCGCCCAGCGGCTGATGGATCAGAACCCTGGAATGCGGCAGACAGGAACGTTTGCCCTTCTCTCCGGCACAAAGAAGGACGGACCCCATCGAGGCGGCCATACCGGTGCAGATCGTGGCCACGTCAGGTTCGACGAGCTGCATCGTGTCGTAAATCGCCAGACCGGAGGTCACCTGACCGCCCGGAGTGTTTATGTAAAGGGAAATGTCAGCGGCCGGATCCGTGGAAGCGAGAAACAGCAGCTGAGCCTGGATGATGTTGGCGACGTCGTCGTCGATGGGCACGCCGAGGAATATGATCCTGTCCATCATCAGGCGGCTGAACACGTCCATTGAAGCGACGTTCAGTTTCCTTTCCTCGATGATGGTGGGATTGATGTAGGCGTCGGTCGCACTGTCATAACGGTCAAGGGTCAGGGAATTCAGACCGAGGCCCTTGACTGCAAATTTCCGGAATTCCTTGTCCATAAAGAATTACTTGAGTTCGCGGAACTTCTCCTCGGAGATCTTGTTTTCCTCGAGAGTGATCTTCTCCTTGACGGCGGCGATCACCTTCTCGTTTTCGACATTCTCTTCGATGTTGCTCCTCTGCCTTTCGTCCTTGAGGATGCGTACAGCCGCCTCGGTAATCATTTCCTCAGGGAGGTTGCCCATTCCGTACATCGCATACTGATAAGCGGCGTAAGCCTTGGCGGCCTCGAGCATGTCCTTGTCCTCGACCTTGAGTTCGAACTTCTTCATAAGGCTGCCCCTGACAAGCTGCCAGCGGAAATCTCCGAGGAAAGCGTCGAATTCCTTGTCCACATCTTCCTTGGTGAACTTCTCCTTGTTGTTCTCATAGAGCCATCTCTTGAGGAAAGCCTCAGGCACATTGACGCCAGCCTTGTCGACGAGGTACTTGCGCAGATCCTGGGAAAGCCTGTAGTCGGACTCCTGCCTGTAGTTGGCCTCAAGCCTCTCGGCGATCCTGGCGTCGAACTCCTCGGCAGACTTCACGGCATCCTTGCCGAAGATCTTGTCGTAGGTCTCCTGGCTCTCGACGGCAGGGACAAATGTCTTGACGTTGACGATGGTCACATTCCATACGGGATCAAGCGCGGCGAGTTCCTCCTTCTTCATCTTGAGCATCGAAGCCCTGTCGGTCTCGTTGGTGAAGGCTTCGTTGACGTTCACGTCGAAGCTGGCGTCCGCCTTGGCTCCGAGGAAGCTCTTCTTCGCATCACCCTCGACCTTGTCGACGGAAACATAGACGCCCTCGACCACCTTGTCGCCCTGCTTGAAGTCAGCCACAACATAATCGTTCTCGCCCGCCGCCTCGGCTTCCTCGAGCCCGCCGTACTGATTGAGGATGCTTTCTTTCATCGCGGCCTTGGCCTTGTCGGTCACCTCGATCCGGTAATATGGCAGTTTGTCGTCCTTGGTCGCATCCACGTTGATTTCAGGAGAAAGTCCCAGGTCGAACTTGAACTCGAAATCATTGCCGTCCTTCCATTCGAGTTCCTTCTGGGACTCGCTGGCGATAGGCTCGCCGAGAATGTGCAGGTTGTTGTCCTTGATGAATTTGTCGAGCTGCTCGCCGACGATACCGTTGATGGCCTCGTAGAGGGCCTGGTCGCCATAGACCTTCTTCACAAGTGCAGGCGGAACCATTCCCTTGCGGAATCCTTTGAAGTCGGCCTGCCTGCGGTAGGCCGCAAGCCTTTTCTTCTCGGCCTCTGCGTAGTCATCCCCCTTCAGGGCGATTGTCAGTTCGATGTTAAGTTCATCGATTTGGTTTTTTGTAACTTCCATAATGTTTTCTTTATTTTGAATTATTTGTATTTAAGTTTCGCATGTGCGAAACACCTTATTTCCCGTCACTTCTGTGACGGAGCA
>CAVHYF010000067.1:0-6572 GCA_963640265.1 bacterium | reverse complement strand
GAGCTCTGGGTAATGGCTCTCCTCGAACAGCCGGGGGATAACCGCCCTCGCGCACATCCTTGCCATCTACCACTCAAGTGTTGCACTGTTCACTTGAATTGGCGAATTATTTCAAAAAACAAAGCAAAAAAAAACTTATTTTGCGGGCATTATACACTTCCCCTCATGATCCGCTCCGGGTCGCGCAGAAAATCCATAAGATTCAGATATTTATCTCTACAGATTTCCATACTTACAGGCGTTCGTTTTGTGTAAAACACAATATTAACGATTACAAAGTTATTTTCTTTTTCGAATCTTCAATTGATTTTGATAGAAAAAATGGCCAGACTGTGTGATTTTTAGTTGTTAACGTTTTTCTTCAGTATTCAATCAGATATCCTAGCATTTCGGAAGCGATTGAAGGCTCGTTAATTCTCATCACGTTATCTTCCGCATTGTTGAATCCGGTGAAATTGATATTGCCATACCAGAGAATGGAGCGGTCTATCACTGCGGCAAGTATAGTCTGGTTTTCATTTACGATAACCTTTGCTCCATACTCGGTGAAGGATGCATCTCTGTCTGACGGCTCCCGGACATAAACGACACAGTCTGCGCCACAAGTTGAGGCGGAGATAAGGCCGATGACAGATTTGCACGGAAAGCCCCGTTAACGCTTTGCAGGTGCAAATCCGATTTGCCCATTTCGACAGCACTACGGTTGTACGAGGCCACAGAGCATATTCCGCAATTTTCCCGAAATCAGAATTGCACCAAAAGTCGTTTGGATTGTTTCTGGCTGCAAATCTGTCTTGCGGCACGCCCGTCCGGATGTTTGCACATTGCGTTTTTTGTGCTATCTTTGCAAAAGAGTAAAAGGTCTTACTATAAGATATGGTACTGGAAAAGCAGATACTGATGTTCCTTAACATCGTCAACAACAGCGTGAAGCAGTGTATGTCCGAAAAGTTCCAGAAGTCGGGTTTCAATCTGACTCCTGAGCAGTTTCTAGTGATGGACACTCTGTGGGATGAAGGAGTTCTGACCCAGCAGCAGATAGCCGACATCACGATGAGGGACAAGAATTCCATCGTCAAACTGATTGACGGCCTGGAGAACCGCAAGCTCGTCCGCAGGGCCAGCAATCCGAAGGACAGGAGGCAGAACCTGATAGAAGTGACACCATATTCACGGAAAATCAAGGACAAGGTGACGGAACTTTCCTGGGAATCCGTCGCGACTGTCGTGGGCGGCATCCCGCGGGAGGATCTTGAAAAATTCGTCAGGACCCTGGCGGCGATGGAAAGGAATATTGACCCGAAGGCCGACCTTGAGGCCCTGGCTCTTAAATATCCAACTAAAAAGCCGGAAGAATGAAAGGATTGTACGACCTTCTGATGAAGGATTACCGTTTGAAGGAAGGGCTCAACGCCTGCATCAACTGCGGCACCTGCACGGCCATCTGCCCTGCGGCCGAGTTCTACCGCTATGACCCCAGACGCATCGTGGACATTGTCCAGAGCAAGGACGACGATGCGATCGAGGCTTTGCTGAAGAGCGAAACCATCTGGTACTGCGGCGAATGTATGAGCTGTATGACCAGATGCCCGCGCAAGAATGTGCCGGGGCTCGTGGTGATGGCCCTGAGGAATCTCTCCATCGAACTGGGCTACTTCGTGGAGTCCGAAAAGGGACGCCAGCAGTGCCTGCTGACCAAGGACCTGTGTTCGAATATTCTTGACTACGGCTACTGCATCTATCCCCGCCGCTTCGACTATGCGCGCCATCCGGAGGCCGGGAAGGTCTGGGAGTGGGAGGAGCAGCACCTTGACGACGTGTTCGAGCGCCTCGGGGGCAACCTTGACGGCGAGGGACAGGGCGCGATGAGGCGCATCCCGCAGGAGGACCTCGATGAACTCAAGAGAATATTCGATGAGACCGGGGCGACCGAAAGGATAGAGAAAGTCCGCGCGGCCGGGCTGAGAAAGGCCGCCGAGTTGGGGCTGACCGAAGAAGAGTTCGAGCAGAAAATCTACACGGACAGCGACCCGGAGCATTTGAACGGATAATTGAAAGACAATGATCTACGAAGGCAAACAGAAGATCTGGTCTGACTACCAGAAAGACATTCCAGACGACCACTATTTCTACGTGCGAAGCTGCATCAGGCAGAGTTTTTTCCCTGCCGCCGAGGCTGCGTTCCTGGACATAACGAGAAACAGGCTGGGCAAGGACATATTCGAGACTGAGCATCACACCACCTGCGGCGGCATCGCCTACCATTCCGACACCATCCCCCAGGAGACTGCGATGACCATCATCGCCCGCCAGTTCGCCCTGATGGCGAAGTACGGCTACGAGAACTACGTCTGCTCCTGCATCACCTCCTTCGGCCTCTACTGCGAGACGATGGAGACCTGGCGTGAATATCCGGAACTGGAGGCGAAAGTCCGCGAGAACCTGTGGAAGACCTGCCGCCTGGAGTTCGCCAAGCCGAAATTCCTCGTGCACGCAAGCGACCTCATCTACAAGTACCGCAACCTCATCGCGGCGCAGGCGAAGCACAAGCTCATCGACGTCCACACCGGCCGCCCTCTGAGGGTGGTGGAGCACATCGGGTGCCACTATTCGAAGATGTTCCCTTCGAAGGGAGTGGGGGGCGCTGAATATCCTTACGTGCTTGTCGGTATGATAGAGGCCTGGGGTGGCGAGATAGTGGACTATCCGGAGCGCCGCCATTGCTGCGGCTTCGGTTTCCGCCAGTACTTCATCAAGGGCAACAGGGGCTACTCACTGTCCAACACCCACAAGAAGTTCGAGAGTATGGAGCCGTTCCATCCGGACCTGATCATCACCAACTGCCCGGGCTGCCCGTATTTCCTTGACAGGTGGCAGTACGTGATCGCCGAGTCGACCGGCAAGACCTACGGGGAGGACGGCCACGGAATCCCGGTCTTCACCTTCGAGGAACTGGCCGGCCTTGTGCTTGGCTACGATCCGTGGGATCTCGGCCTGCAGGTCCACCAGGTCGGTGTGGAGCCGCTGTTGGAAAAGATGGGCATCGACTACGATCCTGACCGGAAGTACCTGGGGGTCAACGGCAAGGATCTCGGCCAGCCAAGCCCTTGCAGCTGTCTGAAATAAGGACCTTCCAACGTGAGATAAGCTATTTTTTGCGGACACTTTATTACAAGCGAAAGTTAAGTATATGAAAAATAATGTATTGATCATAGGTGGCGGGCCTGCCGGCCTGGAAGCCGCTTCAGGCCTCCAGAGGCTGGGCTACAATGTCATCCTCATCGAGCGCTCCCGGACTCTAGGCGGTCATTTGGCCAAGTGGGACAGGCTTTTCCCTGACGGAGCGCCTGCTTCGTCGGCCCTTGACGGCCTTCTCGGCAAGATGGACGGGGTCAAGTGCTTCACCGACACCGAGGTGCAGTCAATCAACCGCCTCGACAAATCCTACAACGTCATCCTGTCCAACGGCATCACCGTTCTCTCAGACGCGGTGCTCCTTTCGACCGGTTTCGACCTGTTCAAGGCTGAAAAGAAGGAGGAATATGGCTACGGCATCTACGACCACGTGATCACCAACGCGGATCTCGAGGCCTGGTTCAAGACTGGCTCTGACACCCGCATAGCCAACCCGAAGAAGATCGGATTCGTGCACTGCGTCGGCTCCAGGGACGAGAAATCCGGCTGCAGATCCTGCTCGAAAGTCTGCTGCGCAACGGCGGTCAAGCAAGCCTGCGAGATGAAACAGGCCTTCCCTGACGCTCAGGTGTACTGCTTCTATATGGATCTGAGGATGTTCGGCCGCCACTACGAAGATCTCTACCTTAGCGCCCAGAAGAACTACGGCGTGAGGTTCATCAGGGGCCGTCTCGCCGAGGTCTCCGAGAATGTGGACGGAAGCCTTCTCGTGAAGGCCGAGGACACCGTCGCGGCCAAACCGCTGAAGGTCACCCTGGACCTTCTCGTGCTGATGGCCGGAATGAGGCCTTCGGCCAGCGGAAGAACCGTCGGGGACCTTCTCGAGCTGCCTGTCGAAGATGACGGCTTCTTCGCCGTCCGCAACGCTGTCCTGGCCGGTCAGCGCAGCCCTCTGCCGGGACTCTTCCTTGCAGGAGCGGCCACCGGACCGAAGACTCTGCCGGACACCGTCGCCGACGCGAGGGGGGCGGTCGTGGAGATCGACCGCTACCTCACCGACATATTCCCTGATGCGAAGAATTACAAGACTTTGATCCGCGAGAGATGGTAGATTTCGGTTTCGGTCTGGTTCCAAGTTCCAGAATCAATCTTGACCTTTTCGACAGGGAAAAGTTCGAAGCTCTGGCCGCCGTCGAGCCGGATGTGCGCAAATGCATGGCCTGCGGCAGCTGCACCGCCGTCTGCACTGCCGGAAAGTTTGTCCGCACCAGCGTCCGCTCCGCCATCGAGGAACTCCATAACGGGCATCCTGACAAGGCTCTCGGCCTTCTGAAGTCCTGCCAGCTGTGCGGAAAATGTTCGATGGTCTGCCCGCGCGGCATCAACACTCGGCATCTCATACTGTCAATATCCAAAATCTACGGAACGAAATGACGGCTATGTTCACAATCCTGGCTGCCCAGGCCGCTCAGACTTATCCCGAAGTGATCGACAGGATCCCGTCGGGCTACAGCAACTTCGTCATTCCTTTCGTGGTCGGCATCTGCTTCATGCTCTGCTGGCTGTCGGTCGGCCTTGTGAGGCTTCTGGCCAAGATTCCGGCGGAGGACCGCAGGAAGTTCTGGAAGTCCCTCATAAATCCGAAGATCGCCGTCAAGAACATCCGCGACCTTTTCTGCGACTGTCTTTTCCACACGAAGATCTGGAAGCGCAAGCCTTTGCTCGGCTACATGCATTCTTCAATCGCCTTCGGATGGTTCATGCTGATCGTCCTGGGGCACCTTGAAGTGGCCCTGTTCGTGCCGAAGCATCTGGCCTGGACTCAGGGCGGACTTTTCTACCCGATTTTCTACAGGTTCTTTGTCTGGATAAACCCGGGACACGTCACGTTGAGGGGCTGGTTCTTCTTCTTTCTGATGGACTTCTTCCTGCTCTACGTTCTGACAGGTGTCGGAATGGCCATATTCAAGAGATTCCGCTCCATCGTGCTGGGAATGAGGCACACCACCAAGCCTTCGTTCGCCGACCGCGTCGCTCTCTACAGTCTCTGGATGATCTTCCCGTTGAGGCTGCTGGCCGAAAGCTTCACCGCCGACCTCAGCGGCGGCAGTTTCCTGACCGTTCCGGTCAACCATCTCTGGCATTGGATATTCGGAGACAAACTCTTCTTTATGCCCGTCTGGTGGGCATATTCAATCTGCCTTGGGCTTTTCTTCGCCGCGATGCCGTTCAGCCGGTATATGCACATCCTGACCGAGGTGCTGTGGATTCTGCTGCGCAACGCCGGAATCAAGCCTCATCATCCTCGCAAGGGAGTCGCCGAGGCCGAAATCTACGCCTGCTCCAGCTGCGGACTCTGCCTGGACGCCTGTCCGATGAACGTGCAGAAGAAGAATCTGAAGTACTCTTCGGTCTATTTCATTCGGTTCCTGCGCCGCCACAACGAAAAGAAGATCAATGATATAGCTGACAAGTGCCTGATGTGCGACAAGTGCCACGCACTTTGTCCTGTCGGAGTGGACGCTCCGGCTTTGCGCCGGGCCCAGCGCGCCACCGTCAACAATTCTCTCGGCTATGACTATTCCTACCTTAAGTCGGCAGCGGTCTGCCCTTCGGCTCCGGCCGGAATTCAGTCATCAGCCGCCAGCCGGGAAGCCACCGCGGGAGAGGCCCCTGTGATGTACTTTGCAGGTTGCATGACCCATCTCACGCCGAGAATCATCAAGTCCGTCGAAAATATATTCAAGGCCGCGGGTGTTGAATATGTCTTCGCCGACCGCGACGGGGGAATATGCTGCGGCCGCCCTCTGCTGCTTGCAGGCAAAATTGATGCAGCCTATGAAACTATGTCTGCCAACCGCAGGATGATCCTTGAATCGGGATGCCGGACTCTTGTCCTCTCCTGTCCGATCTGCTACAAAGTGTTCAAGGATGAATATTCTCTCGACGGCATAGAAGTGCTTCACTACACGCAGTACGTCAAGCGTCTTGTGGATTCCGGCAAGCTGACACTCAGTTCGGGCGATGAGAGAATCGTCTATCACGATCCTTGCGAACTGGGACGGGGATGCGGGGTTTACAAGGAGCCTCGTGAAGTACTCGGTCAGGTCGGTACTCTCGTGAAAGCTGCCAAGGAAGGTGATGAAAGCGTCTGCTGCGGAGGAAGTCTCGGCAGTCTCACGCTGGATGCCCACGACCGCGCCAAGATTTCCGAGGCAGCGGTGAAAAACCTGACGGCCGGCAATCCGCAGGCCATAGTGACGGCTTGCCCGCTGTGTCTCAAGACTTTCTCCGAAGCCGCCCCTTCCGACATCCACGTCCGCGACTTTGCCGAAATAGTCAGCAAAAGCCTCGACCCTGAATCACGGTAAAGGCGACAAAGGCGACAAGGCGATAAAAGCGATAAGGCGACAAATGCGATAAAACGACAAAGCAGA
>CAVHYF010000066.1:0-6776 GCA_963640265.1 bacterium | reverse complement strand
GGCATTGAAGGCCAGGATGCGGCGGAAGGATATTCATAAGACACGAAAACCGATATTCAAAAAAAACAGAAGATATGAACCTTGATGGAAGACGCGAAAGCACGAATGTGGATGACCGCAGAGGAATGGGACGCGGCACGAAGGCCGGAGTAGGCCTCGGAGGCGGCGCGATTGTGGTGGCGCTGATAGTGATGCTGCTCGGCGGTGACCCTTCCCAGGTGCTGGGAAGCCTCTCCTCGATGACGGAGCAGACGGAACAGACCACGGGCGAGGTCACGTTCACGGAAGAAGAACAGGAACTCGCGACCTTTGCGAAAAAGGTGCTCGCCGGCACCGAAGACGTCTGGACCGCCATATTCGCAAAATACGGGTACGAATACGAACCTCCGAAGATGGTGCTTTACACCGGCGCGACCACCTCGGGCTGCGGAGCGGCAAGTTCATCGGTCGGACCGTTCTACTGCTCCGGCGACCAGAGCGTCTACCTCGACCTCAGCTTCTTCACCTCGATGAAGCAGCAGTTGGGAGCGGACGGTGACCTCGCTTACGCCTATGTCATCGCACACGAGGTCGGCCATCACGTCCAGTACCTTCTCGGCACCCTCGGACAGGCCCACCAGAAGATGAACCAGGTCAGCAAGACCGAAGCCAACGCGATCAGCGTCAGGCTAGAGCTTCAGGCGGACTACTACGCCGGAGTCTGGGCGATGAACGATGACAAGAAGTACAACTCCCTGGAAAAGGGCGACATCGAAAACGCATTGAACTGCGCCTCGAAGATCGGCGACGACTACCTCCAGAAGAAGTCGCAGGGCTACGTGGTGACGGAATCCTTCACCCACGGCACAGCCAAGCAGCGCTACAACTGGCTCAAGAGGGGTCTTGAATATGGCGACCTGGAGCACGGCGACACATTCAGCATCGCGGCTTCAAAGCTGTAGGGATCCGGGCGGCCTTCCCGCGGCCGGAGAATCGCGGGAAAAGACATAGAGCTTCACACCTGCGAGCGAGCCGGCCAGGAATGGCTTCCCCAAAAAGGAAATTGTGCTTCCGGAAGGAAACATTTTTCAGAAAGGAATCCATTCAAGCCAGTTCCGGGGCAACGAAATATATCACACAAAAAAACGAAATCACAAGCTCAAAAAAATGAAACACTTTTCTTTACCCAAGGACGGTGGTTTGATTGAAGAGAATCTGCCTAAAGGCATTCTCCATTCCTACGAGAAAATCTCCACCGAGATTTTTGACGATGCTGCCACAGGAAGCGAACGCATAGCCGACATCATCGTCAAAGCAATCAGCGATCACGAGAAGGCCGCACTCCCGCGCACCTTCAAGTTAGGTCTCACTACCGGCAAGACACCGGTTTCCCTCTACAGCAACCTCACGAAGCAGTTCAAGGAGGGCAAAGTCTCCTTCGCCAACGTCGAGGTGTTTTCAATCGACGAATATTATCCTTGCGACGGCGGTTCCGTCCAGAGCCGCAACCACAGGCTCCACACCGAGTTCCTGGATCTGGTTGACATCAAGAATGAGAACGTGCATATTCCTGACGGATCGGTCCCGAAGGAGAAGGTTTCAGACTACTGCGCCGAATTTGACAAGACAGCGAGAGGTATCGACCTGCTTGTGATCGGTGTCGGCGAAGGCGGTCAGGTCGGATTCAACGAGGCCGGATCGTCGGAGAAAAGCCGCACCAGAACCGTTCCGCTCTCCTATCAATCCAGAAAGAGGCAGGCGCGCAACTTCAACGGCGACATCGCCGTCACTCCGAAGACGGCCATCACGATGGGCATAAGCACGATGATGAGCGCCCGCAGGATCATTCTGATGGCCTGGGGCGAAAGCAAGGCCGAAGTGGTCAGGAAAATCGTGGAAGGCGGAATAGATCCGTCCTGTCCTGCAACCTGGCTCCAGATGCACGACAACATCTCCTTCTACACCGACGAGATGTCAGCGTCTCTTCTGACAAGGCTTGTGGCCCCGTGGAAGGTCGGATCCTGCGAATGGACTCCCAAACTCATCCGCAAGGCGGTTGTCTGGCTCTGCCAGAAAGCGCACAAGCCTATCCTCAAGCTGACCCAGCAGGACTATCTTGAGAACTTTCTGGGAGAACTCCTGGAACTTTACGGGCCGTTCGACAAGATCAACATCAATGTGTTCAACGACTTCCAGCACACCATCTCCGGTTGGCCGGGAGGGAAGCCGAACGCAGACGACTCCACAAGACCTGTCAAATCGACTCCGTTCCCGAAGAAAGTCCTGATCTTCTCGCCGCATCCGGACGATGACGTCATCTCGATGGGAGGCACATTCATCCGTCTTGTGCATCAGGGACACGATGTCCACGTCGCTTACGAGACATCGGGAGACCTTGCCGTCCACGATGACGTGGTGCTGCAGCATATGGACGCCGCCTATCAGCTAGGACTCGCGGACAAATTCGATGAAGTGAAGAAGATCATCGACTCCAAGAAGCCCGGAGAGCCTGAGCCGAAGGAACTTCTGGCCATCAAGGCGGCCATCCGACGCAGCGAGGCACGCGGTGCTGACAGAAGTTTCGGCCTGAACGACAAGACCAACGTACACTTCCTCAATCTCCCGTTCTACGAATCGGGCGGAGTCACGAAACTTCCACGCACGCAGAAAGACCTTGACATAATCAAGGAACTGATAGTCAGGATACATCCTGACCAGATCTATATGGCCGGAGACCTCGCGGACCCTCACGGCACGCACAGAGTCTGCACGGAAGCGGCCCTGGAGGCCATCGAGCAGCTCAAGGAGGAAGGCAACGATTGGCTCGACAGCACCACCATCTGGCTCTACAGAGGAGCCTGGATGGAGTGGGAACTCTGGAGGGTGGACATGGCAGTGCCTCTCAGCCCTGACGAACTCATCGAGAAGCGCCACGCCATCTTCCGCCACCTCTCGCAGAAAGACATCGTTCCGTTCCCGGGCGACGATCCGAGAGAGTTCTGGCAGAGGGCCGAGGAACGCACGCAGAACACCGCAAGGCTCTACGACGAACTCGGAATGGCCGAATACCAGGCCATCGAGGTTTTCCTGAGACTGAAATAACAATATTCATAATCAAGATATCATGAAAGTAATAATCAGAGACACCAAGAAAGAAGGCTCAATCTGGGCCGCGCATCACATCGTAGCCGCCATCAAGGCCAAGGCCGCCAGGACCGACAAACCGTTCGTGCTCGGACTGCCTACCGGTTCCACCCCGCTCGACACCTACGAGGAAATCGTCAGAATGTACAACGCCGGCGAAGTTTCATTCAAGAATGTCATCACCTTCAATATGGATGAATATGTCGGACTGCCGGAGGAGCATCCGGAGAGCTACCACAGCTTCATGCACAAGAACCTCTTCGACAAGATCGACATCCCTGCCGGCAACATCCACATCCTCAACGGCAACGCTCCTGACCTCGCCAAAGAGTGCGAGGACTACGAGAAGGCCATCGTGGCGGCGGGCGGAATCGACCTCTTCCTCGGCGGAGTGGGCGAAGACGGACATCTCGCCTTCAACGAGCCTTTCTCTTCCCTCAATTCCAGGACAAGGGTGATGACCCTTACCCAGGACACCCTCGAAGTCAACTCTCGCTTCTTCGACAACGACGTGAACAAGGTTCCGAAGCAGGCCATGTCAGTCGGTGTGGCCACCGTCTGCGACTCCCGCGAAGTGCTGGTTCTCGCCTTCGGCGGAAAGAAAGCCAAGGCCGTCAAGGAAGCCATCGAGGGCAGCGTAAGCCACTATGTGACCCTTTCAGCCCTCCAGCTCCATCCTGCCGGAGTCGTCGTTCTGGACGACCCTGCGGCCGGCGAACTGAAGGTCAACTCCTACCGCTATTTCAAGGCCGTAGAGGCCGCTGAAAACAAGTAGCAGGCGGAAGACAAAGATATTCAACTATTTCCCTCCCGTTGGTCTCCGATGGGAGGGATTTTCATAAACCACTGAAACGAGCACGCCCGCTACCATACTGGCAGCGCTCGTGGCAATCGCCGGCGTACAGGTCAGATTTCCCGGCGTGTGCGTTTCCAGTTGAGAATCGGGAGCAGGCAGGAAATCACGGCCGAGCCGAACCAGAACCAGCTGGCAAGACTGTAGTCGTGCTTCATCACTGTCTCGCCGAGACGGTTGACCGCCTCGAAGGTGTTGTTGTCAAGAAGGAAGCCGGTGATGATGTTCTGGATTCCGGCGGCGGCATAGGATGCCATCCCGACAATGCCGAGAGCCGCTCCGGTGGCCATTCTCGGCACGAGGTCGATTGCCATCAGTCCGCCGAGGAACGAAATCAGCACACCGATCGCGACTCCGAAGAGAATCATCGAAAGGATTAGCGTGAAATGGCTGCCGCCTCCGAAGAGGAACAGGGCGAGAGCTATGGATTCAAGCAGACCGGCCGCGAATGCAGGATATTTCCTGTCGCCCTTGAAGACCTTGTCGGAGAACCAGCCGGAGAACACCGTGCCGATCACTCCGAAAATCGGATTTATGCCGATGATGGACGCGGCCTCCATCAGATCGTAGTCATAGTTTTCCTGCAGGAATATCGTCCCCCATTCGTTGATGGCGTAGCGGCTCATATACATAAACGCGCTTGAGGCCGCCAGGACCCACACGCCCGGATTGCGGAGAACCGCCGCCTGGATTCTGCGGGTCTCCTTCGCATCATTCTCAGCCATATCCGGAGCCTTTTCGCCTGAAAGTGTCTCAATGCTCGGAAGCCCCTTGCTTTCAGGAGTGTCGTGCACCCACAGAAGGATGATAAGCACACCGAGAAGGCCGGCGCAGGCGGCCCCGAAGAATCCCCATTTCCAGCCGAAAGCGGCCACGATGGACCCTACGAATATGAAGGAGAGGCCTTCGCCGATGTTGTGGGAGGCGCTGAAGAACCCGTAGTAGGTTCCGCGCACCTTGAGCGGGAACCATCGCGAGAGTCCTACGATGGAGGACGGCGCTCCGATTGACTGCACCCAGCCGTTTATCGCCCACATCACGGCGAAACCTATGAATATGACGGCGCTGCTCAGTCCTGCGGCGGAGGCTGTGGCTCCGATCACTCCCATAACGAGGTTGGCGGACGCGGAAACGAGAAGGCCTGTGGCCATGAACCTCTTGATGTTCGCCGTGTCCACAAGAAAACCGTTGACAAGCTTGCCTGCCGCGTAGGTCCAGTACAGGCACGCTCCTATGATGCCCAGCTGGGTGGCGTCAAGAAGTCCTGCCTCGATCAGCGGCTGCTTCATCACGCCCATCGACATCCTGCACACATAGTAAAGCGCATAGCCGACGGTAACGGCGAGGAAAAGCTGGAAGCGCTTGCGTTTCCAGACCTTCTGAATCTTTTCGTCAGGAATTTTCGTCTCCGACGGAACACTCATCTTGTAGAAATCCATAAGTTCAACTTTCGGGGCGGCCGCCGGGGGCTCCGCTCAGCTAAACTTTCAAGAATACGGTCCGGCCGGTCATGCCGGTTTCCATCTTAAGGCCGTAGTACATCTTTAGACTTTAAAGTACACGGTCGTACCGGTCAACCTGTCTGTCACCATTTTCAGTCCATAGTACGCACCGTATTTTCTTTCAACGAAGTATACGGAGGAGTACACAAACTCCGGGTTTTCTTTCCGGTATTCAGCATACCCTTCCGCTACACTGTCCGGCAGGACAGCATCATCGTCAAGCTGCCAGACCGTCTCCACCCAATTCTGGTTCACTCTGTCGCGATGATCGAAGCGAACGGTCTTGCGCCGGTCTCCGTCATTTATGAAAAGAACATCGTAACCGGCTTTGTTCAGTGCGCCAAGAATCTCGGCAGACGGATAACGGGAGTTGACATAGTCAATGCAACCGTCCATATCAGGCCACCAGATGGACCTGTTCACATCGCCATAACTATCATCAAGCAGTTCACCGTCACCGCCAAGCAGGATATCGTGTTCAAGTACAGTATTGTCCGTGCCTGAAAGATGTTCGAAGAAATGGAACTCGTACTGGCTTTTACCGATGCCGCGACGGGAGATTTCCACAACATAGGCACCCTGGATTGTAGTGTAATCCTCACCGTCGATTCCGACTCTGATGTAGGCCCTGGCAATTTTCCACGGAAGCTGGCCAAGAAATGCGAAATCATCCTTGTCGTACTCCTTCTGGGTAATCATCCAGGTTGTGCCGCTGTAGATTGCAGTGCAGGCCAGACCGTCCAAGTCCGTGAAATGGATGACAGTCTGATTGTCATATTCATTGAAGGTAGCATCCTTGACATTTGCACAGTCCGGGTACCTGGCGAAGAAATCCTTCTCAACAGTTTCGCTGACCGAGCCCAATGCGAACTGATCGGTTTCTGTCCCGGACTTGTCGCAACTCGCAACAAACATCATCACAAGAATACCAGTGATGAGCCGAGACGCAAAAACATTCTTCTTCATAGCAGTTCTCTTATTTACCGCTTTACCGCAATTTTTTATAGCATAAACCTTAGATTTGCAGAGTGGTTCTCTGTCCCAAGATTTGCTTCGCAAAATTAAGACTTGCCGATCAAAAAACCAAGTGTTTCCGTGCGTCTGACCGGACTTCCCACGCACGGGAAGGTCTCCAGGCGGGGGCCGTGCGTCTAACCGGGCTTCCCACGCACGGAGAAGTCCCCAGGCGAGGGCCGTGCGTCAAACCGGACTTCCCACGCACGGGAAAGTCTCCAGGCGGAGTCCGTGCGTCAGACCGGGCTTCCCACGCACGGGAAGGTCCACAGGCAGGGGCCGTG
>CAVHYF010000065.1:0-7454 GCA_963640265.1 bacterium | reverse complement strand
ATCTTTTCGCGAACTCTGAACGGCTTGACCAGTATGTTGAAGACTGTACGCAACTAGAATTTGACTTTGTTTATTAACCGGCCAAATTTATTTGGCCACTAGTGAATTATACCCAATAATTACTATGCACAGAAGTCAATACTGCCTATGATGTTTATCGCCCTACGGTGTCTGCGTCTATTTCTGTAATTGACAAAGAGAACAACCTCCTCTACCCATCCGACTCCGGCAACGTTTCCGGCCTTTTTCGTCGCCTGTCACCTCCAGCCATCCCTCTCCGGCAACATTTAGGGCTATTTTCGTCGCCCATCACCCCCGGCTGGCTCTTTGTCAGATGATTCAACTGATAGGACGGGTCTCTCTTGGCCAAAACGCTGAATATCAACAAGGTTGCCGGAGCGGCGCCTGACCTTGACGTGGATTTTGCCGCAAAATGGGCCTTCCCCTTTTTTTGAATATGCCATCACATAGGCCTAGGATGTCGGTTTCCAACTTAGCCGTGGAATATTTCATTCCACGGATGCTTCGATGTAGATTTGCGTCAGGATATCCATCGAAGATGGCGGAGGGGCCGCTCTTCCGGATGCAGGATATCCATATTTACATTAACTCTAAACGATTGACTATGACAAAGAAAAGAGTTTTCGCCGATCCGACGGTGGATTTTGCGTTCAAACGGATTTTCGGCACGGAAAAGTACAAGGCCGCCACCATAGGGCTGCTGAACAGCATCATCCGGGAGGTCGACATTGTGGACATCGAGTTCCTCAACACTGAACTCGGGAGGGAGAGCGAGCAGGACAAGAAATGCGTCATAGACGTGCTGGCCACCGACGTGGACGGCAACCGCTACATCGTCGAAATGCAGAACGCCAAGCAGCCGACCTTCCTGCAGAGGATGGTCTACTACACGTCCAAGGTGATCGCGCGTCTGGAGGGCGAAGTCGGGGTCACGGAATACAACCTGCACTCCACCTACGCCATCGCCTTCCTTAACTTCAGATCGGAGACGATCACCGGCATCAGCGGACGGTACCATCTACACTACCGCACGGCAGAGGTCGAATGCGGCAAGCAACTGCCGGCAAGCCCTGAATATCACTTCTTTGACCTCAAGGAATTCGCAGGATTGTCCCGGGAAACTTCGGACAGAAATTCTTCGGGAAAAATCACCGACGGGACCGATTATTGGTTATCTTTGCTGACGGGGTCGAAGGAGATGGACGGGATGCCGGACTGGGCCGAGGGGGACGAGGCCTACAGGACTTATTTCGAGGCGTCGGCCGTGGCCAACTTCACGCCCCAGGAAACCTTAAAGTACGACAGTGACATGATGACGGAACGGGACAGGATAAACTCCATCAATTACGCACGGCAGGAAGGAAGAGAGGAAGGCCGGCAAGCTGGCATTGAAGAAGGCGAGCGAAAAGGAAAGCAAGAAGGCAGAGCCGAGTCTCAGCGTGAGATAGCCGTTGCATTCAAAGCTAGGGGAATTGATGCCGGGACGATTGCGGCCTGCACGGGACTTTCGCTCGAGGACGTGGCCAAACTGTAAAGTTCGACAGTGATGGTTATCATTCACAAAATCTGTCCCGGGCTGTTTCAGAAAAGTTCAAGCTGCTGCTCGATTTGAGGCAACTCGGCGTTTTTTCTTCCGAGAAAAAGCTCCATCGTGGAAAACTGCTTGTCGGTTATGCACAACACCCCAACCTTGCCATAATCCGGCAACAGACTCTTAACACGACGGACATGCACATCGGCATTCTCCACCGAAGGACACTGACGCAGATATATTGAAAACTGGAACATCGAGAACCCGTTGCTCAACAGATCCTTACGGAACTTGGCAGCGACCTTGCGCTCCTTCTTTGTCTCGGTCGGCAAATCAAAGAACACAAGAACCCACATAATACGATATTCACTAAACCTCGACACCTCACATCTCAGGATAGACCAATCGGCGCGACTCACCGGAAAAACATCTGGCAAGCGATGCTGTCGTCTGGCTCGCCGCCAGCATCAAAGGACTCCGCCGACCGGAGATGACCACATCAAGCACCGGCACGCTCAAGAGCCTGGCCTTGATCCCGCGGGTAAGTTGCACCTCAAGCCCCGTCTCACGGACAATGTCGACCACAAGCCTGTCGACATAAGGACGGTACGGTTCCATCATATCGTCTGCCAGACAGTAGGCATTGTACCTGTTGTGATGGTGGATGCCCAGCGTCGGCAGCAGCCCGCTGGCGACAAGCGAACGGGCGATGACGGCACGGAGAATCGCATAGCCATAGTTCAGAAGATTGTTCGGAGCCTCGTCAAAGCGGCCGCGCACGAAAGACGAGGCATCAGGGAATATGTTCTTCCAGTAGAACGCCGCGGCCCGGCCCTCTATGTTGTCGGCGTCACCGCTTCTCACCTGGCCAGACCACACAAGCATATTCTTGGCAGGCTCTCCGGTAACATATTCAAGGACAGCCGCCTGGTTGCGGATCTTGCACTCGATTGTCTGCTGCCAGAGCTGCTTCTTCAACGGCAGGGACGCTCCAAGCTGCGAACGGAATCTCTCGTTCTGCACCGTATTGGCGTCCAGCGGCATCAGAAGGCCTGTCGGCATACATTTCTCGTTGCACGTCACCACAGCCACATTGTTGTCCAACAAAGCGGACATCAACCCCGAGGTGACCGTTATCTGACGATTGTCCAGAACCACCACCCCGATGTCCTCGATGGCTATGAACCGCCTGGACTCCTCCCCGGACGGGTCGTCATCCGAAGGCTTCGTGACGACAAGTCTCTGATTGTCAAGGGACAGATAGGCGGGATTGCCGAAATACAGGGTGCGTTTGATCATCTTAGTACTCTCCTATCTGGACAATGCGGCCGAGATGGTCGATCCGGACCTTGACGACACCTTGCAGATTAGCCAGATTTGTCATTCTCTTCCACGTAACATCCTTTAATTCAGCAGTATCCTCAAGCGTCGTCTCAAGATGGTGGCGGAACCAATAATCTTTTCTACTCAGTTTCTGAACCCTGTACAGATTCTCGCTGATCTCCTTGTAATTAGCCGGATCCATAAGGTCGATGTCCTGCGGATCGAAGCCGGTCGCAGGGTTCGGGAAGACGAACATCTCGTTGATCTTCATACTGAAGACAAAACTCCAGCCCTGATCCTTTTTATAATCCCTGTCAACCACCGGAATGCCAGAAGTCTTTCTCTGCAAAGCGTCCATAAAGGTCACGATGTTCTCCTGGAAGTTGCCGTCGGCATCCTTGTAGATAGCAACGTGATGGTTGTTCCTCAAATTGACGAAATCATTCGGTATCGGCTTTCCCTGCCTGCCAAGAACGAGTTTTCCGTCCTTGTCACGCTTGTTCCTGATGGCGCAAAGATCCAGGTTCTCTGCAATCGTGACCTTCTTGAGTCTGACACCCTTGGCCTCATCCACCCAGATAGGGTTCTCGTCCAGATTGGCGAATGCCTTCGCCTGATCGCCGCCGAACTGATCAAGCCTCTCCTGAAGAAGCCTCTTCACGCGTCCGTCGACCACCTTGTCCAGACTCAGACCCGGGCCGACATCCTTCCTGATGGTGTACACCGTCTTGAATTTCACGCACTTGACCTTGGCCGGCAGAGGCTTCGAACCGGCAGCGTCAACATAAATCGGGTTCTTGTCCAGGGAATTCTTCCCGGTGAAAGCCTTCTTCGCATCTCCGCCGAACACCTCGAGTCTCTTCGACAGAGCCAGCCGCTCCGACTTCGAAGCGACAGAGGCGATCACCTCCGGAGTCATCTTGGATCCGACAGCCACCTCGAAAGTCTCGTAAATCTTGCGACGCCCGTAAACCTGCTCCTTGTGAAGCTGGCCGCGCGGGGTCAGCGACCCGACCTTCTGGACCTCGCCACCGGCCTTGCGGATCTTGTTGATGGCCTTGGAAGTGACCTTGTTCTTGGCTTTTACGGACACGAGAGTCGACTCAAGGGCCTTCCTGAACGCCGGGCGAAGCTCGTTAAGAGACATAGGCGGCACTAGAATCTTCTTGTCATGGTCACCGACTCTCACCGTCATCTTCTCCTTAAGCGAATAATCTTCGGACCCTTCCCTGGCGTTCAAAGTGTTGAGTACCTGAATATGCTCGCGTCTGGTAAAGGCGATGGTTATCGCATCCATAGCGTGGTGGCGATGGTCGTTACGCTTGGTCCAGTTCTCGATTTTTTCAATATGCCCTCCGTCCATCCGGTCTACATCATAGGTCTTTCCGGCCTGACGGTACTTCGGCAGATTGAGTTCCTTCATCACATCGACAAGATTCCACTGCTTGCGGAGCAGTTCGGTGATCTTGCCGCTGGTCGGCACCACAGTCCGGACATATTCATTCAGGATCTCCGTGGCTTTCTTCGCTATGTACTGGGTGTTCGTGAGGTCCCTGTTCACGAAATCGGACGGGATCTCGGATTTCGTCATCAGCAGATAGTCGTGTTTTCTCCGGGAAATCGCGTTCCGAACGTAAAAGAGGTCATCCACAAGCGTCTTGTATTCATTCTTCGCTTCCTCACCGTACTTCCTGACGACATAGTCAATCGCTGTGTCACTACCCTTCTCACGGTTCACGTCAGAGAATTCCAGAGTCTTGTTGGCATAGGAATCATCGAACATCAAGGCCTGAGGGATAATATGCTCGATGTCGATGCCTTTGCTGAACAGCATATCCCGAGGAATATACTGTCCGGAGTACAGCGTCTTGTAGCCGTTAGGCTGGAGTTCCTCGTAAAGCCTGTAGCGCAGGATGTCGTTCGCACTGACATAGGAAAGGTGGAACTCGGTCTGGAGTTTCTTCTTGATTTCCTCGTTCTGCTTGGTTCTCGCGCCGATGTCCTGGGTCGCTTTCTCACGCTGGGCCGCGTTCTGCTTGAGGCTTCTGGCCATCTCGATGTGGATCTCATCCGGCCTGCCATATTCATCGCCCACCATATTCACCACATTGATCATCTGGTTGAGGATCTTTTCCACCACCGGATTCCTCAAAGCGCCCTTCGGAAGCACCTGTAGCCGGTTTTTCAGCACCCTGCTCTCATTTTCCTCCCTGGTCACCGACGAAGAATGGTTGTAGCCCGCGAGGCTGCAGGCGACATCATAGGTTTCCCCTTCCTTGAGGTGCGGGAGAATCTTCCTCATCGCCTTGTGGCTGAGAGAGGCATAGTCCTTCACGAACCTGACGGAAGTGAGCAGCCTTGAATATTCAGGCGGCATCCCGCAGATTTCGGAAATCCTGCGCACGAGGCTTTCATCCCCCGTGGCGGAGTTGTCCCCTTCGTAGGAATACAGCAGATGCCAGAGTTTGAACAGCGGCTGGCGCTCATATTCCTCCTTCGGAAGCGAGGAGTCATATTTCAGCACGTCCGCATTGAAACCAAGGCCTTTGAATATGTCCTCAAGGATCCTGCGCACCTTCTCCGGAGAGGTCTTGTCAAGACTGTACTCGCCGTGACCGGTGGCTGCGGCTATTTCCAGGAATTTTCCGAACAGGGCCGACATCGTCAGATTGCCCTGGATGGCTTTGTCTTTTCCGTAGTTGAGTTCATAGCCGCGGGGCTTTGTGGTGAACATCTTGAGGATTTCGTCCGGCTTGACTTTCTCCCTCAGCATCAGGACTTCCACAAGTCCGGACTTCTCTTCCATCGACAGAGGTCTCGATTCTCCCGTGTCCTTGGACTTGATCAGGATGTTGTTGACCACCGTCCAGATTTTGAACTCCTGGAAAAGCAGGGATGAGCGTGGAGCGACACGGCAGCCGTTCTCGAACTCGCACTTGCTGATGAGGTTCTTCTGAGACCTCAGCCGCCTCTGGTAGAAGATTACGGTGTCGCGGATCTCGGACTTGAGCGCCTCAGTCAGTTCAGGATGGAACTGTTTCTGGCACTCCCAGATCCGCTCGAACTCGTCAAGATAGTCCTGGCGGTAGAAGACCTGGTTTTTCGTGCTGTAATTAGGGTTTTCAAGAATATGTCCGTAGAGGTACTGTCCTACGGTCTTCTTGGAGAACACAAGCTCCTTGCTTCTGTCGCTGATCGCGCCGAGGTAGCCGCTGGAGCCCTGGATTTCTCCCCGCAGATCCGCTATGACATACGCAAGCGTTTCTTTTTCAAGTTTTTCAGTCAGAGCCCGGACTCTCCACTGCAAGGCCGTCTTCTTCTTTTCAGAACCTTTGTTGTCAGCCGTGTAGATCCCGTACTTCGCCAGAAACTTCTTAGTGACATTGCTCTTGCCGTCCTGTCCGATGCTCTTCCTGAAATCCTCAGTCAGGATTTCCGGCCAGAACTCCGACTGAGTCTTCCAGATACGTTCGAACTCCGCAGCGAGGTCGGAACGATAGTAGTCAGGCATCATTCTAATTCCCCTGTCCATCAACCGGAGGGAGTACTGCGCAGGAGTCAGTCCCTCTTCATAAAGTTCTCTGGCCACGCTCATCCCATCGACAAGATGCCCCTCCTCGGCATTGTCTGCGAGACGGTTGCTCTTGTAGCCTCGCTTGCGGTTTATCATCAGCAGTACTTTCGACAACTCTTCAAGGGAGATCTCTTTCTCAGGCGCTTCAGCCCTGAGCCGGAAAGTCTGGTAGGTCGAGGCCGCGCCCTGCTCAGAGAACAGAGTCTCCTCGCTCACCCAGCCTTCTCTCCGGAGAATCGAGATGAGATGCTCACGACGGAGCTTGTAACGCTGGAGATTGCGCCGCATGCCTCGCTTAAGTCTTCTGTCGGCATTCGTGGTTATGGCTTTGCCTTTCTCGAAGCTGTCCTTCTCATCGGACGTGAGGGGATTGACCCGGACTCCGGCCTTGATTATCGATGATTTCTCGTCCTGGGTCTCGGCTTGCTCAACGAGCGCCCAGCCTATGCTTGTGGTTCCTAAATCCAGACCTAATACTCTTTTCATAAGAGGAAATAATACGTTTTGTACAAATTTAAGAAAATAATTTGCAAATCAATGGAAAGTGACTACCTTAGCGGGACAAAAGAAGCAATTCACAATAAGGATTATTCCGTTGTGAAACATCATTAGGAGCGGATCGCAGGATTCGCTCCTGTTTTTTATCAAAGCAACAGGCTTGCTCTGAGGAAAATCCTATATGGCAACGGATGTACAGAAACAAAAAAAAATCCGGAGCAGCGATTGCTGTTCCGGATTTTTGTGGAGATATAGAGATTCGAACTCTAGACCCCCTGCTTGCAAAGCAGGTGCTCTACCAACTGAGCTATACCCCCAAACTTTTCAAGGCTTGATGCCTTCCTGTAGGCCCTGGCAGAGTTGAACTGCCGACCTCTACATTATCAGTGTAGCGCTCTAACCAACTGAGCTAAGAGCCTGTATAAATAATGAAGGATCAGTACGACTCATTTGTCCCGGATCTCTCGAGTTCCCTGTACAAGAGCGCTTCATCTGTCGGAGCAAAAC
>CAVHYF010000064.1:0-7558 GCA_963640265.1 bacterium | reverse complement strand
CTTCGATTTTAGCCTTAACCGACAAAATTGCTATAAATCCGCTTCTTATCCGGAAAATTGCATAATCATAATCACTAAACTGATTGCCAATCCCATAGCCTATGGAAACCATACTCTTTTTCCGCAAAAGCTTCGTTATAAAATATAAGTGTTATCTTTGTAATTCGTTCTGAACGCTATGGACATTAAGGAAGAAGACAAGATCATCCGTGAGGTCACCCGGCAGGAGTACAAGGAAGGCTTCGTCACCGAAGTCGGCCAGGACTTCATCCCGAAAGGACTGAACGAAGACATAATCCGCACGATCTCACGGCTCAAGGAAGAGCCTGGGTGGCTGCTTGAATTCCGGCTCGACGCCTTCCGCCGCTGGCAGAAGATGGAGATGCCTCAGTGGGGACATCTCGACATGCCGGAAATCGACTATCAGGACATAATCTACTACGCCGCGCCGAAGAAGAACTCCGACAAGCCGAAGGAGATCGATCCGGAACTTGAAAAGACCTTCGAGAAACTGGGCATTCCGGTCAGAGAGCGGGAGGCCCTCGCCGGGGTCGTGGCCGTGGACGCGGTCTTCGACTCCGTCTCGGTAGCGACCACCTTCAGAGCCTCGCTGGCCGAGAAAGGAATCATCTTCTGCAGCTTCTCCGAGGCCGTCAAGGAGCATCCTGACCTCGTGAGAAAGTACCTTGCCTCGGTCGTTCCTGTCGGCGACAACTTCTTCGCCGCCCTCAACTCGGCGGTCTTCAGCGACGGCAGCTTCTGCTATATTCCCAAAGGAGTCAAATGCCCGATGGAACTGTCAAGCTATTTCCGCATCAACGCGGCCGGCACGGGGCAGTTCGAGCGGACGCTCATCGTCGCGGACGAAGGCTCGCAGTTAAGTTATATGGAGGGCTGCACCGCTCCGATGCGCGACGAGAACCAGCTGCACGCGGCGGTGGTGGAGATCGTGGTCGAGAAGGACGCCGACGTGAAATATTCAACTGTGCAGAACTGGTACCCCGGCGACGCGCAGGGACGGGGCGGCATCCTCAACCTAGTGACCAAGAGAGGAATATGCAAGGGCAGCGGCTCGCATCTGAGCTGGACTCAGGTCGAGACAGGCTCCGCCATCACCTGGAAATACCCTTCCACGATTCTCAAAGGCGACTACTCCTCTTCGGAATTCTACTCGGTCGCCGTGACCAACAACTTCCAGCAGGCCGACACCGGCACGAAGATGATCCACCTCGGGCGCGGCACCAGAAGCAGAATCGTAAGTAAAGGAATATCAGCGGGTCACAGCCAGAACAGTTACCGTGGGCTGGTGAGGATGAACCCCGGGGCCGAGGGGGCGCGCAACTATTCGCAGTGCGACAGCCTTCTGATCGGTTCGCAGTGCGGCGCGCACACCTTCCCGGACATCCAGAGCGCCAACCCTACGGCCATTGTGGAGCACGAGGCCACCACCTCGAAGATCAGCGAAGACCAGCTCTTCTACTGCAACCAGCGCGGTCTGAGTCCTGAGGATGCCGTCGGCCTGATCGTCAACGGCTACGCCCACGAGGTCCTTTCCCGCCTCCCGATGGAGTTCGCCGTCGAAGCCACCAAGCTTCTCCAGGTCTCCCTCGAAGGCTCGGTCGGCTGATGAATATGCCTGCGAAGATTCCCGGGCGGATATTCATTTAAAGATAAGAAGTTTATGGATTTTTTCAGCATAGAGAACATAGCATTCCAGATGGGCGGAACGGGAGTGAGCTGGCTGGAGTTGCTCGGAGTCATCGCAGGACTTACCTGCGTGGTGATGGCCGGACGCAACTGCAAGTACAACTTCTGGGTCGGCTACCTGTACAACATCCTGCTCTTCGCCCTGTTCTGGCAGAGGCACCTGTACTCGGCCATGCTCCTGCAGCCGATAGCGTTCGCCATCAACACCTACGGCCATTGGAGATGGACCCATCCCCGCAGCGGAGAACAAAGTTCGGCCGACGCTTCGGCACTGAAAGTCAGCCGGCTTTCAATGCAGGGCTGGTGCGCCGCGCTGACCGCCGTGGTCGTAGCCGGAGCGGCCTGGGGCTTCGTCCTCAGCAAACTCGGAACAGACTGGTTCACAGACATATTCAGTGCGGACCCCACTCCGTGGCTGGATTCGTACAGCCTGATGCTGACGCTGCTGGCACAGTTCCTCTCCGCGCAGAAGAAATGGGACTGCTGGATCGTGTGGCTGGTCGTGAACATCACGAACATCACCCTCTACCTCAGCGCCGGGCTGGTGTTTATGCCGATAGTGAGCGCCCTGTACCTGGTGAACGGCATCTGGTCGCTCTGGACCTGGTTCAGGCTGTACAAAAACAAGATGTAGCGTGGGGGACAACTCATTGAAAATGAGTCGCTTAAACCATTGTCTCCCGTTGATTTCGCCCGAAGACAATAGGTTAAAACATTGATAACAAAGGGGTTGCGCCCAACGCTAAAAAGGGTTACGCTCCACACTAAATACAAAGAGAATATGGCAGACATATTACTTAAGATAACCGACCTCCACGCCAGGGTCGGAGACAAGGAAATCCTGAAGGGCATCGACCTCGAGATCGGGCGCGGCGAGATCCACGCCGTGATGGGGCCGAACGGAGCAGGTAAAAGCACTCTGTCCTCGGTCCTGACAGGCAAGCCGAACTACGAAGTGACAGGCGGCTCGATCGAGTTCGACGGCAAGGACCTGCTGGCAATGAAGCCGGAGGAGAGGGCTTGGGCCGGGCTGTTCATGTCGTTCCAGTACCCTATCGAGATTCCCGGAGTGTCCATAACGAATTTCATGAAGACGGCCATCAACTCGAAACTGAAGGCCGAGGGCAAGGACCCGATGAAGGCCGGGGATTTCCTCAAACTGATGAAGCAGAAGATGACTCTGGTGCAGATGAAGCCGGAGTTCGCCAAGCGGGAGGTCAACGTCGGGTTCTCCGGCGGAGAGAAGAAGCGCAACGAGATCTTCCAGATGGCTATGCTGGACCCGACCCTCGCCATTCTCGACGAGACGGACAGCGGACTGGACGTGGACGCCCTCAAGATCGTGGCGGACGGAGTGAACGCTTTGCACACTCCGGAAAAGTCGGCGATCGTCATCACCCACTACCAGAAGCTTCTTGAATATGTAAGGCCGGATGTCGTGCATGTCCTGAAGGACGGCCGCATCGTGGCCACCGGAGGTTACGAACTGATTGACAAGATTGAAAAGGATGGCTTCGAACAGTTCTAAAAACATAGACCGCGGCAACTACGTTCCCTCGGCCGTGGCTCCGGGCCTGGCCATCGAGGACGGCTGTCATCTCCGCCGGCTCTACGTGCTTTCCCCGGACGGTCTGCCGGGACCGGCTGACGGCGAGGCGGCAGGCCAGACCCGGACCGCAGGCCGGGCCGGCATACAGTTCAGCAGTCCTGCGGACATTCCGGTCCACTTCATTCTCGGGGCGGACGCTTCGCTGGACCTGACCGTGATCGTCCTGCCGGGAATCTCTGCCAGCGTTCCGCTGACCATAGACCTGACCGGAGAACATTCCGAGGTGAGGCTTTCGGGCATCTACCTGTGCGGAGGCAAGGACGAAGTCTCGTTCGACATCACGATGCATCACCGCTGCGGCGGCTGCACGTCCCGCCAGACATTCAACGGCCTTGCCGCCGGCGAAGCCCGATGCGGATTCTTCGGCAAGATCGTGATCGCGCCCGACGCCCAGAGGACGGAGGCCTGCCAGGAGAACCACAACATCCTCCTTTCCGATTCGGCCAGGGTCAACACGAAACCTCGGCTGGAGATCTACGCCGACGATGTGAAATGCTCCCACGGTGCCACCGTCGGCAAACTGAACGAGGACGAACAGTTCTACATGCGGTCCAGAGGCATCCCGGAGGATGAGGCCAAGGTGCTTCAGATGATCTCCTTCGTGGCCCCGGTGCTGGAAAGCATCCCTGAGGATACCACAGACGGCTCTCCGTGCCGCTCCACCGTCACCGACCTCGTCGAGAACGCCATCCGCAGAATATGATCGTAAAGACCAAT
Organism: bacterium; assembly: GCA_963640265.1. Lineage (GTDB taxonomy): Bacteria > Bacteroidota > Bacteroidia > Bacteroidales > UBA932 > Cryptobacteroides. The sequence continues at coordinate 3,525 of CAVHYF010000064.1, read as the reverse complement.
GTCAAACTGAATCTCGGGCTGAGTGTCCTGAGGAAACGCCCCGATGGTTTTCACGACATCGAGACGCTATTCGTGCCGTGCTTTGATTTCGGCGACACCCTTGAGATCATCAAGGGCGACGACTACAGCCGGACCTCTGCGGCCTTGTTCGCCAGATACGGTGAACCGGAGATGACTCCAACAAGAGATGCCGACCTGCAAGGCGACCCGTCAGACGAAGCCGACGGGAAAGATGAATATGTCCCTCGGCTGGTCCAGGGAATATCCGAGGACGGCAAGCTGATGATCACGATCGCCCGGGCCGAAGGCGTGGACTGGAATCCGCTCAAAGACCTGTGCGCCAAAGCCTACTACGCTCTCGCCCGGGATTTTGACCTGCCACCCGTCAAGATATTCCTTGAAAAGACCGCTCCCGTCGGGGCCGGTCTCGGCGGCGGATCGGCGGACGCGGCCTTCACCCTCAAGGCGCTGAACGGACTCTGCGGGCTGGATATTCCCGAACAAAGGCTTTCTGAATATGCCGCCTCGCTTGGCAGCGACTGCGCCTTCTTCGTGCACAACCGCCCGATGATCGGTTCGGGTCGAGGGGAAGTCCTTGAGCCTTACGATGTTGACCTCTCAGATTATGAAATCAAGGTCCTTGTCCCGGAAGGCGTGGCCGTGTCCACGGCCGAGGCCTACAAAGGCATTGTTCCCCGTGAGGCCGCGGCGGGAAACTCCGCCGGAAACGACAACGGAACGGCCGGTCTTTCCGGAACCATCTCCTGCCAGGAGAGTCTGAAAGAAATCCTGGCCAAACCTGTCGGTCAATGGAAAGACCTGCTGGTCAACGATTTTGAAACGACCGTGTTCAAGAACCATCCCGAACTGGCCGCCATCAAGCAGTCGCTCTACGATTCCGGAGCGGTCTACGCCTCTATGTCCGGCTCCGGCTCAGCCATCTTCGCCATTTACAAAAAGTAGCGCGGTTTCCTTCCGCGCCACTTTCGACAAAGAGCCGTCAATTACGGCTTCCCAAAGAGTCCGCAGTACTTCGGCCCTATGACCAAGGGTCGGCCTCCTTAGGCTTCCGGATATCTGTAAGAATAGAAATCTGCCATACGAACCACTGTCCCGTACTCGCTTTCTTTCGGAGCGTGATCGGACGCGGACTGTCGGCTCCCGATGATTTTAAGAACAGTTTCACATAACCTTCTTCGTCGCGCGAGTAGCTGTTTTCGCTTATCTCCACGACATAAGGTTTGGCGGGAGTGTAGTTGTTGTCAGGCGATGTGCCTTTCAGATACGAGCGGATGATGTAGCCGCGGTCTTTCAGACGGTCGCGGATGAACTGCTTGTCGATTCCGTTCATTGGCTGCGGGCCGCGCAGAAAATCCATCATACGGTACGTCTCATCCGGATCGTTCTCGTAATTGCAGAGCACGGCGACGGCAAGTGCCGCCACTGTATACTCATCGGTGAGATCGGCGCCAGGCATAGCCTGGAGTTCCTCGAGATTGGCAGGGAGTGATTCAAGGGTCACTTTCTTGCCGATTTTACCTGCAATTTTGGAGATGCTTTTTGTTGCCTTTACGCCATTCTTCACAGCCGATTTCCAGTTCTGAGCCATACAAGGAACGCACAGAAGGAGACCAAGAACTAGATACGAAATGTACTTCATTGTCTGCTATTTATTTAATTATCAATAATATTTTTATGGGATTTATACGTGTTGACTGCGGAATCCGCATAGCGGCATAACTATGGATGCAGATTCTGTATGGTCACGTTCTGCATAGTGATGTTGTTCAATGAACCAAGGTCACCGTTATGTCCGATGGTGCAGTCCGTCATCGTGACGGGGGATGTGATATTGAACAGCGTTCCCTGGTTGTCGTAAATCTTGCAGTTGCTGAATGTGACATCATCGCAGCCATCTATGTTGATCTGTTCGAATTGCCTGTTGTCATGGAATTCGCAATAGTCGAAATGTACATCGGTACACTCGTTCAGATGCATAATGTGGTATGAACAGTCGCGGATGACAGAACCCATCACCCAGAGGACATTGCAGTTGGTGGCGATTATGCCTTCAGTGCCGCAGCCGAACAGATCGCAGTGATCCACGGTCACATCCGCACATTCGACCAGGCCGAGAACTCCGTCCTCGCAATACCCTTCGTCAGTGTGTCCCAGCGTAATGCGCTCCAGACTGACGGACTCGCAGTACAAGAACTTCAGAACGTCGGAATATCTTGGCTTTGAATATATCGCGGCGCCTTTTTCCTGATTTTTTGCACGTATCGTAAGATTCTCCACTCCGACGATGCCCAGAGCAAGACCATCGTAGTTGTCATAGCAGATGATGCCCTCGGGAAGAACCTTGTAATCGAACATATCGATTTTGTCCAGTTCTCCTTTTTCATACAGATTCTTCACGGCGTCAGTGATGATGATGGGTTCCGTCGGGACAATTTCTATGATGCGGTCACTTCCGATAGCGGCAAGGAACTCATCTGCGGTGGAGACTTTATAGACCTTCCGCCTATTCTCCGGCTGAGCCGAAACTGTAGTCCCCATTATGGCCATCAGGGCCAGCGATAACAATGCGATTTTAGTTTTCATCTTTTTTTGTTTTTTTGTGAATATTATAACTTGGTTATCAGTTGTTTATTCTCACTGTTCCTTGCTTTCTGTGCGATTATGGTTCAAGAAAGCAGGTTTCTGCTTTGTTATGATTCCAGCCTTCAAAGATAATTATATTTTTTAAAAAGTCGGCTTTAGCCGGAACTATTCCACAAGGAATACACATCAGTGCCTTGAGAATTCGCAGCCGCAGAAGGTCTGGTTGTACATTTTCCATTCCTTGATCAGGGCGCCCCGGCGCTCCTGAAGGCCGCCTCGCCGCCAGTTCTGCCCCCACCAGAGGACCTCGGAACGGACGCCGGCACCGTTCACCCGGGCACAGGCCCAGCGGCCGGCCTCATCGACCTGTCCCAGATCTTTCCAGCGGGATGAGGCCAGAGTGGTCGTCAGAAGCCTGTACCCGTTCGCCGCAGCGAAATCCGCAGCACGCAGAAGTCTGAATTTGAAGCATTCAAGACAGCGCGGTCCGCGCTCCGGCATATCCGCCACCCTGACTTGCGGTACAGCCTCTCCGCCGGTATCGGCTGCCCCGCCTTCAGGCTCTTCCAGCCTACGGACATAGGCCAGCCAGGCCGCGTGGTCATATTCATCATCGAAGGTTTCAAGCCCGTGGGCGGCCGCATAGCGGCGCAGCTCCTCGCGTCGGAGGGAATATTCATCGAAAGGGACGATGTTGGAGTTGCTGAAGAAGATGCCGGGACGCAGCCCCTGCCCGACCATCCACTCGATAATGGCGGTGGAGCAGGGCGCGCAGCAGCAGTGCAGCAGGATGCGGTCCTTTGACAAATCGCTTCCCGGCGGCGGCTCGGGGACGAACCCCTTTTTATGAATATCTTTGTTCGGCATCGCGGCGACAAACTTAACCATTTTCCGGAAAATTAATGTTATTTAAGTTTCGCA
>CAVHYF010000063.1:0-7763 GCA_963640265.1 bacterium | reverse complement strand
TCTTTCGAACCTGCGCAGATACTGCATTCTGTGCGCACCTGGACAAGGTTTGTCACAGGCGCTGCGTAAACTTTCATCTTGACGTGCGTCATAAACATATTGCTATTTTTAAATATTACTCAATCCAACAAATTACCGGAACCGTTTCCGGCTCAATAATATTCTCTAAAGTTTTTTCAATAGACTCTATCTCTTTTTTAAGTTTTTTCAATAGACTCTACCAAACTTCAATCAAGCTACAAAAGTACTTCATTTATAATGAATAAGCAAGTGTTTCCGGGATTATTTTCGATTTGATTTTCAGTCACGGCTGATTAAAACGATAGAACCTTCCTCGAATTGATTCGGACAACCATTTCAAGGAGGGTTCTTAAACTGATTCTGTCTTGCGCGATGCTACTGCGCCATCTTCCAGGAGTCGATGGTGCGGGTCTGCGAGGAGAAGCTGATGCCGAGCTTGAAGATCTTCTTTCCGGAGGCGAGGAACGGCTTGGCGTAGCCCTTCGCCTCGATCTGCTCCAGAGCCGTCTCCGGCGACTGGTCGCGCTTCAGCTCGATGACATAGACATATTTGTCGGTGTCGAGGACGATGTCTATGCGGCCGTTGGAGGTCCTGTACTCTGTCTTCACATAGAGTCCCATCATCCTGAACATCACCGACATCGTGTTCTGGAAATAGAGCTCGAGATTGCCCTGGATCTCGTAGCTGTTGCCGGAGAGGAACGCCGTGAAGCGGTTCATGAAACTTTCCACGTCGCCTTTGCGGATGTCACGGACAAAATTATACACGGAAAACTCGCCCTCGGTCAACCCTGGAGCGAACAGCTGGCTTAGTGAATTCAGAAAACCGCTTCTTACTTCTTCATTCGGGTAATCCAAAGTGTAGGTGCGGAACTCTGGGTCGTAGCCCGTGATCGTCAGGTAGCCGCTCTGGTACATCAGCGCGATGGGGGCCGGATCGGAATAATTGGCCCCTGTCAGAGCGATTATGGAAACGTTGTCCTTGGAGATGTCCTCAAGCTTGTAATTGCCTTCTTTGAGATACTGTACGAGAAACGACGGAGTCCCGGTCGCGAACCAATATTCCCCGAATTCCCCGGCATTGAACGTGTTGATGATGCTGAACGGATTATAGACCCCCGCAGCCTTCGGATGAAAGTGGTATCCGTCGTACATCTTTGCCAGCCGTGCGTAGCACTCGTCCACAGAGATGTCGTTAGCTTCTGCCAGGACAGCCACGCTCTCTCCGAAGCTGTCTTTCAGCTCGGCTTCTGAAATGCCGCAGATGTCGCTGTATTCCAACCTCATCGAGATGTCCTGGATGTTGTTCAGCCCGCTGAACACGCTCATCTTCCCGATTTTGGTGACTCCCGTGAGGAATCCGAAGCGTATGAACTCGTCCTTGCCCTTGAGTACGCCGTAGAATCCCTCGAGGGTTTCGCGGAATGACTCGCGTAGTTCGGGCCGGGTGAGGTTGTCGACAATCGGCTTGTCATATTCATCGATCAGAATCACCACCCTGCGGCCTGTTTTCCGGTAGGCGGCTTCGACAACATTGCCGATGCGTATGCCGGGCACGTCCGACCGGTTGACGCTGCCATATTCCTCCTCCCATTTGCACAGCGCATCGTCAAGAACTTTAAGCAGCACTTCTTTTCCATCGTAAGCCTTGCCGCTGAAATCCAGATGCAGTACCGGATGCTCAGTCCAGTCCTTCTCCAGGGATTCCATCGCAAGCCCCTTGAAAAGTTCCTTCCTACCCTTGAAATATGCTTCCATCGTGGAGACGAGAAGGCTCTTCCCGAACCTGCGGGGGCGGCTCAGGAAATAGTACTTTCCCGTCGAAGCAAGCCTGTAGACATAGGCGGTCTTGTCGACATAGACAAAGCCTCCGCTTCGTATTTCCGAAAAACTCTGTATTCCAATAGGGTATAACATATCGCTCCCTTTTTGATCTTGCAACATCGCCGGCGGCTCGAAGTCCAACCTTCCGGCCGCTTACGGACAAATATACTGAAAAATTGATTATTATGAAAGCGCTACTGCGCCATCTTCCAGGAGTCGATGGTGCGGGTCTGCGAGGAGAAGCTGATGCCGAGCTTGAAGATCTTCTTTCCGGAGGCGAGGAACGGCTTGGCGTAGCCCTTCGCCTCGATCTGCTCCAGAGCCGTCTCCGGCGACTGGTCGCGCTTCAGCTCGATGACATAGACATATTTGTCGGTGTCGAGGACGATGTCTATGCGGCCGTTGGAGGTCCTGTACTCTGTCTTCACATAGAGTCCCATCATCCTGAACATCACCGACATCGTGTTCTGGAAATAGAGCTCGAGATTGCCCTGGATCTCGTAGCTGTTGCCGGAGAGGAACGCCGTGAAGCGGTTCATGAAACTTTCCACGTCGCCTTTGCGGATGTCACGGACAAAATTATACACGGAAAACTCGCCCTCGGTCAACCCTGGAGCGAACAGCTGGCTTAGTGAATTCAGAAAACCGCTTCTTACTTCTTCATTCGGGTAATCCAAAGTGTAGGTGCGGAACTCTGGGTCGTAGCCCGTGATCGTCAGGTAGCCGCTCTGGTACATCAGCGCGATGGGGGCCGGATCGGAATAATTGGCCCCTGTCAGAGCGATTATGGAAACGTTGTCCTTGGAGATGTCCTCAAGCTTGTAATTGCCTTCTTTGAGATACTGTACGAGAAACGACGGAGTCCCGGTCGCGAACCAATATTCCCCGAATTCCCCGGCATTGAACGTGTTGATGATGCTGAACGGATTATAGACCCCCGCAGCCTTCGGATGAAAGTGGTATCCGTCGTACATCTTTGCCAGCCGTGCGTAGCACTCGTCCACAGAGATGTCGTTAGCTTCTGCCAGGACAGCCACGCTCTCTCCGAAGCTGTCTTTCAGCTCGGCTTCTGAAATGCCGCAGATGTCGCTGTATTCCAACCTCATCGAGATGTCCTGGATGTTGTTCAGCCCGCTGAACACGCTCATCTTCCCGATTTTGGTGACTCCCGTGAGGAATCCGAAGCGTATGAACTCGTCCTTGCCCTTGAGTACGCCGTAGAATCCCTCGAGGGTTTCGCGGAATGACTCGCGTAGTTCGGGCCGGGTGAGGTTGTCGACAATCGGCTTGTCATATTCATCGATCAGAATCACCACCCTGCGGCCTGTTTTCCGGTAGGCGGCTTCGACAACATTGCCGATGCGTATGCCGGGCACGTCCGACCGGTTGACGCTGCCATATTCCTCCTCCCATTTGCACAGCGCATCGTCAAGAACTTTAAGCAGCACTTCTTTTCCATCGTAAGCCTTGCCGCTGAAATCCAGATGCAGTACCGGATGCTCAGTCCAGTCCTTCTCCAGGGATTCCATCGCAAGCCCCTTGAAAAGTTCCTTCCTACCCTTGAAATATGCTTCCATCGTGGAGACGAGAAGGCTCTTCCCGAACCTGCGGGGGCGGCTCAGGAAATAGTACTTTCCCGTCGAAGCAAGCCTGTAGACATAGGCGGTCTTGTCGACATAGACAAAGCCTCCGCTTCGTATTTCCGAAAAACTCTGTATTCCAATAGGGTATAACATATCGCTCCCTTTTTGATCTTGCAACATCGCCGGCGGCTCGAAGTCCAACCTTCCGGCCGCTTACGGACAAATATACTGAAAAATTTTGTAGTGCGTGGCGGTTAAGAAGCTGTAACTGAAATAAAATAACAAAGTCCTGATACACAAAACGGCACCAGGACTTTGCTTTATTTATTGATCGCCAAATGATTATCCGTCACGGCTATTTTCTCCTGTGCTTCTTCTTCTTGCCGTCGGTGTAGCCGTACCCGTAGCCGTAGCCATAGCCATATCCATATCCGTACCCATACCCGTAGCCATAGCCATAGCCGTGGTGATGGAAGTCGGCGCCGTTGAGAATCACGGACATATTCGCAAGCTTCTTTTCTTCGTACATCGACTCGATGTCTGGGAGCTGGCGGCGGTCAACACGTCCGGACCTGATCACGAAGATTGTCATGTCGGCGATTCGATTGGCGATGGTCGCGTCGGCGACGACTCCCACCGGCACGGAGTCCGTGATGATGATGTCGTAGCGGTTGCGCAGCTGCTCGAACATCTCCTCGAGCCTGCCGTCCATCAGAAGTTCGGCCGGGTTAGGGGCGATGGTGCCTGAAGGAATCAGGTCAAGCCCCTCTGTGCCTGTCTCGTGCGTGATGATTTCGTCAAGGGTGATGTCGTTGTCGGCCAGATAGTTGGTTACACCAGTGGCGTGGTGGCTGATCTTGTAGTGGGAACTCAGCGTTCCCTTGCGGATGTCAAGGTCCACAAGCACTACCTTCTTCTTCGCGGTGATGAAGCTGTTCGCCATATTCCTCGAGATGAAGGTCTTTCCGTCTCCGGCGCTCATCGAAGTGCACATTATGACCTGGTTCTTCCTGTCCTTCTTGGCGAGGAAGGTCATATTGGTGCGGACGATCTTGAAGGCTTCATCCACAAGGCTTTCGTTGTCCTTCTCCTGCTCAGGGATGACTCCGAGGAACGGAGCTGTCAGCCTGCCCTGGAGGTCCTTCTTGGTGCGGACCTTCGTGTCGAGGAAGAGTTTCATCAGGAATATGACTCCCGGCACGGCGAGGCCGAGAAGGAAGCCGAGGAGAATGATCTTGTTCCTGTTCGGCGCTATAGGACGCGCCGGGCCGGAAGCGGCGTCGATGACCCTGGCGTTGTTGTCCACCATAGCCTGGGAGAGCGCGTTCTCCTCACGCTTGTTCAGCAGGAAGAGGTACAGGGATTCCTTGATCTTCTGCTGGCGCTCTATGGAGAGCATCTGGCGCTCCTTCGTAGGGATGGAGGAGACACGGGACTGCGCCCTGGACTCGCGCGACTGCGCGTCGTTGCGGCGCACGTTGATGCTGACGATCATGTTGTCGACCGCCCTGATGATGGACTGCTTCATCGCCCGCAGGGAGGTGTTCAGTTCTTCGACCACAGGGTTCTTCTCGCTTGAGTCCTCGATCAGTTTGTCGCGACGCAGCTTGACTGCGTTGTACTGTCCGATCTGGTTCTCGATGTTGATGTCGCTGATGCCCGTGTTGGAAGGAATCAGGTCGATTTCGCGGGTAGGGTCGGTGAGGTAGTCCTTGATGTAGGTCGCAAGGCGCAGCTGGGTTTCGAGTTCCATCACGTCGGTGTTGTACTTCTGCGACTCGCCGACGTACAGGCCGGCGGTCGTGCCGATGTCCACGATCTGGTTCTCCTTCTTGAAGGACTCCAGGCTGGACTCCACGCCGCCCAGTTCGCTCTCGATGATGATGAGGCGCTCGTTGATGAACTCCGCCGTGTTGATGGCCACCTGGTTCTTGTCGTTGATCGCGTCCTCGTTATAGACCGCGATCAGCATATTCAGAACATCCTCGGCCCTTGCTGCGGAGCCGTCCTTCAGGGAAAGGGTCAGAATCGAGGCCTCGTCCTCTTCCTGGCGTATTCCCAGACTGGCCATGAAGCGGCTGACGACTGAAGAGAGCGGGTTCTTGGTGACGTGGATCCGTCCGCCCTTCCACGACGGCTTGTAGTAGTCGGTCGGGGCTATGAGGATCTTCGTGCCTTCGATGCTGACGGTGTCCTTCAGCCTGACCGTCCACTTCTTGCCCGTCTCGTCTCCGGCGAAGTCGGAGACCGTCACCGAGGTGCTGTCCAGAGGGGACACGACCATCGACAGGTTCGTTCCCGGGGTGGCGTCGATGAAACGCACCGAGACAGGGGACTTCTTGTAGAGTTCCGTCATCTGAAGACCTTCCTTGATCTTGTAGTCGATGTCGGCGTTGACGCGGCTCACGACCTCCCGCATCAGTTCCTTCGAGCGGAACTGAAGGACTTCGTTGGCGACGTTGACCTTGTTGATGTAGTTGTCGTAGCGGTCAAGGCCGGCGGACGAGATCTTGTTGGACGGGTCCTTGATGATGACAGTCGCCGAGCGGAAATATGTCTTCGGGGTGCGGGCGTAGTGCAGCCACGCGAGGCCGACGAACAAGATGATGGAGATCAGGAACCATTTCCATTTGGAGAGAAGGAAAAGGAGGATGTCGACTATGTTGACGTCCTGGTCGTTCCTGGAACTGTTGCCGTTTGTCTGCATTTCTTTCAAGATAGGTTATTTGTCGTTAAGATTGCTCATGAATGTCGAGGTGGCCCACATCACGGAACTGATGGATGTGATGGTGGACATCACGAGGGTTGCGTACTGGATGCCTCTGTCCTCCTTGTCCTTCTTGCGGTACCTCGGCTGGACGTAGATGACGTCGTTCTGCTGGAGGAAGAAGCAAGGGGACTCGAGCAGGGACTTGCTGTCGCGGATGTCGTGGAAGAAGATCTGCTTGTTGCCGTCCACTTCGCGGATCACCGCGATTCCGTCAAGCTTGGCCCTGTCGGTGAGGTCGCCGGCGTTGGCTATTGCCTCGATGAGGTTGATCCTGCCGTCCTCGGCGGTGAACGTGCCGTTCTTGGCGACCGCTCCCCAGACGGTGTACTTGAAGTTCAGGAATTCCATCGTTATGATCGGGGACTTGATGTAGTTGCCCTCGATGATCTGCTCCTTGATCAGCTTGCTGGCCTGGCTGAGGGTCTTGCCCTCAAGATGCAGGGTGCCGAGGATAGGGAATTCGATGTTGCCCTTCGCATCCACCTTGTAGCCCTTCTCGTCGGCTGTCTGTGTGGAGGATGCGCTTCCGTCGGAAGAGACCTTGAACGATCCGCTCTGGATGTTGAACGGTATCGCGAGTTCCGGCTGCTTGCAGCTCACTGTGATGCTGAGCCTGTCGTTGGCCTGGATGACGGCCTCGTGGGCTGCGTCGAAAGGGTAATCGGTTCCTTCGGCCATATCGTTGAGATAGACGTACTTCTGCGATGAGCTGCAGGAAGCGGCCATCAGCACAAGCGGAATCAGAAACAGTTTTGAGAGTCTGTTGTTCATTGTATGAGTGTTTTAAATTTTATTGTCCGTGAGTCTGCCGTGGCAGAGGAGAGCGGCGCCGTCGTCCGGCAGGCAGCGGAGTTCCGCAACCTTGACGAGTCCGGCGAGCCTGGCGAGAGTGTCGCAGAGCAGGGACTGGAGGCCCTGGTCGCTGTGGATGGCCGAGCAGCTCGGGAGCACGGCGACGAATGCATCGAGGTCTTTCTTTTCAGTGAATATGTTTTCTCCCGCCTGGATGAGTCTGGTGAAGGCTCCGACAGGGTAGGATTCGTTGCGGTAGCAGGGGGTCTTGCCGCTCCAGGGGGTGCCGTAGGCGAGGGGAGTGCCGTTGACTATGCGGACTGCCGGGTTGTCGTCGTTGATCAGGTGCGAGCCTGGCACGTTCCGCAGCCAGAGGCGTGCGTGGGTGCTCTTGCCGGTGCCGCTCTTGCCGAGGAAGAGCCAGGCCTTGCCGTCGGCGGCCACTGCGGATGCGTGTATGGAGATGCCGTCGCGGCGGAGTATGGCTTGGGAGAATGCGATGCGGAGCATCGAGGAGAGGAGGGAGCCGCAGTCCGGCGCCTCCGGCGGAACCGACGCGGCGATCTTCGAGAATCGGCCGTCAGTTATGAATATGCCTTCGTCCTTGAATATGCCCGTGCGGCGGGCGTGCGTGTAACTGGTCTGGAGGCAGTAGCCGTCCGCAGTTCTTGTCAGGCGGGTGTGGCCCAGGTCGTTATGGTCTTCTTCGACCGGTCCCTCTGCCGCCGGAATCTCAAGCGGCTCCGCCTGCAGTTCGAAGCGGAAAAGTTCGG
>CAVHYF010000062.1:0-7867 GCA_963640265.1 bacterium | reverse complement strand
AAGTGTCCGCAGAAAGTGTCCGCGAGGAGCGTCCGCGATGGTGGCGGCCGTGGTCAGGAAGGGAGGAGAGAATATGTGACCGTTGGGAGCAACGTGCTGATAACCAATAAATAAAGTAATTATCTCCAGGTGAAATCAACTGGAGATAATTACTAAGTCATTGTAAATCAGTATGTCTGTTCCTACGCCTCCATTCGTCCGTTACCCGAGGAAGCCGAGGAGGATGCCGGCGGCGACGGCTGAGCCGATGACTCCGGCTACGTTAGGACCCATCGCGTGCATCAGAAGGTGGTTGTCAGGGTCGAACTCCCGGCCGACCAGTTCGGAGACGCGGGCGCTGTCAGGCACGGCGGACACACCGGCGTTGCCGATCAGCGGATTGATCTTCCGGTCACCCTTCAGGAAGAGATTCCAGATCTTGATGAACAGTACACCGCAGGCGGTAGCGATCACGAATGACAGCAGACCGAGGATGAAGATCTTGACGGAACTTCCGCTGAGGAACTTGTCAGCCTGAGTCGAAGCGCCGACCGTAAGGCCGATCAGAGTGGTCACCACATCGATCAGCGGGCCTCTGGCCGTCTCCGCGAGCCTGCGGGTCACTCCGCTCTCCTTCAGAAGGTTGCCGAAGAACAACATACCCAGCAGCGGCAGACCTGAAGGCACGATGAACGCTGTCAGAAGGAAGCCGACGATAGGGAAGATTATCTTCTCCTTCTTGCTGACCTGACGTGCGGACGGCATCCTTATCAGACGCTCTTTCTTGGTCGTCAGCGCCAGCATTATCGGCCTCTGGATGACCGGCACTAGAGCCATATAGGAATATGCGCTCACGGCGATGGCTCCCATAAGGTCAGGAGCGAGCTGTGATGAAAGGAATATGGCGGTAGGACCGTCGGCCCCGCCGATGATGCCGATGGCTCCGGCCTGGTTGGGGTCGAAACCCATAGCGAGGGCGAGAAGGTAGGCCCCGAATATTCCCATCTGGGCGGCGGCTCCGACCAGCAGCAGCCGAGGCTGCGAGATGAGGGCGGAGAAATCAGTCATCGCGCCGATGCCGAGGAATATGAGGGGAGGATACCAGCCTTGCTTCACACCTTGATAGAGGATGTTGAGGACAGAGCCGTCTTCGTAGACTCCGATGTTAAGTCCGGGGAACATCGGGATGTTGCCGATGATCATTCCGAATCCGATCGGCACGAGCAGGAGCGGCTCCCACTCTTTCTTGATCGCAAGTGTTATGAATATGATTCCTATCAGGATCATCACAAGGTTCTGCCAGGTGACGTTGGCGAACCCGGTGAAGTACCAGAACTGCTTGAGGCTTTCTAATATGATGTCCATCCCTCTACGCTATCTTGACGATTTCAGCGCCTTCGAGGACGGAGTCGCCCTTGCTTACGAGAATGTCCGTGACGGTCCCGTCGGCCGGAGCCTGGATTTCGTTCTCCATCTTCATGGCCTCAAGGACGGCCACCTTCTGGCCGGCCTTCACGGCCTGTCCTTCCTTCACGGAAATCTCTATGATCACGCCTGGAAGCGGAGAGGTGACAGGCTTGCCTGAACCTGACGCCGGAGCGGCGGCAGGAGCAGGGGCTGGAGCTGCTGCCGCAGGAGCGGCCGGAGTCTGTGCGGACTTGGTAGCCGCGGGAGCGGCCTGGACAGCCGGAGCGTTCTCCATCTCAACCTTGTAGGAAGCGCCGTTGACGGTCACGTCGGCGACATTGCCTTCAACTGAACCTATCTCGACATTGTACTCGTTGCCGTTGATCTTGAATCTGTATGTTTTCATATCCGTAAATTTTCTGTTGATTATATTATCTTGGTGATTGTCTGAAATTCTGTGCTTTGTCGTTCCAGCCGCTGTTCTGCGACGGACGTATCGTGATGATGAAGCTCTCCTGGTCGTGGACTCCGCCGCCGAGGTAGTCGTCAAGGGCCATTGCGATGGCCGCATAGACCTCCGTGCCGAACTCCTGCGTAAGTGCCATCGAAATCGCGGCCGCCACTTCCGGAGACATATTCGTTGAAGATCCTCCTTTGGCGTGAGCAGGCATATTCTTGGATTGCCCCGCCGCCTTCAAGGCCTTCTTCTTGTTGGCGTTGCCGATCCATCCGAAGATGAACGCCAGAATGGTCAGCGCCGCGAAGACCACTGAGACCGAAATCAGGGTCAGCACCCATCCGTGCGGGTCTTTCTCCTTCATTTTCTGGTTGTTGGTCATTGCGTCCACGTCGCCGTTGTACGATCCGGGAGTCGGTCTGTCCGTGATGGCGGTCTCGAAGTCCATCATCTTCACTCCGGTCGGTATTCTGGCGACGGAATGGTCGGCCGGCAGGTCGGAAGGGATCTCAAGAGTGTCGATGACGGTGTGGCCGTCGTTGTTGACAAGGTAGACGGTCATCCCGCGGCTCAGCGTGAAATTCGTGTGGTAGGTACCCTGCGAAGAGTTCCCGCTGGCGTGGAAGATGACGCTCTGCCTCGGCCCGAGGGTCGTGGAAGCGTCTGTCGAAGGAATATGGTACTTCGTCAGGTCGGCCGCGTCGTCGGAGAGGTAGCAGCCGGCGAACTTGACTGTCCCGTAGGAACTGTTGAATATCTCGATCCATCCGTTCCTCTGCCCGGACCCGTCGGTCAGCCCGCAGGTGTTCTCGACGAGCACCTCGCTGATCCGCAGGTCCGCAAGATTCTGCGCCTGCGCCCCTATGGCGGCGAAAGCGAGAACGATGGAGAGTGCTGTTGATCTTCTCGACATAGGCTACAGAGGAAGGTTGTCGTGTTTCTTGGCCGGCATCTGCTGCTTCTTTCCGGCCAGCTGCTCAAGAGCCCTGATGATGCGGAACCTGGTGTTGCGAGGCTCGATGACATCGTCGATGTAGCCCTTCTCGGCCGCCTGGTATGGATTGTTGAAGAGTTCTTCGTACTCCTCCTTCTTGGCCGCCTTGATCCTTTTCTGCTCGGCAGGGTCCTCGACTGCCTTGATGTCCTTGGCGTAGAGGACGTTGACCGCTCCGTCGGCTCCCATGACAGCAATCTGGGCGGAAGGCCAGGCGTAGACAAGGTCCGCGCGCAGATGCTTGCTGCTCATCACGATGTATGATCCGCCGTAGCTCTTGCGGAGCTCGACGGTGACCTTTGGCACCGTGGCCTCGCCGTAGGCGTAGAGCAGTTTCGCTCCGTTGGTGATGACGGCCCCGTACTCCTGCTGCGTGCCCGGAAGGAAGCCCGGCACATCGACCAACGAGACGATCGGGATGTTGAAAGCGTCGCAGAAGCGCACGAAACGGGCCCCCTTGCGGGAGGCGTTGATGTCCAGCACTCCGGCCAGCATCTTCGGCTGGTTGGCCACGATGCCGACGCTCCTGCCGTTGAAATGTGCGAATCCTATGATGATGTTCCTGGCGAACTCCCTGTGGATCTCGAAGAACTTGCCGTCATCGACTATGCTTCCGATGACCTTGTACATGTCGTAGGCTTGGTTCGGATTGTCAGGGATGATCTCGTTGAGGGAGTCGTCCACACGGCCCGCAGGGTCATCTGTAGGCACTCTCGGGGCCTCTTCCATATTGTTCTGAGGAATGTAGGAGAGCAGTTCCTTGATGGTCGCTATGCCTTCCTGCTCGTTTTCGGCCGCGAAGTGGGCCACGCCGCTCTTGCTGGCGTGCACGCTGGCTCCTCCCAGTTCCTCCTGCGTCACGACCTCGCCAAGCACGCTCTTGACGACCGCCGGACCGGTCAGAAACATATAGGATGTGTTCTTGACCATCACCGTGAAGTCGGTCAGGGCAGGGGAGTAGACCGCTCCTCCGGCGCAAGGTCCGAATATTCCCGAAATCTGCGGAACGACTCCTGACGCAAGAATATTCCTTTCGAATATCTCTCCGTAGCCTGCGAGGGCGTCGACTCCTTCCTGGATTCTCGCTCCTCCCGAGTCGTTGAGGCAGATGAACGGGGCGCCGTTCCTGGTGGCCAGGTCCATCGCCTTGCAGATCTTCTCCGCCATCGTCTTGGAGAGCGAACCTCCGGAAACCGTGAAGTCCTGGGCCGCCACATAGACCGGACGGCCGTCGATCGTGCCTTGTCCGGTCACGACTCCGTCTCCGTCGAAGTGCTGCCTGTCCATCCCGAAGTTCGTGCAGCGGTGACGGACGAACATGTCGAATTCCTCGAAACTGCCTTCGTCCAGCAGCAGGGACAGGCGCTCGCGCGCCGTCAGTTTCCCTTTGGCGTGCTGCGCGTCGATCCTTTTCTGGCCGCCGCCCATTCTGGCCGCCGCTCTGCGATCGACCAATTTCTTGATGTTATCCTGTTGTATGCTCATACAATGTCGTAGTTAAAGTAAATTGCGAATCGCAAATTTATCAAGAATACTTCTTGAATCAAAATTATCGGCTGCAAAGTAGTAAAGAGCGCTTCGAAGCCGTGAAGTGCCCTTTCCGGTGGTGAAATCGGAAGCTGAACCGGAAAGGGGCCGTCGTTCGAGGCGTCTCCTGCAGAAAAAAAGCGTCCCGTGACTGCGGAACGCTTTCTCTGTTTCTTTCGGAATCACGGACTATTCGGCCGGCTTGAGGGTGCTGTAGACGCTGGTCACGTCGTCGTCGTCCTCGAGAAGGCCGGTGAGCTTGTCAAGAGTCTCGCGCTGCTCCGGAGTCACATCCTTCAGGTCAACGTTGGGGATTCTTTCGAAACCTCCGGACACAAGTTCGTAGCCGTTGTCCTCGATGTACTTCTGGATCGCTCCGTAAGACTCGTAGGCTCCGTAGATCACGACATTCTTTGTGATCTCGCCGTCCTTGTCCTCCATCTCTTCGATGAACGCTTCCGGATCGTCGTCGCATTCGCAAAGCGCAAGCTGGAGTTCGTCGATGTCGATGCTGTCATTGAACTTGATGCGGAACACGCACTTGTGGTCGAACATGAAGCTTACGCTGCCGCTCGTGCCGAGGGATCCGCCGCACTTCGTGAAGTAGCTTCTGACATTGGCTACGGTGCGGGTGTTGTTGTCTGTCGCGGTCTCGACAAGGTAGGCGATGCCGTGAGGACCGTAACCCTCGAACACAACCTCCTTGAAGTCGCCCTGATTCTTCTCGAGAGCCCTTTTGATGGCCTTCTCGATGTTGTCCTTAGGCATATTCTCGCTCCTGGCCTCGGCCATGAGGGCCCTGAGCCTGGAGTTGCCGACCACATCGGGCCCGCCCTGCTTTACAGCGATTGTGATTTCCTTTCCGATCTTGGTGAAGGTCTTGGCCATATGCCCCCACCTTTTCATTTTTCTTTCCTTGCGGAACTCAAATGCTCTTCCCATATTCCTTTATTTGGTCTGGCTTTCGATGCGTGTGATGTACTTGTCGATGTCGTAGCCTTCGATTGACTGGGAGTACTGATCCTTGATCTTCTTGTAGAAGGTGAGAGCCTTGGCGTTGTCGCCGAGTTCCTCGCAGACGACTCCTGCCTTGAGGAGGTAGCCGGCGGCGAACATGTTGTCAGCCTTGGCAGCGGCCTTCTCGAAGCAGCCGAGAGCCTCGCTGTACTTCTCGAGCCCTACATAAGCGTCACCGATGCATCCTTCAGCGCGTGCGGCGAGAATCTTGTCCTTGCCGTTGTACTTCTTAAGGTAGTCGATGGCGTTCTGGTAGTTGCCGAGCTGAAGCTCGCACACTCCAGCGTAGAAATAGACGTCCTTGCCTCCCTTGACGCCGAAATCGCTGATAATCTGGGCGAAACCGAGCACGTTGCCGTCTCCGTTGAGCGCAAGGTCGAACTCTCCGTTGCGGAAGTTGGCTTCTGCCGGGAACATCTGGGCTGTGGCCTCTTCGCACTTAGGTTGATAATAGAACTTAAGATAGACCACGATTGCGGCGGCGATCACCACGAGGGCGGCCAATGTGCCGTAGATGGCCTTTTTGTTCTCACGGAAGAACTGGTCGGTCTTGGAAACGGTCTCGATGACCTTCTCCTGACGCTGCTGTTCCTTCTCTTTTTCAATTACCTCTTTTTTTGCCATTTCTATAAAGTTTTTGTTATTATCGTTGTCTTTACGGTATCATCCGCTGTCTGTCCGGCCTGCGTGACTGTTGCGTGACCTCAATCGGGGCACCTGCAACTGCTGTCTGCAGGCACAAGCTGGGCATTAGTCCGCAAAATTATAAAAAATTGTTCAATCCTGCAATTTGGACATTGTTTATTGCTTTTTCGGTTTGCAGAAAATGTTCGTCGGCGGTGTTTGTCCGCGTCATCTCCGGCCTGTGCCTCCCCGGTGACGTCCCGGTCCGTTTCCGTTCCGGCTGAAGATTCTGCGGAGTGTTGTGCCTTTTTTCATTATATTTGCAGAATATTTGTGGCCTGCCCGGCGGACGGGTGGTTTCGGCCGTGCGGGAGCGGGTTCCCTCAGACGGCCGCCTGCCAGCGGTATGCCGTTGAATATAAAAGCAAAATAAGGAATATGTTCGATAACTTACAGGAGAGGCTGGAAAGGTCCTTCAAAATTCTGAAGGGCGAAGGAAAGATTACCGAGATAAATGTGGCGGAGACCCTCAAGGACATCCGCCGTGCGTTGCTTGACGCGGACGTGAGCTACCGCGTGGCCAAGGATTTCTGCGACAAGGTAAAGGTCAAGGCGATGGGACAGAACGTCCTTACGGCCGTCAAGCCTCAGCAGATGATGATCAAGATAGTCCACGACGAACTCGCGGACTTTATGGGCAGTTCATCCCAGGACATAGATATCAAGGGCAATCCGGGCATCGTGCTGATGGCAGGTCTGAACGGTTCCGGTAAGACGACGTTCTCGGCAAAGCTTGCGAACTACATCAAGAGCAAAAGGGGAATGAAAGTCCTGCTGGCGGCCTGCGACACTTTCCGTCCTGCCGCCATCGAACAGCTGAAGGTTCTGGGCGAGGGCATCGGAGTGCCTGTCTACACGGAAGAAGGTGTCAAGGATCCGATCGGAATCGCTCAGAACGCCATAGCGAAGGCCAAGTCCGACGGATTCTCCGTCGTCATAATAGACACTGCCGGCCGTCTGGCCGTCGATCAGGAGCTGATGGATGAGATTTCCGCTCTCCACAACGCCGTCAAGCCGACTGAATCGCTGTTCGTGGTCGATGCGATGACAGGTCAGGATGCGGTCGAGACCGCGAAGACGTTCAATGAAAGGCTGGACTTCGACGGAGTGGTACTGACCAAGATGGACGGCGACACCAGAGGAGGTGCCGCGCTTTCCATCAAATATGTCACCGGGAAGCCGATCAAGTTCATTTCTTCCGGAGAGAAGATGGAGGCGATGGATGTCTTCCACCCGGCGCGAATCGCGGACCGTATCCTCGGAATGGGTGATGTCGTCTCTCTTGTCGAGAAGGCGCAGGAGCAGTTCGACGAGAAGCAGGCCCGGGAGACGAGAAAGAAACTGGCCAAGGACAAGTTCGGGCTTATGGATTTCTACAACCAGATCCAGCAGGTCAAGAAGATGGGCAACATCAAGGATCTGGCAGGGATGATTCCTGGTCTCGGAAAGGCGATAAAGGACATCGACATCGACAACGACAAGGCCTTCAAGAGTACCGAGGCGATCATAATGTCGATGACTCCGGCCGAGAGAGACAATCCTGAGATCATCAACGGGAGCCGCCGCAAGAGGATAGCCGACGGCAGCGGCACGAGCGTTCCGGAGGTCAACAAACTGCTCAAGCAGTTCGAGACGACGCGCAAGTTGATGAAGACTGCTCTGACCGGCGGCCTCGCCCAGAAGCTCCGCGGTTTCCGGCGGTAAAGCTGTAAAGTCAGATTGGCTTACCGGTTTCCCGGTTGTTGCGAGTCCTGTTTAGGGAGCCGGATTGCGGCCCTTTCCACACACGGCTCCGGTTTTCC
>CAVHYF010000061.1:0-8477 GCA_963640265.1 bacterium | reverse complement strand
CCTCCGGCCAGTTCTCCCCCGCAATATGACAGCAGAGGGAGCCTCTAACCTGAATTTTGCACGTTACCAAAATTCAGACAGGGAGCGGCGGAGGGACGTGGTCTACGGGAAGAAGACGGTGCTGGACCTCGTCTGCGTGGATTCCGCCGGCAAGACCTTCATCGTGGAGATGCAGGCCGAGCCGGAGGGCCACTTCTTCGAGAGGTGCGTCTACTACGCCTCAGGTCTGTATCACATCGAGCTTTCGGACGGGGATCCCTACGCGCTTCTACGGCCGGTCTACGTCGTGTCTTTCCTCGACTTCAGGCTGAAACATGAGGGCGGTGCGGTCTGGGACACGGACCACTTCATCTCTTACTGGCGGTTCAAAGAAAACAGGACAGGAGAGGTTGAGGATCAGACAATTAGTGTTATCGTTGCGGAGATGGCGCTGTTCACCAAGACTTCGGAGGAGTCCGGGAAGGAACTCGACAGGCTGTTCTACATATTCAAGAACAGCGGCGGGTTCAGCAGCATCCCGGAATGGATAAGCGAGTCCGGCGGGGTCTCAATGCGGCTCGCGGAGGCGTGCGAGGTGGCGGCGTTCGACAAGGAGAAGAAGTTAAAATACGAAATAGACAAGATGAACGAGTTGGATTTACAGGCGAAAATCCTTTACGCCGAAGACAAGGGACGAGAGGAAGGCCGGGAAGAAGGCCGGGAAGAAGGCCGGGAGGAAGCGCAGCTCTCTATCGCCAGAAAATTACTGGAGGCGGGGACACCTGTCGATGTCATAGCCACGTGCACCGGCCTGGACAAGAGTGCCATCGAGTCAATCACCAGGGAGTCCGGTACGGCGGAATAGCATAAAGTAATTGCATACAATAAGAGATTTCGGCTGACAGCCATTGGAATACAAAGATGGTCTGGTCGTGAATTCACGACCAGACCATCGCTCTTTTGGCTTATTCTCAATGGGTTATCTGCCACGGAGTCCGAGCTTCTTTCCGAGGCTTCAAGCCCGGCCGGAAGCAAGCCGGCCGCCGGACGTAGCCAAGCCGGCCGCCGGTCAGAACCCGTTACTTGATCTGCGGGAGACCGAGGTCAGGGAAGGTGCGCGGAGCTGGGACTCCAGGGAGGGCCTTGCGGTCCTTGATCTGCTGGAGAGCCACCTCGATGGCCTTGTTCAGCTGCTCGTCCTCGCCGGCATATTCCTTTACAGGGTCATTGTCAAGCAGGATGTCAGGATCCACGCCGTGGTTCTCGACAATCCACTTGCCCGTTGTCGCGTCGTAGTTCGTGAAGAACGGAACGCGCACATCGGTGCCGTCCATATAAGGCAGCGAGCCGCTGATGCCCACGATGCCGCCCCAGGTCCTTGTTCCGATCACCGTACCGAGGTTGTTGGCCTTGAAGCTCCACGGGAACAGATCGCCGTCTGAGGCTGAATATTTGTTTATCAGCAGCACTTTAGGTCCGGTGTGGGTGCCTTCCGGAACAGTCCCGGTCAAGGTGGAGTTCCTGCGCATTGTCATTCTGTAAACGTTGCGGAGAAGCCTTTCGATGATCATAGGGGAGACGTTTCCGCCACCGTTCTCACGGTCGTCGATGATCAGAGCCTCCTTGTCAAGCTGTGGATAGTACCAGCGGGCGAACTCGTTGAGACCTTCAGCACCCATATCCGGGATGTAGATGTAGCCGACCTTGCCGCCGGACTTCTCCTCGACGGTCCTGATGTTGTTCATAACCCACTCGTAGTGTTCGAGAGGATATTCATTGTCAATAGGTTTGACAACGACCTTGCGTCCGCCTTCGGCGGCTGATTTGCTGACCGTCAGTTCGACGAGCTTGTCAGCCTTGCCGACAAGCAGCTTGTAGATGTTGTCGATGTTTTTGAGCGACTGGCCGTCGATGGCGGTGATGTAGTCACCCTCGCTGATGTCCATTCCCGGCTCGGTCATCGGAGAACGGAGTTCCGGCCTGTAGGCGGCTCCGGAGTAGATGTGGTCGATCTTGAAGTAACCGCTCTTGCTCTTGCTCAGTTTGGCGCCAAGAAGACCCATCGGGATGCGCTCAGGCTTAGGATAGTCGCCAGGATTGACGTAGGCGTGGCCGCTGGCCAGTTCGCCGATCATTCCGCCGATGACGTAGTTGAGGTCGAGGCGGGTCTTGACGTAAGGCAGCAGGGCTGCGTACTTCTCCTTGACCGCCTTCCAGTCTCTGCCGTGCATATTCTCGAGATAGTAGCCGTCGCGGAAGGCTCTCCAGACTTCGTCGAAGACCTGAGGCCACTCCTGGGAGTAGTCAACCGTGGTGTACATGTTGTCCACATCGACAGGCTCTCCGCCTCCGACCTTCGGAGCAGGGAAGTTGACGGCGTTCCATTTTCCGTTGGATGCCAGAATCGCCTTCTTGTCACCCGGACGGTACATTATCCTTCCATCGGCGCACTGTTCGGATTTCCCGGTGGCGAAGTCAAGAACCTTGGTGCCGCGTCCTTCCGAGTACCAGAGTTTCTTTCCGTCGCAGAAAAATGATCTTGCGCCGCCGATCGGAAGCTTGATGATCCTGTCCGCAAGCCCTTCCGGGTCAATCTTCACCTCGACAACCTTCTTTTCCGGAGCAGGCTTGCCCGCTTTCGGTCCGTCCCCCGGTCTGCCTTCCATAGCCTTAGGCCCGTCTGCAGGCCTGCCTTCGTCGGAATCCGGATCTGAAACGGAAGAGGACTCGCTGTCTGTAGGGAGCAGAGGCGAAGGAGTGCCGGCCGCAAGCATAGTCATATAGACTCCGCTGCAGTCAGTGTAGGCATAGTTCCATTCAATCCTGCTGTAAATCGGGCGCAGGTCTCTGTCAGATGTGAAAATCAGGTACTTGCCATCGGTGGAGAAGACAGGTGACCCGGAGTCGTACCACTTTTCGGTCACAGGATATTCCTTGCCGGAAGCGAGGTTGTAGACATAGACCACGCTCATCTTGTTCGATGCCGGGCGGGTGTAGGCAATCCATTTGCTGTCAGGGGAATATTCAACGCCCATAAATTCCTGCTCCGGATTCTGGAGGACCGTTCTGGATGTCCTGGCGACGGGATCGATTTCTACAAGCCTGTTCTTGCGGTCGGTGTAGAGAATATGCTTGCTGTCGGGGCTCCACTGGAGACCGCGGATGTAGGTGTCGTTGTTTTTGGTGAGCTGCACCGGCTCGCTTCCGGCCGCGACGTCGTAGAGGTAAACCTCGGTCTCGCCGGTGACATCGCTGATGTAGGCGATGTATTTTCCGTCAGGACTCCAGCTCGCGCCGCGTTCGTTTGCACCCGGAGTCTTGGAGATGTTTCTGGTGATTCCCTTTCCGACAGGAACATCGAAAAGTTCACCGCGCGAGGTGACGGCCACTCTCTTTCCGTCAGGCGAAATGCTGAACGAATTGCGTCCCTTTCTGCCGACGTTCATCCTCTCTGCGCGGGACTGGACAAGGTCGGAACCGAGCGTGATGTGGATCTGCTCGGCGGCCTTCGTCGCAGGGTCGAGCTTGTAGAGGAATCCTCCTTTCTCAAAGATGACCAGCTTGCCGTTGGTGCTCGGGAACTTGACATCATAGTCATCGAACGAGGTGACCTTGGAAGTGGCCTTTGTCTTCGTGTTGTAAACGAATATGTTCATTGTCATGTCCCTGTCGGAGGCGAAGTAGATCTCGTCGCCCACCCACATCGGGAAGATGTCCTGGGCGGTGTTGTCGGTGACCTTCTCCACTTTCTTGCCGTCATAGACCCAGATCTCGTCGGCCATTCCGCCGCGGTAGTACTTCCAGGTCCTGAACTCCCTCATCACGCGGTTGTAGGCGAGTTTCTTCCCGTCCGGTGAATATGAGCAGAAGCCTCCTTCCGGCAGCGGAATCTGCTCCGGCATGCCGCCGTCGACGGACACAGTCCAGAGTTTTCCTGGGAAGCCGTCGCCCGTGCGGTTTCTGAATATGATCTTTTTACCGTCGGGTGTCCATCCCATCACGATGTTGTTCGGGCCCATCCTGTCACCGAGGTCATCGCGGCCGTTGGTGGACGTGTAGGTCAGGCGGACAGGCTCTCCGCCCTTGGCGGGGATGATGTAAACCTCGCGGTTGCCGTCATATTCACCGGTGAAAGCGATCGTCTTGCCGTCAGGGGAGTACTTGGCAAACATCTCGTAACCGATGTGCGAGGTGAGCCGGCGCGCTTCACCGCCGGCCAAAGGTGCGGTGAAAAGGTCTCCGGCGTAGGAAAAGACCACGTCCGTGCCGTTAGTGGCGGGGAAACGGAGGAGCCTGGCTTCAGCGCTTTGCTGATTGTCAGTTGTCTTGACCGGAGCGGCGGCTTGAATGTAGGAGCCGCACAGGATTCCGGCCAGAATCAAGGCTGTAATTTGTTTGTTCATAATGCGTACAATTAAAAAAAAGTATTTTACTTAAAAGCTTCATTTTTACCGAGATGCTGCCTAAGCAGGCCGCAGGGAGGACGAATTACCTCTCGTAAGGGGTATAGACTCCGAATTCTGCGAGGGAGAGGAGGCCGGTCCAGCGGGTGAAACGGACGCGGACGGCATCGGCGTAAACCTTGTCGAACCGATGGATCTTCACCCGGCTCTGGGTAGGCGCTGCTCCGCTGAAGACCGTGTGCCAGGAGCCTTTGTGAAGATATTCAATGACATATTCCTGCATCACGCCGCCTTTCGGTTCGGTCATCACGACCATATTGATGAGGGAGCCCGGGTCGAGTTCGACTTTCCAGAACGGATCCTTGACCTCGGGGCTTGACATCCAGCAGGTGGTGAAGTCGTCATCGTTGGCGAAGTCCATTATGTCCATATCGTCCGACCAGGACGAGTCGCACGGCTTTCCGATGGCGATGTTGATGTCGGTGATCGGCTCTTCGGTCTCTGCCACATCCACGATGTGTCCGGTGTTCTTCCACATCTTGCCGAGCTTCTTAAGCGCCTCGATGCAGTTGTCGTCCATCAGTCCGTCCCTGTTCGGGGCCGAGTTGAGGATGTAGGTGCAGTAGGCGTTGTTGTAAGGGATGATGTTTCCGTTCACTATGGCTTCCACATCCTTCAGCGGAGAGGTCGGGAATTCGGTCTTCCAGAACCAGGTCCGCTGCAAAGGGTAGCAGGCCATCGCCGGAAGCCGGTTGGTTTCCGGTGAAATCTTCTGACCGGCTCCCTGCTCGTAGCAGCGGATGTCCGAGTAGAACAGAGCCTCGGACGGGTACTTTGCCCCGTTCAGGTCCATCACCAGGCAGTTCGGCTGGAGGCTCTTGATCAGATGGTAAAACTCAGGAAAAGAGACATCTGAATATGATATCCTCCCCCACGGCGCATCCCATCCGTCGAACATTATGGTGTTGACGGGACCATATTCAGTGAGAAGCTCGCGCACCTGGTTCTTGAGCAGGTCGATCTTCTCCTGCGTGAAAGGCAGGGTAGGGCGTATCCTGTGGTGGGTGTCCAGAATCGAGAAATGGAACATTATCTGCATCCCGGCCTTGTGAACGGAGCTTACGAGTTCCCGCAGAACGTCTCTGTGCAAAGGAGAACTCATCACGCTGTAGTCCGTGGTCTTGGTGTCCCACATACAGAATCCGCTATGGTGTTTCACGGACACGCAGACGAATTTCATCCCTGCGCTTTTGGCCGCATTGACCCATTGGTCGGTGTCCAGCTTGACAGGATTGAACACTTCCGGACTCAGGTCAGGGTCTGTCCAGTCTGCGGTCTGGAAGGTAGGGAGGCCGAAGTGGACAAACAGTCCCAGCCTCAGGTCCACGAACTCCTGCTGAAGTTCGTGAAGGCTTTTCTGTTGCGCTGCCATCATCATCGGGATGGCCAGCAGAGTCAATAGTGAGAGGATGTACTTTTTCATAATCGCTAATATAACTGTTTTTTTCGTAACTTTAGCGGCTGAAAGAGCAGGAAGCTGTTCAGAAAAGGATCCGGGAATTGATTTTGTGGATTTTTCAGGACAGTTTCTAATGTTTTGTTTCAAAAATAATATGGATTCAAAAGAAAGAATTGCAAGAGCTTTGGCGGTAGCTACCGACACCAAGGTGTTCGAGATGGGATGCGGTGTCAGTGTTCAGGCACCGGAAGAGTTCAAAAAATGGTTTCCCGGTTCCAAAGCGGTAGTTGTGGCTGACCTCAACAGCTGGAAAGCACTGGGGGAAAAGACATACGGGCTGTTCGTCGCCGCCGGCGTGCAGACCGAGAAATACATAATCGAAAAGGATGAGTTCCACGCCGACTGGAGGTATGTGGATATGGTTGACCACATCATCGGCGGAGACTTCGCCGCCGCGAAGGCCATCGAGAACGACCCGGAATATGTCGAGCCTGACGCTGAAAAGGCTTTCAGGCCATCTTCGGAAGCTGAATATGTGGCCGTCTCTGTCGGCTCGGGTGTCATCAACGATCTCTGCAAACTAGCTTCGCATCATTACGGGCAGTCTTATCTGACCCTGCCTACGGCCGCCTCCGTGGACGGATTCTCTTCGTTCGGAGCTTCGATTTCCTATCAGAATTCCAAGCAGACATTCTCCTGCCCGGCCCCGAAGGTGATCATCGCCGACATCGACGTGATCGCAGCGGCCCCGAAGGTGATGACGGCCGCCGGCTATGCCGACCTCGCCGCCAAGGTTCCTGCCGGAGCCGAATGGATGATTGCCGACCTGATGGGTACCGAACCGATCAAGCCGGATGCCTGGCACGTTCTCCAGGACTGCCTTGACGACCTGCTTTCCGATCCGGAAGGTGTCGCAAGGGGTGACAAGCAGGCAGTTGCCGACCTGTTTGAAGGTCTGACTCTCAGCGGAATAGCTATGCAGGCCGCGCAGTCGAGCCGTCCGGCTTCCTGCTGCGACCATCTTTTCAGCCATATTCTCGACATGACTCACCATCGCTTCAACGGCAAGCTCCAGTCCCACGGCTTCCAGGTTGCAATAGGCACTCTGACAATGTGCGCCGTGTTCGACGGACTGTTCAAGATGGATCTCAGCAAGATCGATGTTGACGCCTGCGTCAAGGCCTGGCCTACGCTGGAGCAGGAGCAGAACAGGGCTCTTGGAATATTCAAGGATTTTCCTGCTCCGAAGCTCGGCTACACCGAAATCACCAAGAAGTACGATGACGCGCAGACTGTCCGCGTGCAGCTGACGAAGGTCAAGGAAGGCTGGCCGGAACTCAAGAAGAAACTCCAGGGTCAGGTATATTCATTCGCCAGGATGCAGGATCTGATGAAGAAGGCCGGTGCGCCGTACGACCCTTCGATGATCGGCGTGACCAGGGAGATGCTCAAGAATATGTTCCCGAAAGTCCAGCTGATGCGCTTCCGCTTCAACGTGCTTGACCTTGCTAAGAGGGGAATGTTCTACGATGCTCTCGTAGAGTCTGTCTTCGCTCCGGGCGGTGCCTGGGACCTTTCAAAGGAGATTTAGGAATATGATGTTTCGTGGAACGGGTGTCCGCGGCTTTGCAAAAGGCCGAGCGTTCGTGGTCGATGACTGCGGACAGAGGAACCCGTTCGAGGACATCCAGCCGGGCAGCGTCCTTGTCGTTGCCCGGCTGTCGTTGTCCGATTCCACTCTGATCAATTTCAAGAATGTAGTCGGAATCGTTACTGAGGAGGAGGATGCTGACGGCCAGGTCTGCGTCCTTGCCAAGGGTATCGGAATTCCGGCAGTCGCCGGCATTTCCGGATGCACCAAGGAGATTGTTTCAGGCGACAGGATTCTGATCTGGAATCTTGACGTGATGGTCAACCCCGATCTCGAGACTGTCATAGCCTATGAAAAGGCCCGCTCCGCCGCCGACACCCAACTCAGCCTCGACCTCCCGCACTCAACCTATTTTTAGAATCCGGGAACTACTTTCCTTTTCAAAAGGAAAGTACTGAGCCTTACGGTTTCGCAGTTAAGGATTCATTGGCCATATTCTATGGTTCTAATATGGGCAAAAACCAGATTATAGTCAAAAATATCAACACTAGGTCAATGTATTCTACGTTAATGATCGGTCGTGGCCCGGCTGAAGCAGTACACGTTAATTCAATCAGGTTGGCGGGGGATACCCTCAATGTTGAAGCAGAACCTCTAAAGACCATTCAGTACAAGATAGACTGCGGTTCAACTGTTCCTCTGAAGTTGCTTGGAGTTGTAGATCGGCCGGGGGTTTTGCTTTCGGACAGTATGTTGGCATTCCTGCATAATCACAATAATCCTGAGAATTCTACGATGTATGCCTCGTTGTCAGTCAGTCATTTTATATGGAAATATCCCCAAGTGAAGATTCGTTACATTGACGAACTTAGTGTTAATTTGGTACAAGAGAAAGAAGGGTGGCAAAGGCATATTCAATAACTCAACTTTCGCAAGTAACTAAATGCATGTGACAAAGTACCTTATCTCACGTTCGAAGAGTATTGCACAAGAAAAAATCATCTCACGTTACCCTTCCCCTAAATCCCCTTCCTCGGGAAGGGGA
>CAVHYF010000060.1:0-8920 GCA_963640265.1 bacterium | reverse complement strand
AACGTGAGATAAGGTACTTTGTCACATGCATTTAGTTACTTGCGAAAGTTGAGTGAATAATAACATTGTCAGAGACCACCGCATTACTGCCTGTCGATGAAGGTCCGGGCGGATTCGAGAGCCGGTGACGGACCTTCGGAGAGGACTTTCCCGGCGGTGAAGGCGGACAGAATTGACGAGAGGGCCTGCAGTTTGTCCGTAGCGTTCTCCTTTGTCCAGCGTTCGCGGAGGATGCGGACCTTCTCGTAAGCCTGGATTCCTTCGACAAGTTTTGCGAAACGGACGCTGCTCCGTCCGCCTGGATAGACCACGAAACAGTCTCCGGCAGGCCAGGAACGGAAACGGGTGTCCGACAACGGATCGACAGTCCAGCTATTGTAAGCCCAGCGCAGATAGCCGTCATAGCCCTCGGCCTGGGCGAACCAGCCCAGCCAAGCGGCCTCATCAGGAACCGAAACCACAAAAAGATTCGGATGAGCCTCGGCGCAACAGGTGTAAACCGTCGTTGTCAAGCCTAGTTCCTTCCTGCGGTTCTTCACCGCTTCCGGGAATGCGTCCTTGCCGGCAAAAGTCTGGCAATAGTCGTCGATATCGTAGATTATCGGCTCGTGATAGCTTCCGGCAAGGGAAATCTTGAACTCCGGTTCAACGCTGCGGATCAGACCGAGCATGGCCTGCATATCCTCAAGAGACCTTTCGTCCATTCCGATGAATGTCTTCCCGAACCAGCCTCTGGAGCGAAGATGCCTGGCAAAGTCCTTGATGAAGGAGCCCCAATATTCATTGTACTCCGGGCTGCCGACCGCCGTCCGGAAGGTCACGTTGGATGACGTGGCCTGGTCGTAAAAGTCAAACTCCATCGACCACGGAATCATCGAGTAGCAGTTGATCTGGCCGTCGATTCCGAGCGAAAACATAAATTCCACCCAACGGTCGAAAACCGTGTAGTCGTAAAGCCAGGTCCCGTCTATGCGGCGGATCTTCGTCACCATCGAGCCGAACGGATCCTCGGTCTGGCCGTCCCAAGGCCTGTTCATAATGGTGGCGGTGACTGACTTTTGCCCTGCATCGGCCAGCATCTTCATCACCGGACGCATAACCTCGAAATGAGCTTCGCTCCAAAGAGGAACGTTCTCGTATCTTGCCACCGCATACGGGTTCTGCCACAGGTCAAGATGGAAGGTCCAGTCCTTCGGTGCAGGCAGCACATTGTCTGAAACCGTGATGTTGAAAGGATAACTGCGCGCCGGAACACCGGCAGCCGAGACAGTGATCTTCCCGCTATATTTTCCGGGTCTGGCATCCGAAGGAACATTCACAGTGATCCAGACAGGCTGTTTCATTCCGGCCTTGACATTCCGTACAGACACGGTGTCAATCACATCTGCAACAAGAACCTCTCCCCATTCGGATTTGTCGAGTCTGTCCCCGCACTGGCTGAACTTGCCCGCATTCAGCAGGTCGGAGGTGACAAAACTGACGAACTGCAGCGAAATCCTTCCGGAAGGTATCGTTGATTTCCCGCAACGCAGGTCTGTCACCGACAAAGTGACATCTTCAAGATCGGCGTCAGACGAAACCACTGCCTGGGCAAAGGCCTTTTCGCCACGCCAGGCACTATGCAGGAATGCCTGCTTCTGCAGTTTCA
Organism: bacterium; assembly: GCA_963640265.1. GTDB lineage: Bacteria > Bacteroidota > Bacteroidia > Bacteroidales > UBA932 > Cryptobacteroides. The sequence goes on along the minus strand of CAVHYF010000060.1, from coordinate 7,272 downwards.
GTGAAGGTTCCGTGCCAATCGCACAATGCGAGCCAGTCGAGGCCCAGTCGAGGGTAAACGCAGCTTGCGGCCGGGCTGCCGCAATGAAAGGCAATACGATCGCAAGAGCCAAAGATATTATATTCTTCATTATAAATCATTTTAACATATTAACGAAACAAATCGCCGCTTCATTGCAAAATCTGCGGCGATTTGTTCAGATTGTTACAGACCGAGCTGCTTGAAGAAGTCGTTGCCCTTGTCATCCACGAGGATGAAGGCAGGGAAGTTCTCGACACGGATCTTCCAGATGGCCTCCATTCCGAGGTCAGGATATTCAACGCACTCGATGCTCTTGATGCTCTCGTAGGAGAGAACCGCGGCAGGACCGCCGATGGAGCCGAGGTAGAAGCCGCCGTGCTTCTTGCAGGCATCGGTTACAACCTGGGTACGGTTGCCCTTGGCGATCATCACCATACTGCCGCCGTGGTCCTGGAAGAGGTCCACGTAAGGGTCCATACGGTTGGCCGTGGTAGGTCCCATCGAGCCGCAGGCCATTCCTTCCGGAGTCTTGGCCGGGCCGGCGTAGAAGACCGGATGGTTCTTGAAATATTCAGGGAGATCCTCGCCTCTGTCAAGTCTTTCCTTGAGACGGGCGTGGGCGATGTCACGGGCCACGATGATGGTGCCGTTGAGGCTCAGACGGGTGGAGACAGGGTACTTGCTGAGGAGTTTGCAGACCTCGCTCATAGGCTGGTCGAGATCCACGACCACGCCCTCGCCTTCTCCGGCCTGGCGCAGCGACTCAGGAATCCACTGTGTAGGATTGTCGTCCATCTTCTCGATCCAGACTCCGTCCTTGTCGATCTTCGCCTTGATGTTGCGGTCGGCGGAACAGCTGACTCCGAGACCGATCGGGCAGCTCGCGCCGTGGCGCGGCAGACGGATGATACGGATGTCGTGGGCGAAGTATTTGCCTCCGAACTGCGCTCCGAGGCCGATCTTGCAGGCCTCTTCAAGCACCTGCTTCTCAAGTTCGACGTCGCGGAAAGCGCGGCCGGTCTCGTCGCCGGTCGTTGGCAGCGAGTCATAGTAGTGGGTAGAAGCCAGCTTGACGGTGAGGAGATTCTTCTCGGCCGATGTGCCGCCGATCACGAACGCGATGTGGTAAGGAGGGCAGGCCGCAGTTCCGAGAGTCTTCATCTTCTCGACAAGGAAAGGAACGAGAGTGCCCGGGTTCAGCACGGCCTTGGTCATCTGGTAGAGGTAGGTCTTGTTGGCCGAGCCGCCGCCCTTCACGACGCAGAGGAACCTGTACTCCATTCCTTCCTCGGCCTCGATGTCGATTTGGGCAGGAAGGTTGCACTTCGTGTTGACCTCCTTGTACATGTCCAGAGGAGCGTTCTGGCTGTAGCGCAGGTTCTCCTCGGTGTAGGTCTTGTAAACGCCCTTGGAAAGAGCCTCGGCGTCATCGAAGCCGGTCCAGACCTGCTGGCCCTTCTCACCGTGGATGATGGCTGTGCCCGTGTCCTGGCAGAAAGGCAGCTTGCCTTTCGCGGAGACCTCGGCGTTGCGAAGGAAACGCAGGGCCACGTACTTGTCGTTGTCGGAAGCCTCAGGGTCGCTCAGGATCTTGGCCACCTGCTGGTTGTGAGCCGGTCTGAGAAGGAAGTTGACATCCCTGAAAGCGGCGTTGGCCAGTTTCGTGAGGGCCTCCGGAGCCACTTTAAGGATTGGATGACCTTCAAACTCGCCGAGGGACACGCCCTCGCCTGTCAGTTTGTAGTACTCTGTCGTGTCCGGTCCAAGCTGGAACATCGGAGCATATTTGAATTCTGCCATATTAATGAAATGATTTAGTAATTATCGGGTTATCAATTAGTTAAAATTAATCAGTCGATGTCTTCAACGGGAGCGGAAGCACCGCCTGCGCCCTCCTGCATCAGATAGCGCTTCATGAATTCGTTGAGGTCGCCGTCAAGCACGCCCTGGGTGTCGGCCGTCGACCAGCCCGTCCTCAGGTCCTTGACCATCTTGTACGGATGCAGGACATAGGAGCGGATCTGCGAACCCCACTCGATCTTCTTCTTCGTGCCTTCGATCTCGGCCTGCTTCTCCTGACGCTTCTTCAGTTCCAGGTCATAGAGCCTCGACCGCAGGATGCGCAGCGCGTTCTGACGGTTGTCCTGCTGGAAGCGGGACTCAGTGTTCTCCACGACTATTCCTGAAGGAATATGCCGCACGCGCACGCCGGTCTCCACCTTGTTGACGTTCTGCCCGCCGTGGCCTCCGGAGCGGAACGTGTCCCACTCAAGGTCGGAAGGGTTGATCTCGATGTTGATAGTGTCATCCACGAGAGGATAGACGAAGACCGAGGAGAACGTGGTCTGCCTCTTGCCCTGGGCGTTGAACGGAGAAAGGCGCACGAGTCTGTGCACTCCGTTCTCGGCCTTGAGGTAGCCGTAGGCGTAGTCGCCCTCGACCTGGATCGTGGCGGACTTGATGCCGGCCTCGTCGCCGTCCAGCAAGTCGGTGACCGTCATCTTGTAGCCGTTCCTTTCACCCCAGCGCAGGTACATTCTCATCAGCATCGCGCTCCAGTCGTTCGCTTCGGTGCCGCCGGCTCCGGAATTGATCGTCAGCACGGCTCCGAGGCTGTCGCCTTCCGCGCCCAGCATATTCCTGAGCTCCAGCGCCTCCACATCCTCGACGGCCGATGAATATGCCTGCTCGAGTTCCTGCGTCTCCGCCGTGGTGACGGTCTCGTCCGTGCTTCCGCCGAGACTTTCCCTGGCGAAATCGTACAGGACATCAAGGTCCTCGACTTCCGTGAAGGCCTTGTCATATCCTGTAACCCAGGACTTTACGCCGTTGAGATTCTTCATAAAGGCCTCTGCGGCCTTAGGGTCGTTCCAGAAGTCCGGAGACTCCGTCTTTTTCTGCAATGCGGCTACCTGTCCGCGTTTGGCGTCGATGTCAAAGACACCTCCCCAACGTCTCCAACCGCTGATGCAGAGCTTCGATCTGATCTTTGAGTATCATCTGCTCTCCATTTTAAATTAACATCTTGCAAAGTTAACTAATTTCTCCCGCTTTCGCACCTTCGTCGCCGCAGTTTGCCGCTGTACGGCACATATTCGCTTCAGTCAGAGGCCGGCAGAATTACGGGTGGAACTTCGGTCTTGACGAGAACGCCCCTCGGAGCGCCGTGTTCCAGAGGAGCGAACTGAAGGTGACGGGAATATGTCTGCGGGAGCGAAGCGGCCTGCGGATAGACCTTGCCTGCGGTCTGAAGGGCCGCGCGGAGCATCGTCTCGTTCTCGTCGCCGAGCTGCCAGCCGTCCAGCGGGTCATCCTTCACCGGAACATCCGCAGGAATGCCGTCCGGCATCGCCGCATTGTTGCCGTCCCTGTCTCCGAATCTGCTCATCATCACATACATCCCCCAATCCTTTATCAGAGAGTACTCGTGCCTTGACGTGTAGAAATTGTCCGGAGCCAGAAGGATTCCCGCACAGTACTTCCCGTAAGTACGGGTCCCTACAAGCGTGACGTCAAGGTAAGGCCTGAGTCCCACGACAAGTCCCTCCGAAGCGGAAGCGGTCCCTCCCGTCACTATGACGTACAGCCGGCTTATTCCGAGATTGGCGTCTGAAACGTCAATGTCGTAATAGCCTGCGGTTCCGTTCATCTTGTGGTCTGTCGAAAAATAAGTGTTCGTGTCGTAGTCGATTTCATCCCATTCGGCGGCGAGATCTGAATTATAGACTTCAGTCTGGAAAATGTCCCCGGCAAGGACATTCGCCTCCGGAGCCAGCATCGAAGCCAGCACCTTCTCCGTGAACGCATATCCTCCGCCGTTGTACCGCAGGTCGAGTATCAGTTCCTCGATGCCTTCTGACTTGAATTTCCGGCAGACGGCAGGGAGTTTCTCCGACGACATCAGGTCGAAGGCCGCGTAGGCCAGATAGCCCACTTTCTTGCCGCCTGCGTCGAAAGTCCGTGAGACCAGGATCGGATTCTCGTACATGTCCACTGCCGTAAGGCTGACGTTCCGTACATCGCCGCCGATCGCTCCGCCCGAGACCGACGTGATGCCAAGCGCTATGGTGCCGGCATCGTAGGCATTCTGGATGTTTGCAGACGTGATCTCCTCTCCGTCAAGAGTGACGATCACGTCTCCCCTCTTCAGCCCGGCCTTCTGAGCCGGTCCATTCTCATAGACGAAGTTGACCACAAGAATATAGCGCCCTTCCTTGTTGCTGATTCTCCCGGCCTGGAGATCGTAGCCGAAAGTAAGCCCCACCCCCTGCAGAGAACCGGTGACCGACTGGAGGTCATCGGTCAGGATGGTCCACCTGTCGACTTCCCTGCCGGAATCATCGTGGTAACGGATCTCCTTCACGACATCCATTGGAAAGCGGCAGGTGTCAGGGGAAAGACGTGCCAGATCCTTCCCGACCTCCTCGTTCCACAGATAAAGCCGTCCGAGGACACGGGCCGCGAAACGGTCGGCCATCTCCGCCTCCCGGCTCGGCGCCGGAGTGTCGGCAGAGTGATTCTTCTCGCAGGACTGCAGGCAGAAGGCAAGCAGAACCGGGAGCAGGGAAACGGCGGACAAACGCCGCGCACTGGCATTTTTCAGAATGGACATACAACTGACAAATTTACAAATATTCTTCAATTTCGGTAGAACTGAGTATCTTTGCATCAAGAAAACGTGTGCTGAAAGGATGATAGGAATGTTCGACTCGGGTTGCGGCGGACTGTCCGTCCTGCGGGAAGCCGCAAGGCTTCTTCCGCAGGAGAAGTTCATCTATTATGCGGACAACGCCAACTGCCCATACGGGGAGAAGAGTCCGGATTTCATCCTGGAACGCAGCAGACGGATTTCCGAATATCTCATCTCGCGCGGAGCGCAGATCATAGTGGTCGCCTGCAACACCGCTACCGCCGCCGCGATTTCCTCTCTGAGGAATGAATATCCCGTCAAGTTCATCGGGATGGAGCCGGCCGTGAAACCGGCGGCTCTGAGTTCCAGGACCGGAGTGATCGGAGTGCTTGCCACCGCCGGGACTCTCAAAGGTTCGAAATACCTGACCACCAAGGGAATGTACGAAGACAACGTCAAGATTGTCGAGCACGTCGGGCAAGGCTTCGTAGAACTGGTGGAAAACGGCATCCTGAACGGCCCGGAAGCGGAGAATACGGTCAGGGAAAGCCTGCGGCCGCTGCTTGACGCGGGAGCCGACAGGATCGTGCTGGGCTGCACGCATTACCCGTTCCTTATGGACACGATCAGGAAAATCGCCGGTCCCGACGTGCTGGTAATCGATCCGGCCCCAGCAGTGGCCCGGCATCTCGAGGAAGTAATGGAAAAGGATGGAATCGTCCCCGCCCCCGGGCTGATCCGCACGGACCGCCCTGGAATGTCCGCCTCAAACGTGGAACTCGTCGCTTCAGGCGACCGGACCGCAGCCGAAAGGATACTCGGAATGATCGTGAACGGAGAGGTCTGACATCAGAAGGAACGAACCGCTCGCAGTTACCGGAAAAACAAAAGAAAAGATATGCTGAATTATTCCTACTGCTCGGACAAGTACCAGTACACGATGGGAAAGTCTTTCTATGAAACCGGACGCAAAGACGTCGTGGCCATATTCAACATGTTCTACAGGAAGGCTCCGGAAAACAACAACTGGGCCGTCGTGAGCGGAATAGAAGAGGCCGTGGAATGCATCCTGAACATAGGTAAGGCCGAACCGGAATTCTATGAGAAGTTCCTGCCCGGCGATGAATATGCCGACTTCAGGAAATACCTCTCCACCCTTAAGTTCACGGGCAACGTCTATGCGATGCGCGAAGGCGAGATAGCCTTTCCAAACCAGCCGGTCATCACGGTGGAAGCACCTCTGATCGAAGCCCAGATTCTCGAGACTCCGATACTCTGCATAATGAACCACCAGATGGCGGTGGCGACCAAGGCATCAAGGGTCTGCAGGTCCACCAACCGTCCAGTCAGCGAGTTCGGATCCCGCAGGGCGCACGGTCCCTGGGCGGCCGTTTACGGAGCGAAAGCCGCGATCATCGCCGGCTGCGCCAGCACGTCGAACATCCTGACTGGAGTGCTGAACGGAGTGCCGTCCACAGGCACGATGGCCCACAGCTTCGTCACATCCTACGGCAGCACCGTCGAAGGAGAGCACAAGGCCTTCGTGGACTACATCAACACCCACAAAGGCGAGAACCTCATCCTTCTGATCGACACCTACGACACCCTCAAGTGCGGAGTCCTCAACGCGATCCGCTCGTTCAAAGAGTGCGGGATAGACAACAGCTACCCTTACGGCTACGGCATCCGCCTCGACAGCGGCGACCTTGCCTACCTTTCGGTCAAAGTCCGCAGAATCCTTGACAACCACGGCCTGACCGGCTGCAAGATCTTCGCGACCAATTCTCTTGACGAATATCTGATCTCGGACCTTGAGCGCCAGGGCGCGGCCATCGATTCCTACGGAGTCGGCGACGCCATCGCCACGAGCAAGGCGGCGCCTTGCTTCGGCAACGTCTACAAGCTGGTCCAGATCGACGGCAGGCCTGTGCTGAAACGCTCCGAGGACAGAATCAAGCTGATCAACCCGGGATTCCAGATCACATACAGAATCACGAAGAAAGACCCGGATCTCGGAGAAATCTACAAGGCCGACGTTACCTGCCTTAGAGGAGACACCCTCTCGCAGAGAATCGAAGACGGCGGGACGTTCACGATCTACGACGAACACGACAGGTACAAGTACAAGATTTTCCAGTCCGGTGAATATTCCTGGAGAACTCTCCAGCACCAGGTCATCAAGAATGGGGAAAGGTGCGCGGAAAGCCATACCCTGCAGGAGAAGAAATCCTTCTACAACAGCACCCTTTCACATTTCAGCCCGTCTGAAAGGCGACTCATCAACCCGCACTACTACAAGGTTGACATCTCGGACGACCTGCTGAACACGAAACTGGAAATCCTCGATTCCCTCAACAAGGAAATCGAGAACTTCACCATAGACTGACGCATCGTCAGTCTCCGTCATTCCCCTTATCTTCCACCGATTCCTTGACGGTGCGAAGGTACTGACGGCAGGCTTCTATCAGTTCCTTGGAACGCTTGACAAGCGCTCCGATGTCGTCGAGACTCGTCGCCGGGTCCTCGACCTTGGCCGCAATCTTCTCCAGTTCAGAGACGGCGGCAGTGTAATCGAATTTCTCTTCAGGCATATCCATAGTGCATTTTTCAATATTCATAAC
>CAVHYF010000059.1:0-9330 GCA_963640265.1 bacterium | reverse complement strand
GAAAAATACCTGAAGGAATGCGGACTCACCGGCGAGGAGGTCTCCGAACTGCGCAGCATCCTCACCGGCGGCAGATAACAAACGCGGGCATAACTTCCGTTCCATCGGCCCGTGCCGGCGCAAGAGACAGAATTTGAATATATTCACCGCATTTACTATTTTTGTTCAACTTTAAAAATCAGTCAATATGGCACTTGAAGCGCAGATTCAAAAAGACATCATGGCTGCGATGAAGGAGAAGGACACCGTCCGCCTCAATGCAGTCCGATCCATTAAGTCAGCCATTCTGCTGGCCAAGACATCCGAAGGCGGAAGCAAAGAGCTTTCGGACACCGATATCGTCAAGATCATCCAGAAACTCGCCAAGCAGAGGAAGGAAGCCGCTGAACAGTATGTCGCTGCGGGAAGGCAGGAATTGGCGGACAACGAGATGAACGAAGCCGCAGTCCTCGAGACCTATCTTCCGAAGCAGCTCAGCGAGGCGGAAGTCGAGGAGAAGATCCGCGAAATCATCGCGCGCGTGGGCGCGTCCAAGCCTTCAGATATGGGCAAGGTTATGGGCGTTGCCACCAAGGAGCTGGCCGGCCTGGCAGAAGGCCGCACCATCTCGGGCATCGTCAAGAATCTCCTGAACCAGTAGCGCGAAGCGCTGCCGGAAAAGAAAGCCGGTCAGCCTCCGTTCTGAATTTTTCAAGCCGGAATTCAGAACGGAGGCTGACTTTGTTCCCTGAATCGTGAACTTTCCTGAAAAACAATAAACAAAATACAGGGAGTGTGAAAGATTCCGCGGCGGAAGGGGTATATATTCAGAAAGTACATATTAAACGACTGAAAGTTTATAAAGAATCATAGACTATGGCAAACGTCAACGTGAACATCACCGAGCTTCTGCAGGTACTCGACTCAACACCTGCACCGCACAACATAATGCTTGTCGGCAATCACGGAATCGGCAAGTCGGAAATTCTCACCGAGTACTTCTCGAAGAAGGGAATGCCCGTCGTGGCGCTCTTCCTTGGGCAGATGGCGGATCCTGGTGACCTCATCGGGCTGCCGCACAAGAACGAGGGCACCGGCAAGACCGAGTTCATGCCTCCCTACTGGTTTCCGGTAGACGGCAAGCCGATCGTCCTGTTCCTTGATGAACTCAACAGAGCCCGGCCGGAGATTCTCCAGACGGTGATGGACCTGTGCCTTAACCGCAAGCTGGCCGGCCGCAGACTTCCGGAAGGAAGCCGCGTGATCAGCGCCGTCAACGCAGGCGACCAGTATCAGCTCACCGACCTTGACCCCGCTCTCGTCAGCCGCTTCAACATACTCAATTTCCGTCCTACCGCGCAGGAATGGCTTCTCTGGGCTGAAAAAAACGGAGTGGACAAGCGCGTGACCGGGTTCATCCGTGAACATACCGAATGGCTGGACCGCAACCCGGACTCCAAGGAGGGCGCGGACACCGGCCTCGACAAGACTCCGGACCGCAGAGCGTGGAAAAGAGTGTCCGACATCATCAGCGATGTGACCGAGATGAGTCCCGTGATGTCAAAGATTCTCTCGAGCGTCGTAGGTCCCAAGGCCGCGAGCGCCTTCATCAGCGACATCTCGAGCAAGAAGATCGTCTCCGGCCGCGAAGTCATCCTGAACTTCGAGAAAGTCCGGAAAACCCTCAAAGACTATCAGCTCCACCAGCTCAGCGTGGTCAACGACGGCCTGTACAGGTTTCTCGAAGTCGAGAAGATCCCCGAAAAGGACAAAGAGAAGGCCGTGAAGAACATCGAGGCATATTTCGACTGGCTCGCCAATGAAAAGAAAGAAGCCGCGGCTCACTTCGCCAACCTCTACACGCAGGAAACATATCCTGCCGCGAGGGGTTTCCTCGCGAAGAACTGCTCGGTGCTGGTGATCTCGATGGTATGCTATGTGAAAAGCATCAAAATGAAATAGCCTGCGATGAAGGACAGAATAAATGAAATCCTCGAGCGCTGGTTCATACAGGAACCAGCTATGTTCCAGGTCATCTGTACGCACGAGTTTGTGGAGAACCGGAATATGGAGTGTCCTCTGCGCAGCGGCAGGAAACGAATCGAGTACAATCCCGACTATCTCGGGCAGATGACCGATGCCGGCCTCGATGAAGCCCTTCAGACGGAAGCCTGCCGCATCCTGCTCAAGCACCCCTATGAGCGCAAGCCGGACGGGTGCTCACAGCAGGCGATCGCAGTCGGGTCGAACATCGTAGTGGGAGACAACTACAAGTACGCACGCTTCAGGATAGACAAGCCGGAAGACTACGGCCTGGAGTCAGGAATGCCTTACGAATGGTACTCGAGAAAGATCCAGTCGATGCTGCCTCCCGGTTTCGGCGGCGACGGGGACGGAGATGTAGATGGCGGCGCAGCAGCAGGGGGCGGAAACGGCGGAGGCGGTGAATATGATGACAGACTTCGCGGCGCCGCAGACAGGAATCACGACCTTGCCGGTCTTTGGGAAGAGGATGACCTTACCGTGGCCTTGATAAACGGGATTATCGAGGGATGCCAGGACTGGGGATCCCTTGCCGGCTCCTTTGCCGAGCAGATCAAGGCATCCACCAAGGCGAAGATAAACTGGAGAAACGTATTCTCCGGATTCCGCGCAAGCATACTCTCAAGCAAGCGTAAACTTACGAGAATGCGCCCAAGCCGGAGGTTCGGGTTCAACCAGATGGGGTCTACAAGGCGTTTCGACACGAAGCTTCTCGTGGCCGTGGATGTCTCTGGCTCCATATCCAGCGAGGCGCTGTCGTACTTCTACGGAGTCATCAACTCTGCGTTCAGGTACGGATTCGAGTACATAGACGTCATTCAGTTCGACCACGGGATAAGGGTCGTTCAAAGCCTCAGGAAAGCGGCGACCGACGTGGTGGCGATAGGGCGCGGCGGCACGGAATTCCAAGAGCCTGTAGACTATGCGCACGAGAATGACTATGACGGACTTCTGATCCTTACCGACGGCTACGCCCCCGAGCCTGTCATTCCGGACAATATGCGCTGCAAGATCATCTGGGTCTGCCAGAATTCAAGATGCTACGATGCTCATCACCTGTGGATGGAGAAATCGGGCAGAGTCTGCACAATAGAATTAAAGTAAAATCAAGCCAGGACATACACCATGAAAATTCCCCCTGTAAAACTCAGTCCTTTCCCGCTCACCGAAGCGGAGGTGATTTCCGGATGCGTTAAAGCAGCCGGATCGTTATGCAAGAGAAGCAGGAACACCGGCGGGGCAGACATCAACGCCTGTCTCGAGGAAGCCCGCAGCGAGTTCAAGCGTCTGTACCGCGAAGCCCGCGGCTACAGCCGGAGCACTGCATTGAAAGCCGACCACGTGAGCGAGATGGACGCGCTTTATCTCGTCACCTGGCCTGAAATCGAAAAGAAGGTGCAAGGCGTGTGCCTTGAATATGACGCCAGACAGAAGGCTCGCAAGATATCGGTTCTTACTGCGGAGTCCTGCATCAAGTCGGCCATGAAAGAGGCCGGCTTCGATGATTTCAACGTGGTCTGCCAATGCTACAGAGCCAAGGTGAGCGTGTTCGTCCCGTCCGGAAAGTACAGGGTGACATTCATCGTCAGGTACAAGGACATACTGGCCGGACATCTCAACGAATATATCGCCGACTTCATAATCTTCACCGAGAGGCTTTCAGCCCTTCCTTTCGATGTCAATGTCCGCAAGTAAAATATTCCTTGAAAAAAGTTGCCGTTACGGTTTTGACATTCAATGAATATGTGATAATTTTGCGGCATTGGATTCCACGCTATTTTCGGCCTCGCTCCACGCATCGCCCTAGCTTCATTCACTGCCTTTATTGTAGGATCCTTCGTCAATGCTTTCATAATGAGCAAGATGAAACTCCGCGACGGGGCGAAGCGCTTTTCGCTTCGTGCCATCCTCAGCACGGTGGCAGGGGAAAGCTGCGACAGTCTGATTTTCTTCCCGCTGGCGTTCGGCGGAGTCGTTCCAGCAGCCGAGATTCCAGTGCTGATGGTCTGGCAGATTTTCCTCAAGACGGCCTATGAGGTCGTCGTCCTGCCGGTCACGGTACGCGTGGTGAGAAAACTCAAGAAAGCGGAAGGCGCGGATGCCTACGACAGGAACATTTCCTACAACATATTCAAGATCGGCAGCCTTTAGAAGGATTCTAGATCACTTCTATCTGGCAGGACTTCGCCACGGTGAGGGCGCTCAGGTGGCTCTCCGCGGAGAGGCCGGCGCAGCAGGCGGAGTCGATGATGAAGCGCTCCTCCGGAAACATGCTCTTAAGCATCAGCGCGTTGGAGATCACGCAGATGTCAGTGCAGAGTCCGACCAGGGTGATTTCCAGGCGTGAAGTTCCGGCGATATCCTTGATGGCTTCCGGAAGGGTTCTGAATCCAGAAGCCCCCGGCGCTTCGGCGAAATGTCCCTTGTCTATGATTCCGGCGCAGTCCGAACGGCTCAGCGCATCGGCCACGCTTGTCTCGATTTCCCAGCCCCAGGTCCCCCTGACGCAGTGCTTGACCGGAAGCATCTTACCTTCGAAAGTGTCGAAATAGGTCTCTTCGCTGTGTGTGTCCCTTGTAGCGACGGTGATTCCGTCCCAGCCGACGATCTTTCTGACGACGGCCGGAACGATCTTTACGGCATCCCCGCTGCCGAGGCTGCCGCTGATGAAATCATTCTGCATATCGATGACGCAGAGAATTCTCTTTGTATCCCTTTCCATATTCTTACTTCTTTTTTATTCTTTTGGTGACCCATTCGGGGTAGGCTACATTGTCAAGACGCCTTGAAATGGCGGCGGCTCTGTTAGCCACATAGTTGGACGGCCTGGAAGCGCTTCTTGTTTTCGGCTTCGGCAGACATACCGCGAGCCGGCAGGCCTGGATGCGGGTCAGTTCCGATGCTTTCTTTCCAAAATGGTACCGCGCCGCAGCCTCGGCGCCAAAGACACCTTTGCCGAACTCCGCCACGTTCAGATAGACTTCCATAATCCTCTCCTTGCCCCAGATCAACTCGATCAGGACGGTGTAGTAAGCCTCGAACGCCTTTCTGACCATCGTGCGGCTGTGCGGCAGGAACACGTTCTTGGCCGTCTGCTGGGAGATCGTGCTGCCTCCGCGCACTATCTTGCCCTTCTCGGCATTCTCTTCCATCGCCTCCTTTATCGCGTCCCAGCTGAATCCGTGGTGTTTGAAGAACAGATTGTCCTCCGTAGTCACCACAGCTTTGACCAGCTCCGGAGAAATCCTGTCCAGGCTGACCCAGTCGTACCTTATCCTGAAATCCTTCTCGTTTCTGAACTCGTGTTTCTGCTGGAGCATATAGGGTGTGCCGAGAACCGGCAGCCACTTGAGCACCACCACCCAAAGCACGCTCAGCGCCACGAACGCCGCCGCTGCCGCAAGCAAAAGCCGCAGCAGCCATCCCGTCAAAGTCCTTTTCTTCTTTATCATAGCCTTGGAGTTTTGCCGCCAACAAATGCGACGGATGCAAATTTACGAATATTTACGGTTAGTTTTAAACAATCCTTTTCTAACTTCAAGCCGGCGGCTGTCGTTTATTAAATAGTTTAAATCATTAATATGTGACGATTTAGATGAAATAAATATTAGGAAATATCCAGAATATGGTTAAATTAGTTGGCAGAATTTCATATTTAATATGATATAAGTTTCGCATGTGCGAAACACCTTATTTCCCGTCACGGCAGTGACGGAGCAAGTCCCTTCCCGAGGAAGGGGATTTAGGGGAAGGGTAACGTGAGATGATTTTTTCTCGTGTGATACTCTTTGAACGTGAGATAAGGTACTTTGCCACATGCATTTAGTTACTTGCGAAAGTTAAATTAATATGATTATATCAGCTATGAAGAAAACTGTGTATTTTCTTAGAAAGGCGTCCAGTCCGCTTCTGGCCCTCGTTCTTTCTGCCGGAATTTTCGTTTCCTGCCAGAAAAATGAAGACAACAACGAGATACCCGTTCCTGAAGACTCTGAAGAGAACACTCCCCTTCCCGACACCGACCAGCTTGAAGTCACTTTCAACGGCAAGGCGGCAATATTGGGCAGCGACCGTTCCGGATTCAATGCTTCCCTGGTCAACCGTCTGAAAAACGCCACAGACGAGATTTCGGCAGACTCAAAAGCCTTCGTGTTCACTACGGCCTGCGCGATGGACTTCAGTGAAGACGACACCAAGGCCATGCTCAAGGCATATGCCGGCGGAGCGAATTTCATTTTCATCAATCCTGTCTTCCCGAATCTGACGGAATACAGGCTCAAGTTCAACTCCGCAGTGGAATCCCTTCTGGAAGATGATCTTGATTTCGATCTCGTAGATGCCGAGAGATTCTTCATGAAACTGCAGGAGATGAGCGACCTGTTCACGGACAAGCCTTACGGTTCAATGGAAGCTGCCGCTTTCCAAGCCAATTCCTTCTACGTGGTCAGCAGCATTGAAGACCAGGCGGCCATCTCCGACACCAGCGCAACCGGTCACTTCGCCAAGGATTCCGAAGGCAGTGCCGTAGATGAAAGGAACTGCGTTTCCGCAGACTATGAGCCTACCGCTTATGATTACGGGAAATCCGCCGATCTGCTTGTGGAATGGATGGACGATTATGCGGATTTCAGCGACTCTGCAAGCGATGCCATCGACAAGTATATGACCGGACACCGTACCGTAGTTCAGCGCGCCGTAGGTCCAAGCCGCGCACTGGGCCGTACTCTTAGATACGAACTTGTGTACACCGTATATTGTGCCTACGATTTCGACAACAATGCCGATTATTACTACATCAGACTCGAGCCTAATTTCCATTGTGACCAGCTCGGATGCAAAAACGGCGACAGAAACTGGATTGCAGCGAACAGGGTAGTCGTATTCGACGACGGCAGCACCTCAGGAGAGTTCTGGTCCACTAAGACTGACCTCTGGTATGGCCCGTATATGAGCAAGTTCGATTACACAGGACAGATTGTGGAAGAAGACGGAACGGTCACGAACGGCGTAACTCTGCTCGACGCTACACCTCATACTGATGTAAGCGGAACCAGCGGCTACACGACAGGATTCTCAGCCGGCGTCAGCGGCACCTTCGGATTCGGCGGCAAGGGTGGCCCTACAGGCGGTATCACAGGAAGCTTTACTTTCTCAGAGAGCCACTCCCACACCGAGAACCAGCTCAAGGTCTACCACAAGACGGCGAACAATGTTCCTAACTGGAGAATCGAGGGCGTTGTCCCTCAGTGCCACGTTGGCCTTCTGAGCTACTACCACGATGAGGTCGCCACATTCCAGAAGAATGACTGGCAGACCGAGTTCACCTGGACCGTCAAGGTAGCCAATCCTCACAGAGACAAGGCTTACTTCCTTTCAGGAACCGACATCACTGAGGTCACTGAGCTGAACTACAGCATCTATGACTATGAGCTCAGAGTTCACCCTAGCCAGAACTCAATGCTTCGTCTCCCTGAGCCTAACCGCAGCAATGCCAAGTACATTATGAACTGCTCTGATGACAAGGTTCAGGACCTCATCGCGAAGCAGTTCCCAGACACTTGGATGAACGAATTCACATATTACGCTCTGAACGATGATTATTCATACTGGGGTGCTAGAGCTATGTTCGACAAGGTCAAGGTTGCAGTCAAGGGCTACGCTTCCATAATGAAGCAGAAGGGTTACACCGGGAAATACACCTTCACGCTCAACAAGCTCTACGGTGATGTGGTGTCCACATTCACCATCGACAACAGCGACTCGGCAGAGTAGCCATCCACAATGACGGTCAACGTGGATATCGAGCATAATTGCGGATAATAAGCCAACTTTGCAGCATTATGAGGAAAGGATATGCAATAATGATCGCGGTGCTGACGCTCGTGGCGTCAGTCACAGGGTGCGGAAGAGCAGGTCGCCCGACCCTCCGCACAGGAGACCTTGTGTTCGTGAATATCCCCGCAGACTACGACCTTGAACTTGGTTCCACATCCGGAACGGCCGACAAGATCACGATACACGTCGCGATTCTGGACGTCACAGGCGACTCGGTCTCGATAATCGACGCCACCATCAAGCGAGGTGTGGCAAGGTACCCGCTCGACACATTCCTTCGCGACTTCACCCTCTGCGACGGGAGCCTTCCGACCTTCGAAATCAAGAGACCGTCCGTCGGCGCGCGTGAAGCAAGCGAATTCGTAGTCAATGCCAAGGAATATCTTGGACTGCCTTACGACGTGTCATTTCTCCCGGACAACGGCGCGATGTACTGCAGCGAACTCGTGTACAATTCGTACGTAACATCTGACGGAAAGCATCTTTTCTCCGAAACGCCCATCAGTTTCCTTGATGCCGGCGGCAGGCTTCCGGTTTACTGGAAGCAGCTTTTCGATCTTCTCGGCAAGGAAGTTCCGCAGGGATTGACCGGCACCGTACCGCAGACGATGTCAGAAGATCCAGTCCTCAAGCACGTCCGCTCCGGCTTCTGACCATAGCCGCTCCGATTTTTTCGCAGAAGAATGAAAGATTAATCCGCCGGTAAGGTATATATATTTATAAACGGCACAGACCGACACTTTACAGTGTTTACCGGGGATTTTAGTTTATGACTACGAAAAAGAAGACATCGGGGAGAAAGGGCGGAACGAGTCCTTTCTGGAGAGTATTGTTTGGCGTACTGCTGACCGCGCTGACGGCAGCGGGAATATTCCTTGCCGCAAAGGACGAGAACTGGTACGGGGTCGGAATCGGCGGCCTGCTCTGGGCGCTGGTTCCGATTGCCTGCGCGGTAAGGTTGGCAGTGCGGACTTCACGGCTGTCCATCATCAAAACAACGGTCATCTGCTTGACCGGGGTCCTTGTCATCGGAGCCTGGACCTGCATCTCCACCCAGCTTCTCAACGGAGAACCATCAGCCAAATGGAGCGGAACACTCGGCCTCAAAGCCGGAGGCTGGCTCCTTGAAAAGGCCGGAGGAACGGCCGGGGGCTACTTTGTGGCGACGGCGGCGCTTTTTCTCTGGACCGTGCTGTCCTCCACCTCCGACCATCCCTCTCCGGCAGCGTTTCGGGCCTTTTCCGTCGCCCGTCACCTCCGGCAGTACCTCTCCGGCAACGTTTCGGGCCTTTTTCGTCGCCCGCCACCTCCGGCGTACCTCTCCGGCAACGTTTCGGGCCTTTTCCGTCGCCCGTCACCTCCGGCAGTACCTCTCCGGCAACGTTTCCGGCCCCTTTCGTCGCCCGTCACCTCCGGCGGTACCTCTCCGGCAACGTTTCCGGCCCCTTTCGTCGCCCGCCACCTCCGGCGTAC
>CAVHYF010000058.1:0-9363 GCA_963640265.1 bacterium | reverse complement strand
GCATCGTTGCGGAGGAACGAGATATAGTAGACCGGCATGTACTTTATGCCGTTTTCTTCATAGACCCGCCTCTCGTTGCTCAGGACAATCGCTCTTTTGATTCCGTAGTCGGGAGTTTTAAGAAAATTGTCCAGCGCGCTGTGATGCCTGTAGTCTTTGCCGGATTTGACCTCGATTGGTAGAACGGACAAGGAGTCATAGTCATCCACCAGAAAATCTACCTCGCCTTTCTGTTTGTTGTCGTAATAATGCAAGGAGAAACCGTGGGCGTGAAGCTCCTGGGCGACGGCTGTTTCGTAAACGTTTCCGAGGTTCACGCTCGCGTCATCGTTCAGAATGGCATTGATGTTAGTGTTGTAGAGAAGGTAGGAAAGCAGGCCCGCATCGTTAAGATAAAGCTTGAGAAGGCTCTTGGTCTCGGATTCCGAAATCGGGAACTTCGGATTGCTGACAGCTTTCACCTCAAGGGCCACACCCGCATTGACCAGATAGTCGAACTCCTGCTCATAATCCGAGAACTGTTTGCCTTTCTTCTTTTCGATGTCTTTTACGACAACCCTCTTTTTCTTGTTTTCCATCAAGGATGGAATAATGTCATAAACCTTCCTGATGGCAAGTTTCTTTTCCGTGTCATATTTTGAGCAGTCAATCTTGTAAAGATTGTGTATGTCCTTTTGTATCCTTCTGAGTTTCACTACATTCAGCTCTTGAATGAAGCTGTTGACGGCCTCCGGGAGTCCACCTGTGACAAGATATTCCCTGAACTTCTTAAGGATGTAGGCGTGGGTGCTTTCCTCCAGCGTTTCTCCTCTTCCGCATTTGCCGCGCAAACTGTCGAGCGCCTCTGAATTGAAACCCGAAGCGAGAAGAAACTCCTCAAAATCAAGGGGATACATCTGACGGATTTCAACACTCCCGATAGGCACGGATCCCGTGTCGTGCAAGGCCACGCCAAGCAACGAGCCGCTTGCGATGAACCGGTAGCGCCTCTCCTGCCTAAGAAACTTAAGCATGGTGAGAAGATGCGGATATTCTTGAATCTCATCAAGGAATATGAGTGTGTCATTCGCCTTTCCCAATTTGTCCCCGGCAACAATCCCTAACTGAATATAAAGGTCCGAGGTTGTTCTGACATTTGAAAATATCTGCTCGCCCTCCTTGTCCTCCCGAAGGTTGATTTCAATGAAATTCTTGAATATTTTCTTTCCTACATATCTGATTATGAAAGATTTCCCGATTTGTCGGGCTCCATTCACAAGGAGTATCTTCTCTGGCTCTTCTTTGAGGAAAGCCTCGATGTCTTTGGCGAACTTCCGGTATAGCATAGAATTGTGTTTTTGCAAAAATATGACTTTTTCCGATAAACGTCAAGTGTGTTTTGTCATTTTTTCTTATGTCTTTTATTACGATTTTGTCATTTTGTCGAGCGCAGTGTAGCGGACGTGTACCAGCCTCAAAAAGTAGACGAAAATGCCAAAATGAAGACAGCTTGTTTTTGTGCGCAAATAATCTTACCTTGCGAAAATATCATTCATCGAACCAGTTTATGAACCATCTGCTCACTCTTGCGGCGGCCGCGATTCTGGCCATCGGCTGTGCGGAAGCACAGAACAAACCTGTCGGGAATTACGAAAACACCTGTCTCCAGTACGGCCTGAACTGCACGGTAAAGTCCATCAGCGTGCGGCACTACAATGCTAAGCAGACCGCCGACGGCATCGCGAAAGGCAAAGAAATCGCAGAAGAAGAAACCGCATACGATGCGAAATTTGACGAAAACGGCAGGCTCGTCGAACTCAACAGATTCGCCGAAAACGAGTTCTCTCTCGGCGATGACAAGTACATATATGACGCTGACGGCCGTCTGAGCGAAATCATTTCCTATGACGAGGGGGAGATAGTCCGCATTCTGGCATATTCCTACGAAGGCGCGTTCCTGAAGTCCGTCGTGAACCTCACGCAAGGCTCCCAGGAGTTCCGCCGCGAAGAGTATTCAAATGATGGTCAGAACATTACCGCCTGCGAAGAACTAGAGGAAGGCCAGGTCCTCTTCTACAGAGAATACAGCCGTCCTTCCGCCGACTCCACCATCATGACAAAGTATTACGAGAAAGGCGATACCGACGTGATATCCTACGAAATCCGCAACGCTCGGGGCCAGGTCTTCGAAATCAAGGAGGCTCCCGCCTGTGCGACCGGCTACGTCACCTACGATGACACCAGCCATCTTCCGATGAGCTCGTCGATGTGCTACGTCACGACCGACGGCGCCGTAGCTGGTTGGGACGAAAGCGATTACGGCTACACATACACCTTCGACTCGCACGGCAACTGGACCCGCCGAGTCACCTGGATCTCCACCGCCGGCATCCCGCTGCGCGTCACCGAACGCAGCATAGAATACTGAGCGCCAAGGAATGCTGAATCGGCATCGGCGGCTTACAGTTTCCGGATGACGTTGAGGCCGTCGCGGATCGGCAGGAGAACGGATTCGACCCGAGGGTCGGAAACGACGAGGTCGTTGAAAGCTATGATGCCTTGCGTCTGCTTGTCGTGCGGAACGGGATCCTGCCAGAGCTTTCCGTCCCAAAGAACGTCGTCGGCCAGAATCAGACCGCCGGAACGCACCTTGTCGATGACCAGATTGTAGTAGGTGACATATTCCCGTTTGTTGGCATCCATATAGACGAGGTCGTAGGGACCGGAGAGAGCGGAGAGTGTCTGACAGGCATCCCCGATGTGCAGGGTGATCCTGTCGGACACTCCGGCTCTCCGCCATCCTTCGCGGATCAGGTCTTCCAGCTCGTCGTTTATCTCCAGCGTGTCGATGTGCCCGCCTTCAGGCAGCCCGTAAGCCAGGCAGGTGGCTGAATATCCCGTAAACGTTCCTATCTCAAGGATTTTCGAAGCTCCTGAGATTTCGGTCAGCATTGTCAGCAGCCTGCCCTGCACGGCGCCGGAGAGCATCCTCGGGTAGTTGGTGCGGATGTTTGTCTGCTTCTCGATCCAGTCCAGGGCCGCGCTCTGTGGCGAGGAGTGCTCTCTGAGATATCTTTCCGCCGGAGATTCCATAATTTACTCGCTGACTGTGTCAAGGTAGAGGGCGAAGCCGTTGAGGACAGGACAGGCATAGGAGCCGGTGATGTTCACCCTTACTTTTGAAGTTGTTGTGTTTTCCGTCAGGACTATCCTCTTGTAGCCGATGGTGGTTTCAGAGGCGATCCGAGTCCAGCCGCCGTCGGCGGTCTGCGCTTCCACGTTGAAGGATTTTATCCTTTGGCCAAGAGGGACATATTCCTGCAGCACGACTCTGTTGAAGGTCTTTTCGCCGCCCAAGTTGATGGTGAGGGAAGCCTCCGTGACGCCGTCAGGGGCTGCCCAGTAGGAGTCATATTCATCATTCAGGATGTTCTGCGCCTTGAAGTTCCTGCCTCTGGTGACGTTAGCTTCAGCCTTCGAGCCGTCCGCGAGGTCGCTCTCGAAAATCTTGTCGAGGGCGGCGCGGAACTCCATAAGCCTCAGCGAATCGACTGAGTTCAGGCGGCCGGTGGTGTCAGGCGGCACGTTGAGGAGCAGAAGCGAGTTGCGTCCTACGGTCTCGTAGTAGATCTTGAGGAGTTCGCCGACAGTCTTGACCTGATCGTTCTCGCTTTCCCTCCAGAACCAGCCCGGGCGGATGGACACGTCGGACTCGGAAGGAATCCAGCAGGCACCGTTGACGTTGCCGATGTTCAGGGTGTCCCTTGCGGGTGCGGCCGCTCCGGCGGCGTAGCCTTCGATGTCAAGCTTGCTCCAGCTCGTCCTTCCGGCGCAGCCACTTTCGTTGCCGACCCAGCGGCATCCCGGACCCACGTCACTGAATATCACCGCATCCGGCTGCAGTTTCCTGACCGTGCCGTTGAAGAGGGTCCAGTCGTATTCCTGCTTCTTGCCGTCAGGACCTTCGCCGTTCGCTCCGTCGAACCACTGCTCGAAGACCGGACCGTAATTCCCGAGGGCGCTTTCCAATGTCTTGACAAACACGTTGTTGTACTCGGGAGAGCCATAGTTCGGATCGTTCCTGTCCCACGGAGAGATGTAGACTCCGAACTTGAGGCCGTCTTTGGCGCAGGCTTCGGAAAGCTCCTTCAGGACATCTCCCTTGCCGTCCTTCCACGGACTTTTGGCCACAGTGTGGCCGCTCACGGGATTAGGCCAGAGGCAGAATCCGTCGTGGTGCTTTCCCGTGATGATGATGCCCTTGAATCCTGCGGCCTTGGCTATTCCGGTCCATTGGGCGCAGTCCAGCGCCGTAGGGTTGAAGATGTCCTCGGCTTCGTTGCCGAGCCCCCATTCCCTGCCGGTGAAAGTGTTCGGCCCGAAATGAGCGAACATATTCATTTCCATCTTCTGCCATTCGACTTGCTGCTCCGAAGGGACGGCTCCGTACGGCTCCGGGGGCAGCGATGTTCCGCTGTCGCAGGCTGCGGCGGCCGCGATGACTGCCAGCGCTGCTGCTGATAGTGTTTTGTGTTTCATTGTATCTGTGGTTTAAAAGTGTTGCTAGAGGAAGATCAGCGAGGAGGTCCTTTCGGGAGTGAATATGCTTCCGGCGGCATCCCTGACCTCTTCCGAAGTCACCGCCTCGATGGCTTCGCGATTCTGCCTGTCAGTGAATATGGTCCCGTAGGAGACGAGGCTCTTGCCCATCGAGAGGCACTGCGTCTCCCCGTTGTCGGAGCTGATGGCGAGCTGGCCAAGAAGCTGTTTCTTGGCGGCCTTCAGCTTCGGCTCCGAGAGTCTGTCTTCCTGCAGTTTCCGGATCACTTTCCGGGCGGCCTCAAGGCAGCGCTCCAGGTTGCTCCGTTCGCAGCCGAGGGAGACGGTGAGAATTCCGGTTTCCGTGTACTGGGTGTAGGAGGTCTCCACTCCGTAAACCCAACCGTTCTTTTCACGCAGAAGGTTGTTCAGCAGCGAGTTGGAAGCCGGTCCGCCGAGAATGTTGCTCATAAGGATGGTCGCGAACCGTGCTTTCCCGCCGTAGAGCGAAGGCGCGAAGCCTCCGAGTACGGCGTTGACCTCGTGGTTCCGTTTGTCAACCGTCCTGTTGAAAGGCTCGCAGTCTCCTATCGGGCGCACGATTCTTTCAGCCGATGTGGCCGGCCTGCCGTCAAGACGTTTCGCCGCAAGCTTGAGAATCGCTTCCTCCATCTTCTTCTCGTCCACGTCGGCCACCACCGCAAGCGCCATATTCTCCGGCACGAATCTCTCCTTGATGAAATCCCTCAGCTCCTTGCCGGTGATTTTCCTGACGCTGGCCGCCGTGCCAAGAATCGGCCTGCCCAGCGGGTGGTCTCCGAAAAGAGCCTCCTCGAACTTGTCGTAGACATCGTCGGCGGGGGAGTCCTTGTAGGAATTGATCTCGTCGATCACCACGCCTTTCTCGACGGCGATTTCGTCTTCGGGAAAGGTCGGGCAGGTAGCCAGTTCGACGAGCAGGTCGGCAGCCTTGCCGAGGTCTTCCTTCAGGACAGTCGAATGGATGACGATCTCCTCCTTGCCGGTGAAGGCGTTCAGCTCTCCTCCGAGCCTGTCGAGACAACTGCTTATGACGCGGGCGCTTCTGCGTTCCGTGCCTTTGAATATCGTGTGTTCCGTGAAGTGCGCTATTCCGCTGTGGAAGTCACCTTCGTCCCTGGTTCCGCACTTTATCGTCAGCGAGCAGTAGCCCACTGCGCTGCCGCCTCTCCTGACGGCGTACTGCAGCCCGCAGGCTGCCTTGCCGATGATCATTACTTTCTCAATTGCTCGATGGCCTTCAGGTCTGAGGCGAGGAACCCCTTGCCGCTGCGGGCCGAAATCCTGTGCTTCTTGAAGTAGTACAGTTCGTGCGTGTCCGAACCGATCAGCATCTTGTAGCAGACGGAGCCGTTGACCGGCTCTGACGGTGCCACCACATAGCTTACGACCGTGTTGTAGGTGTTCTCGGAGAAGACTCCGTCAACTTCCTCTTCATCTTCCTCTATCAGGATGTCTTCGTCGAGCGAACGCCTTGTCTGCTCGTCCACCTGCGGAGAAAGATCCTCCTCCCAGAAGTATATTCTCTTTATCTTCAGTTTCTTCGAATCCTTTGCTCCGAGAGTCGCGTATGCTTTCATCTCGGTTTCCGTCAGCCCTGACGTGTGTTCCTGGATGATTTTCAGGAAAGCCGGCAGCAGCACGAACTCCCTGCCCGACGGCTCGTCGCAGGGACGCAGAGGGAAGGACACGACCTCGAACATGTCACCGACCGACTTGTCGGCTCCTTCGCCGCCCTTGACCAGGGTCAGCATATCGATTCCCGGCTCGGACTCCCTGCGGAACTGCCCCTTGACAACCATCAGGAAATAGTAGGATGCGTCGGTCTTGAACTTGTCGAACTCGGCCGCCGTGCAGAATTCGTATGGAGAAATGGTCCAGGAAGAGGCCACGCTTTCCTTCAGCGCCTCGTCCAGGAAATCGTCTCCGGACAGTACGACTTTCGTGGTCTTGGAAGTGAAGTCCTTGAGTTTTTCCCGCCTTGTCGTGATCTGTGCCTGGCCGAACACATCCGTGGCCAGCAGAAGACCGGCCATTATGCCGGCGAAGGTAAGTAAGTATCTTTTCATACTACAAAAATAAAGAATATTGTTCAATAATGACTAAATTTGTACATTATGTCGGAGTACATCGTATCAGCAAGAAAGTATCGTCCCGATTCCTTCGAGACGCTCATAGGCCAGGACAATATAGCCCGGACACTGAAGAATTCCATCGTCAGGGGCCACCTGGCGCACGCTTATCTCTTCTGCGGGCCGCGCGGAGTGGGCAAGACCACGACCGCCAGGATATTCGCGAAATCCATCAACTGCTCCCATCCTTCTCCGGAAATGGATCCTTGCGGCGAGTGCGAGTCCTGCCGTTCGTTCCAGGAAGGCCGGTCCTACTGCATCCACGAACTCGACGCCGCCTCCAACAACGGAGTCGACGACATCAAGAACCTGATGGACAAGGTGCAGATTCCGCCTCAGGTCGGGAAGTACAGCGTGTACATCATCGATGAGGTGCATATGCTTTCCACGGCGGCGTTCAACGCATTCCTCAAGACGCTGGAGGAGCCTCCGGCACACGCGATCTTCATCCTCGCCACCACCGAGAAGCACAAGATTCTGCCGACCATCCTGTCGCGCTGCCAGACCTACGACTTCAACAGGATTTCGGTTCCTGACATCGTGTCCAACCTGCGGATGATAGCCGGGAAGGAAGGCGTGAACATCGACGACGAGTCTCTGCACGTGATAGCCCAGAAGGCCGACGGTGCGATGCGCGACGCCTTGACGATCTTCGACCAGACGGTGGCGTTCTGCGGGACCGATGTCAAGTACGAGGCGGTCCTGAAGAATCTCAACGTGCTGGATTATGAATATTCCTTCTCGCTTGTCGATTCGTTTCTCGCCGGAGACTATGGCTCGGCTCTCCTGAAATTCGACGAAATCCTTTCCAAGGGCTTCAATGCATTGCATTTCTGCGCTTCGCTGAGTTCTCATTTCAGGGACCTGATGGTGACGAAGAACGGCGGACTGGACGCATTGCTTGAACTTCCTGACTCTCTGAAGAAGAGATATGCCGAGCAGGCTTCAAGATGCTCGCTGAAATTCCTTTACGATGCGCTTTCCATAACCGTTTCCTGCGAGTCGGGCTACAAGCAGGCCGTCAATCCGAGACTGCACATAGAGTTCGCGCTGATGAAGCTTAGTTTTCTGGTGAAGGCACCTGCGGCCGCGGCCCCTGCTGCGGTGCCGCCGGTCTCCGCCGGAACGCCTGCATCGGCACCCCGTCCTGCCGTGACCGCCGAACAGCCTGCGGCCGCTTCTCAGCCGGCCGTTGCTCCTGTCGCTGCCCGGTCCACGGCGGCGGCCCCGGCCGAGAGTCCGGTTTATGCTGCGGCCCCGGCCGGCGAGCCTGCCGGACAGCAGCCGAGAGCGCGAAGGAAACCGGCAAAGACCGGAGCCTCGCTTTCGCTCAATTCCCTGCTGGAGGAAGACAAGGCTGCGGAAGTCGTGAAGGAAGAGTCCAAGGTCACGGAGGGCATTCCTGACGACGACGCTGTCCTTGCGGCCTGGAAGACTGTTCCGGATGAATATTCATCAAGCCCGCGTCTTGCCAACACTCTGCGGAACGCCCGGGTCAGCATCGCTATGAAGGATGGCTTCAAGGAACTGACATTCAAGGTCAGCAACGCCTCGCAGGAGAAATGGATCCGCGAGAACAGGCTTCTGGCGCTTGAGGGCAACCTTCAGAAGAAGGTGGGTTCGTCAAGGCTCCGGCTTGAAGTTGGAGTCATACCTGTCGAGGATAAAGGAACTCAGCCTTACACGGACCAGGAAAAGGCCGCCGCGCTGATGGGCCGGAACGGGGAAGTGCAGAATCTTGTCAAGGACTTCGGACTTGAGACGAAATAGATAATTATTTGATAATATGAAACTTCATTGCGAGAATCTCGTCAAGAAATACGGCATCAGAACCGTCGTCAAAGGCGTTTCGATGGAGATCAACCAGGGGGAGATAGTCGGGTTCCTCGGCCCTAACGGAGCGGGAAAGACCACCAGTTTCTATATGATCACCGGCCAGATCGTGCCGAACGGGGGAAGAGTCTTCCTTGATGATGAAGACATCACGGATCTGCCTATGTACAAGAGGGCGCAGAAGGGCATCGGCTACCTGCCGCAGGAAGCCTCGGTGTTCCGCAAGATGTCGGTTGAGGACAACATAATGTCCGTGATGGAGATGTCCGACATGCCGAAGGCTGAGAGGCAGGAAAGGCTTGAGGATCTCATCAACGAGTTCAATCTTTCCAAGGTGCGCAAGAGCCTCGGAATCCAGCTGTCCGGAGGAGAACGCCGCCGCTGCGAGATTGCGCGCGCCCTTGCCATCGACCCTAAGTTCATCCTTCTGGACGAACCTTTCGCCGGAGTCGATCCTATCGCCGTCGAGGACATCCAGTTCATCATCGCCAAGCTCAAGTACAAGGACATCGGTGTCATCATCACCGACCACAATGTGGGTGAGACCCTTGCGATCACCGACCGCGCCTATCTGCTTTACGAAGGCACAATTCTCCAGCAGGGCACGCCGGAGTCTCTCGCCGCCGACGAGGACGTCCGCACCAAGTACCTCGGCTCGGGCTTCATCCTGAAGAAGTCCGTGTCCGTGGAACGCGCCAAGGCCGAACATGCCGCCCTTGAGGCTGCACGGGCCGCCAGAATCGCTTCTGCCGGAGGTGGATCCACCGTAGAAGGCGGCGGTGTGGTTCCGGAAGAAGAAGCCGGAAAAGAAAACCGGCAGTAACATAAACCACATCCCGCC
>CAVHYF010000057.1:0-9801 GCA_963640265.1 bacterium | reverse complement strand
GCAGAAAACCGGAAATAAGAAAGATTATCAACACTATAGACTATGCTGACAGACAAAGCTAAAGAAATCGTCAACGGCGTCAAGTCCAAGATGGAGGACTCCGTTGCATTCCTTGAGGAAGACCTCAAGACCTACAGGGTGGGCAAGGCCAATCCTTCCATCCTCAACAACGTGATGGTGGACTACTACGGCTCCGCCACTCCTATCCCTCAGGTTGCTTCCGTGACGGTTCCTGATGCCAGGACAATCGCCATCCAGCCGTGGGAAAGGAGTATGATTTCTCCTATCGAGAAGGCGATAATGGCCGCCAACCTCGGATTCACTCCGCAGAACAACGGTGAAGTGATCCGCTGCCCTATCCCTCCGCTTACCGAGGAAAGGCGCAAGGAACTCATCAAGAAGGCCAAGGCTGCAGGCGAGAGCATCAAGGTGGCGATCAGGAATGCCCGCCGGGACGGAGTCGATGCCTTGAAGAAGGCCGAGAAGGCCGGAGACTTCTCCGAGGATGTCCAGAAGGAAGGCGAGGACGAGATTCAGAAGGTCACCGACGCAAAGGTAAAGTCAGTCGATGAACTCGTTTCCGCCAAAGAAAAGGAGATAATGACAGTTTAGTTCTTCTTGAAAAAGAACTTAAGGCACCTTAAATTGATTTTAATTCACTCCTGCCGGAAAAAAATCCTGCGGGAGTGTTTGTTTTAAGACGGATTTCACTATCTTTGTCACCGTTATGATGAGCGCACGATTTTATTCTTTCGGTTTTTACTTCTTTTACCGCAGCAGGTAGAGGACCGGACGAGCGTGTGCAAGAATATTCATAACGAACGATAGATGAATATACGGCTGTCCGGGACTTTCCGGGCGGCCCGCTTTTTTTTATGACGGACTTTACGAATATGACAAAGGTTGCGGTGCAAGGTTATCGCGGTTGTTTCCACGAGCAGGCTGCAAGGCAGTTCTACTCCGCCAGAGGCGAAGAAGTCGGCATCTTGGAGTGTCCGACTTTCGAAAGCCTCTTCAAGGCGGTGGCGGAAGGCCGGGCGGAAGCCGCCGTGATGGCCATCGAAAACACGATTTCAGGAGGTCTCATCCCCAATTTCGAACTCCTGAGGTCCAATCCCTACAAGATTAAGGGGGAGGTGTATATCCCCATCCACCAGAATCTTATGGCTCTCCCCGGACAGGATGTCCACGACATCGCGGAGGTGCGGACGCACTATATGGCCATCAACCAGACCCGACAGTTCTTTGAAAGGAACTGTCCGTGGATCACGATGGTGGAATCGGACGACACCGCCAAGAGCGCCATCGACATAGCGGCGGAGGGGCTGAAGGGCGTCGGCGCGGTCGCTTCGGAACTTGCGGCCGAGCAGAACGGACTCGAGATTCTGGCCAGGAACATAGAGACGTACAGGCGGAACTTCACAAGGTTCCTTGTCCTCGATGACTCCATTTCGGTTCCGAGACGCGAAATCGACAAGGCCACGCTCTGCTTCACCCTGACCCACAAGCCCGGATCGCTCGCCCAGGTCCTGACGATCCTTTCGTTCTATGATATGAACCTGACGAGAATCCAGTCGCTCCCCATCCCGGGACAGCAATGGCAGTATTTCTTCTATGTCGACATAAAGTTCTCGTCCTACGACCGCTATCGTCAGGCGCTCAAGGCCGCCAAACCTCTGATGGACGGACTCAATGTTTTAGGTGAATATAAATCAGCGATACAATTATGATAGTAAGACCGGCAGACAGAACCTCCGGGGTTCAGGAATATTATTTCTCACGCAAACAGAAAGACCTTGACGCAGTCAATGCGGAAAGAGCATCGGCGGGCAGGAGCCCTATTATCAATCTTGGAATCGGCGCGCCGGACGGAATGCCGCCTCAGGCCGCAATCGATGCGCTTGTCGAAGCGGCGCGCACTCCAGGCAACCACGCTTACCAGAACTACAAGGGCCTTCCCGTTTTGCGCAAGGCATTCGCCTCTTGGTACTCAAGGTATTACGGAGTGACTCTCAATCCGGAAGGCGGAGTCCAGCCGCTTGTCGGCTCGAAGGAGGGTATCCTTCTGATTTCAATGGCCTTCGTCAATCCGGGCGACAAGGTCCTCGTCCCGGACCCCGGCTACCCGACCTACACCTCTTCCTCCAACCTGGTGCAGGCCAGGATACTGACCTACGACCTCAAGGCGGAGAACGGCTGGTGGCCAGACTTCGACGCACTGGAAAGGATGGACCTGGAAGGCGTGAAACTGATGTGGACGAATTATCCGAATATGCCGACCGGCGCCAAGGCCACCCCGGAACTCTACCAGCGCCTGGTGGACTTCGGCCTGCGTCACAAAATACTGATAGTCAATGACAATCCATATTCATTCATCCTCACGGAAAGACCTGTCTCGATTCTGGCGGCGAAGGGGGCCGAAGAGTGCTGCCTGGAACTCAATTCCCTCAGCAAGGCTCACAATATGAGCGGCTGGCGAATCGGAATGGTTGCCGGAGCCACGGACCTTGTCGCCGAAGTCCTGAAGGTCAAGAGCCAGATGGATTCGGGAATGTTCAAGGCGCTGCAGCTGGCGGCGGTCGAGGCCCTGAACCAGGGCCCCGAGTGGTTCGAGTCGCTCAATGCTGAATATGAACGCAGAAGGACAGCCGCCGGAAAGATATTCGACACTCTCGGCGCTGAATACGACCCTGACACTGCCGGCCTTTTCCTGTGGGGCAGAGTCCCTTCGTCCTATGCTTCGGCCGGAATGACCGCAGGTGAAGCGATCTCGGAGCGGATTCTTCATCAGGCCGGAGTGTTCATCACTCCAGGCTTCATTTTCGGACACAACGGCGAGGACTACATCAGGATTTCGCTCTGTGCGAAGCCGGAAGTGCTTGACAGGGCCAGGAAGGAAATCGAGGCGGTGAAGGACAGGATCCTATAAAACAGAAGGAAGTTATGACAGTAGGAATCATAGGCCTGGGACTGATAGGCGGTTCTATGGCCATCGACCTCAAGAGACGGGGCTTTGCGGACAAGATTCTTGGCGTCGAGTCCGACCCCGTGAACGCGGCGGCGGCCGAAAAGATGGGGCTTGCAGACGAGATCGTCAGCTTTGATGAATGCGTCCGCGGAAGCGACATCATCGTCATCGCGATTCCTGTAGGCTCGGCCGTGAATATGCTTCCCCGTGTGCTTGACATATTCAAGGAAGAAGGGAACGGCGGCAAGATCGTGATCGACACCTGCTCCACCAAGAGCAACATCGTCCGCTCGGTGCACTACCATCCGATGCGCAGGCGCTTCGTGGCGACGCACCCGATGGCAGGCACTGAATATTCAGGCCCGTGGGCGGCTATGCCGAACCTGTTCGACGGCCGGGCCTGCATCTTCGCCAACGCGGAAGAATCCGATCCCAAGGCTCTGGCGACCGTCGAGAAACTCTACGATGCATTGAATATGCGGCCGCTTTATATGAACGCCGACAGCCACGACGTACACACGGCCTATGTGTCGCACATCTCGCACGTCACTTCCTTCGCACTCGCGCTCACCGTGCTGGACAAGGAGAAGGACGAGAAGCACATCTTCGACCTTGCGTCCGGAGGATTCTCTTCGACTGTGCGTCTGGCCAAGAGTTCGGCTGAGATGTGGGTGCCCATCCTGACGCAGAACCGGGACAACGTCCTGCACGTGATTGACACCTACCTGGAAAAGATGAATCAGTTCCGTGACGCGATAGCCGGCTACGACGCCGACCGCATCGGGGAACTCATTCGCGAATCAAACAGAATAAAGAAGATTTTGAGATAAAAATATGGAACGGACACTTGACATAATCCCCGTCTCGCAGTGGGGATTCTTCGACGAGAGCATTCCCCCTCTCGTCATCGCCGGCCCCTGCAGCGCAGAGTCGGAACTCCAGATTATGATGACGGCCAAAGGCTTGAACGACTTCGGCATACACGTCTTCAGGGCGGGAATATGGAAGCCTCGCACTCATCCGGGATCTTTCGAGGGAGTCGGCTCGGTGGGCCTGAAATGGCTTCAGAAGGTCAAAAAGGAGTACGGAATGAAGGTCTGCACGGAGGTGGCCAGCCAGAAGCACGTCTATGAATGTCTGAAGTACGGCATCGATATGGTCTGGATAGGCGCCCGCACTACGGCCAATCCCTTCCTTGTGCAGGAAATCGCCGACGCGCTCAGGGACACCGATATCCCTGTGCTGGTCAAGAACCCGGTCAATCCGGACCTCGACCTCTGGCTCGGAGCGCTGGAACGGCTCAACCAGGCCGGAATCAGGAAACTGGGCGTGATCCACAGAGGCTTCTCCACCACCCAGAAGATTCCTTACCGCAACCTGCCGGGGTGGCAGATCGCCGTGGAACTGCGCACTCGCTGCCCTCAGCTTCCGTTCTTCGCCGACCCGAGCCATATGGGCGGCTCGCGCGAGTACCTCAAGGAGCTGTCCCAGAGGGCGATGGATCTCGGCTTGGACGGACTGATGGTCGAGTCGCACTGCGATCCGTCCTGCGCGCTGAGCGATGCGAAGCAGCAGCTTGTGCCTTCAGACCTGAAGACTCTTCTCGAGAGCCTGACCGTCCGTCAGAAGGTCACGAACGACAGGGAATACAACGAGAACATCGAGCAGCTCAGGACTCAGATCGACGTCATCGACGAGAACCTGCTGATGGAACTCAGTTCAAGGATGAAGATTTCCCGGAAGATAGGGGAGTTCAAGAAGCGTCACAACATCGCCATTGTCCAGTCCTCCCGCTGGGAGAGCGTTCTTTCCTCGATGATAGAGAAGGGACGTGAATATGGTCTCGACGAGAACTTCATAGAGGCTGTCTTCACGGCAATCCACGAAGCCTCGGTCGCGGAGCAGAACCGTATTCTCGAAGAGAAGTAGGCTTGATCGAAAAGAAGAAGAGTCGATCGAAAAGAAGAAGAGTCGGCAGGAAGATTCCTGCCGGCTCTTCTTCGTAACTGTATCAGTCCGGTTTCTAGAACTTGTAGCCGAGACCGACTGTCAGAGTGTTGGCGAGTACTTCGTTTCCGAAGATCCAGGCGACGTTGAGGCTCGCTCCTGCGAAGCTGAACCCTGCTCCAAGAGTGCCGAACGACGGCAGGACGCATCCGTCTGTGCCGAAATGATAGCCGGCCCGCGCGAAGACCATATTCTTGAACGAATATTCCGCTCCGGCGGCGACGGAGACTTTCCCGCTGAAGTAATAGTCGGCGTCTGCTGCCAGTTCAATGCCGTGCTTTTCCTTGAGATCCTTAGACCAGGCGACTCCGACGGTGGCGCAGGACGGCAGGCTGAACGAGTCTCCGGCGTCTGATTTGACGGCTGATCCTATCGAAGACACTCCGGCGGTGACGTTGAGATCCTTGGCGGTGTAGGTCACGAAGGCATCGGCCCCGAATGCAGAATAGGAATTGTCGGAAGAAATCTTCTGGGTGGCGTACCTGACGTTCACGCCGGCGGACAGGTTCTTCAGAACCATCATTCCGAAGCCTCCGTTGATTACCATTTCGCCAGGCTTGAATGTGCCTTTGGAGTTGCCCATATCATCCGTTATGGAGTATTCCTCGCCGTTCTGCATTGCGGCTCCTATGGCGAATCCGATCTTATTCCCGGCCTTGAACGCCGCCCCGAAGTTGAAATCAGTGGTCTTCGCTCCCTTCGGAGCCCAGTTCTGCCAGGAGAACCCGGCATCGAACTTCTTCTCGGAGAGAGGAATCACGGAAGCGTTCCTGAATGATGAATATGCTGTCGCGGATGCTGATGCAGTGCCTGCGTAACCCATTCCCGCAGAGACCGGGTCGCGGTCTATCCTGAGGAACGACATCGCTTCGCCGCTTTCCTGGGCGAAGCAGGCTCCCGCAGAAAGCAGGCAGCCCAGTGCAAGTGCAAATATATTCCTTGAAATCATTGTATCCTGATGTTATTTCTTGACTATGGTTTGCTTGTACTCCTTGGAACCGAAGCGGATGGTCGCCGAGTATTTCCCCGGCGCCGCGTCTGACAGGTCAATTTGGGCAGGTTCGAACGCGCTTGCCTTGACGGTGCCGTCGAAGACTGAACCTCCAGTCTGCGAGAATATCTTCACATCCACATCTTCAAGGTTCTCGCCGGTTGCGATGTTGAGGACTGTCTTGACCGGATTAGGATAGGCAAGGTACTTGACTGAGGATTCACGGGCCAGCACCTTGAAATCGAGTTCCGCCGTCGCGCCTTTGGCGTCCTTTGCCACGATGCTCACCGTGGCGAGACCGTACGAGAGGACAGTGCCCATTATCTTGTCCACGTTGGTGGCCAGATAGACGACGTTGTTGTTGCTTGAGGTAATGTCGTACTTGAGCGTCTCCCCGTCCGCATCGGTGAAATAGTCGTCTATATTCAATGAGAATTCCGTTCCGGTGGTCGTGAAGAGCATATTGTCTATCCCCTTGATGACTGCCGGAGGAGTGTTCGGCTTGATGGTATAGTCAATTTCAAGGGTTGACGATGCCCCGTAGGCATCGGTCACCGTGATGGCGCAGGTGTATGTCCCTGCTTCCGCATCGAAGCCCTGGATGGTGACTGAACCCTTGCCGTCTGATGCGGCGGAGAAAACGTCTGCAGCGGAGCCTTTCTTGTAGTCAACGGTGAATTTGTGGCCGTCCGGATCGTAGATCCTGAAGGTGACGGTCTTAGTCTCGTGCGCCTTCAGCGTGATCGGACCTGAATAGTCGGATTCCACCACCGGCGGCTCGTTCCTCTCGGTTGTCACCGTCAGGATGTCGGACTGCGCACCGTAGGTGCTAGCATAGGAATATCCGACAACCTTGATGTAGTAAACGGTTGAGAATTCAAGGTCATCCAGCGTCAGTGCAACTGTCGTTCCGACAGCTGTTTCCGGTACGATGCTCCTTACTTTGACCCCACCCTTGGAGCCGGCTGAAGGATCCGCAGCCTCGACTTCGGCCTTGTCCTTTCCATAGACGACGGTGAAACCGTATGCAGGATGCCCCTTGGAGTCTCCCGGCACTGTCCAGGTCAGGTCAAGGTTGTTGGAGTGTGCGGTCGCCTTCAGGTTCTCCGCCTTTTCCGGCACGAAGTCGTTGCCGTAGGTCAGCGCTCCCATCGCATCGACCAGTCCTCCGATGTTTCCTGAGACTATTGATTTCTTCCTGCTGTCGAGCAGCCTTTCCTTCAGCTCTTCGCAGGTGAATCCCTGTCCGCCCCAGTAGGATGTCACAAGCGCTGCCACGCCGGAAACGTGAGGGCAGGCCATCGAAGTGCCGGACTTGCTCGTGTAGTTGTTGTTGAGGTCTGTGCTGACGATTGAAGAACCGGGCGCCGCTATGTCCACGAACGAGCCGTAGTTGGAGTAGTAGGCCTTGCTGCCGTCGCTGGCGATTGCGGCTACTGCCACAACCGGTTCATAGTTTGCGGGAACTCCGTTTTCAATGTTCTCGTTTCCGGCGGCGAACACCACCAGTCCTCCCTTCATAGGAGAATCCGGAAGCTGGTTGCCGTCATTGTCGCAGCCGGCATATTTGATGAAGTAGTCGATGGCTTCCTTGTCGGCGGTGCCGATTTTGCCCTCAAGCGCAGCCTTGCGCTCTTCATCGTTGAGGGAACCGTCTCCGTCCTTGTCATAGCTGTAAGCCCAGCTGTTCTGGCAGATTACCGCACCGTGGTCGGCAGCCCATTTGATGGCTGCGGAACTGCTGCCGTTCAAGGTCTTGCTCTTGCCGTCCTCTACCACGCTGCGCAGAATCTCGCAGGACATGATCGTGACGCCTCTCTGGCCGGTGGCGGCATCGCCGCCCGCGACTCCGCAGACACCGGTGCCGTTGTTGTTGACTGCGGCTATGGTTCCGGCCACGTGCGTGCCGTGGCTTCCCGGGACAACTCTCTCGGAGTAGTCGATGAAGTTGTAGTGGCTTTTTCCGCAGTTGGCGGCCAGATCCTCGTGCGAGATGTCCGCACCCTGGTCAACAACCGCCACAATTACGTTAGCGTTGCCTGTGGTGTAGCCGTTCCAGACCGGGATCACGTTTATGTCATAGTCCCTGTATGAAGTGTTGTTGAGTCCCCATTGTTTTGTCAGCTGCGGATCGTCGAACTCCTGAAGTGCAAGCACAGGCTGTTTCTCAACGAGTTCAACTCCGGGAACGGATCCGAGTTCTGCGGCGGCCCTTGTCAAAGGGACGTTCTGTGAATATTCAATCACATACCACCTGTGAAGCCCTTCCTTTCTTGTCCTGGGTTCGTATTCGCCCGCGTCCGGGAACAGTCGTTTGATGGAGTTTATTCCAAGTTCGTCGAGAGCCTGGTTCAGCCCCATCGAGCGGGTGGCGATTTTTCCTTGGTCGAGGTCGCTTTCCACAAGGGAGAGCAGGTCTTCGCTCAGCTTGACCACGGAAACTCCCGGGACATACGTCTGGTCCTTTTCTTCCTGAGGGGCAACCTCAGGATTCTCCTCTTGAATCTCCATCTCCTTGGAGCAGGAAACTGCAATGGCCAATGCCAGCAGCGGCAGTAGGAATCTTTTCATAAAATTAATTGTTCTGTCCGGCTATGAAATCGACGACCGTAAGCAGGGATGCAGGGTCGTGCCATTTGATTTTGTGTTCCTTAAGGAATGACTTGAGTGCGTCTTTGTCAATGTTGGGGTCTTCGCTTACTCCGCGCTTGCTGGCGGAGATCAGCCTGACGTTCACCCAAAGGTAATTCTTGTGCTCAAGCGGAAGTACCGAGGCTTCCTTCCGCCTTTCCATAAGAGTGGAGAGAGGAAGGTCCACAATGCTTCCGCCGCCGAGGTCCGTCAGTTTTCTGGTCGATGCGGTGGACGATGAGATTCCGTAGCCGATGTCAGTCTTGCCCATCTCGTCCGTGTCGACGGATGTGTCGCTCAGGACTGCGCCGTTGTCGTTTTCGGCCACAACTTTCATCATCTTTCCGTTGGCGTTGAGATAGATGTCGTTTCCTATCCTTGCGGTGTAGATGTTTTTCATGTCCGCAGCGATGATCTTTTCCGAGTCTGCCTCGATGTAGTGGATTTTTCCGTCCAGAGAGATGTTCATCATCGGCGGCTGCATCATTTTGCCTCCGTGCGTGCGTATTATTCCGTTCTGGAAGTCATTGTACAGATAAGGCCACACGTCAGTGGGCTCGTATTTCTGGGCGAAGCAAAGCTGTACGCCCGCGAAGAGCAGCGCTACGGCTGCCGTCAATCTGTTCTTTTTCATATTGTTGAATGTTTTTCTACTGTTTGCCTGAGTTCTGCCGCCATACAAAAATCCAAATATACACAAAAAAGAGGACAGCCCCAAAGGCTGTCCCCCTTTTGATAAAGTTTCAGTAGCTTGGCTTCTTGGTGACTACTTCTTTGTCCAAGTCATAGGACCGAGGTAAATCTCCCACCATCCAGCGCTTGATCGTAAAGCATATCCGTTTGGAACAGAGATGGTTTTGTAGTCGGCGCTATAGTTGAGCACAATGTCGACATAATCATCAGAAGCGTCATCAGCGCTCGGTGCGTCAAAACCAACTACATAGAGAGGTCCCTGTGAAGAACTTACATATCCTGTCTTCTGTCCGGTAGGGATAGTAATCTTGTTCTTCTCTGCATTGACCGTACCTGTGAAGACATTATAATTTGGCGCTGTAAGGCCGTTGTCTGCCAGATAAGTCTCAAGGTTGTAAACCAGGACCTTGTTTATGTCATCAGGGTCTGCCAGAATCTGGACTGAAGCCGTGTATTTATCACCCCAGTATCCCGGAGCCGCTCCGCTGAATGTGCCGAAGAGGTTTGCGAG
>CAVHYF010000056.1:0-10327 GCA_963640265.1 bacterium | reverse complement strand
ACGCACGGAAGGTAAGCGGGCAGGTAACGGCTGGCTGCAGGTGGCGGGCAACGGTCAACAGGCAGTGAGAAGGAGGATAGGGGATAAGGTGTAGGGGACAGGGGCCGGCGGGCGGGGGCCAGGGGAGCGGGCTACTTGATGCGGTAGGGCTGGTCGGCGTAGAGGGTGAAGCGCTTGGCCTTGCGAGTCCATTTCTGCTCCTCGACCTTGACGTGTTCCCTTGCCTCCTGGAAGGAGATGTCACCCTTCAGGTAGCGCAGCAGTTCAGCGTCGGCCAGTTTGGCCTCGAATCCGTCCAGAAGGGCGAACTGTGAATATCTTTCCAGAAAGTATCTCATCAGCTGCAGGGTGTGCAGCAGGGAATGGTACTCGCCGCCCGGCTGAAGCATTATCTGGTAGCCGACGCAGACCTGCCCTTCGTACCTTCCCGTGGAAGGCGTGAAGGTGCAGGGGCGCATCAGCACGCCGGACGGAGCTGGAAGCACCTCCTTCATGCCGTGGCGGATGAAAGGAGCCCCGAGATATTCATAGGGCCTCG
This sequence comes from bacterium, assembly GCA_963640265.1. Lineage (GTDB taxonomy): Bacteria > Bacteroidota > Bacteroidia > Bacteroidales > UBA932 > Cryptobacteroides. The sequence goes on along the minus strand of CAVHYF010000056.1, from coordinate 9,789 downwards.
CCGTTCCGATCGCCGGGGTGACGGTGGTGTTGTTCCAGAGGCCTCCGCCGCTGTACATCCCGCACGTGAACATACCCGGGATGTCCGAGGCTGGCGCTATGGTCCACGGCAGGAGCTGGCGCGTGGAGTCGCTTGCCAGCGCGGAAATCACGTGCAGGGCGAACGATGCTCCTATCTCGCTGTACCATAGGTAGCAGAGCTCGCCGAGCGTCAGGCCGTGCCTGTGGGCCACTTTCGGTGTGTGCGGTTCGCAGACTCCCGACGGCATCGAACCTTCGACGATCCTGCCTGCTGGATTGATGTGGTCGACTATGTACAGTGCCGGCGGAGTCTCCATCGCCGCGAGCATCTCCATCAGCCGCAGCACGTCCTTGGTGTAGTTGAAGTATCTTGCCCCGGCGTCCTGTATCTCCACGACGATGGCGTCCAGACCCTCAAGCTGTTCCCTTTCGAACGCTATGTGGTTCGTTCCCGGGGTCAGTTCCGCGTCCCTCGGCCTCAGGACGACCGCAAGGTTGCCCCTCTCGGCGAACAGGTCGTACATATACCTTCCCCTTGCGGTGTCCCAGCAGTTCTGGGTGCAGAAGCATCCGACTTTGCCGTCTAGCAAAGCCTTGTCAAGCTGGTCCTCCAGCGCCGTCGTCCTGAATGAAAACATAGTCCTTAGATTTTGTTGTTAATACGTATGAATCCTCTATCTCCGGGCCGAAGTCAACCTCGGTTGAGAGGTGTGCAGTGCTGATTACAGAGCCTGAAACCACTCTCCCGCGACCGTGGCCACCCTCGGCCACGTAAGAGGATGGACCGCGAACGAAATGAGCAGTGGGGTATTCCGGAGATGTGGCCTCACGGAGATGTGGCCTCCCGGAGATGTGGCCTCCCGGAGTGAGGCGTCGCCGGGAGTGAGGCTTCAGTACTACCTGCCTTTTATCACCTTGTCGGCGATGGCGATCACACGGGAGGCGAGAGCCTCGGCTGCTGCGAGAGTCGGAGCCTCCGAATATATCCGGATGATAGGCTCGGTGTTGGAGCGGCGCAGGTGCACCCACTCCCGAGCGGACTCGAAACTGATCTTCACACCGTCGATCTCGTTGACGTCCTCACCGGCGAAAGCAGCCTTTACTTCGGCCAGAATCCTGTCTATCAGACCCTTGTCGCTGAGCTCAATCTTGTTCTTCGCGATGTGGTACTCCGGATAGGTCTTCTTCAGCTCGCTCACCTTCATCTTCTTGTGCGCAAGATTAGAAAGGAACAGAGCTACGCCCACCATTGCGTCGCGGCCGTAGTGGATGGGTGGGTAGATCACGCCGCCGTTGCCCTCTCCACCGATCAGAGCGCCCTTCTCCCTCATCATTGTCGTCACGTTCACCTCACCGACAGCCGATGCTGAATATGTTCCTCCATATTCCTCGGTCACGTCCCGCAGGGCGCGGCTTGACGACAGGTTCGAGCAGGAGACAGGCTTGTACGGGGCGGTGACTTCCTCGAGCGTCTTCCCTTCGGCCTTGGCGATCGCCGCGGCCCTCTCGAAGAGGTAGGAAGCCACGCTCACGAGTGTATATTCCTCGACGAAAGGCTCGCCGTTCTCGCAGATGAACGCCAGACGGTCCACGTCAGGGTCGACCGAGATTCCAAGGTCCGCACCTTCCCGTACCACGGCTTCGCTGAGGCCCGTAAGGTTGGCAGGCAGAGGCTCCGGATTGTGGGCGAAGTCACCGGTCGGCTCGCAGTTCAGTTTCACGCACTCCACGCCGAGCCTTTCGAGAAGGCGCGGCATTATGATCCCGCCGACGGAGTTGATCGCATCCAGCGCCACCTTGAAATGAGCGTCCTTTATGGACTGCGCGTCGACAGCCTCAAGGGCGAGGACAGCGTCCAGATGCTCGTCGGTGTAGTCGTGGCAGGTGACCTTGCCGAGGTCGTCCACATCGGCGAAGTCGAAGTCATCGGTCTGCGCGAGGTCAAGGATGGCCTGACCCTCGGCCGCGGTCAGGAACTCGCCCCGGTCGTTGAGGAGTTTCAGGGCGTTCCACTGGCGTGGATTGTGGGAGGCCGTGAGGATGATTCCTCCGTCGGCTCCCGCAAAGGTGACGGCCATCTCCGTCGTCGGAGTGGAGGCGAATCCGATCTTCACCACATCCACTCCGCAGGCCATCAGAGTACCTGTGACAAGGTTCTCGACCATCTCTCCGGACAGCCTGGCGTCCTTGCCGACCACGATCTTGTACTTAGCTCCGTTGGGCTGCGGCTTTCTTGACGGGAGAGTCGCGCAGTAGGCATAGGCGAACTTGACCACATCAATGGGAGAAAGCCCGTCTCCGGGCTTTCCTCCTATTGTTCCGCGTATGCCTGAAATTGATTTTATCAGGGACATTGTGCGTGAATATCAGTTGACTAGACCATAATGGCACCTACCAGACCCAGGATGGCGTAGAACTCAGGAAGGGCGGCGTAGATGAGGGTGTTGGTGAACACGTCGTGTCCCTGGCTGATGCCGACGATGCCGTTGGCGCAGACCTTGCCCTGACGGATGGCCGAGATGAGGCAGACAAGTCCTACCGACAGTCCGACGCCGAACATAAGCGCTCCGTCCGTGGCAAGGTCACGGCTCAGCCACATGAAGAAGGCCACGAAGCCGTAGATACCCTGCGTTGCAGGGATGGCGGAGAGGACGAGGTAGTTTCCTGATTTTTCAGGATTGACTTTGAGGGCGCCTTCAGCCGCATTGCCTGCAATGGTGGTTCCGATTGATGAACCGATTCCTGCAAGAGCCAGCATAAGGCCCATTCCAAGATAACCTAAAACAATTTCGCTCATAATTTTATTGATTTTTAATGATTATTCTGTCTGTTCGCTTACTTTCAAAGGATTATAAGTTTTGCCGGCTCCTTCGTAGCCGCTGTTCTTGAAAAATTCAAGGAAGTTGAGCCTCAAAGGATGCACGAAGGCACCGAGGCAGTTCATCGCAAGGTTGAGGACGTGGCCGAGCAGCACGATAAGACCGAAGCAGACCACGTTCACTCCGGGCACATCCATCGCAAGGACACTGCCTCCAAGTTCGTTGAAGGCGTTTCCGAGCATTCCTCCGGCAAGACCAAGCGCGTAGAGACGCAGGTAACTCAGCACGTCTCCGAGGAGTCCGGTGACCGTGTTGTAGGTCTCGTAGAGTCCGAGGCCGATGTTGATCAGCGGATTGCGGTGCAGGTCGTTGAGGAGGAATATTCCCAGCGCGGAGACTGCTCCCAGCGCTATGACAATCCATTTGGTGGCCGCGGCTCCCAACACGCCGAGGAGCGAGAATCCGCCCACGACCACGCCGCCCACGATGAGCAGCGTCCAGCCCAGCGTGCCGAGAGATCCGAGGAACCCGTCACGCTTGACGGCATAGACCGCCTTGAGAATCAGTGCGATGCTGAGGTGGACGACACCGATGATGATGGCCAGGACCATGGAAGGGTCGTAGCCCATCACCTTGCCCTTGAGCATAACGCATTTCATCCAGTCAGGGACCCAGGTCGCGGCGTAGGTGTCCACTCCGAAGAATGTGTGGAGAACCGTACCCATTATTATGGTCGCAACGCCAAGTGTGGTGACCAGCGGTGCCATCTTTCCTATGAATCCGTCCTTTTTCCAGACGAGAAGTCCGGCGATGGTGAGGATGATGCCGTAGCCGGCGTCTCCGAGGCACATCGCGAAGAAAAGGGTGAAGAAGAACGAGATGTATGGAGTCGGGTCGAACTCGTCGTAGACCGGACGTCCGTACATGTCGGTCAGTACCGTGAACATCTTCACGAACTTGTTCTCCTTCAGTTTGATGGGAGGATTGTCGTCCTTGACGGCCTCTTCCTTGAGGTAGAACAGGTCCATCTTGTCGAACTCGGCGCAGAGCTGTGCGTCGTTCTCCGACGGAGCGAATCCCACGAATGTGGTGACGAGGTTCTCCGCGGCCTTTCCGGCACCGGCGTCGGCGAGATAAAGCTGGAGGTCGGCCATCTTCCTGCCGTACTCCTCTTCCATCGCGGAAGCATATTCCTTGAGTTCGACGAGCCTTGCCTTGCACGCGACGGCTTCTTCGAGGAGCGAAGTCACCTTCTCTTCAGCGAGACGGGTGTCCCCTTCGGGAGCGGCGCACTCTTCAATCGGCAATGAATATTCAGGGTCGTCGGATATGGTCACGAACCAGAGTTTCTTTCCGTTGTCGGACACTATCTGGAGCGGGTACGTCGCGGCCCAGGCCTCTTCGTACCTTTTCTTCGGGACGCAGTACCAGCGCACCTTGCAGCCGATCCTGTCCAGGGATTCTATCGACTCCTTGTCGAACTGTCCCCACGGCTTTCTCGCCTCCACTTCCCTCCGGGCCAGGACAAGCTCGTTCTTGATGGCTTCCAGCCTTGAGGAATATTCCTTGACGGCCTCCTTGGGGTTGTCGTACTTCGCATCGGCGTCGACCTCGGCTTCGATCTTCTCGAAATCGGGATCTTTGGTGCAGTCGAAGGATTTCAGCGCAGAGAAAGCCTTCTTCAGTTCGTTGCCTTCGGACAGAAGCGCGGACGAGCGCTCGTCCACAGGCTTCGATGAGCGGGTGATGTCCACCAGCCCAAGTTCCTGCAGGCGTCCGAGGAACTCTTCAGTCTTCCCGCTGAGAAGAATGAAGGAATATTTGGTCATTTTCTCAATCATCGCTGCTTTCCTCCGTTTCTTCTTCTTCAGCGTGGCGCTGCTTGACGATCTTCGACGAGGCCTTGCTCAGGTTCTCCTCGTCTTCCATATAGCGCTTGATCTTGCGGATAGCCTCCTGGTAGCCGGGAATCTGGACCTTTTCGTAGAGGTTCACCTTCTGGGTGGTCTTCTTCCTCTGGAAATCCAGGATGCGGCGCTTCTCCTTGTAGACTTCCGACTCTATCCCGAGCCGCGAAAGTTCCTTCAGGATGGCCACCCCGTCGATGTACCAGGCCGGCTTGACGAACGAATTGAACGGACTGATCTCGTACTCGATGCTTTTCAGTTCGGGACACTTGACTCCGGCGACCTTGACGGTCACCAGATCGATGTCCTTGATCGCGACCAGACCGGACTCGAACTCGTTCCAGAGAGGGGCAAGATAGTCGTACTTCAACTTGGCCTCCTCGAGGTCCCGGAGAAGCCTCTCGCTCTTGTCCTTCGCCTTGCGCACCTCAAGCCTGAGGGCGCTCTCCTTGCTCTGGAGCGTAGGGAGGGCCTTCTGGCGCATTTTGAGCTGCTTCTGCAGGGTGTTCAGCGCTGTCTTGTTGTATTGAAACTTGATAGGCATTACTTACCTTTCCAGTATTTGTCGATCAGTGACTGCTTGATTCCGGTCTCGGCCTTCGTGAAGTACTTGCCGAACAGTTCCCAGGCGGTGTCGAGCATCTCGGTGATGGAGATGTTGACGTCGATGGAAAGAAGTCTGGTGGCATATTCCCTGGCATAGTCGAGACAGCGGTGGTCGTAGTCGGAGAGGTCGAAACCGTTCTCCAGTTTCGTCTTGGCGTTCTGCGCATCGGCGTACAGGCGCACGCCCGCGTTCATCACCTGGCTGTGGTCCTCGCGCGTCTTGACGTTCTGCACCCTCTGCTTCAGTCGGGAGAGGGATCGGAACGGGTCGATGATGACCTTGCCGGAGTCGGAGTCCGCGCGGAGGAACAGCTGTCCCTCGGTGATGTAGCCGGTGTTGTCCGGGATGGCGTGGGTGATGTCTCCGTCGTTCAGGGTGGTCACCGCGATGATGGTGATGGATCCGTCCGTAGGAAGCTGCACGGCCTTCTCGTAGATCTTCGCGAGGTCCGAGTAGAGGGAACCCGGCATCGAGTCCTTGGAAGGAATCTGGTCCATACGGTTGGACACGATCGAGAGCGCGTCGGCGTACAGTGTCATGTCGGTCAGCAGCACGAGCACCTTCTCGTTCTTGTCCACGGCGAAGTACTCGGCCGCGGCGAGAGCCATATCAGGCACGAGAAGACGCTCCACAGGAGGGTCTTCGGTCGTGTTGACGAAGCAGATGATCCTGTCGAGGGCTCCGGCGCTTTCGAAAGCCTGGCGGAAGAAGAGGTAGTCGTCGTTCGACAGTCCCATACCTCCGAGGATGATCTTGTCCACGTCGGCTCTCAGGGCCACGTCGGCCATAACCTGGTTGTAAGGCTGGTCAGGGTCGGCGAAGAAAGGGATCTTCTGGCCGGACACGATGGTGTTGTTGAGGTCGATGCCGGCGATTCCGGTAGGAATCAGCTCTGAAGGCTGACGTCTCTTGTAAGGGTTCACGGACGGTCCGCCGATCTCCCTTTCCTCTCCTTCAACCTCTGGACCGCCGTCGATAGGCTTTCCGTAGGCGTTGAAGAAACGTCCCGCCAGCTGGTCGCTGACCTTGAGGGTAGGAGGTTCGCCGAGGAACGTGACCTCGGCGTTTGTAGGGATGCCTTCCGTGCCGGAGAACACCTGGAGAGTCACGAGGTCGCCCTTTGTCTTCACGACCTGGGCGAGCTTGCCGCCCACCACGGCCAGCTCATCGTTGGACACTCCCTTGGCCTTGAGTGAAACCGTGGCCTTGGTGATGGCCTCCAGCTTCGTGTATATTCTTTGATAAGCCTTATTTGCCATTGTCTTCTATGAGTTTGTTGATCTTTCGGGAGTAGTTCTCGAACGCTTCGCTGTGGAACTTGGTGTAGTTCATCTGGCGCAGGTCGTTGATGAGTTCCTTGAAGAACTCGCGGCATTTTTCGAAGTCCTCGAAGTCGAAGTCGATGCCGCAGAGGTCCATCACGAGGTCAAGCATGTACTTCTGGCGCTCCATAGGACAGAGCGCGTCCGTCTCGTCGAACGCGTCCTGCTGGAGGAACACGAAGTCGATCAGCTCGGACTTCCAGAAGTTGACGTGGTAACTTACAGGCACGCCGTCGTCGCCGAGGATGTTGATCTGCTCGTTGGCTTCGCGGCCCTTGCGCAGCAGGTTCTTGGCGGCGGTCACCTTCTCGACCCAGCCCTTCTCGACCTGTTCGTCGAGCCAGGAGGCGATTTCGGGATATTCAAGGTACTTTGAATATGAGTCTATAGGGTTGACGGCAGGGTATCTCTTCTGGTCGGCGCGGCTCTGCTCCAGGCCGTAGAAGCACCTGGCGGCCTTCTTCGTGGATTCGGTCACAGGCTCCTTGAGGTTTCCGCCGGCAGGGGAGACCGTGCCGATGAAGGTGACGGCTCCTGTCTTGCCGTTGTTCAGCACGACCATTCCGGCTCGCGCGTAGAAGTTGGAGATGATGGCCGAGAGGTCGACCGGGAATGCGTCCGCTCCCGGAAGTTCCTCCATACGGTTGGACATCTCCCTGAGGGCCTGCGCCCAGCGTGAGGTCGAGTCGGCGAGCAGAAGGCACTTCAGGCCCATCGCGCGGTAATATTCGCAGATCGTCATCGCCGTGTAGACTGAAGCCTCGCGTGCGGCGACAGGCATGTTCGAGGTGTTGCAGATGATGGTTGTGCGCTCCATCAGGTGACGGCCGGTGTGAGGGTCGATGAGTTCAGGGAATTCGGTGAATATCTCGACGACCTCGTTGGCGCGCTCGCCGCAGGCCGCCATCACGATCACATCGGCCTCGCCCTGCTTGGCGATAGCGTGCTGGAGCACCGTCTTGCCGCAGCCGAAAGGTCCCGGGATGAAGCCCGTGCCGCCTTCGGCGATAGGATTGAAGGTGTCGATGCAGCGGACGCCGGTCTCCATGATCTTCTGCGGCCTCGGCTTCTCCCTGTAGGCCTTGACTGCCACCTTGACCGGCCACTTCTGGGTCATCGTGACGTTGACGTCCTCGCCGTCTTCACCGGTCAGGACCGCGATGGTCGCATCGATGTTGTACTGTCCGGCCTTGGCCACGGACTTCACGGTGTACTCGCCCTTGAAGGAGAACGGCACCATTATCTTGTGAGGCAGCCAGCCTTCCTTGACTTCGCCGAGCCAGTCTGCCGCGGCGACCTTGTCGCCGGCCTTGGCCATAGGGGTGAAGTCCCAGAGTTTCCCGTGGTCCAGAGGGTCGGTGTACTCTCCTCTCTTGAGGAACACGCCTTCCATCGTGGTCAGATTGTTCTGGAGGCCGTCATAGACGCTCGACAGAAGGCCCGGGCCGAGGGTCACCTCGAGCATCCTGCCTTCAAACTCGACCGGGTCTCCGTTCTTGAGTCCTCGGGTGCTTTCGAACACCTGGACAGAGGCCTTGTCTCCGCTGACCTTGATGACCTCGGCGAGGAGCGGTGTGCCCGCAAGGGTGATGTAGCAGAGTTCGTTCTCCGCCACAGGCCCGTCCACCTGGACCGTCACAAGGTTGGAAACAATTCCTGTTACCTTTCCTTTTGTCTTCATATTCAGTTTTGTCTTTTATCGTTGTTCTGCTGGAGCGATTCTTATTTTGCCGGAGGGGTGTATTCGACGCCTTTGCAGGTGGCGCGGACCTCGTCGATCAGCCTGTTGAACATCTCGCGGCCTGTCTGTTCGTCCAGTTCCGCCCATCTGGAAATGATGTGGAGCCTGGTGACGTAACCCAGTATGGCTTCCAGGTTGAAATAGTCGAAAGTGTTGATTTCCAGAATCTTGTTCCACACCAGAAGGTCCAGGCCCCTCTCTCTTGAGAGAAGGTCTTTGTCTGCCAGGATTTCTTCCAGCAGCGCCGCCTCGTGGAATTCACCGGCCTCGAGATTGATCGTGTCAAGGCTGTCCGGCCTGCCGAAGGCCTTGTTGAGGAACCTGGCCTTGGTGTTGCGGACGTTGAGGTCGAAGGCGTAGTACTCGCGGATGAACCTGTTGTAGTCCTTGAGTGCGGCCTGGTAGAAGCAGATGTCCAGGTTCCCGCTGTTGAATCCGTACAGAAGCCTGTCGACCACCTTGTTCTCCCAGACTTCCAGCTGAGTCCTTATCCAGCCTACGCAGGAGCCGAAAGACGAATCCTCCCCGAACTTCCAGTCAAGAGAGATGGCGGGAAGGCTGGAGATGATGTACTCGTAGTTGCTCATTGCTCACCGGTTTGATTTACTCGCCGAAAAGAATCTTGCGGACTGCCGGCCTGAGATACTCGCCGATGAGGTTCTTGAAAGTCTCGTCGGTCAGGCTTATGAAATAGGAACCGTCTTTCGGGCCGATGGTGAATCCGCCGGCAATCTTCTTTGAGAACTGCGCTGTGACGCCGCCCTTGAGTTCCTTGGCGAGCTCTTCCTTCACGAACGGCTCGAGCTGGCTCTTGAGGCTCTCGGGAAGAACAACGTTGAGGTCAACGGACTCTTCGGCGTTGAATTTGCCGGCGACCGCCTTGATGATTTCCTTGACGAAGTCGGCTGACGAGAGGGCTGAGTCCACCGGCTTGCCGGTCATCTTGCCGACCATCAGGTTCTCGATGTCCTTTCTGGTGGCCTGGATGCTTTGCGCGGCCGCCATCTTGACGTCGCCCTCGACCTTGGCGCGGTACTCTTCCGCTTCCTTGCCGGCTTTCCTGACTATCGCTTCGGCCTGTGTCTCAGCGTTTTTGATTATCTCTTCAGCTTTTGCCTGGGCGTTGGCCAAGATGGCTTCGCCTTCTTCTTTGCCTTTGGACAGACCCTCCTTGTAGAGCTTGTCCGTCAGTTCCTGTAGCTTGGTTTCCATTAATCAATTATGTGTTGATATGTGTTTACGTTTCAATTTTACAAAGATAATAAAAGATAGCCACTTCCCAAATTTATCGTCCGGTTCTTCCACGTCATTTTCAACCCATCCCTCTCTCGTCCATCTGCTCCTTCGTGCCCGGCAGCTCCTTCGTGCCCGGC
>CAVHYF010000055.1:0-10513 GCA_963640265.1 bacterium | reverse complement strand
AAAATAGCGAATCTCCCGCAAAATTCAAATCCTGCGCTCATTTTTTTGTATATTCGCGGAGTGGAAGTTCACGCTTTCCTGAAATCAGTATATGAAGAAAGATATGACAGCAATCAAAAGAATCAGGATTTTCGCGGCGGCGGCATTCGGAATCGCCGCTTCAGTTGCCTGCGAACGCGGCACGGGGGACGGATGGTCGAAGGAGGAGACCAATCTGATTGATGCTGAAGACACGGTTATGAGGGTGCTGACCATAGGCGACAGGCAAGACTCCCTGGTGCTGAGAAGCAAATGCCGGGAGATAGGACCTGACGAACTGGCCAGCGATGAATATTCAAGGCTGGCCGCCAAGATGGTGGCGACTGTGACTTCACCCGAGCAGAACGGCGTCGGAATAGCAGGGCCGCAGGTCGGAATCCTGCGCAGAGTCGTGGCCGTAATGCGCTACGACAAGGAAGGCAAGCCGTTCGAGGTTTATCCCAATGTGAGAATTACGGCCGTGCGGGGCGGGAAAGAACCTGGTCCCGAGGGATGCCTGAGCATTCCGGGCCGCAGGGGCGATGTTCCCCGCTACCAGGACATCGATGTGACCTATACTTCCGTCAGGACGATGAAGGACACCACCGAGACCGTAAAAGGCTACACCGCCGTAATATTCCAGCACGAATGCGACCACCTCGACGGAGTCCTGTACATAGACTACCTGCAGGACTGATCAAGGATTCATATTCATCGGACCAGCGCCTCCTGATCACAGAGGAGCGGTTTGCCCGGAGGAATCACTGACCGGACAGCGAACGTTCATATTCATCGAGGGCGGCGGCCATCAGTTCGCGTCCTTTGGCGGCGATCTCTTCGCCCCGGGTGTAGTCGGGGATGGCCCCGTAGGTGTCGAAAGTCATCGTGGCGAGCACATCCGGCTTGTAGAGTCTGATGGACTGCATCGCTATGGTGCGGTTCATCAGCGAGAATGTCCGCGCGAGAATCGAGTAGTAATTGTCGTCGAGGTTGATGTTTTCCTGCGAGACTTCACGCTCGAGCGTTTTCGTCTTCCTGTCTATGCTGCGCAATTCCCTGTAAGCGCGATGAGCCTCGTCGCCGAACGCCTTCACTTTTTCTATTAAAGGAATATCCTTACGGGAGGCCAGTCCGCCGAGGCTGTCGCGAGTCTCCGAGCGCAGTTCGGAATCCTCCTCCCTGGCCTCGTCGAGCCTCCGGATGTAATCGGCGATCTTTTCCGAATCGACCTGGTTCACGTCGAAGGCCACAAGAATGTCGTGGCCGTTGCGCACGGCAAGATCGAGAGGCATAGTGTTGACCACTCCCCCGTCGATGAGCGTGTGATGTCCCGTCTTTACGGGCCTGAAAAGGGACGGAATTGAAATCGAAGCCCTTATCGCCTCGAAGAGAGGGCCCTCCCTGAAGACGACTTCCTCACCGGTGTAAAGGTCGGTCGCCACGGCAGTGTACGGAATCGACATATCCTCTATGCGGACTTCCGGAACCACGGACTTGATGGCTTCGATGACCTTGTCCCCTTTCACAAGATAACTCTTGCTGATGGACACATCCATCAGTGACAGCAGCTTCTTGCCGTTCAGGCCGTAAAGCCAGCTCTTGAAAGCGTCCAGACCACCTGCAGCATAGACTCCGCCCACAAGCGAACCGATGGAGCAGCCGGTCACGGAAGTGATCCTGTAGCCTCTGCTTTCCAATTCCTCTATGGCTCCGATGTAGGCGAAACCCCTCGGCCCGCCGCTCGAAAGAACCAATGCGACATCTTTTGACATACCCATTTCCTGATTGATTGACATTGACTGCGCTGCCGGACAAGCCTGGCAACGGCACGGGGCAAAGATAGAAAATAAAATCAAGCCGGGGATGAATGTGATGATTATATTGTATTTTTGCGTTCTGGAAATCAACTTTACCGAATATGGATAGTACTGACAACACTTCGAAAGTACTGGAAGTAGCATCAATGGCGGGACACATTCTCCTGGAGAACGGTGCCGAGATAGCGCGCGTGGAGGACACGATGGAGAGGATCGCATCGCACTACGGCGTCGATTCCGGGCATTTCTACGTCATCAGCAACGGCATATTCACGACCGGACCTTCCGGAAGGTATGCCAATGTGGAATTCATTCCCATCCGAGGGATACAGCTCTCGAAAATCGTGTCCGTCAACCGGTTAAGTTATGCGATAGCCGCCGACAAGGTTTCCCTGGAGGAGGCGGAGGGCTGGCTTGAGACCATAAGACGTTCTCCCGCGAAGCCTGCCTGGGAGCAGATTCTCGGATCGGCCTTCGGAGCCGCCGGTTTCTGCGCAGTCTTCGGCGGCGGGTTTATGGACTGTGCGGCGGCCTTCGCCGTGGGGATGCTTCTTTACGTGTTCTGCCTTTTCGTCAGCGCCCCATATCTCTCGAAAATCGTGGGAGGGCTGTGCAACGCGCTTCTTGCCACGGTACTGTGCATTTTCTTCTACAAAATAGGGTTCGGCGACAGCCTGAGCAACATCATCATCGGCGCCATAATGCCTCTGATTCCGGGAGTGCCGTTCGTCAACGGTGTACGAGACCTTGCCAACTCCGACTACATCGCCGGTCTGACCAGGCTGACCGACGCGATGCTTGGATTCATCTGCATCGCCCTCGGAGTCAGCATCGGTTTCCTGCTCGACGGCTGGGCTTTCGGCGGTATGGTCAAACTGAACGGAATGACGGTCAATCCAGAAACGGCCGGATTCTTCTGGCAGTTCCTCGCGGCAGGCATAGGCACTTCCGCCTTCGCGGTCCTGTTCGGAGCGCCAAGGAGGCAGTATCTTGCCACAGGCATCATAGGCGCGACCGGCTGGCTGGTCTATCTTCTCCTGACCGGAACTGGAGTCACCGGCATCGGCGCGGCGATCATCATAGCCACCACGATCGTCGGCATCGTGTCCAGGGGCGTAGCCGTAATGGACAAATGCCCGAGCACCGTCTATCTTCTTTGCGGAATATTCCCTCTCGTGCCGGGAGCCGGCATCTTCTGGTTCACCTACTATCTTGTCTCGAGCCAGTTCTATCTTTCGGCAACGACGGGATTCGCCGCCGTCAAGGCCGCTATGGCGATAGTCCTGGGAATCATTCTGGCGATGGAACTGCCTCAAAGGATCTTTTCCGGGAAAAGAAGATAAATCTGAAGCGAAGAATATGTCCAGAATATCCTCATCCGCGTTCGCGGACACGAAACCCCATTTCGAACTGCTCGACGGCCTGCGCGGAATAGCGGCCCTTCTTGTCGTCTGGTACCACATCAACGAAGGCTTCGCTTTCTCCTCATCCGTCAACGGAGCCGGCGACGGCATAGTCAGGTCATTCAACCACGGTTACCTTGCCGTGGATTTCTTCTTCATCCTGTCGGGATTCGTGATCGGCTACGCCTACGATGACCGCTGGCGCAAGGGGTTCACACTCAAAGAGTTTTTCAGACGCAGACTCATAAGGCTGCATCCGATGGTCGTGATGGGCGCGCTGGTCGGCGCGGCGGCGTTCTTCATCCAGGGATGCACACGCTGGGACGGTACCCGCTCCGCGACATCGGCGGTGATGCTCGCGTTCCTGTGCGCGATGTTCCTGATTCCGGCGGTGCCCGGCGGCCGCAGCGAGGTGCGCGGCAACGGAGAGATGTTCCCGCTGAACGGCCCGTCGTGGTCGCTGTTCTTTGAATATCTCGGGAATATTCTCTACGCTCTTCTTCTGCGCAGGCTTCCGACGAAGGTACTCGGAGTTCTTGCCGCGCTCACGGGAACAGGCCTGGCCTGGTTCGCGCTCGCCGACGTGTCCGGCTATGGAAGCATAGGAGTGGGCTGGACTCTTGACACGGTCAATTTCTGCGGAGGAATGCTGAGGATGCTCTTCCCTTACACTTTGGGAATGTTCCTCTCGAGAATATTCAGGCCGGTCAAGGTGAGGCGGCCTTTCCTGTGGTGCACCGTCGCGCTGGTCTGCCTTTTCAGCGTTCCTTTCATAAGCGGAGGCGGCAAGGTGTGCCTGAACGGGATTTTTGAAATGTTCTGCATCGCCGTTGTGTTCCCGGCGCTTGTCTGGCTCGCTGCATCTGGCAGGTCTGATGAGGGAAAGGCCCGGAACGCTGTAAGGTTCCTTGGAGACATCTCCTATCCGCTCTATATGGTGCATTATCCGGTGATGTACCTGTTCTATTCCTGGATGATAGAAGTCCGGAGATATTCATTCGCCGAAGTTCCGGTGGCGGCGGTTGCCGCTATGGCCGTCAGTCTGGCCATCGCCGTCGTCTGCCTCAAATTCTACGACGAGCCCCTCAGAAAGTGGCTGTCAGGCAAGCGCGGGCGCAGACGGTGAGATATTCATAAGGCCTCCCGGTCGCTTTCCGGTTTTTCCTCCGGGCGCGGAGGAAGCGCTTTCCTGCGCCGGAACACGACTCTTTCGCTGAGGAAAAAGTTCAGCCCTCCTGAGAAGCACAGAGCCAGAAGGTTGCACCAAACGACATTCCACTTGAATATCTTCTGGATCAGGAGAAGGAAAAGCATTTTTACCAGAAACGCGCCGACGCAGGAGAGATCGTATCCTCCAAGGTGTCTGAAGAACGATCTTGTCGTTCTTGCCGAGACCCTGTCCTTCCAGATCAGGAAATACGCTACAGTGAAATTCGTAAGTACGGCGCACTGGAATGAAATCATAGGCGAGACTATGTATTGCCCGGCGTAGGTGCTGAACACCCACTTCGAGAAGACCCACAGCACGGCGGTGTCCACCGCCGTACCCAGAAGGCTGGATGCGGAATATTCAGCGAATCTTTTTGTCAGTTTCTGTAGTCTTTCCGACATTGTTCCTCCCGACATTGTGGGCGGCCGCTACCGCTGGTTGTTCAAGGTAATGGTTTCCGGATTGAGGTAAGGCTCAAGATCCTTCCACGGAACAGTGGCCGTGATGATGCCTTCGGAGTAGCTGGCGACCTCGTAAGGGTTGTAGCTCCAGAATATTCCCTCCTCCGACACTCCGCAGTTGCCGTTCGGCATCATATATTCCTGGAACATCCCTGAATAATCCGAAGCAGGGTCGTCAGCATTTCCGTACGTTCTCTGCATCGCTTCCTTTATCAGGTCGGTGACAGGCTGCACATAGCCCGGCTTGAAGATGTCGTTTTCCGTGACGGCGAGGCCGGTCTTGAGGTCGATGATGTGGTTTCTGATCCCGTGCATCCCGTGCGCTCCGCCCAGATAGTTCTCGTACAGGACAGTATAGTTCTGAAGGTTGCCGTATGAGCCGCCGAAGCGTCCCTCGGTGTTGTCGTACCAGCAGACGTCGTAGTAGATGTCGCTTTCGCTGCCGTAGCCGTTCGCGACATCCACGAGCAGACTCTTGTAGTATTCGCCAGCATCGGCCTGATAGGCGGCCATAATGGAGTCGGTCACCGCTTCGGAAGCATCTGCGACCGATTTGCCGTCCCGGGCGTCGCCGAAGCAGAACTTCACGATCGTGTTGTTGGCCTGCTTCCTGGCCCGGCTGCCGGTCTCCAGGGACTTGTAGTACTCGACTATGTGCTTGACGCTGATCTCGGCGGAGTCTGTCTGTTCCAGGGTCTGCTCGTATGTCTCCTCAAAAGAGGTCCGTTCTGTCCGCGTTTCGCAGGAAACAAGCGCAAGAGCTGTCAGCGAGGCCGCGGCTATGGATTTGATGGTTCTGATTTCCATTGCTAGAATTTTTAACATAATTTGTCGCCGGCAATCGTCGGCTGCCATAGTTCACAAAGATAGCGAATATTCCTTTCTTTCCTACAATTTTACGCTTCTTCCCGAGGTCTTCGGAGCAGCGGACCCTGCCACGAGTACATCGCCTCCGTTACACACCACATTGCATATACCTAATATTCATCTCAAGTGTCATCGCGGAAAATCTGCATAATTGTCGAAAAAAATGAGTTGAATTTGCGAAAGTCGTGGTTTTTCTTTATTTTGCAACGTTTTGAAATATTAGTTATGCGAAGGATCATTGCTATTTGTTCCAGCACACTGCTGCTACTGGTGTCTCTCGCATCGTTCTCCTCCTGCCAAAAGGAGGATTACGACAATGAAGCCGAAAAAAAAGGCGATTACAGAGGAGACAATCTTCCTTCACTCTCCAGCCAGGTTAAAATCCTGCCTGCAGTTTATCTCTCTCCAGCTCTCGAGCAGAGCTTCTCAAATGCTCTCAAGGGCAGAGCATCGCAGACTCTAACCTCTGACAAAGCCTCGGTACTCGCTTTGACTATGGACGAGTACAATTCTATCAAGACTTCACTGGAAGAAGACGGCCGCATCGCGATCGTCTATCGTCCTGACGAAACACTTCTTACCTCGCTTGGTATGAATGTCGGTTATACCGGGAAACCTGATGAAATCATAACCGGAAGAGAAACGGAATATTCAGAAGACGATGCGATAGTCGAAGAATATGACGACGACGAGAAGGCGGTGGCCGCCGGCAGGGATGTCCTCTGTGTCGTGTTCTGCCCGCGGCAACCGGGCAGCCACACGGTATGGAATCCTACAGACGGACAGGATATGGCCGACTGCCTCGAAGGCCTCGTTTCGTGGGTGAACGGCACCACGGCCAATGCGGGCGCCAATTCCTCGGAACAGCCTTTCGACGATGTTTACGGCTATGGATTCCGCTTCACAGGGACTCTTGAAAAGACTATCACGAATGTCGTAGCATCCCAGCACGATGTGCTGAAAGGCAATTATGCCATTTCGGCCCACGTGGATGTCACTCCGCTGCACGGGTTCAAGTCGTCCCTTGGCGAAGGGATGGATTACTACCTGATTTCCTCGGCCACCACCGTGGAGTCAGCCCCGATGTATTCCGGCAATTTCACCTCCACGCACGGAGCAGTTGTGGCCCACATCTGCGGGTTCTACTTCCGGGGACTCCACTCCAACATAAGCATATGCGATTCCAACGACAACGCGGTAGGATATTTTGTTCAGGTTCCGACTCCGGCGACCGTCACCGGTTCGACCGACTACACCACGGGATGGAACTTCTCCTGCGGAGGGGACCTGACCGGAGGAGTGCTTCCGAGCGCCACATTAAGGACCGGCTTCAATTTCTCGTCCAGCAACAGCCGCACCATAAGTGACTGCGATATGGTGAACTACCACAGAAACGCAGAGGTCATCTACAACTTCAACATCAACAACCTGCCCCGCTACAGCGGCGGCATCAAGAATCCGCCGTCAATAGCGGTCAGCACAGCCAGATTTTACTCCCAGTGGGTCTGGGCCGTGCCTACAAAGGACTACGACTCCTCTACTGAATATCAGATAAAAGTCAGCCTTTCAAGCATCAAGTACGGAGCCTCCTACTACTACACCGGAAGCTATGACTACCACAACCTCATCTACACTCTGCCTTACCATACGGAGTTCTACACTCTTCCACAGCCTAACCGCTATCCGACCGGAACGTTCGTGATGACCAACACCCAGGACGGCACGTTCATCACAAAAATCACTCTCAAGAACAAGACCTACTCCTCTTTTCCTGAGTATGTGGACAAGAACCAATATTCCTATGGCAAGTCCGGTTCAATGTATGTGCCTGTGGGCAAATATGAAATGACCTGCGACATCCTTGGCGCCGACAAGGTGACAAGAACCTACATCTATGATGATGATATCAATGTGACCTCCGGCGGGACCGTCAAGCTTTCATCTTCCTGGGACCGTTTTATCCTGAAAAATAAATGATTATGAAACGACTTAAGGATATTTTCATAACAGCCGCCATTCTGGCCGCAGCGTTCACGCTTGCTTCGTGCGGCGAAAAGACAATAGATGATGAGGAAGTCCCTCAGGAGATTCTGACCACCGACATCGACTACTGCATCTATTCAGACCCCGGGGCTGAGGTGACAGAAATCATCAAGGAGCGTTTTCTGGGAGAACAGGTGTCCTGCGCTTCGGCCAAGGTTGTGTTCGTCAATGATGAAGACCTCGAAGCAGAAGACGTCCGCAACGCTTATATGTGCGGAATCGCGGTCGTTGTGGTGTCCCCCGAAGCCTCCACCCTTGTGCCGGTCATCAAAAGCTGGAACGCCGGCGCCGTCTCTGCCGGAATCATAGACGGCTGCCTTTTAGTAGCGATACACAAAAGCGGTTCGACATTCTCGATGGCCGAATCTTCCGCAAACGGGATGAACGGACTTGTCAACTATCTGACAAGCATCCCTGTTTCTCTGGAAAACAGCGCCGCGGGCGAAGAACTGCTGCAGGCCGCGCATTATTACTGGGCCGACGAGGCACACATCAAGGGCACCACGGTGCTGAAGAGAAAACCCAAGTACTCCTACGTAATGAAGGGCCAGGCCTATATGGAGTTCTTCTGCTCAGTAATACCGCTCTATGCGTTCAAGTCCACCAGAAGCAACTACGCAGGCGATTTCTACATCGTAGACGCTACATTCTCGGTAGATTCCAAAGACATGTACTCTGGCGTCAACAAGGTTTACTGGGTGACTGACCAATGGCACGACCTTGTCAGCGGATTCTATCTTACCGGATATGTTCTGGAAATCACTCTGCTGGACAGCAACGGCAACGAGGTCGCGGCCACCTTCCCGAAGGGGCCGTCCCCGACCACCACCATCGGATCGACAACCTACACATCCGGAGTCGACTGGTCGTTCCAGAGCGCTCTGTCCGGAGGCACGACGGGCGGAAATCTGACCGCAGCCGGAGGATGTTCTTACAACAGCTCGGAGAAACGCACGATCGAGGACATCACCATCGAGGAAAAATCCACTGGTAAAGGCAAAGTGATCTACAGCATAGACATCAACAATCTGCCGAAAAAACCGGCGGAACCGCCTCTCATTTCCTCGAGCACGATGGACTTTCATTTCA
The DNA here is from genome assembly GCA_963640265.1 of bacterium. Lineage (GTDB taxonomy): Bacteria > Bacteroidota > Bacteroidia > Bacteroidales > UBA932 > Cryptobacteroides. The sequence continues at coordinate 1,605 of CAVHYF010000055.1, read as the reverse complement.
GCTGGGTATGGCAGGTCGACAACACCAAGGAATTCGACACCACGACCGGCTACAAGATGAAGGTCGAATACAAGAACCTCGGCTACACCGTAAAGACCAACAGCAACGACCAGGTGTACTGGGACTGGGCGACCCACGGCAAGACAACCCTCGATCTGCCGGTTCCGAACAGAGTCCCTTCCAGCAACGTGATATTTGAAAACAGCGAAAACGATTTTATGCACCACGTGTATTTTATTGACTTAGTCCATCCGCTCTCATACGGTGACGGAACAAGCGTTTATTCCAAAGGACAGGCCTTTGAGGTAAGCCTTCCTGAAGGCAAGTACGGCCTCACATTCATGATCGGGAACAAAGGCTACAGCTATACCGGCCTCGAGGTGAAGAGGGGCGAAACCATCACACTCTCGTCCGGAGCCTACATCTACTGACGGCCATAGGCCGGACAACATAATAACAGACAGGTAAAACAAGAATAATAAACATTAAATTAAATACTATGACCAATCAGTACCTTTTATCATCGGCCCGCTGCTTCGTTGCTATGGCAGTCGCCGTCCTGACACTGTCCTGCACCGGATCCTGCCAGAAAGAAAACCCTGCGGAAACCTCAAACGAGGCCAAGTACATCACAGACAATTCGAAGCTCAAGATGCTCCGTTCGATGAAGAATCTCGACGGAATCGGCGGATTCTATGAACTGAACTACACAGCCGATTACAAGATGGACAAATGCGTAAACACCTACCAGGCGATCTCGATGGACGACCTCTCGGCATTCACAGCCAAAGAACTTTTCGATGTTCCGGTGACGAAGGCCGTCGATATGGACTATGGAAGCGGATGCAGCGCGTTCGCGGCCAAGACTCCTGACGGGAAATGCCTGATGGGACGCAACTTCGACTTTGCGCATCCGGCTGACATCGCCGCGGCGATAGTCCGTACGGCCCCTAAAAACGGCTACAAGTCAATCTGTATGGTGGATGCCTACTGGATAGGCTACGAGAGAGGCTTCTACAATGACGGAGTCACCGACATCTCCAACGTAATGTTGTTCCCTTATGTTCTTATGGACGGAATGAACGAAAAAGGATTTGCGGTCAGTGTCCTGCATCTTGATGGCGAACCGACGATGCAGAACACCGGAAAAAAGAAAATCGCCACCTCGACGGCGATGCGTTATCTGCTTGACACAGCGAAAGATGTCGAAGACGCAATCGCCAAACTCAGCGGGTTCGACATGAACTGCACGTTCGACAATGCCGGCAACTACCACTTCTTCATCGCCGACGCCGCAGGCAACTCAGCCATCATTGAATATGTCTACGAAGGCGACGGGAAATACCCGAACACCTTCGACCCTCTTGTGGGCGAGAGATACGTGACCAACTTCTACGTCTCCCCAAAGATGGCCAACCATAAATATGGCGGATTGTCCGACCACGGCCGCAACCGCTACAACATAATGGCGGATTCGCTTGCCGTCCACAACAACATCGTGACGGAAACACAGGCGATGAGCATACTTAATAAAGCCTCACAGCCGAAAGATGCGAAGGTGCTCACCAGCAACACACAATGGTCGATAGTTTACAACCTCACGGA
>CAVHYF010000054.1:0-11409 GCA_963640265.1 bacterium | reverse complement strand
GACGGCAAGTCAGCCTATGAACTCTGGAAGGAACTGGTGCTGAGCGCGGACGGCCTCGCCAACCCGGGCAACGGCGTCTATGACATCGAGGAATATCCTTACTGGCCGAAGACTGCGGTTTCCGTTGAAGATTTCTACAAGTATCTTCGGGGCAGCGACGGCAATGACGGCAAGACGAGCGTCGTGAAATACGCTGCGACCGACACCCTCTACGCTGAGGAGGCCGACTGGACGAAATACTGCGTCTCGCCTGTCAGGGCGTTGGCGAAGGTCAGGAAGGTCGGGGCTGTCAAGGACACGACCTATGAATATGTCAACCCATATTCGGGCGGTTGCGCCCTGATCGTCACCGGACCGGGCCCGGTCATCATCCCTGACTGCACGGTGAAGTTCACCGACCAGACAGGCCGGACATATTCAAAGAAATCCGACGCTTCGGGGTACATCTATCTCAAACGCAGCGAACTTCCGGTCTGGACGGCCGGCAGCCCTAGCCTCTCGGATGCTTCCGGCAGGACCAGGCCGGCCGAATTCACATTCGCCGGCAAGACAGTTTCGGATGCCGCGCAGATCGGCGCCACCTGCGGCGTGCCTTACAGGGTGGACCTCAGGATCGACTTGACCGGCTCCAGCTGGTTCGAAACGGTGGTCTATGGCGACTACGACATCGTCAGGACCGTCGAAGGCCGGGAAGAGACCTCCTGGGGCGGAAGCATATTCCCGAAAGGAAATGATGACGGCACAGGCTACTTCTACTACAAATCGGTCTATGACATCGACAAGTTCAAGGGGAACGGCATCTCGCCGAAGACCCTGGACTATGTCAAGACCTGGGTGCAGGGCAGGCATTTCCTTCTGATGCAGGCTCTTGACGGGAGCGAAACCTGGGACAGGCCTTTCGGCACCGTCCGCAGCACAGAGAAGAAGCACGTCGTCTTCGGAGACGGCGAGACTCCCGCGACTGTGGACGTGCACGACCTGCTTGTTGTCCGCAGCTCCGGGGTCGATGAATACGACAGATCCCGCTGTCCGGATTACGGTCAGGCCTGGCAGTCCGCCAGGGGAGTGGTGCTTCCTGAATATTGCTCTATGGGCGGTCTCGACGTGTCCGGCCTGAAGGGCGGCGAAGGAGACGGACAGTACACCAGCTACAACGGCAAGTCAGTGGCGGACGCTGCCGGCAACGCCGTGCCTGTCCGGAGGACGAACTATGAACTGATCCTGGGTCAGACGTCCTTCAGCTTCGACCTGGATCTGGACAGCTTCGGCCACGTTTACCTCAGGACCGCGGTTTATGATGAAGAGGAGGACGCTTATGTGTACACGCGGTTCGATTCCCTGAAGGAATATCTTGAGGAGGGACGCGGCGGTTCCACCGCCAAGGACACCGAGTTCACGCAGTTCACGAACAGCGGAGAAATGGGCGGAGTCAAGATCGAGAACAAGGTTTCCGTCCGCTATGACATCGGCGGAGCCTCTCTGGTCTCCAGCGATCCGTTCATCATAAGGAATGTCTACGACGGGTTCAAGGTGTCGTTCGGCGATTTCCGTTCGACCGCCGATGACAACATCTTCTATTCCGGAGTGTCCGGCACGTTCAGTTACGACAGCAAGAATCCGCACGTGGCTTCCTGCGTTCTTGACGGCAGGACCTACACCTTCCAGGCTATAGTTGACGGCGTAAGTTCACCTATGCCGTGACGGCCGTGCGTTGAAATGACGGAAAACCCCGCGCGCAGGAAAGATGCGTGCGGGGTTCTCCGGTTTCAGAGGCCTATTCTCCTTCCGGCCGTTGTCCTGCCCTTCAGGCGGACAAGGCGCACCGGCCGGTTTTTCTAGAGCAGCTCGTCGAAGTACCGTGTGATCTTGTCCATCAGGTGGACACGCCAGCGGCCGGCGACATTGTGTTCGGAACGGGGGTAAGGGAAGTAGTCCAGCTGGACATTGTTCTCGATGCACTCCTGCACGAAACTCAGGCTGTGCTCCCACACGACGGTGTTGTCGATGGCGCCCTGGCAGATCAGAAGCCTGCCCTTCAGGTCCTTGGCCTTGCCGATGAGACTTGTCTTCTCAAAGCCCTCCGGATTGGAAGCTTCCGTGTCCATATAGCGCTCACCGTACATCACTTCGTACCATTTCCAATCGATGACCGGCCCGCCGGCCACACCCACCTTGAAGGTTTCCGGATAGTTGGTCATCAGCGAGATAGTCATAAATCCGCCGTAGCTCCATCCGTGCACCCCGATCCTTCCGGAATCCACGAAAGGCAGCGACTTGAGCATATTCACGCCCACCATCTGGTCTTCCATCTCGCACTGGCCGCACTGACGGTGAATGGCTTTCTCGTATTCGGCGCCCCTGTTCGGCGTACCCCTGTTGTCCTGCACATAGACCACGTAGCCTTTCTGCGCCATCAGGACCTCCCACATACGCACCTGGCCGAGCCAGGAGTCCTGCACCATCTGCGAATGAGGCCCGCCGTAGACGTAGAGGATGGCAGGGTACTTCTTCGCCGGGTCGAAGTCCGCCGGCAGGAAGAGCCTGTACCAGTTGTCGTATTTTCCGTCCGCGCTCTTGACGGTGCCGAGCATCACTTCTCCGGTCTTGAATTCCTTGAGCGGGTCCTCGGAGACGCTCAGCGTACGCACAAGGCTGCCGTCCGCCTTTCTGAGGTCCACGTTGCGCGGAACATTGAAACTGCTGTAGCTGTCTATGAACTTAGTGCATCCGCCGTTCATCCGGATGTCGTGCCAGCCTTCCTCGGCAGTCAGACGCTCCGGTTTCCCGAATACGGCCTTGGCGACTTGCGGAACCCGCCCGCGCATCTTCACCCCGATCCTGAAGAGATGGTTCTCCACAGGAGAAACCTCGGCGGAAGTGTAGTAGACGTACTTCCCGTCGTTCCCGACATACTCGACGTCGGCATCGACGGCGGTGAGCCGGCGCACGGTTCCCAGGGTGTCGCAAAGGTAGAGGTTGCGGTACCCGTCGCGGTTGTCGGTCCTGTAGATGAATGAATATGTCCCCTCGATGAAGTGCAGCGGGTCCAGCGGTTCGACATAGCGGTCGTTGTCCTCCGTGAGGACGGTGCGCGCCAACGACCCGTCGCACGCGCGGTACATGTTCAGCGTCATATGCTCCTGCGTGCGGTCAAGAACCTGTATGAATATGTTCTCTCCGTCCGGCGCCCAGGATATGTTGGTCAGGTACCGGTCGTAGCCATATTCAGTGACATCGCACCAGACTGTCCTGCCGGAGGCGACATCGTAGATTCCGAGCCTGATCTCCTCGCTCTCCATCCCGTTCATAGGGTATTTGATGTTCACGAGGCTTCCCGTGCGGGTGGTGATGTCAAGCAGAGGGAATTCGGTGACCCTGCTCTCGTCCTTGCGATAGAAAGCCAGACGGGAACCGTCTGGGGACCAGAATATCCCTCCGTTGATTCCGAACTCGTTGCGGCTGACGGTCTGGCCGTAGGTTATCTGCGGATTCCCGCTCTCGGCAACGGTCACAGGCTTGCCGTCGAAGATGTACAGGCTTTTGCCTATCGTGTAGGCGAATTTCCCGTCATTGCTTCGTGTGATGTTCCCGGCCTCCTTAGGAAATCCTTCCGGAAGGGCAGGGGAGAAGTGCTCTTTCCCTTCGCCGCTGACTGCGTCGAACTCCTGCCACTTGCCTCCGATGAAGGCAGTGTAGCTGGAGTCGTCTTTCCAGGAAGCGTAGATGTCGGCCGGCCGGACCTTCCTGCTCAGAACGGACTCCTCCATCGTCATCATTCTTCCCTCGTTGTTGGCCGGATGGACGGCCACCACTCCCGTCTGAGCGCCTGCGGCGCCCGACAGCACAGCCCAGCAGAGGACTGAAGCGAACAAAACTCTGTTCATATTCGGATTCATTCGGATTNNATTCGGATTTATTTCACCTGGTTGCCGGTCGGTTCCCATCCGGTGGCGGTCGCTATGTACGGGATAATGGCATAGGCTATCTTGATGTGGCCTTTGTAGTTCGGGTGGCCGTCCGCGCCCAAGTCCGCGCCATCGTTGTGGACTGAGTCTCCCAAAGCGAAGATGTGGATGTTCTTCAGGCCGCAGGTGTCCAGAACCTTGCGCAGGTAATCGAACATTAAGCCGTCGTGCTTCGGTGCCATGCACAGGACAGGGTAGTCCTCGCCGTAGTTGGCCTTGATTTCTTTCAGCAGTGTGATGTAGTTCCTGACAAACACCCTTTCCGCAGGCTGCATTCCGCGCGAGAAATCGTTGGTGCCCAGGTAGATGACTGTGATGCTCGGCTTCAATGCGGAAGCTCCGGCATTCCACCTCTTCTCCTTGTCCTCGTCAAAAGTCTGCAGGTAGCGCTCGGTCATGTTCCAGCTGTTCAGGTCACCGTTGTAGTTTCTGACGATGCCGCATCCGGAGTGTGCCGTCACAATCTGGTCCGCACCGAAGTATCTGGCTGCTGCGCAGGCGTAGGTCAGGTTCTGGTTCTCTGTTTCCGGCGTGAAGTGTTCGGTGTTGGAGGATTCCGTGCCGTAGCCGCAGGTGTAGGAGTCACCTATATATTCAATGATTCTTTCCCTTGGCGCATCGGCCTGCAGGATTTCTCCGTCGGTGATGAACTCGCTGACTGTGGTCATTCCCTTGTTCCCCTCGGTACGTTTCTGCAGAATCACCTGATGCGGGGCCTTGGCGGCCTTTCTGTCCTTCCCGAAAAGGGCCTTCAACTCATCGGCGCTGAATATGACTATGGTCGTGTCGTTGCCGCAGACTGTGAGCACTTTGTCCGGAACAGAGTCCATAGTCTTGTCTATCCAGACGTTGTAGTAGTCCTTCTTCGTGTCGGAGACCTTGAACTTCAGCCAGTTCCCCTGGAATCTCACTTTGGCGTACACTCCGGTCCAGTCGAACGAGACATTGCCGTCCTTCGCTTCAGTACGTCCGATGAAGGTGATTCTGGAGTCGGAGGCCTTGACGGAAATTCCGGAATTCCCCGGTGCTGCGAATAAGGAGGCCGCACAGAAAACCGCGGCGGCCAGCGATGTGATTCTTGTCAGTTTCATTGTCGTATTGCTTTTTCTTTTTGTAGTTCTCTTGATGATGTTTTCCGGAATCCGTCTTGGAATAATCGGCATTCAAGGCTGATTCCCGGCAATTTTCTACGATAGCCATCCGCAAATTTAGTGAATATCACGGATTCTTTTTTATATTTGTGCGTTGATCATAACTAATAACTGAACTATAATCTTAAATCAACTCAATAATGGCTTACACGGAAACAACAAAGACATCTTATGGCCAGCGGGTGAAGAATTCATTCGGCGGCATAGTTTCGGGAATCCTTCTTATCATCATCGGCACTGTTCTCCTGTGGTGGAACGAAGGCCGGGCGGTCAAGACCACGAGAATGCTCAAGGAGGCTGCCGGCGTCACTGTGGAGATGCAGGACATCAGCAAGGTCGATCCTCAGTTCGAAGGCAAGCTTGTGCACGCGACCGGCGCGACCGCGACGCTCGATTCGCTCGTCGATCCGGATTTCGGCGTCGGCGCAAGGGCCGTCAAGTTCAACAGAAAGGTTGAATATTACCAGTGGAAGGAGACATCCCAAAGCACGTCGAAGGACAAGGTCGGCGGAAGCCAGGAGACGACAACGACCTACAGTTACGACAAGGCCTGGACAAGCTCTCCGGTGAACTCCGAGGAGTTCCACGACCCGTCCTACAAGGGCAGGAACACTGTCAAGGCCCGTTTCGAGAACTCGGGAATGACCGCGGAGAACGTCACTTTCGGAGCCTACAGGCTGAACAGGTCCCTGATTTCAGGCATCAGCGGCGAGCGGGACTACATCTTCAGCGAAGCCGACGCCGAAAGAATCTCCACGGAACTTTTCAAGAACGCCGCCGAGGCTGACTCGACTTTCATCGTAAGCGTGAAGAACAACGTCGTCTATTTCGGTCAGAATCCCGACGCTCCGGCCGTCGGCGATGTCCGCATAACCTTCACCGAGGTGCTTCCCGCCGAGGTTTCCATCCTCGCCACAGTCCAGGGTGACACCTTCGCTCCTTTCACGGCGAAGAACGGCAGGAACTTCGAGATCCTTGCGATGGGCGCAAAGACATCTGACCAGATGTACGAAGGCCAGCACTCCAGCAACAGGATGATTCTGTGGATTGTCAGGATTCTGGGAATAATACTCGTCATCGGCGGCTTCAAGAACGTCTTCGGATTCCTGGAGACTCTTGCCAAGGTGCTTCCTTTCGTGGCTCGCATCCTCGGCGCCGGAATCGGCCTGGTCTGCTCGATCGTGGGATTCGCCTGGTCGTTCGTGGTGATCGCCCTGGCCTGGGTCGCCTACAGGCCCGTGCTAGGAATCGCCCTGCTTGCAATAGCCGGCGCGCTTGTCTGGTTCCTCGTCTCAAAGAAGAAGGCCGCCCCGGCGGCGCAGTAGCGCAGGCTCGGCACCGGCCCGGCGAAGTCAGAAAGCCTGGCGGTGTGGCACAAAATGTTCAGAGGCTGTCCCGAAACGGTTCGGGGCAGCCTCTGGACTTCAATGCGCTTTTCAGGATTTCAGGACTTATTCACCGCCGGAGACGATCGGCAGTTCCTGCGAACCGCTGCTCGGCTTGCTGACTGTGATGATCCTGTCAACGATGTATTTCTGCATTCCGCGCCACGGAAGAGTCCCGTTGTACTCCCTGTAATGGAGCTCGACCATCTTGCCGCTGCATCTCATCAGCGTGTCTGCGACGGCCTTGTCCGTGACGGAGAAGTTGAACTCGTTCGACTGCAGGCTTCCGCCGACTTTCGCGCTCTTGAATCCGGTCTGGATCAGACGGCCTTCGTAGGTCTTCCAGACCCATCCCTTGTAAACCAGCTGGTTGAGTTCGCCGGCCTTGACGCCTTCGCCGAAGACGAAGTAGAACTTGATGTAGAAGAAAGCGGCAGCGGCGAGGATGATCACCGCCGCGATTCCTGAGATAATCTTTGATTTCGTTGTCATATTCAAAACTGCTTATGGTTGCAGGTGCTTGTGGCGGCAAAGTTAGCAATCTTTCAAAACAATCCCGCTCTTCCGCCCCGGAAAATTGCTCCGCCGTCCGAGAGCCTACCAGAGAGTCGGCTCCAGTTCCTTCGGGTGGAAGGAGCGGCGGTGCCACGGCGTGAGACCGTACTCCTTGATGGCGGCGATGTGCTCCTTCGTCGGGTAGCCCATATTCCTGTCCCAACCGTATTCGGGATATTCATTCGCCAGCGCGCGCATCTTCTCGTCCCTCCAGGTCTTGGCGAGCACGGAAGCGGCCGCGATCGATGAATATGTCGCATCGCCGTGGACTACGGTGCGGTAGGCGGCGGGGGAATATTCATCAAAAGGTCTGAAGCGGTTGCCGTCGATGAGCAGGAAGTCCGGCTTCGGAGTCAGGCGGCGAACAGCGCGCTGCATCCCCGTGACGGAGGCCCATAGAATGTTCAGTTCGTCGATTTCCTCCGGACTGACTGCCTCGACGGCCCAGGCTGCGGCCTCCTTCTCGATGATCGGGCGCAGGATGTCCCTGGCCTTCTCCGTCATCTTCTTGGAATCGTTGAGCAGCGGATGATGGAAGTCCGCCGGGAGTATCACCGCCGCGGCGTACACCGGCCCCGCAAGCGGTCCGCGGCCGGCCTCGTCGCACCCCGCCTCAAGCCTTCCCTCCTCAAGAAAAGGCAGCAGGTGAATCTTGTCCGATGAACATTTCTTAGCCATTGTTTCTTGGAATGTCACGCCTGTGCTGCGGCGGGACGGCCCTTTTCGTGGACTATCTTCCCGAGCAGAGTTCCGAGTAGATTTCCGAGCAGGAGGCGATCATTTTTTCTTTTGTGAATGTCGAGAGGAAGCGGTTGCGGGCGCCTTCGCTGAACCTCTTCCAGGTCGGTTCGTCCTTGGTGACGGCCTTGATGGCCTCGGCAAGCGCCGGGGCGTCGCAAGGCTCCACGTTGAGTCCGGAGACTCCGTCCTGATTGCCCCACGAGACTCCCGAGGCGGGAATCTTCGTGGCCACCACCGGCTTGCCCAGTGACATCGCCTCGATCTGGACTATTCCGAAGGCTTCGGTCTTCATTATGCTGCTAAGACAGAAGAGGTCGCAGGCGCTGTAGCAGGCCGGGAGGTCTTCGTCGGGGACTCTGCCGAGCAGCTTGACCCGGTTTCCGAGTCCGAGACTGTCTATCTGGCGCTGCAGTTCCGCCTTCAGCGGCCCTGATCCTCCGATCAGCACGACGAAACTGTCGTCAAGATGTGCTGCTGCATCGATGAGGTAGCGGTAGCCTTTGTACTCGACAAGCCGGCCGAGAGTGAACACGATCTTTCTGCCGGCATATTCATTCCTTATGCGCGCAGCGCCCTCTTTGTCTTCCTTCATCGGCGGGATTCCGATGGGGAGGCAGCGGGTCTTGTCCTGGACTTTCCGGAGATAGGGGGATTCCGCTAGATAGACGGGCGATGTGCCGAGGATGAGGTCGGCTCTTCCGATGAGCCATTTCTGGATGGGCAGATAGAACTTGAGCAGCACCTTCTGCGCGAGTATGTCGCTGTGCCAGTGCAGTATGACCTTCCCTTTGAAGCCCGAGAGCATCAGAGCGAGCGCCGCCATCGGGTCCGGATGGTGGATGTGGACGATGTCATATTCATTGACCCTTCTGCGGAGTTCGGCGATCATCGCCGGAGCTATGGTGGTCCGCGCCTTCTTCATCCACGTCCGGCACACGATCACCCGCCCGTGCGGATTGAGAGTGAATATGTTCACGTCGCTGCCGGCACACCTTTTTTCCGGCTCCGCCGTCGCGCACATCATATCGCAGTCGATTCCGGCTTCCGACAGCCCCGCGGTCAGGTCCATCATCACCTTCTCCACCCCGCCCAGAATAGGGTAGAACTTTCCCAATTGCAGAATTTTCATAATGTATTGTGTTTTTTCATGGACAATACCCTTCAAATGTGAGATAAGGTATTTTGTTATAGGTACTTTATTATAAGCGAAAGTTAATTCCTTTAAGAATTATATTCTACCATCTGTAAATTTGAGGATATTCAACTGTTAGGAAATCAAATCCGTTCCCCATATCAGATTTGCCGCGCCTTTCAATGTCAGAGACTTTAATGAATGGTCTCATAGCGCCTTGTACACTATCCTCCTGCATTTCAACTGCGAACAGTTTTTTTTCTAATTGCGAATATGGCTTCACGAGTTTTTAAATTTGAGACTTTTGCTCCGAAGCTGTTGAACTGTTTAAGTTTCTTGACTGAATCCAATAACTGCGAGTAGGCTTTTGCCCGCTTCCCTCCATTGTTACCGGTACGGAGATATTCTGGACGTATGCAAGTCAATTCACAGAGAACAATCTTGTCCGCAGTATAAAGAAGGTAATCACAACATCCTTCTGCTCTGAAAGCGGTACTCTCCTGAAACACATTCTCCAAACGAATCTCTTTGACAGAAATATTACTGTGCAACTTCATGACAATCCTGTCCTGGCAAGAACTATAAAAATATTTAGCATGGACAGAACAATCTTTGCACGACTTGTCATCCGTCAGTCCCCAGTCTCCTTCTTGAGCTTCTTCCGCTATCATAAGGGACAATTCCCTTTCCAGCAAATCCTTCATCATGCATTCTCCCTCAATGATGTATACTCCTGATAGATGCTTTCCATCTCTTCACTCAAATCTACCGTATTTATGTAGACACCGCCATCGTCCGTTTTGCAGACAAGGTTCTGGACAGAGCCGTCATACACCCTGTAAACAGCTATCTCGTCTCCATTAATTGATGCAGACTCGCACCCCGGCTTTTCATTTCTTAAAAGGAGAACATTAAGGTAGTTGATTATATATGGGCTATGTGTCGCAAACATAAGGGATATGCTATACCCCCTTTTATTTTTGATGGAAATGCTATTGAATAGGAAATCCATAAGTTCTCGTTGACTGGACGGGAAGAGACTGAGTTCCGGCTCTTCTATTATGAGATGAACATTTTTATTTGCGAAATCCCCAATATTCTTGACGGCCTTGAAATCGCTCAGACTGTCAGATTTTGACACATAGGACAAAATGGCTTTATTTATCGATGATACCAAATCATAATACTTTGAATAGTATTCTATTATGACATTTATAGGAACAAGGTTCTGCGTGCCTGAAGAAGACGCGTTAAGTCTTACTCCGAATGATTCTGTCCCATCTGAAGGAACAATCATATACCTTTTCCCTTGATTGGTTCTTCTGATGACAAACTTAACTCCTAAGTCCGCGATAGGTATTTCTTTCACCTCTTTGACGGCTAGTTCGAAATCGGAGTATGTCTCTGAAAGATAATACATCCCCTTTTTTAATGACATATTGTTGTCCACTATGTCCGAGATAAGGTTTCTCTTATCGGAAATGAATGAAATCTTTTCCAGGCTTAATTCATCTTTTGGGATGAATGTTGTGGTTCCCTTAAGTTTTTTCTTTTCCGGTTCCCATTTGAGTTCAAGAGAACCATTTCTATACACTAATTCGCTGTCAGACCTTAGGTAATCTGTCAAGCCGTTATTTTTCAAAAGGCTTTCGAATTTGAATCTGAACGGGCATTTCGATACCCCCGAATATTTAAGAAAAGAACGGATATTCATCATCTTGTACAACCAACGGAAAAGGGAGAGTACCTTCATAATGGTACTCTTTCCGCTGCCGCTATCTCCTATAAATACGGTCACTTTCTTTATGTCGAGAAGGCTGACTTCTTTTACAGGTCCGAAATTCTTAATGTATATACTTTCCATAATCCCTGACTGATAAAGATTTCGTATCGTTCTTTGTCTCTTTCTGCAAACTTAACAAAAAAATGTTATCTTAAAATCTCTCAACTTAGTCTTCCGATAATTCCATCAAACATTCTTACTTTCCCCTGTCTGACAGCCAGGAAGCGTCATACTCGAATGAGTTTATTTCTTGGAAGCCCGTTTTTTAACCTCCAGTTTTGCATCCTGGAGTTTGCGGCCAAGTTCATCGTCCTTTGCCACCAACGTAATGTCTTTTGCAAGTCCCAAGGCTATAAGTACTCTGAAATACTGTCCCAAAGCTACGCTCTCGTCTCCCTTTTCCACTTTGACCAGAGTCGTTCTGGAAATTCCGGCCCTTTCCGCAATCTGGACCGTGCTCAGGTCGCGTCTCAGGCGTGCATACCGGATCTGCTCTCCAAGGGTCTGGAGAAGGCGCTGTTGTGAAGACAGTAGTTCTCTTCTCATTTGGTAATGTTCAACATTATGTACAAAAGTATCAATATCTGTTCAGAATACCAAACATTGTCTATAATTATTCGGTTAGCCCATCCGGAAAGCTTGACTCCCTCCCCAGGCACTCGCCGTAGAGCCGGAGGTACTCGGCGTAGCGGGATTC
>CAVHYF010000053.1:0-11570 GCA_963640265.1 bacterium | reverse complement strand
TAAGAATAAGACTAATAAAGATAAAGAAATGATAATGAACACAAAAATCATCACTTTAAAGACGGCGGTGTCTGCCTTGGCGCTGGCGCTGCTGTTTTCGTCGCCGCTTGCAGCACAGCCGGCGGCCTCTTGGCACAATCCGTTGACGGAGAACGCGAAAAGCCCTTACAAGACAAAATGGGACTTCAGTCTCGGCTACCTGGATTTCGGCACGAACGCACCGGAGATAGTTGTCAGGTACGTCCTTGACGGCCACTCCGTCCCGGCAGGCGCGACCGAGATGGCATCCGTGGGAGTGGACCTTTTCGACATAGACAACGATGGCATCTACCATCTTCTTGACGGCGCTTACGACCTCGGAAAAGCCGCCGGAGACACGCTCCAGTTCACATTCAAGGCCGACTATGGCAAAGAGGCCAAGAAGGGCAACTGGTTCAGGCTATACCTTCCTCTGTACAACAAGGTCACCTGGATGGAGTTCGGAGCCGTCGGCGGATCGTATTTCAATTTCGAGCCTGTGCCTGTGGAAAAGGGCATAGCCTTCTACAACGTGCCGGTCGAGAATGTCGCCCGTCCGGCCCTGTCGGTGAAGAACATAATCCAGAGAAAGACCGATTTCCCGGTCAAGGTGGTTTCCAGAAAGGAAAGCAAGGGAACCGGCTTCATCCTTGCGGTCAACGGAGCCGAAGCTGACACTACGGCCACCGTCGAGGCCCTGTTCAACGCCCTCGGCACGACCACCGACCTGCCGGAGATTCTTATGCCCGTGCGTCAGCGCCGCGATTTTCACTGGTATGACTGGGCCGAGAGGCACAGCAGGGTGCTTTACCGCCAGAGATGCATCGCACCGAACCCGGAAATCGTTATGATCGGCAATTCCATCACCCACTACTGGTCCGGCGAGCCGAGCCATCCGACCTGGCATGCCGGAGTGGATTCCTGGAACGTGCTTTTCGCCGACAGGAACGTCCTTAACTGCGGCTACGGCTGGGACCGCCTCGGGAATATGATGTGGCGTATGATGCACGAGGAACTCGACGGCTACAGCGCAAAGCACATCTTCGTGATGGCCGGAACCAACGACATCTACCGCCGTCCTGAGGAGAAGATAGCCGAGGGAATGGTCGAACTGATCAAGTACATCCGCGTGAAGCAGCCGACAGCCCGCATCCACATCGTCCACATCTATCCTCGCAGGAACGCCATCGACAGAGTGGACAAGGTCAACGCCGCCGTGGATGAGATTCTTGCCACCGGAGTTCTGGACAACTACGACATCGTGGATGTCAAGGCGGCTCTGACCAAGGCCGACGGCACTCTCGACGAGTCTTTGTTTTCCGACGGCCTGCATCCTAACGAGGCCGGCTACAAGAAGATCGCCGAGGTCTACAAGAACTATCTGCAGTAGAATGCTGCTGTAAAAAACAACGGGGTGCCCGACTGCTCGGGCACCCCGTTTTCTGTCTTGGAATGGCGTTTAGTTCTTGCTGTAGAGTTCCTTGCGGTTCGCCGAGCCCTGAGGTTCCGGGATCTGAGGGTCGTCGATCGTGCTGTCCACATTTCTGGCGACCTTCCGGGTCACGTTCGTCTCAAGGAACCTGATCTGGTCGGCGAAAGTCTCCGCCATCGCATCGGCGATCTCGTGGGTGTGGCCCTGGTAACGGTAGATGTTGTAGGTGTAGCCGTTCTTCCTGAAGATCCTGACAAGTTTGTCCGAGCCGGCGAACGCCCAGTTGAACACCTTCATCTTCTTGTAGTTTACCACCTTGTCGGCCGTGCCGTGGAAGAATGCAGTCGGCGAAGGAGTCCGGGAATATCCCGGCATCCCTTCGCGGGAAAGGATAGCTCCCGAGAAGGACATCACACCGGCGAATCGAAAGCCTTCCGGAAGAGTCTCAGTGGCCTTTCCGTTGCTCAGAAGCCAGTCGCTCTGCAGCACGGTCATCGCCCCGGCGGACGAGCCGCTGATGACCAGGTTGTCCGGGTCGACATCCAGGGTGGCGGCGTTGTCGATGATGTATTTCACGGCGCTGAACAGATCCTCGCTGGCGATGGTCACGGCGTGGTAGAACTGCTTGACCGAGCCGAGGCCTCCTTTGGTCTTGACGCCTTTCAGACCGAGCCTGTAGTCGATGGTGAGGAGGGTGTAGCCCTCATCGTTGAGCATCTTGAACCATTTGAGGTAACTCTTGGCGCTGCGCTGTCCCGAGAAGAACCCTCCGCCGAAGACAAACACGATGGCAGGTTTCTTTTGACCGTCGATCGAGGTCACGCTGCCGGCCGAGGCGGGATATTCATCAAGAAACAGCTCCGTCCCGTCCTTTTCCGCGAATTTGTAAGTACCTGCAGGCTTGTAGGTTTCCTGGGCGGTGAGGTTCCCTCCCGAAATGAGGCACAGTGCGGCGAAAAACGCTGCGGCCGATTTTTTAAGAATATTCATACTTCAATTTTTCATTAATGTCCGAATTCAGCCCCGCACGCCGTCAGAGGCGGCCGGCGGGAACGGATGCAAAATTAATGAATATCCTGCTTCGCGGCAAGTTGTAAAGAATCTTGACAGCATTGTAAAGTTTCTTTACACTCAGCGGCTTGCCTCATTAAGAGTTTATTATTGATTATCAACAATATAAACAGTTCGACACAAGTAGAGCAATTTGATGCGCCGAATCCAAGTTGAAATCAGGCAGAATGAAATCATTCTTCAGATTCCTGCGAAGCACTCCGCTCTACTGCGTAATCAACGTGGGACCTATTCCCATTCGATCGTTGCAGGTGGTTTGGACGAGATGTCGTACACTACGCGGTTGACCCCCTTGACCTTGTTTATGATGTCATTGCTGACCTGGGCCAGGAAATCATAAGGGAAATGGAACCAGTCGGCGGTCATCGCGTCGGTGGAAACCACGGCGCGCAACGCCACCGGATTCTCGTAGGTCCTCTCGTCACCCATCACGCCCACGCTCTTGATCGGCAGCAGGATGACCCCGGCCTGCCAGATCGCGTCATAAAGGTTCTTCGCCTCCAAGCGCGGATCCGAAGCGGACGGAAGATGAAGAGCCGAGCAGTCATATTCACGAAGCCCTTTTATGAATATGTCGTCGGCCTCCCTGAGGACATTGAGCTTCTCCTCCGTGATGTCGCCGATGATGCGGATGGCGAGCG
Source organism: bacterium (assembly GCA_963640265.1). Classification (GTDB taxonomy): domain Bacteria; phylum Bacteroidota; class Bacteroidia; order Bacteroidales; family UBA932; genus Cryptobacteroides. The sequence continues at coordinate 8,408 of CAVHYF010000053.1, read as the reverse complement.
ACGGACCCGGGAAAGGATGGCGGCCGATGAGTTCGTCCTTGATGCCGAGGGCGCGGCCGACCCTGCGGACCTCGTCCTTGAACAGCATCCTGAGCGGCTCGACCACCTTGAGGTTCATCTTCTCCGGCAGACCTCCCACGTTGTGGTGGGACTTGATCTTGGAGGCTATGCCCTCGATGCCGGCGGATTCGATCACGTCAGGGTAGATTGTACCCTGGGCGAGCCAGCGGGCGTTCTCTATGGTGCGGGCATATTTGTCGAAGGTCTCCACGAAGAGCCTTCCGATGATCTTTCTCTTGGCCTCGGGTTCGGTGACTCCGGCGAGCTGCGAGATGAACTCCTTCGAAGCGTCGGCACCGATGACATTGAGATCCATATCCCTGTACGAAGCCAGGACGTCTTCATATTCATTCTTCCTCAGAAGGCCGTTGTTCACGAATATGCAGGTGAGGTTGTGGCCGATGGCCTTGTTGAGAAGCACTCCGGCTACGGTCGAGTCCACTCCCCCGCTGAGGCCGAGGATGACCTTGTCGCCACCGATCTGCGCCCTGAGGCTGGCCACGGTCGTCTCGATGAACGAGTCCGGAGTCCAGTCGCCTTTGCAGCCGCATATTCCCAAAGCGAAATTGCCGAGAATCTTCGTGCCTTCCGTCGTGTGGAAGACTTCCGGATGGAATTGCACCGCGTAGGTCTGCTCGCCTCTGATGTGGAAGGCGGCGTTCACCACGCTTTCGGTCGAAGCGATGACCTCGCCTCCCTCAGGAAGAGCCGCGATCGTGTCGCCGTGGGACATCCAGACCTGCGTGTGGGAGGAGACTCCCTTCAGCAGAGGTGACTCGGAGTCGGTCACGTCCAGCATAGCGCGGCCATATTCACGGGCGAGGGATCCCTGCACCTGACCGCCGAAATTGTGGGCGAGGTACTGGGCGCCGTAGCATATTCCCAGAAGAGGGAACCGGCCCTTGATGCCGCTCAGGTCGATCTGAGGGGCGTTCTTGTCGCGCACCGAGCAAGGACTGCCGGAGAGAATGACTCCTTTGACCGTGGAGTCGAGCTCCGGAACCTTGTTGTACGGGTAAATCTCGCAATAAACATTCAGTTCGCGGAGTCTGCGGCCGATGAGCTGCGTGACCTGGGAGCCGAAATCCAGAATGATGATCTTTTCTGTCATATAAGTTCTTTTGAAGACGAAAAATTCAAGACTTCAAAATTACTCCATTTTTCCCAATGCGGCAAATAAAATGTAAGCGCAGCCGTGGCAGATAACTTTCTGATAATCTTGAAAATAAGCGATGGTCCGGTGCGGAAATCCGCACCGGACCATCGCTCTTTCACCTGAAAGCCAAGCAGTTACCCGCCACGGTTACAGATTCAGGGTATAGTCGTGGAGATGATTGCCGGAAGCGTCGAAAGTCTCTATCCTGAACGCACCAGAGAATGAACCGCCGCCCAGATGCTTGAATTCTCCTTCAGTCCGATAGCCGGCGGTGTAGCCGGAGGTCTTCGAAGCTTCGCTCTTAAGCGTTCCCTCAATGCTGATGGTCCCGGCAAGTTCAGCGGACGATGATTTCCTGTAGAGAAGCACATACTCATAGACATCTTCGCTACAATAATAATAGGTGTAGTTGCTATAGACCTCGACAGCGGTTTTGCTTTCTGTCCGGGATACACTAATCTCCCATTCATCCGTTCCAATGCAGGTCACGGTCGCCTTCAAGTCATCGAACACTAACTTGGCTCCGGGTTCATTCACGGAATTTCCGTCCGTTGTGAACTTGCCGTAGGACGGAATCGAATCGTAGGCTGTCACCTCGTAGGAATTCTCGCCTGTCTTGCTCACGGACTTGCGTATCGCCTTGAACTTCTCCAGAATCTTGTCATCAGCAGGAGCGTCAAGGTAAGCCTGAAAGTCAAGGCAGAAATCAAGAAGGTCGACCGACGACATTGCCGTATAGTAGAATATCGAGCTTGCGGCCGACTTGAGCTTCTCCTCCGGGGACGGGAAGACGTCGTCTTTCCTGCAGGAAACCAGCGCCGCAACGAGTGCCAGAATGCATATTGCGATCTTTTTCATATTCATTGGACATTAAAACCTATACCCGAGTCCGCAGTGAAGGAGGATGTATTCCGCCCCGACGCCGCACTCGGCGAATCCGAAGAACTTCTTTCCGACCGAGACCCCGAGCAGAGTGGTCTGCAGCGACAAGTAGAGTCCTTCGTATGCCGTCAGGCCGAGCCCGACCGAAGAGTAGAGCCGCACCCAATCCCGATTGAGGTAAGTGAACTGAGCCATCTCCATCACGGTCACGTAAGGTTCGAAGTTACGATGGTCGTACTTTGATTCTATGCCGGAATAGACATTCCTGTACCCGCCAGAGAATGAAAGCCTGGTATCCAGAGAAAACCATCTCTTGAAGAAGCTGTTGTAGGAAACCGAGAACATCGGGATGGTATGCCGGCTTCCGGTCCTCTCGCCGTACACGTTTTCAAGGATTCCTGTCTCGTTGATATGGATTTCAGTCCAATTGAGGAGATCGGTGGAGTACGGCGAGAATCCGACGCTGATTTCGTTTTTCTTGAAATCCCGTTGGGAAAAGGCAGCCGTGCTGAAGGCCAGCAGTCCGGCCAGCACCAGAATTGTTTTGCGAACGCCTGACATAACTATTAGTAAAAAACCTCTTACCAAATCGCAAGGTAAGAAAATCTTGCATCTTATTCCCAAAAAAATTGTCTGGACGATGGCAAGGAGACGCCCGATCCGGCAGATGCGGACTCTCAGATTTCACGGGCGATGCTCCTGGCGCTGTCGGTCAGCTGCCACACTACCCATCTCAAGGCCTGCCTGAGGGAAAGCCTGAAGAATACGGGCAGGAAAGAGCAGTGGTAACGCAGCGAGCGGAACTTTCTGACAAGAAAGGACTCGGAGCCATAATCACGGCCGGCATACCTTCCGTTCCCGAAGTTGCCGTAGAGCCTGATGGCCTTCCAGATGAGTGACGGGCAGTCCGAATACCTCCTGTCATAGAAAGGCATCTCGTCTTCAGGCATTCCGAGAAGTTCCACCGCCATCGCGCCGAAAGCCTTCCAGGCCCCCATAATGCCGAGGGAGCGGAGCGTGGAGGCCAGACGCCCGCGGTCGATGGCCGGCGAATTGCGGGAAATGTGCATCATCCAGTCGCACACCTGACGGAGTCCGAGCCCGTTGTAGTAGAAATGCTGCAGAAGATGAGTGAATATGAACACGGCGTCGAAGCCGGCGGACGGCAGCCGCACCTGCACGCCGTTGCAGTTCCAGTCACGGAAATCCCCGTCCTGAAACAGCCGGGCCTGCATCCTGTCGAGTTCCAGGTTGAACCTTTTCCCGAAAAAGGTGTGCAGGGTGCCGTGAAGTTCAATCTCGACATTGCCGAAAAACATTCCGAAATGCATCCTGTCCTTGAACTCCTGGCACAGCCGGTCGGCCTTCGGCGCCAGCAAAGCGGAAGCCTTCGGATAGTTCCGCACATCGAAGAGCAGGTCGATGTCTCCAGGCGAACGGTGGGAAGGGACAGGATAGTTCCTCGCGACGCCCTGCCCTTTCAGCAGGCAGCAGACTATGCCTTCGGCATTGAGTTCACCGCAGACGGAAGACAAAGCGGATTCGATCCTCGCATTCATCATCTCGATGCCGAGGACGGTCTTGACTATCCTCCCGGTGACGGCGCTGTCCGGACTGCAGCCGGGGAATGCTCGCCGGACTTCAGACAAGCCGTCGGCGATGATTCCGGTCATTGCCTGGCTGTCGGAAAGAGAGATGACCGCGTTCCAGTCTATCTTTCCTTCCGGCAAGGCCTCCGCCCTTCCCCAGAGGCCTGACCTCAGAAGAGCAAAGAATGTTTCGTCTGTCCTGTCCATAAGCGTTTGCGTAACAAGAATCCGGTGAATATATAAAGAAAAAAGCTGTTCTGCAAGAATTCAGAACAGCTTCCCAAATGTATTTCTTTCCGGTGTCAGTCAACTATTCCGCTATCCTTAAAGGCCGAGCAAAGTTTGACGGCATCCTTGAGAGCAGTGTCCCTTTCCACATCGTAAGAGGAACAGAGCAGGTCCGCCAGCGATTCTTCGGTGAACTCGGAAGAGCCGACCGATTCCACCAGGAAGGCGGCAGACTCGTTGAGCTTGAAGACCTTGCAGAGATTCACCCCGCCGGTCCCGCTGGCGATGATCATCTTTTCTCCGCCTATCTCGCGGATGACGAACCCTTTCTTCAGTTTCATGAACCGACCGGACCAGTTCTTACGTTTTTTACCGATTCCTACCGGTTAACGCTAGTTCCTCGGGTACTTGAAAGTAGCCGTGCTTTCGCAGAGGACGCTTGTTTCCTCCGAAGGCGACGTTCTCCTCAGCATAAGAGTCTCTGAAAGTTCGAAACTTCCTTTGAGACCTGAAGGAATACCGTCAACAATTGCGTTGCACTCGGCGCATACTTTGTCGAAAGCAGCCTTGACAGTGTTGTACTTGGCCTTGGCCGATTTGTCGGCGGAAGAAGTCTTACCGTTGACGATGTTCTCGATCCAATAGTTGTCCTTGCCGACATATTCATTGGAGAAATCGGACATCTTCGAACGGACCTGCTTGTAGGCGGCGTCAACCTCGTTTCCGAAGAGCTCATAGCTGCTGGGTTCATAGGCAAGAACAAGTTCATAAATTACATCTTCGCTGCTAGTCATGCAACCTGCGAGACAGAGCGCTGCCGCAAGGGCCATAATGAACTTTTTCATCGTAGAAAAATCTTTAGAAAAAATAGTTGTGAATATAAATCTGATGTTAACTCTATCGATAACCGTTCTCTTTCAAAAACTGCTCGGCAAATTTAGTCATATTTCATAAAAAGCAAAAAAATGATTGACAATTAAGCCGTTCTGAAATGATTTAACACGGAAGCCCGCCAAATCCCGCATAGAGATCGGCGGCGAACTCAAAGGCTGGAACTGATCCGGGAAAAGCGGACTATTCCGCAAGGCAGTCGTGAACCAGCCTGACGAAACCGTGGTCCGGAGCATCGACATTGTACTCCCAGTACATTCCGCCCCGCAAGCCGTTCGCCTTGATGTAGTTGCACTTCTCGGTCAGAGAACGGGCATTCTCGAAGCCGAAGACCCTTTCTCCATCCGCCGTGAAAAGAAGAGGAACCTTGGCGACATCGTCCCAGACTTCGGTGACGCCCTCGCTGCCCGGTCCGTAGCCCGGTTTCCCTCGGCCGTAGAACGGCATTCCCATCACGAGTTTTTCTTTCGGCACGCCGGCCTCCAGATGAAGCCTTACAGCCTCGTCTGCAGTGCAGTGTCCGGCGTTCGCGGAACGGTAAAGAGCCGAATGGTGGGTGAAGTCCGCGGTGTACATATCGTAGGCCATCACGTTTATGAGGTCCACGAACGGAAGCACCGCCTTGAAATCAATGTATTTCGCCGAGCAGATGGACGCCAGCGTAAGGAGTTTCCCTTCGCCGAGAGCTTCGCGGATGTCACGCATCAGAAGGGTGAAATTCTCCGTGTCGTCCGCGGACGACGAGATGCCTGAATCGCTGTTCGTAGGGTACTCCCAGTCAATGTCGATTCCGTCGATGGCATATTCATCGACCATCCTTGCGCAGTCCTTCGCGAAACTGAGCCTGCAAAGGCTGTCGGCCGCCATCTCGCTGAAACGGCCGCTGCCCCAGCCCCCCACTGAAAGCAGAACCTTGAGATCAGGGGAGACTTTTTTCAGCGCGGCCACCTTGCGGATTCCGGAGGTGTCAGCCAGAGTCAGTCCGTTGAAGGTTTCGTTTACCTGGGCGAAGGCGAAATTGATGTGGGTAACCAGCCCGGGATCCGGCACATCGTCTCCGCGTATGCCGCTCACATAGGCTCCGATGACGGTGCCGTACTTTTCAGAAGTTGTCTTGTCCGTGCAGGACGGGATGCACAATAAAGCCGCCGCAAGGCTGGCCAGCAGTGCTGGCGTGGTCCGTAATCTCATAATCGTGAATATTTTGTTTCGTGAACATTTGTGGTCCACGACAAAGATAATGAAAAAAATACGGAACCGGAACATGCGGGCGCTTGCCCTACGGATTGCGGCTACAGAATGTTCATCGACTGCTCGCGGATCTTTTCCAGTTCATCCTTCATCCTGACGACCACCTTCTGTATGCCGGAATGGTTGGCCTTAGAGCCTGTCGTGTTGATCTCGCGGCCCATCTCCTGGATTATGAAGCCTAGCTTGCGGCCAGGATATTCCTCGCCGTCGATCGTGTCCATGAAGTACTTGCAGTGCTGGCGGAGGCGCACCTTCTCCTCGTTGATGTCCAGCTTTTCAAGGTAGAAAATCATCTCCTGCTCGAAACGGGACGGGTCGACCTTCTGCTGCAGCGCCTCAAGGTTCTTCATCAGCTTCTCCCTGACGGCGTCGATCCGCTCCTTCTCGAAGCCTTCCACCTGGTCTTCCAGGTCAAGAATATTCCTGACTCTCGATGTCACGTCACCGTAAAGGGCCTCGCCCTCTTTGGCACGATAGTCGTTGACCGCTGCCAGAGCCTCGTCCACGGCCTTTTCCACAACCGGCCAGTTCTCCTCCGTTATGATTTCCTGACGAGAGTTGTCCATTATGTCCGGAAAGCGCAGCACCGCCGTGAAGATCTCGTTGTGCATCCTGCAGTTCGCCTCGACGGAATTCTTGCCTACAAGCTCATCGCTGAGGCTTGTCAGCTGGCCGTAATATTCCCTGACCAGATCCTTGTTGACCTGTTTTGCAGTCCCGCCCGCCTTGGGTTCCCAGGTGATGAAGAAATCGATGGTGCCCCGGTTCAGCGCCTCGGCGATTTTCCTGCGCACAAGCAGTTCCTTGTCTTTCGGCAGGAGGGTCGACTTGATGTTGGCGTCGGAGCCTTTGCCGTTGAGCGTCTTGATCTCGATGGTGAGTTTCCCTGTTTCCAGGACGGCCTCAGCCTTGCCGTAACCTGTCATTGACTTGATCATGATAAACTTGAATTGCCACTCGGACCGGGATCTTTTTCAACGGATCCCGTTTCCGGTGGCAAAGTTAATGATTCTGCGCCGAATCTTCCATTTATTCCGGTGTTGATTCCGCTTTCGTCACTGCACCGAGAGGTACTGATCGTCGGAGACCGGCTCGAGCCACTCGTTGCTGATTTCGCCGCCGGTTGCGACGTGTGCGGTGACGTGCTGGAACCAACTGCCCGCAGTCGCTCCGTGCCAATGCTTCACGCCCTCGGGGATATCGACGACATCGCCTGCCTTCAGCTTCAATGCAGGTTTGCCCCACTCCTGGTACAGTCCCTCTCCCCCGACGCAGACAAGAATCTGCCTTGCTCCGTGATGAATATGCCAGCTGTTGCGGCACCCGGGTTCGAAAGTCACATTGGACATCGGCAGGGCTGACTTTTCATCCGCTGCGAGGTTCACCGGATGCAGCGGAGCCAGATAACTCTCGCCGACGAAGTACTTGGCATAGGCCGTATTCGGCTGGCCCTTAGGGAAATCCATTCCGCTGAACGGCAATTTCCCGTCAAACTTCTCACCGAAGACTTCAGCTATCGCGCGGGAAGCCCTGTAAGCCTCCACCTCTCCGGCGGACTCGGCAAGCGCCGCCGGAATCGCGTGGATCTGCTCATCCTTCAGGCCCATATTCCTGGACCCCGCCACGTGCGAAGCCAGCTGCGGAGCCAGACCGTCGATCGACGCGAGGGCGCTTATCGTCGCAAGTTCCCTTTCAGCCCAAGTCAGCACGTCGCTTGCGAATATGTCTCCGAAGAGGTGTGCCTTTAGATAATAGTCTTCCGCCGGGCAGAAAGAATAGACGAACGGCCTGCCTGTCAGTCTGGACTGCACCTTCGTGCCTTCCTTGAGGGCATCGAAATCTGCAGGAAGCTCGGACGCCTCCGGTCCCTGCACCGTCCGCTTTCCTTCCTTTTCTCTCTGTTCCAGCACTTTCTGCAGGGTTCCGAGCCCGTTCAAGGACCGAGGGAAACCCGTGTAAGCGTAGAGCTGCGACAGGATTTCCTTCACCTGATTGACGGTGAGCCCGCTGTCGAGTCCGTTCCCTATGCTGGTACCCAGCGCCGCAAGGTCACCTTTCGCTTCATTGGCGGCTATAGCCACAATGCTCTTCTGCCTGCCGTCCAACACTTCATTTTTTCCCATAAGCTTACCTGTTGTGAATATTATCATTATAGCCAAGACAACCGTCTTGAATTTAAGACATTCCGACATACCGTTCCTTTGTTTTTCCGCCGCAATTTAGAAAAAAGCCGGACAATTTCCGGCACCTGCGGCAGCGGAAATGCGATAAAGGTATCTTTATCCGGAAGAAAGGTAGCCGACACCGCAGACGCCGCAGACACCGCAGACACCGCAGACGCGCGAGGGCGG
>CAVHYF010000052.1:0-11779 GCA_963640265.1 bacterium | reverse complement strand
GTTGAGATATCAGGACTCGAACCTGAACTGGCAGAACCAAAATCTGTAGTGCTACCATTACACCATACCTCAATTCAGTTTGCAAAGGTATTCAAATTCCGCCAATCCTGCAACATCGGGAAGCATCAATTGACCTCGCATCGGGGATGCATCATTTGATGCCCCGGGAGACGCTGCCGGGCTGGCGTGAAATCTTATCTTTTCGCCTGGAAGAATCCGGTCATCAGTGCCGCGCATTCTTCCGCCAGCGGTCCGGCAGTGACTTCGGTCTTCGGATGGAGCAGGGAAGGGGAGTACAGCGAATATCCCCGCTTGGGATCGGGAGCGCCGTAAACTATCCTCCCAATCTGAGCCCAGCTGAGCGCTCCGGAACACATCGGACAAGGCTCCACGGTGACGTACAGGGTGCAGTCGTTAAGATATTTCCCTCCCATCGCCTCAGTCGCGGCGGTGATGGCTATCATCTCCGCGTGCGCCGTCGGATCCTTGAGGCGCTCCGTCATATTCCGCCCCTTGCCGATGATTCTTCCGCGGCACACGATGACAGCCCCGATGGGAATCTCGTCTTCCTCCAGAGCAAGGCGTGCTTCTCTGAGAGCCTCTTTCATGTATTTCTCGTCAATGTCCATAGGGATGATGTTTTGCTGTCAGCCGATAAGCCAACCGCCGGCGGAGCGCAGAACAGGGGAAAGCCCCCAACTTATAAAGGAATAAAAAGAAAGAGGGTGACTGAAAGTACAAGGCTTTCGCGTCACCCTCATAAAATTCATCGGAATACGCCGGCTTACCACCTGTCCTCAGATGATACAGTCAGTTTTTTACGGCCGTGACGGCGACGGGAGGCAAGTACGCGGCGACCGTTGGCGGTGGCCATTCTCTCGCGGAATCCGTGCTTGTTCACGCGCTTGCGTCTGGATGGTTGAAATGTCCTTTTCATATCTTAATATTTTTATAATTATCCAATTGTCTAAACAGTATGTCCAAAATGGACTGCAAATTTAAGCCTTTTGCCGTAAAAATCAAAATATTTTCTTTGAAAGTCTTTAGAAAGTCTGCCCGGGCAGGAGGTTTTACCCTCAGCGGATTTCCACCACGAACTTTCCGGAGAAATATTCATCTTTCAGCCAAGCGTCCACCGGCCAGGTCGAGACTGAACCCTTCTTCAGGTTCCAGCGGCACATAAGTGACGAAATCTCTTCGTTCAGGTCGCCGCCTTTGAGGAAAATCACTGACTGTGAATATTTTCCCTTAACCCAAGGGTAGAAGTCGACGAGCGATGCGACAGCCCTTGACACGATGAAGTCGAACTTTCTGTCTATGCTTTCGCCTCTGGCGTTTATGACCTCCACGTTGTCCAGTCCGAGAAGCGAGGCTATCTCGCGGGCTACCACTGTCTTTTTGCCGATGGAGTCGCAGAGAGTGAACTGTACGTTCGGAAACATCACTGCAAGCGGGATTCCCGGGAAGCCGCCTCCGGTACCGAGGTCGAGGACGCTGATTTTCCCTCCGGCGGCCTGCAGATCCTTAGGGAAGAATTCCTCAGGCCTGCTGAGGCGAAGATATTCAGCGATAGCGAGCGAGTGCAGGACGTGATGGTCGTAGAGGCCGTCGATGTCCTTCCTGGAAATGACGTTTATCTTCGCGTTCCATTCCCTGTAGCCCTTGTCCATCAGGCGGAAGCGATCCATCTGATCTTCAGTGACTTCCGGGAATGATGTTTTCAGGAATGAAGCGAATTCCCCGAAGTCCATCATACTTCTTCCTCTTCCTTTTTGCGCATCTCGTCGATGAGCTGCTTGGACCTGCGGATACGGGTCTTGACCGTGTTCAACTCAAGATTGAGAGATTCCGCTATCTCATTGTACTTCATCCCCTCGAGCAATCTCTTGCGGGCCACTTCGCGGTAGAGGTCGGGAAGGCGTTCGACGTACTTCGTGCGCTCTTCCTCGTTTTCATTCTTGATCAGAGAACCGAGCGCATCCTCGTTCTGGTCAAGAATCTTCTCGACTGCGGAAGGCTTGGATTCATCGTCGATATAGACGATCTGGTTCTTCGGGTGCACCCTCTGCTCCTGTTCGATGACATCCAGAGCCGTGTTCCTGGCGATTATGCTGAGCCAGGTCAGGAATCTGCTCTTCTGCGGGTCGAAGGACTGAATCTGCCGGAATGCCTTCTCGAAACTCCGGCTGCAGACATCGTCCGCATCGTATTCGTTCATATTCTTGAACCGAACTTTGATGTAGGACCGTAGCTGGTCAATGTGGCGGTCCCAGAGAGCCGTGAAGGCCGGGCCGTTTCCTTGAAGTGCCAGACTGATCAGTTCATCAGTGGGCATCGAGCCAATTCTTTCCATAATTGCATTCTACTGTTAGTGGTACTGAAAGTTCTGCTACATTCTCCATCTCCCCGACGACGATTCCCTTCAGGATGCCGATCTCGTCAGGAACCGCATCAAACACCAGTTCATCGTGAATCTGGAGCACCATACGGCTTCTCAGTCCGGCGGCGGCCATCTTTTCGTCTATGGAGATCATCGCCATCTTGATGATGTCCGCCGAAGTGCCCTGGATCGGGGCGTTGACCGCGTTCCTTTCGGCCAAAGCCCTGACCGTGCCGTTCTTTGAGTTGATGTCAGGAAGGTATCTTCTTCTTCCGAACAGCGTCTCGACGTAGCCGGTCTCCCGAGCGGACGCTTTCGTGTCTTCTATGAAGGACAGGATGGAAGGAAATCCTGCGAAGTAATCGTCTATGATTTTCTGCGCCTCCTTGCGGTCGATTCTCAGCCTTTGGGCAAGACCGAAGGCTGAGATTCCGTACATTATGCCGAAATTGGCGGTTTTGGCTATGCGTCTCTGCTCAGGGGTCACCTGCTCGTGCGGAATCCCGAAGATCTTGGCGGCAGTAGCCGCGTGGACATCGATTCCCTGCTTGAAGGCCGCGATGAGATGCTGGTCGCAGCTCAGGTGTGCCATTATCCTCAATTCGATCTGGGAGTAGTCGGCGGACAGCACGAGGCCGTCCGGAGCGCTTGGAACGAAGGCCTTGCGGATCTCCTTGCCGCGCTCGGTCCGTATCGGGATGTTCTGCAGGTTCGGGTTCGAGGAACTCAGCCTGCCGGTTGCGGTAAGAGCCTGGTTGAAGGTCGTGTGCACCTTGCCGTCAGCCGGTTCGATGTAGCTCGGGAAAGGCTCGATGTAGGTGGACAGCAGTTTCTTGACGGCCCTGAATTCCAGGATTTCATCGATTATCGGATGCTTGCCCGCCAGGTCGAGAAGTGTCGCCTCGTCGGTCGAATACGTCCCGTTGGCGTTCTTCTTCGGCTTTGCGGCAAGGTGCAGTTTCTCGAAAAGCACTTCCCCTATCTGTTTCGGAGAAGAGACATTGAGCGAAGGAACTCCTGCAAGCTCACGGATCTTCTTCTCCCTGTCTGCCGTCTCCGCCCTCAGGGCAGCGGTGAAATCCTTCAGGGAACCGAGATCCACCTTGACTCCGTTGCGCTCCATCTTAGAAAGAACCTTCAGCAGAGGCTCCTCCATCGTTTCGTAAAGTTTAGCCAGCCCCTGGTTTTCAAGGGTTTCCGTCAACTTGTCCCTCAGCAGGAGCAGAACTGCGGCCTCCTTGCTCCGGTCTGTCAGGATTTCGTCTGAAGGAATGTCGTCGAACAGCGAACCGGTCGTGGCCTTCGCTTCTCCGGCGGGCGTGTCCAGGGATATTCCCAGAAGCCCTTGCGAGAGGACTTCAATCTTGTGGCTTTTCTCCGGGTCTGTCAGATAGTGCATCAGTGCGATGTCGCCGAGGCGGCCGCAAAGCGTCACCCCCGCCGCGGCGAGGATGTTCATCTGCCTTTTCAGGTCTTCTCCGCATTTCCCGACGGACGGATCTTCCAGCAGGGCCTTGAAGTCCTTGCAGTTACCTTCCGACACTTCGAACCTCCCGGCGGAGCGTGCACCGACGATGATTCTTCTTGTCTTTGTGAATATGCCTCCGTCGGCTCCTTCCGTGATCACCGAGCAGATCCCGGCCTTCTTCGCCGCACGGACGGCTTCAGCCGGTCCGCATCTGCGGATTTCAGGCAGGACGCTGTCCTTGCCGCTTACGGTTCCTGCGGCGGTTCCGAGGTATTTCTTAAGGGAACCGAATTCGTATTTCTCGAACAGGTCGGCAAGCGCCGGACCGTAGGCCGTGTTGACCTTCATCGCTTCCGTGCTGACATCGACGCTGACGTCCGTCCTGATGGTGACCAGTTCCTGACTGAGCCGGATGTGGTCTTCCGCCTCCTCGAACTGGGCTTTCTGTCTGGGCTTGAGCTCGTCCAGATGCTCGTAGATTCCTTTGACGGAGGCATATTCAGCGAGCAGCTTGCAGGCTCCCACTTCGCCGACTCCCTTCACTCCGGGGACGTTGTCCGCAGTGTCACCGCAGATGGTCAGCACGTCGATCACCTGGGAAGGCGACTGGATGCCGTATTTCGCGCACACTTCCTTGATCCCGATGATCTCGTCGTCGCCTCCCGACTTGCCCGGCTTGTACTGCCGGACGTGCTCGTCTATCAGCTGGCCGTAGTCCTTGTCGGGAGTGACCATAAACACGTCAAGACCTTCGCCGGCGCACCGCTTCGCCATCGAACCGATGACGTCGTCGGCTTCGAAACCGCTGACCATCAGCGTAGGGATGTTCATCGCGGAACACAGCTCCATCAGCGGCTCGAGCGCATCGATGACAAGCTGCGGCGTTTCCCTGCGGTTCGCTTTGTATTCCGGGTAGAGCTTGTTCCGGAATGTTCCTCCGGGAGGGTCGAACGCCACCGCGAGATAGTCCGGCGACTCGCGTCCGATCAGTTCCAGTATGTACTTCGTGAATCCGAAAAGAATCGACATATCAGCTCCTTTGGAGTTGATCATCGGCTTTCGAAGAAACGCATAGTACATCTTGAAGATGAGCGCGTGTCCATCAATGAAGAAAATTTTTCCCGGCATTCGCGTGTCGTTCTGTGGTTCGCAATACACCTTTACTAACTGTCTGTGACACCGGCTCTGAAAAAATCCGGCAGGTGAAATCCGCTTTCTGCGCCTGCTGTTCCCGGAAGTGCCGACATCCAAACAAAAATAGTGAATCCCTTTTTCATTTCAAAATTTTTCTAAATCAGGGATTCTTCCGCTGTCTTGAACTGCAGAGGATTTATGGACTTATCTGTTTTATGCTGAGCGTAGTGTCCGAATATTCGGCACCGTCGTGAATGTCGTGAGTGGAGAAAATGATTGTCGGTCCTGGAGCGCCGGGATTCCCGTGGGCGATGTCTCTGAGTGTCCGCAGAATCATTACCCGGTTGTCCACGTCAAGAAACGCCGTCGGCTCGTCAAGGAGAATGACGTTCGCCCTTCGGGTGAGCGCGGCAGCTATGCAGGCCTTCTGGAACTCTCCGTCCGAAATCGTGCTTATGTCCTTGCCGGCGAGGGCGTCGAGGCATAGCACGCCGATAACGTCATCAAGGTTCTTTTCCGCCCTGGCGTCTAGTCTTCCGAAAATCCCGGACCTGGCAAGAAGACTCGTGCGGATGAATTCCCTTACCGAAAACCCTTTGACTTTTGGAATATGCGTGGGCACCATCACTACTTCGCCTCCGGTCAGGATGCTACCTGAAACAGGACGCAGCAGTCCGGCAACCGTCTTGAGCAGTGTGCTTTTCCCGCTTCCGTTCGCGCCGCAAAGCATAACGCAGGTGCCGTCGGAATATTCATTGTTGAACGGTCCTGCGGCAGGTTTCCCGTAGCCTACGATGAGATTTTCAAGCTTGAGCATATCACCTCCTTTTCATCAGCATAGCGATAATGATCGGAATCCCTATGACAGCCATAGTGCTGCCGACAGGTACCGGCACCGGAAATGACAGGGACAGGATGTCGGCGAGAAGCGAAAGTCCGGCGCCGGTGGCCAGACAGGCCGGTATGACGCGCCGATGAACGGATGTCCCGGTCAGGAATCTTGCAAGGTGCGGGGCGACTATACCGACGAAGCCGACAGGCCCGCAGAACGCCGTGACCGCTCCGGCCATCAGGCAGCTGCCCGCCATCGCCATATTCTTTATTCTGAATATGTCAGCTCCGGTCAAGGTGGCATATTCATCACCGAAAAGCGTTATGTCCAGGCCTCTGCCGTTGAGGACTGCAAGCAGGATACTGACCAGCAAGGCTCCTGCTATTACGGCCACTTCACCTGCCCTGTTGCCGGAAAAGCTGCCTGCCGACCAGCTGTAGAACACTTTGAGGCTTTCCGCATTGGCCGAATACTGCAGGATTGATGTGGCTGCGCTGAACACGAACCCGAGCATCACTCCGAAGATCAGAAGGGTGGCGGTGCTTTGCACTCTGGCCGCCACCGCGACCACCAGGACCGAAGTCAGAAGCGCTCCGAGAAATGCCGAAGCCGCAACCGTCAGGCCAGAAAGCGCGGCCGGCAGGGAAGTCCCCGCAATCAGTGTGGCGATGGCCGCACCGGTACCCGCTCCTGCGCTTACTCCCATTATGTGCGGATCGGCCAGCGGGTTTCTGAATATGCTCTGCATCTGCAGTCCCGCCAGTGAGAGTCCGGCACCGGCGAAGACCGCCGTCAGCATCCGGGGGAGTCTGAGTTTCAGGAATATGGTCGCGTCCAGACCGCTGAAGCCGGCATCTCCGGCGAGCAGGTCGGCTCCGGCAAGAAGCACGACTGCCGCAGTGAGGAGGAATGTAGTTTTGCCCGACTTCATGTTCAAGAATGCCTTTGGAAACGCAAATTACACACTTTTATTCGTTTTCTGCGCACTTTTTCACTATTTTTACCAAATCAAAGAAATTTTCAAAACATCTTTTTATGGACAAAAAAACACTGATTCTTGCCGCAGCCGTGCTTCTTGCAGTCGGTCCGGCCGCATCGGCTCAGAAAAAGAGCGACGTCTCCAAAGGAGGCATTTCATCAGAAATGCTGACAGAAATCCGCAAAGGTTACGAAGGCACCGCCTCTGACAAGGCCATCCGCAATGCCCTCAATTCTGCGTCAATCAATGTGCTTGCTTCCAATTCCGAGAACATTGCGATGATTGACACGCATTTCTCCGACCAGGTCAGGACCAAGGGGCGCACCAATCAGAAATCATCCGGCCGATGCTGGCTTTTCTCCGGATTGAACGTGCTGAGAGCCAAGATGATAGATAGATTCGACCTGGGAACTTTCACCTTCTCGCAGAACTATGTGTTCTTCTACGACATGCTTGAGAAGTCCAATCTCTTCCTTCAGGGAGTGATCGACACCAAGGACAAGGGCTTCGATGACCGTCAGGTTGACTGGCTTTTCAGCCATCCGATCAGCGACGGCGGCCAGTTCACCGGCATTTCCAATTTGGTCACCAAGTACGGGCTTGTGCCTTCCGAGGTGATGCCGGAAACTTATTGCGCCAACAACACCTCGCAGATGCGCACCCAGTTCGCCAACAAGCTTCGCGAAGACGGCCTCAAGCTGCGCGATGCTGCGGCGAAGGATTGCCCGGCGATGAAAACCGAGATGCTCAAGGAAATCTACAGAATGCTTGTCCTTTGCCTCGGCGAACCTCCGGTGGAGTTCGAATGGAGCCGCTACAACTCCAAGGGCGAGTTCGTCAACCGCAAGACCTACACTCCGAAGTCCTTCTATGACGAATATGTCGGGACCGACCTCGAGAACAATTACATTATGGTGATGAACGACCCTACCCGCGAGTACGGCAAGGTCTATGAAATCGAGTACGACAGGCACGTCTATGACGGCCAGAACTGGCTCTATGTCAACCTCCCTGTTGACAGGATCAAGGAGATGGCCATAGCTTCCATCAAGGACAACACGGCTCTGTACTTCTCCTGTGACGTCGGCAAGTTCTCCGACCGTCAGAAAGGCACCCTGGACCTTAAGAATTACGACTATGAGTCTCTTTTCGGCACCACCTTCGGAATGGACAAGAAGCAGAGGGTGCAGACCCACGCCAGCGGCTCGTCCCACGCGATGACCTTGATCGCCGTGGACATCAAGGACGGCAAGCCGGTCAAGTGGATGGTGGAGAACAGCTGGGGCGCCGATTCCGGCTACAAGGGAAATATGATAATGACCGACGAGTGGTTCGACAACTATATGTTCCGTCTCGTTGTCGAAAAGAAGTACGTTCCGGCCGACATCCTTGAAATGCTCAAGCAGAAGCCGACAATGCTTCCGGCCTGGGATCCGATGTTCGCTCCGGAAGAATAGATGGACGTGGCGGATGGCCGCCCGGCAGATAAATGAAAAGTCCCGGCACCGATTTCAGTGCCGGGACTTTTCTGATGTTCCTGATCGTCAGGATTCTGCCTGCTGCATCAGTTGTTCACAGGGCGGAGAACGAAGACGAACTCACGCTCTGCGGCAGGGACGAGGTAGTTGTCCAGCGGCATCGTGCCCCAGGAATGGATTCCTCCCACGCCCATCTGCACGAGGTCGAAATTGACGTAGGTCGTGCCGAACGCGCGGTCGTTCTCGTGGGCCTTGGCCTTGAGGTTGAGAGAGTGCCTGGCAGCTCCGTTCTGAGTGTTGGACTTGTTGGCGCGCTGAGGTGTTCCGTTCAGCGTGCAGTCGAGGTCGCTGATGGAGAACGGAAGCGCTGAAGCGGAGAACCTGGTGTCTGCCGTGACTTCAAGGCCTGTTCCGTTAGGGTCAAGCACGCGGAAGTACTTCAGCCCGGTCTTTGTGCCGGATTCCTGGGAACGGACATAACCGTAATGGTACTGCTCGTTCACGCTCTGTACGTAATGTCCGACGGTGGCGGCGGTGTTCCTGTCGCTGTAGTTCTCCCACGGACCCTTGCCGTAGAAGTCAACGGTGGAGAAACGTCCCGGCATAGCGAACTTCATTCCGAAGCGGAACATTCCCGGAGCCTTGGACAGGTTGCCGGCATCCTTCATCTTTTCCGTGCCGCGCACTGAGCCGTCGCTGTAGATTTCGTAGTTCATCACAACGGTCGCCGCTCCGTCGGCGATAGGTTCATATTCAGCGCTTATCGACATTCCGGCGAGCTTGCCTTCCGCATCCGCGATGTTCTTGACGGAGATGGAACCGGCCTTGAGCTTGAAGACAGGGTACCTCCAGACATTCATCGTCTTGTTGAGACGAGCTCCCATGTCATTCTCGGTCACGGCTCTTGCAAACTCCGGAGTAAGTGGCTCGCTGAGCATCGGAACACCGTTGACGGTGTAACCTGTAAGGAATCCGGTGCTGCTGTCGAAGGTTGCGGTCCAGTCTGACACGCGGTCGCCGGCGGTTCCCGCGTAGGAGAAAGAACCGGAGAATATGTGCGAGTCAGCGGTCTCCCTGTGGGAGATGACATTTCCGAAAACGGAAGCGGAGCCGGCAGGGAAGGCCTTCGCTTCGCCTTCGCGGAGAGCGATCTGGTCGTAGGAAACCTCTGTGCCTGCAGGAAGCGCTCCGTCAGGAGTCTTCAGGACGTAGGAGACGTTCAGGAATATGTCCGCTCCGGATTCCGGAACCGACTTGATGCCGAGGTCGACCGTGGCGGTCTTCTGAGGGGCGACGTCAAGGTTCTCGACAACACCGGTGGACGCGATCTCTCCGTCCACGGTCAAGTTCCACAGAAGCCTGTACTGGCTCAGGTCCTTGAAGAAGTGTTCGTTGTAGACGTTCACCTTGCCGTTTCCGGCATTTGTGGTGTGGATGTTCCTGTGCTGGTAGCGGATTTCGTAGGCGTGAGGATGGAGGGTCCTGTCTGCGGCTATGATGCCGTTGCAGTTGAACGAACCGTCCGAAGGGTCATATTCATTGAAATCACCGCCGAAGGCGAAGATGTGGTCCGTGCCGCCCTCGCTGGAAGGCCAGCGGAGAGCCTGGTCCACGAAGTCCCAGATGAAACCGCCCTGGAAGGTAGGATACTTGCGGATGAGGTCCCAATATTCCTTGAAATTGCCGACCGAGTTGCCCATCGCGTGGGCATATTCACACTGGATCAACGGCTTGCCTTCCTTGCGCAGCACGATTGCCTCGCACTCGTCAGGGGAGACGTACATCGGGCAGTGGATGTCCGTGTTGGCGCCGCCGCAGGCTCTTTCGTACTGTACCGGTCTGGTGCCGTCGTTGTCTTTCATCCACTGGTAGCAGGCCGTGAAGTTCTCGCCGTCGCCGGCTTCGTTGCCGAGGCTCCAGATGATGATTGAAGGATGGTTGAAGTCGCGTTGGAGCATCCTTTGGTTTCGGATCAGGTGGGCGGCCTTGAAATCAGCCCTGTGCGCCAGGGATTCATCGCCGTAACCCATTCCGTGGGACTCCAGGTTGGCTTCGTCGATCACATAGAGGCCATATTTGTCGCAGAGGGCGTACCAGCGCGGGTCATCAGGGTAGTGGCAAGTGCGCACTGCGTTCATATTCAGTTCCTTCATTATGCGGATGTCCTTGATCATGTCCGCTTCGGAGACAACGTAGCCCTTGTCGGTGTTGACCTCGTGGCGGTCTGCGCCTTTGATGAGAATCGGCTTACCGTTGACGAGCAGCTGGCTGTTCTTGATTTCGACGGTCCTGAATCCGAAGTCGATGGACGTGCTTTCGGCCACGCCCTTCGCATCGGATGCGGTCACCTTTAGGGTGTAGAGATTAGGGATTTCGGCGCTCCAGAGGGCAGGGGAGGAGACGGTCCCGGTCAGCCTTGCAAGCCCCTTCACCGGAACTGCTTCGGCCAATGCGACCTGCTTGCCTTCCTTGTCATAGATTCCGACGTTGACCTTCTTTATGCCCTTGGTGACTTTCGTGTCCACCGTGAAGGCTCCGTCCATCCCGGCGACTATGTTCACATCGTTGATGCGTTCCTTCTCGCGGGTATAGACATAGACTCCGCGGGCGATGCCGGTAAGTCTCCAGAAGTCCTGGTCCTCGAGATAGGAGCCGTCGCACCAGCGGAAAATCTCGAGGGCGATCAGATTCTCTCCGGAGCGCAGGTACTTAGTGATGTCGAAACGGGCTTCAAGCTTGCTGTCTTCGCTGTAGCCTACCGGTTTGCCGTTCACCCAGACGCGTACGTTGGACGTGGCGGAACCGATGTACAGGCAGACCTGCTTTCCGGCCCAGGATCCGTCGACATAGAATGTGCGGCGGTACTGGCCTACGTAATTGTGCTCGGTTGCAGGGTATGGAGGGTTGTTCTCGACCTGGCCTCTCCAGGCGAATCCGATGTTGAGGTAGATCGGGTCCTGGTAGCCGTTGAGTTCCCACATTCCAGGCACCGGCATCGTCTTCCAGGCAGTGTCGTCGAAGTCCACGGCCTCGAAGCCCTTGGTGCGGCCTTCGATGGTCTCGTTCCAGTTGAACTTCCAGACTCCGTTCAGGGAAACTGTCTGCTGCTGGTCTGTGACGAATGTGGCGGCCATCGGCAAACGGTTCTCTTCGAACACGTTGGGATCCTGCCAAGGCTCCATTCTTTCCGCCTTCTGCGCGAATGCGGAACCGGCGGCGAACATCGCTGCCAAGATCAGTAATGATTTCTTCATATTCATAAAATAAAGATTGTTGCTTTCGTCAGTGTCTTTATGTCGTTTGCGTCATTTGTACCGTTAGGAACGGTCTTGGACATCAGAAGACAAATTTAATAAAAATATGAATACATAACTTTGCAGATATGAGAAAAAGCAGTATCTTTGCACTCCACGAACAACGGTGCTTTGGCCGAGCGGTTAGGCACAGGTCTGCAAAACCTGCTACAGCGGTTCGATTCCGCTAGGCACCTCTCTAAAATGCCTCTGAG
>CAVHYF010000051.1:0-11844 GCA_963640265.1 bacterium | reverse complement strand
ACACCCTGAACGCAGGAGTAAACATGGTTTTTCCTTGCAACGAAATCAAGAAGACAGCCTGGGAGGTTCTCAAGAACTTTGACCACGCTCTCATTCTCCGCGAGGACGATCCGCTGCTTCCAGCCGTGCTGGAAGTTTACGAACATCAGGGAATCCGCCGCGGACATCCGCAGAACAAAATGAAGGGTCCGGCCTTTCAGACCGAACTCGCAACCGCCTACCCGGACTGCCGCCTGGTGGTCACCCGGGAAACAATGACGGTAGAAGGAATGATAAAGATTGTCCACAGCCTTCTCAAGGACAAGCTTAACATTGTCAAACTGACCTTCAGGAGCGGAGACAACACAGCGTCGGCAAAGTTCGAGACTGAATATGACAGGATCGACCGCTGCCCGCTCTGCGGCATAGCGATGAACGACAAGGGCGTGTGCCCTAAATGCGGCTACAAGAAGTAGAAGCCTGCCGCCACGGCTGCCGCTTAGCTGATGAACAGGAGTTCGCGGTACTTAGGAAGCGGCCAGGTGCGGTTGTCCACGATTTCCTCAAGCTTGTCGACAGGGCGGCGGAGAGCGAAGAGGCTCTCGGCGATCTCGTGGTAGGCCACCGCTTTGGCATATTCATCGGTCAGGACATTGGCCTTCTTGCGCGCCTCGACCATCGCCGTGGCCATTTCGCGGATCTGGTCAACGTACTTTGAGATGCTCTTGATGAGGTAAACCTCTTCCTTGCATTCATCGGTGCCGCCGAAGACGGTCTTGCTGAGCGCCACTTCCTGCAGCAGTTTGGACTTGTAGTCGAGCGCGGCAGGGATGATGTGGTTGATGGCCATCCTTCCCATCACGCGGGACTCGATCTGGATCTTCTTGGTGTAAGTCTCCCACTTGACCTCGTTGCGGGCCTGGAGTTCCTTTTCGGTGTAAACTCCGGTCTCCTTGAACATCTTGACAGAAGCCGGGGACGTGAAGACCTTTATCATCTCAGGTACACTGGTCTCGGTGTCGAGTCCGCGTCTCCTGGCTTCTTCCTTCCATTCCTCGGTGTAGCCGTTGCCGTCGAAGCAGACCGTGTCGATGACGGATTCTATAATCGGTTTCAGTGTGTCAAGAATGGCCACGTTCAGCGGTTTGCCGGCGGCCAGTTCGACATCGAGGCTCTTCTTGAATGCCACGAGCTGCTCGGCCACGGCGGCGTTGAGGGTTGTCATCGCACCTGCGCAGTTGGCGGACGAACCAACGGCGCGGAACTCGAAGCGGTTGCCGGTGAATGCGAAAGGAGACGTCCTGTTCCTGTCGGTGTTGTCAACGAATATTTCCGGAATCTCCACGAGCCCTACGCTCTTGCCTTTCTTTCCGGCGATTTCGATAGGAGTGTCGGAAGGCACTTCCAGAAGTTTGCGCAGGACATCCGTCATCGTCTTGCCGAGGAAGGCAGACACGATTGCCGGCGGTGCTTCGTTGGCGCCGAGACGGTGGGCGTTGGTGGCGGAGGCGATGGAGGCCTTGAGCAGGGCGTTGTGCTTCTGCACGGCGGCCAGCACGTTGACGAAGAAGGTGACGAACTGCAGGTTGCCCTTCGCGTCCTTGCCCGGAGCGAGAAGCATAGTGCCGGTGTCAGTCCCCAGGGACCAGTTGTTGTGCTTTCCCGAGCCGTTGACTCCGTCGAACGGCTTCTCGTGGAGAAGGACTACGAACCCGTGCTTGCGGGCGATGTTGTTCATAAGGTTCATCACGATCTGGTTCTGGTCGTTGGCGAGATTGGTCTCACCGAAGATCGGCGCCAGTTCGAACTGGTTGGGGGCGACTTCGTTGTGCCTTGTCTTTAGCGGAATTCCGAGGCGGTGCCCTGCAATTTCAAGGTCGCGCATGAACTCGGCCACGCGGGAAGGGATGGCTCCGAAATAGTGGTCGTCCAGCTGCTGGTTCTTGGAGGAATTGTGACCCATCAGCGTGCGGCCGGTGATCATCAGGTCAGGCCTGGCGGCATAAAGGGATTCGTCCACGAGGAAATATTCCTGTTCCCACCCGAGATAGGAATAGACTTTCGCGACAGATTTGTCGAAGAGGCGGCATATAGGAAGTGCAGCCTCGGAAACGGCCTTGAGGGCTTTTTTCAGAGGAGTCTTGTAGTCCAGCGCCTCGCCTGTGTAGGAAATGAACACGGTAGGGATGCAGAGGGTGTCATCGATGATGAACACCGGGGAGGTCGGATCCCAGGCGGTGTAGCCGCGGGCTTCGAAAGTCGCTCTGATGCCTCCGTTAGGGAATGAGGAAGCGTCAGGCTCCTGCTGGGCGAGCGACTTGCCGTCGAAAGTCTCGATGACTCCGCCCTTGCCGTCGTAGTCGATCAGCGAGTCGTGCTTTTCGGCCGTACCTTCGGTCAGAGGCTGGAACCAGTGTGTCACGTGCGTGACGTGATGTTCCATAGCCCATTCCTTCATTCCTTTGGCGACTCCGTCGGCAGTCTCCCTGTCGAGGGATTTGCCGTTGTCAATGCAGTCCAGCAGTGCGCTGAGAGTCTTGGCGTCCAGATACTTGTGCATCTTAGGACGGTCAAAGACCAGCTCTCCGTAGTAGTCTGAAGCCTTGCCTTCAGGACGTTCAGCCGGGACAGCCTTCTTCTCGAAGGATTCCTTCACCAGATCAAATCTGTCAATGCTCATAATTTGTCTATTTGTTAAAGGGTATGTATTTCCTAAAACTATATAATGTAATGTTAAACTCAAAGTTGCGTGCGGCTTACCCAAAAAGGGAAGGCTGACCCTTGGAGGCCAGCCTTCATATTTGAATAAAAATACACTTTCTTTTATGAATATGCCGTCAGGCTGGCAAACCGGCACATACGAAAGCACTCAGGGCCTGGGAATTCTGGCTCTGGGCGGACTGCTGCTGGCGCTGCTGTCGATATGTGTGGGCTTCCAAAATCATTGTCTTTCAAACTGTCTTCAGAACAACATTCAAGTGCCTTTCAAAAAGACGGCGCAAGTTATGAAATCAATTCAGATATTCAGCAATTTTTTTTGATTTTATCGGTTTTGCATATTCTTCCACGCCTACCTTTCAATGAAGACAGGAGAGGCGGCGAGGAAGTCGCCGGTCGGGAGGAAGGAGGCGGAAGCGACCTTCACCTTCTTGGCAAGGACCGGAGTCTCGACGTTCCGGGCGGCGATGAATGAATATGTCCCTTTTTCGATCGCCCAGCCCGAGCGCTCCTCGTCGTAGGAGGCGAGAAGATTCTTCGGTATCCTGACCACGACGGTCTGAGACCGGCCCGGAGCAAGGACTCCTGTCTTGGAGAAACCCTTCAGTTCCCTCTTCGGCTTGTCCATATCCTTTCCCGGAGCCTTGACATAGATTTGCACGACTTCCTTTCCTGAATATGCTCCCGTGTTCTGCACGGTCACGCTCACGACATAGTCTGGACCGTCCTCCTTCACGTCCATCCCGCAGTATTTGAAGTCCGTGTAGCTCAGCCCGAAACCGAAAGGATAGGCCGTGCGGACATTGTTTGTGAGGTAGTAACGGTAGCCGCAGAAGATTCCTTCGCGGTAGTTGACATAGTCGAAGTTCTCTACATCGTATCTTTTCCTGATGCCGATCGGAGCCGGACGTTGGAAAGAGTAGTTGACCGGCTTGTCGGTCAGAATCTGAGGCATCGTCGCAGCCGTAGGGTCATCGTAGTAGCTGACCGGAATGGTCATAGGAAGCCTTCCGCTCGGAGATTCCTCGCCTGACAGCACGGAAGCCACGGCGTGTCCCGCCTCGCAGCCCGGAAGCCAGCAAATAACGATGGCGTCGGCCAAGTCCTGCCAGGCGGTCAGGTCAACGATTCCGCCGACATCAAGAACCACAATCAGTTTCTTACCCTCTTTGTGGAAGGCTTCGGAAACACCTTTTATAAGATTCAGCTCGTAATTGGACAGCAGGTAGCTGAACTGGTAGAGTCTGTCCTTGCCTTCGCCGAAGATGCGGCCGATGGTGAGTACGGCCTTGTCGGCATCCTTCGCGGCCTGCGCAAGGGTGGTCTTCGAAGGCATCACTTCGGCCGGGCGCTCCGCATCGACATACCACTTGTCAAACTTGCCGTTGATCCTGCGTGTGTTGAACCTTTCGTACTTCATGCAGTCTGCGTAGAAGTCATCGGTGGACTTGTCCAGACCGAATCCGGCGTCCGTTAGTCCCTGCTTGAGGTCAATCACATAGGAACCGTTGACATTGCCGGCTCCGGTGCCGCCGGTGATGAACTCGTAGGAGGCCACACCGAACAGGGCAATCTTCGAGTCCTTGGCCAGCGGCAGAGCCGCAGATTCGTTCTTCAGCAACACGATTCCCTCGGCCGCGGCCTTGCGGGCCACCGCTGCGTTATGCTCGGAATCAGGCTTGTTGGAATATTCATACCCTCTGAAGGACGGGCATTTGACGATCAGCCGCAGAATTCTGGTCACCGCCGTGTCAACGTCGGCCATCCGCAGTGAACCGTCGTCCATCATTTTCACTATCCGGTTATAGTGTTCATCGTTGCCCGGCTGTATGAGGTCGTTGCCGCTTGCGACCATCTTGTCGGCGAACTGACCGGCCGCCCAGTCGGTCACGACTGCGCCCTTATAACCCCAGTCGTTCCTTAACACTCCAGTTGCGAGGTCGTGGTTCTCGCAGGTGAAAGTGCCGTTCAGATAGTTGTAGGAAGTCATTATCGTCCAGGGGTCGCTTTCGGCTATGGCGATCTCGAAGTTCCTGAGGTACAGTTCCCTGAGCGCCCTGCGGGCAACCCTTACGTCAAGGTAAAGCCTGTTCAGCTCCTGGTTGTTGGCTGCGAAATGCTTGAGCGAAGTCCCGACCCCTTGGCTCTGGACTCCTCTGATGTAGCCGGCGGCTATTTTCCCGGCAAGCACGGGGTCTTCGGAATAATATTCAAAGTTTCTGCCGCAGAGCGGATTACGCTGGATGTTCACACCTGGCGCGAGCATCACGTCGATACCATATTCAAGAGCCTCGTTGCCGATGGCCTTGCCAACTTCCGAGACAAGCTCCGGATTCCAGGTGGAGGCGAGGGAGGTGCCTATAGGGAATTTCGTGCAGGGACGGTCATCGATCCGGACTCCGGCAGGGCCGTCCGCAAACACGATGGAAGGAATGCCCAGCCTTTCAATCGGGTGGGTGGTTCCGGCCGCGCCTTTTACGCCGAGAGTCGTGTAGCCGACTCCGTCGAATGCCGTTGAGTTGCAGCCGACGATCAGCGCGGCTTTTTCCTCGTTTGTCAATTCCTTTACTATCTGAGGGATGTTGTCTCCGCTAAGTTTCAGCGGCGATCCTGCGAGCAGGACAGTTATCAAAAGTGAACCTATCATGTTGCCAACCAACCATTTCGCCGGCTGACTCGATTGTTCTGAGGTGCGGCTGCGCTCCGGTTGCCGGCCGCTTCATCCGTCAGACACTTCATCCGTCAGTCGTTTCTGCCGTCAAAGTTATTCATTTTATCGCGATACTGACGAACAACTTTCCAAATTTCGTATATTTGTATATCCCTCGGCCTGCAGTTCCGCCTGAAGGCTGCAGGGGAAAATTTCAAAAACCTGAAGAATATGTTTGCAAAGGAAGTTTACATCGCAAGACGCCGCACGCTGGTGGAGAAAATGGCGCAGACCGCTCCTCAAGGCAAGCGCGGAATCGCTCTGTTCATCGGTAACGTCGAGGCTGCCGCACAGTACAAGGACAACGCTTACAAATTCCGTCAGGATTCTTCCTGGCTTTACTATTTCGGTCTGGATGAGCCGCGTATGGCCGCCGTACTCGATCTGGACAGCGGCGAAGAGACGCTCTATGCCGACGATGTTGAGATCGGCGACATCATCTGGATGGGACCGCAGCCTTCAGTCGCATCCAAGGCAGCTGAGGCCGGAATCTCCAGATCCGCATCCTACGGTTCTCTGAACATAGCCGTCACAAAGGCGCTTGCGACCGGCCGCAACATACATTTCCTGCCTCCGAGCAGGTACTACAACACGATGAAGCTGGCGGCTCTTGTCGGAATCTCCGCCGAGGAAGTCTCGCAGGTGGCTCCGATAGATGAAAACGGCGGAAAGCACGCCTCCAAAGAACTTGTCCAGGCGGTGATTTCGATGAGACTCGTCAAGGAGCAGTGCGAGATCGACCAGATCGACGATGCGGGAGACCTCGGCCAGAAGATGCACACGATCGCCCGCAGGCACGTCAAGGTGGGGATCATCGAGCAGGAGATAGTCGGCAGGATGGAGGGCGTTACCCTCGCCAAAGGCTGGGGCCCGTCTTTCCCTACCATCCTTACGCAGCACGGGGAGACCTTGCACAATCATCTGCACGACAAGGTCGTCGAACCTGGCAAACTTATGGTGATCGATGCCGGAGCCGAGAACAACATGCACTACGCCTCCGATTTCACCCGCACGCTTCCTACCGGCGGCAAATTCACCTCAAAGCAGAGAGACATCTACCAGATCGTCTGCGACTGCAATGAACTGGCTTTCAAACTCACAAAGCCGGGAGTGGCGTACAGGGACGTTCATCTCGCGGTGGCGAAGCTGATGCTTGAGGACCTCCGCTCGCTTGACATCGTGCGCGGCAATCTTGACAATATGCTTCACGAGGGCATCGCCGGTCTGTTCCAGCCGCACGGACTCGGTCACAATATGGGTCTGGACGTACACGATATGGAGGATCTCGGAGAGGACCTCGTCGGCTATGACCCTGACCAGAAGCGCTCTTCACAGCTCGGCCTCGGCAGTCTCAGGATGGCCCGCAGGCTTGTGCCGGGTAATGTCATCACGGATGAGCCGGGAATATATTTCATTCCGGCGCTCATCGAGCAGTGGAGGAGCGAGAAGCGTGACAAAGGTTTTGTCAACTATTCAAAGCTCGAACACGAGTATTACGATTTCGGCGGCATCCGGTTGGAGGACGATGTCCTTGTCACTGAAGACGGCGCACGCCGCACCGGCCCGAACCGTCTGCCGATTCAGCCTGACGACGTCGAGGCTTCAATGGCATAATTTCCCGCACGGAGGATGAACACTTTGATTGTAATCATAGCCGTCCTGGCCGGAGTGGTCGGCATTGTCGGAAGCATAGTTCCGGCTCTGCCTGGTCCTCCGGTCAGCTGGGCAGGGCTGGCGGTTCTCTATTTCTTCGGGACCGGTGTCGATGGAGCGGGCGATCCGATGACCTTGACCTTTCTGCTTGTCTGGCTGGGAATCACCGTGGCGGTGACTGTCATCGACTACATCGTGCCGGCGTGGTTCACCAAAGTCACGGGCGGCAGCAAGGCGGCGGGCAGGGGAGCCATAGCCGGGATGCTGGTCGGAATGTTCGTGCCTCCTGTCGGAATCATCCTGGGCACTCTTCTCGGAGCCTTCCTGGCGGAACTGTTCTTTGCCGGCAAAGGCGGGTGGGACTCCGCCAAGTCCGCGTTCGGAGCTTTGGCTGGATTCCTGTGCGGGACCGGCATCAAGCTGATCGCCAGCGGAATGATGATGTACTACATAGTGGTTTATCTGAACTGATGGAGGAAAAATATTCACAATTTCTGGATGCCGTCCGCAGGTTCATTCCCACGGAAAGGATTCTGACCGGAGAGCTTGACCGTCTTGCGTGGGGGACTGACGCCGGTTTCTACAGGCTCGTCCCGCAGATCGTCCTGCGCTCCGACAACGAAAGGGAACTCTCGTACATTATGAGGGTGGCTTCGTGGTTCAAGGTCCCGGTTACTTTCAGAGCTGCCGGGACCAGCCTGTCAGGACAGTCGGTAAGCGATTCGGTGCTTGTCGTCGCGGGAAAGCATTGGGAAAGGTTCAGCGTCAGCGGAGACGGTTCGCAGGTAACCCTTGAACCGGGAATCATCGGCGCCAGGGTCAACGCCATCCTGAAACCTTACGGCCGCAAGTTCGGGCCTGATCCCGCTTCCGTAGGCCATTGTATGGTCGGAGGAATCGTGATGAACAACGCCTCCGGTATGAGTTGCGGAACGCACGCCAACAGCGACAAACTTCTGCTGAACGCTCGCATTGTCTTCGCTGACGGCACCGTCCTGGACACAGGCGATGAAGCCTCCCGAAAGGCGTTCGCCGAATCCAAGCCTGATTTCATCAGGGAGATAGAGGCCATCCGCGATGAAGTCAACGCCGACAAGGCGCTGACCGAGCGCATCAGGTACAAGTATTCAATAAAGAACGTCACCGGTCTGAACATATTCCCGTTCGTCAGGTTCGAAGACCCGTTCGACATCATAGCCCACCTGATGGTCGGCTCCGAAGGTACTCTCGCCTTCCTGAGCCGCGTGACGATGGCGACCTTGCCGATTCCTGCGGAGCAGGCTTCCGGGATGATCTATTTCGGGACATTGTCCGAAGGCGCGAGCGCAGTCGTCAAGATTAAGAAAGCTATGGCTCCGGAAGCCTTGGATGCTGTCGAACTGCTTGACAGGCGGACTCTTGCCGCGGTCAACGACCCCAAGATCGGCCTCTGGCCGGACAAGGAGGCGTCGGCGCTGCTGATCCGCGTGAACGGAGAAAGCAAGGAAGCGGTCAAGGCTGAAGAAGCAAGGATCCTGGGGGCTCTTGAAGGGTTCGAGGTGCTGAATCGAGGCGATGGCGGAGCGGACATATTCAGTGACGATCCTGCCGTGACGGGGAAGTACTGGAAGATGAGGTCGGGGATTCTTCCTTCCACGGGAGGAATGCGCCGCGAAGGCACGACCTGTCTTATCGAGGACGTAGCCTTCCACATCGAGAACTTCCCTCAGGCCATTGAAGACCTTTCGGAGCTGCTCTACAGGTACGGCTACGATGACTGCTGCATCCACGGCCACGCTCTTGAAGGCAACACTCACTTCGTCCTCAACCAGTCCTTCTCGACTGAAGAGGACGTCAGGCGCTACAGGAACCTGATCACCGATGTCGTGAAGATGGTGATAGGGAAATATGACGGCTCGCTCAAGGCTGAACACGGCACGGGCCGGAATATGGCTCCTTTCGTCGAATATGAATGGGGCGCGAAGGCTTTCGGGATAATGAAGAGGGTCAAGGCTCTTTTCGACCCGGACGGCGTGCTGAATCCAGGGGTGATATTCAATGATGACCCCGAATGCTTCATCCGCAACATCAAGGCTCTTCCTGTGCTGAAACCGTGGACCGAAGAAGGGAGGACAGTCGAACCCGAACTGGCGGAAGTGTTCCGGAAACTGAACAAGTGCATAGAATGCGGGTTCTGCGAGGTGAACTGCCTTTCCTGCGGGTTCACCCTCTCCTCGAGGACCAGGATTGTGGCAAGAAGGGAAATCGCCCGTCTGCAGGCGCTTCCGGACCCTTCGGCGGAAGACAGGAGGCGTCTCGAAAGTCTTGTCAATGAATATGCCTACGCGGGCGAACAGACTTGTGCCGGTGACGGACTGTGTTCGACTTCCTGCCCGATGGGCATCAACGTGGCCGAACTTACGCACCAGTTGAGGCGTATGAATATTCCTGAAGGCTCGTCCGGCTACCGTCTGTGGAACTTCGCGGCCAACAATTTTGCCAACTTCAAAGGTGTATTGAGGGGCGCGCTCAGGCTGGCGTCACTCGGAGACGGGATTCTCGGCGACCTTGCAATGGGCGGCCTCTGCCGTTGGCTTCACGCAAAAACCGCACTTCCTCTCTGGACTCCCGCCACTCCTAAGGCTTACTACACTCCTCTCCGTCTGCTGATAGGCAGGAATATGCCTCCGGCTCAAGGCGGCAAAGCCGAGGAACCGCTAAAGGTTGTCTATTTCCCGAGCTGCATCAACCAGATGATGGGCTTGCCGAAGCACGGCCACGTTGTGGACAGGCCTCTTGTCGAAGAAATGGTTTCCCTGCTGGAGAAGGCTGGCTGCGAGGTCATATTCCCGGACGGTTTGGCCAGCCTGTGCTGCGGTACGGTCTGGGAAAGCAAGGGTATGCCTGAAATCGCCGACAGGAAGACAAAGGAACTTGAAGATGCCTTGTGGAAGGCGAGCGGGGAGGGGCGCTATCCTGTTCTCTGCGACCAGAGTCCTTGCCTTCAAAGGATGAAGAAGAAAATCGCCAGTATGAAGCTCTATGAACCTGCCGAATTCATCCTGACTTTCCTCAAGGACCGGCTGGAATTCCATCAGTCCGACACTCCTGTGGCTGTCCACCTGACTTGTTCGATGAGGCTGATGGGCAAGACTGACGCGATGCTTGAACTCGCCCGCCTGTGTTCTTCCAAGGTGGTCGTCCCTGAAGAGGTCGGCTGCTGCGGATTCGCCGGTGACAAAGGAATGACGCATCCGGAGCTGAACAAATATGCCCTGCGCAAACTGAAGTCCAGTGTCAAGGGCATTCCGGTGGGTTATTCGAACAGCCGCACCTGCGAGATCGGTCTGACGACCAACTCCGGCATCCCTTATGTTTCCATAGCGTATCTGGTCAATTCCTGCACGACTGCAAAGCAGGCGGAAGGAAAGTCTTGCTTATGATTTTTTTTGGGCTTACCTTTGTCGGTCGAAAGTTAAAACAATTTGACTGTTAAAAATTAAAATCAATTGTCAATAAACAAGAAATAATCATTATGAGCGAAGAGAAATTCAGAATTGAATCCGATCTTCTTGGTGAACTTCAGGTTCCGGTTGAGGCCTATTACGGTGTCCAGACACAGAGGGCCCTCAACAACTATAAGATTTCCAACACCAGAATGCGCGACTACCCTGAGTATGTCATCGCGATGGCCTGCATCAAGCTGGCTGCCGCGCAGACTAACAAGGAACTTGGCGCATTGTCCCCGGAGATAGCCGATGCCATCGTGGCCGCCTGCCGTGAAATCATCAACGGCAAGCTGCACGACCAGTTCCCTGTGGATATGATGCAGGGCGGAGCAGGCACTTCAGTGAATATGAATGCCAACGAAGTCATCGCCAACAGGGCTCTCGAAATCATGGGCCACAAGAAAGGCGAGTACCAGTTCTGTTCACCGAACGACCACGTGAACTGCGCACAGTCAACCAACGACGCCTACCCGTCAGCATTCCGCTACGCTTTCATCAGAATGAACAGGAAGCTGGAGAAGGCCCTGCAGGACCTCATCGATGCTTTCAGAAAGAAAGGCGAGGAGTTTATGGATGTCATCAAGATGGGCCGCACCCAGCTTCAGGATGCCGTTCCGATGACTTCCGGCCAGGAGTTCCACGCATTCGCCACGAACCTCAGCGAAGAGATCCTCAACCTCGAGAGGAACGTGAACCTCCTTTATGAAATCAATATGGGCGGCACTGCCATCGGTACAGGCCTTAACGCCAAGCCGGGCTTTGCCGAACTTTGCGCAAAAAAGATGACCGAACTCACCGGCGAGAAGTTCATCGCGGCTCCTGACCTTGTGGAGGCCACTCCTGACACCGGTGCCTACGTCAGCTATTCGGGCGCCCTCAAGAGACTTGCCGTCAAACTGTCCAAGATCTGCAATGACCTCCGTCTCCTGACCTCAGGCCCTCGCTGCGGACTCAAGGAAATCAACCTCCCGCCTATGGCTCCGGGTTCATCCATAATGCCTGGCAAGGTCAATCCGGTCATCCCTGAAGTGACCAACCAGGTCTGCTTCAAGGTCATCGGCAACGACACCACCGTTTCCTTCGCCGCCGAGGCAGGCCAGCTTCAGCTGAACGTTATGGAACCGGTTATCGCAGAATCCATTATGGAAAGCATCACCTGGCTGACCAACGCGATGAACACCCTCCGCGAGAAGTGCGTCGAGGGCATCACAGTCAACAGGGACCGCTGCTACGAGATGGTCAAGAACAGCATCGGTATCGTTACCGCCCTCAACCCTATCATCGGCTACAAGGCCA
>CAVHYF010000050.1:0-12152 GCA_963640265.1 bacterium | reverse complement strand
CTCCAGACCCCGGCCGACAAGCACGGCGAGTGCGGCATTTACATCAGAATCCCGTTCGGGATCATACCATTGCCGTCAAAAGAGAGAAACATTGCCTCTACTCCACTATTGTCCCTTCACTATCCCTCACGTGAATAATTGAGGGCAGTTTCTGAAAGCCGCAGGTGTTGAAAACGTCTCGGTAAGCGGAAACGCAGAATAGCAGCTATCTGAAAACCAAAGTGAAAACTGTGGCTTCAGAATCCGAACGGGAAAGACGCAAAGTTCCTCCATGCATCCTCATGATCTGCCGCGACAGACTGAGCCCGATTCCGCTGCCGTCCTGCTTGGTGGTGAAGAAAGGAATGAATATCTCCTCCTGACTCCTCGGACTGATCGGAACTCCGTCATTGCTGACATTGATGATGACATTGTCCCTTTTGTCAATCTCGGCAGAGATTCCGATGTGTTTTGCTCCGGCCTGAACGGCATTCTTTACCAGATTGATCAGAATTCTGGAGATCTGGCTTTCATCCGCATACAGCAGGACATCATCGGTCTTTTCCACAAAACAGGCAGTGGCATCGGCAGCTGTCAGAACCGGCTGACTGAGGTCAATAACCTTGGATGCAAGATCCCGTACAAAAAACGCTTTTCTTACAGGTACGGGAACGTGAGTCAGATCCCTGTAAGAATTGACGAACTTTATCAGATTCCTGGAAGAACTGGCTATCGTTTCCAGACCGGCTTTGAAATCCGGACCTTCCGTGGACGGGGCGAGAGTCACAGCCTGCTCGGAAAGAGCCTCGGAAAGAGAGGCTATCGGCGTGACCGTGTTCATAATCTCGTGGGTCAGCACCCTGATGAGCCTTGTCCACGACTCTGACTCGTTCTCTTCAATGGTTTCAGAAATGTCGTTAACGGCGATGATCTTGACGTCCTTATGTCCGATTTGCGCAGAAGTTGCCGAAAGGGAGAGGTTTGTTTGAGAGCTTTCAGAGCAGATCGACGCTTTCTGGTCGAAGCCCTCGTTCACTTTTTCAAAAGCAGTTCTCAGAGAAGGACTTACGATGTCTATCTGGCGTAAGGTGCTCAACGATGACAGCCCAAGAAGAAGGAGCGCCGGCTTGTTGGTGTAAAGCACGGAATCCGTCCCGGGATCAATCACGACAATCCCTGTCTTGGCCTTGTCAAGCATCTGCCCATAGTACTCCTCCCGCTCTCTGATTTCGGCCATTTCCTTTTGATATATGCTTCTGATTCTGTTCAGAGTATGATTGATCCTACGACTGCCAAGGCCTGATTCCCTGAACTTGAAATTGGTCTCCTTATCCTCAAGCGCATCCAGCATATAGGTGACTTTCTTGAGAATTCTGTGTCTGGTGAACAGCGCGGCAAGCAAGGCGGCGGCAAGCGCGGCTCCCAACGCAACGAATATTGCTGTCCAAGTCATAGACATAATCCTAAATACCGTATTTCTTGAGTTTGCTGTAAAGTGTCGGACGACTGATGTTCAGGGCTTTGGCGACCAGTGACATATTGCCGGAATATTTCTCCACCGCCAGCCTGACAGCTTTCTCCTCCGCCTCTTCCAGCGTCTCCAACTGCGTCTCGTGTTCTTCGGAAGGAATCTCGGACGGCAGCTGCAACTCTTCTTCTGTCAAGTTGCCGCCTTCGGCAAGAATCACCGCTTTTTCGATGCAGTTCTGAAGTTCGCGGATATTCCCGCTCCAGCGACAACCCGTCAAAGCGTTCTTGGCCTCCTCGGCAACGCCTTCAACTTCACGATGATACTTCTCATCGAATTTTTTTATGAATATTCCCGCGAGCGGCAGGATGTCCTCCGGACGTTCCCTCAGAGCAGGGAGATGGATGCTGACAGTGTTTATCCTGTAGAAAAGGTCCTCCCTGAACAATCCTTCCTGCACTTTCTGCCGCAGATTCACATTGGTGGCACAGATCAGCCGGATGTCCACCTTGCGGGGCTTCGTGTCCCCCACCCTGGTGACCGTCCTGTCCTGAAGGACTCTGAGAAGTTTTGCCTGAAGATGCAGGGGAATATTTCCTATTTCATCCAGGAAAAGAGTTCCGCCTTCTGCCAGTTCGATCTTTCCGACCTTGTCTGCATAAGCATCTGTGAAAGCACCCTTGACGTGACCGAAAAGTTCGCTCTCGAACAAAGTCTCAGGAATCGCCCCGGCATCCACACTTACCATCGGAGCGTTCCTGCGTTCGGAATGATTGTGCAGCTCTCTTGCCAACAGATCCTTACCTGTCCCGTTCTCTCCGGTAATCAGCACTGCGGCATCCGTAGGGCCTATCTTCTCTACAGTTTTCCTGATTTCAGCCATGGCCCGGGATGTACCCCAATACATGCCGGTCGGTCCGGAAGCATATTCATTGGACATCCTGCTGTCCTTCCTGTTCTCCGCCACAGCCCTTTCCAGAACGTCAATCAGTTTTTCATTTTCCCAAGGCTTGACGATGAAGTCGAAGGCTCCTCTTTTCATTCCTTCGACAGCCAGGGATATATCCGCATAGGCCGTAAACAGCACGACCTTCTGATTCGGATTGGCGTTCCTGAGCTCACTTAACCAGAACAGACCTTCATTGCCGGTGTTGATGTCCGTTTTGAAATTCATATCCAGAAGAACAACGTCCGGCCTGAATGAGCTTACCGTGCTCATCAGCTGCACCGGCGACGGAAGTATCTCCACCGCCTCGAACCGGACTGGCAACAGAATCTTCAATGTCGACCGGATGCCCGCGTTGTCGTCCACCACAAGTATTTTCCCAACTTTCTTCATAACACAGAAGCTGCTTAGAAAGATAATCCTGCCCCTGCAGGCTGGCAGCCTGCGAATTGTGAAAATGTTCAAACAGATGCAAAAGTAGCAAATTTAAATTGAATAGGAAAAACACACCGTGTGTAAACCCGAAGTGTAAAGTTTTCTGACACGAGTGTAAAAAAACTTTACACTTTCTAAGATGCGCAAATTACATAATCGCCTAATACACAGACTTTTGACGAGTTTGGCACGAGAGTCGTAACAGAATCCGGCGTAACAGAAAAAAGATGAAAAAGTTTACACTTATATTTACAACTCTCGCTCTCGCAGCCTCATTCAGCGCCACCGCACAGATAATGCCTGACACCCTGCCAAGCGAACTTCAGAGCAGCGCCGCCGAGACCGCTGCCGACACCGTCACAATCCACAAGATGACCCTTCGCGACTGTATGCTCTACGCCCTCGAGCACTCCACGGACGTCCTGGTAAAGCAGACCGAAACCGCAGACGCCAGAGTCGACAGGCGCGAAGCAATACTAAAAACCTTCACCCCTTCCATAAGCGGAAGCACCTATGCCTATTCATACTTCGGCCGTAACATCGACCCTGAGACGAATACCTACGTCACCACGACTTCCTTCAACAACGGAATGTCCCTCAGCGCAGGCATAACCCTCTTCGACGGCTTCAGCTCAGTGAACAATATGCGCATCGCAAAGACCTCGGTAGCAATGGGTCTGAGCTCCGAAGAGCAGGAGGAAGACAAAGTCTGTCTCGCCACCACCGAAGCATTCTTCAACGTAATCTACTACACATCCCTCGTAGACATAATCGCGGAGCAGGTTGAAAACGCCAGGAGCGCAGTGAAACTCGCCACCCGCCAGGAGGATCTCGGCTCCAAGGGCCACGCAGACGTAGTCCAGATGCAGGCCGACCTCTCCGACAGGGAATACGAACTCGTGACCGCACAGAACTCCCTGAAGGACGCGATGATAACACTTCAGGACGTGATGCTGTGGCCATTGGACGAGCCGCTCGTCCTTGATACTGACATCGAGAGCCTCGCGCCCCAGAGCAAGCTGCTCGACTTCGGAGAGATCTCCGCGAATGCCGAAGCGTTCCTGCCGAAGGTCGCGATCTCGCGCGTCACTCGTGACAACGCCCGCCTCGAGATGCGCTCGGCGAAGTGGGGGTTCCTCCCGTCGCTCTCGCTCTACGGCGGCTGGTCTTCAAGCTATTACACCTACCCGGGCGACGAGAGCTACGTCTCCACGCCGTACTTCGAGCAGATCAAGCGCAACGCCGGCGAGTACATCCAGCTCTCCCTGAGCATCCCGATCTACGGACGTCTGGAAAAATACAACACCCTCGCACGCAAGCGCAACGCCTACCGCAAAGCTTCGCTGCAGTACGACCAGACCCTGCGCGATGTCGAGAGCGAGGTGCGCCGTGCGATGCAGGAGCGTGACGGAGCCGAGGCCGCTCTGCTTCAGGCCGAGCGCCGAAGCGAAGTTCAGGGCGAGGCGTACAAGCTGAATTTCAAGAAGTTCGACCAGGGTCTCATCTCCTCCATCGAGTATCAGACCGCTGCCGGGAACTATATGAAGGCGCGCGCCGAGCAGCTCAACGCCCGCCTGAAGTACCTTCTGAAGGAGCGCGTCGTGCACTACTACAACGGCGAGCGCTACCTCGACCAGTAATTGATTTTCGCGGCCTCGCGGCCAAAGACAATACGGCCTCCGGCCAATTTAAAATTCAGTTAAAGAATTAAAGAAAGATAACAATACTATGGATAAGATTATTGAACAGAAAACAGGCATCCGCCGCGCATTCACCAGAAAAGCAGTTCCGTTCTGGATCGGCGGAGCGGTATTGATTCTCCTGGTCATTCTGCTGTTCGGCAGCAGCAAATCCTCCTTGAGAGTGAACGGAGACTCCCTTCTCACAGGCACAGCAGTTCAGGGAGAATTCAACGACTACATCCGCGTGAGCGGTCAGGTACAGCCTATGACCACCGTACAGATCAGCCCTACCGAAGGCGGTAATGTGGAGCAGATAGTAGCCGAGGAAGGCAGCCACGTGAAGGCCGGAGACGTTATCGTTATCCTGGGTAACGAACAGCTTGATATGCAGATTCTTAACTCCGAAGCTGAACTTGCCGAAAAAGAGAATATACTTCGAAACACAATGATTTCGATGGAGCAGCAGAAGCTCAGCGTGGAGCAGGAGAAACTCCAGCTTCAGATGGAGGTCCGCCGCTACAGGCGTGCTTTCGAGCAGCAGAAGACGCTCTACGAAGAGAAACTCATCGCTAAGGAAGACTATCTCAAGGCCGAAGAGGACTATCAGCTCTCCCGGGACAAGCTCGCCCTCGTTCTGAACCGCGCCCGCCAGGACAGCCTTTACCGCAGCGTGGAGATTACACAGATGCAGGAGAGCCTGGACAATATGCGGCAGAATATGATGATGATCCGCCGCCGCAAGGATAATCTTTCAGTGAAAGCCCCTATCGACGGAGAACTCGGACTTCTGGATGTCGAGCTCGGACAGGCCGTAAGTGCCGGATCCAAGATCGGCCAGATAAACAACCTGGATTCATATAAGATTGAAGCTCAGATAGATGAACACTATATCGACCGCGTCACACCGGGCCTCGAGGCTTCCTTCGAACGTCAGAGCGAAAGCTATGCGGCGTCCATCCGCAAGGTCTATCCTGAGGTACGCGAAGGCAAGTTCAAGGCAGATTTCCGCTTCGAAGGCACTCAGCCTGAGAACATCCGCACAGGTCAGACCTATTACCTGAACCTCCAGCTCGGCCAGAGCGCCGAGGCCATCATCATCCCCCGCGGCTCCTTCTATCAGGAGACAGGCGGCAAGTGGATCTATGTCCTCTCTGCCGACGGTAGCAAGGCAGTCAAGAGAAACATCCGCATCGGCCGCCAGAACCCTCAGTATTACGAGGTTCTGGAAGGGCTTGAGGCCGGCGAGAAGGTCATCATATCCGGCTATGACAGCTTCGGGGCGAAAGATGAACTGATCATAAAATAAACATTCACAATGGGCTATATATTTCATAATTTTCTGAACACGTTGAAGCGCTACAAGGTCTCCAGCCTGCTGAACATCCTGGGAATGACAGTGGCATTCGCCGCCTTCTACGTGATAATGACCCAGGTAAGCTACAACTTCAGCTATAACAAGGGT
Organism: bacterium; assembly: GCA_963640265.1. Lineage (GTDB taxonomy): Bacteria > Bacteroidota > Bacteroidia > Bacteroidales > UBA932 > Cryptobacteroides. Next base: position 6,180 of record CAVHYF010000050.1, on the reverse strand, counting down.
CTGAAGGATGTGGACCAGCTGTATGTCCTCACCACCCCTTCCCCTTATCAGGGAGGCAAGTACCAGACTTATATGTCCCGCCCTATAGCGGAGACCGTCATCGACGAGGCCCCGGGCGTGGAGGTCGGAGGCGTCACCGTCGGCATCGTGACGCTGCGCAGCTGGAGCGTGGCCACGGCCAATCCTGTGGAAAAACTTAAAACAGAATAATACCTTACTTGGCAGCGCTCGGGGATGCCCCCGCTACTGCCGGAACAGAACAGATATGACATTCGGACATTATTTTTCGACTGCGGTCAGAACATTGGCCGCCAAAGGCCGCAGGAACGGACTGAAGATATTGACCCTCGCGGTCGGGCTTTCAGTCGGGCTGGTGCTTGCGACCAAGGTCTGCTATGAACAGACCTATGACTCCTATCTTCTCGGGATAGACAGGATTTACTATGTGAACCAGTCCATAGAGCTGGGAGGCGAGTATAACCTCTATCCCCAGACCGCCGGCGGCGTGGCTCCGATAATGAAGGAGCATTTTCCTCAGGTGGAAAGCGCGACGCGCTTCACCTATGTGGCTACGGACTGCGATCTGGTCATCCGGGACGATGACCGGCGCGTCGGTGCTTCCGCGGCGTTTCTGGCGGACTCCTGTTTTTTCAAAGTCTTCGCTCGCGGCATTCTTGCAGGCGATGGCATCACGGCCCTCTCCGTGGACGGGCAGATAGCCATTAGCAGTAGCGTAGCCGCGAAAATCTGCACAGAAAAGGGGGCGGACGCCCGCACGGCCGCCGCTTCCGCTCTGGGCCGGACGGTCACCATACCTGCGATAAACCCCTCGCTGGAACTGACCGTGGGTGCCGTGTACGAGGAGTTTCCTGCAAATTCCTCCTACCGTCCGGACGTGCTCATCGCGCTGCCGACCATCGGCAAGATAACCTACGATGGGAGCGCTAATCTGATAGGAAACGACCGTTACAGAACATTTCTGCTTCTGGTGAAAGGCTCCACGCCCGAGCAGATACACGCCGGGATGCCGGAATTTCTGCGGAATTACTTCCCTCTGGAGGAGATGAAAGATGCCGGCTACACTTATACCCTGATGCTCAAACCCTTCTCGGGCTACCACCTCGAGGATGACTCGGCTCGGGGAGCGAATCTGGTATTGGCCCTTGTGGCCTTCGCCCTGCTGCTGACTTCTGTGCTGAACTATCTGCTCATCGTGATTTCCACTTCGGTGAACCGCTCGCGCGAGATGGCTCTGCGCAAGTGCCTCGGCAGTTCGAGTGCGGATATGCTGAAGATGATGGCGGCCGAATCGCTCGTGCACGGGCTTCTGGCGGCGGTACTCGCCGTGGCTATCATTTTCGCCTGTGGCTCTATGGTGGAGAATATGATGGGCGTCGCTCCTTCCGCTCTCTTCTCCGGAACGCCTCTGCTGCTTGCCCTGGGCATTCTGCTGACAGTTCTTGTGCTGAACAGCATAGTCCCGGCACGCGTTTTCGGGAGGATCCCCATCGCCGCGGCATTCCGCAACTTCCGCGAGAGCCGCCGCGTCTGGAAACTGGCGCTTCTGGCGGTGGAACTCACGGCCACGGCATTCCTTACTATAACCGTCCTCGTGATAAACAGACAGTACCGACTCATCTCCACCTCATCGCTCGGCTTCGAGACGGAGAACATCGCGCAGCTGGATATGGGCGAGCTCACTTCCGCTCAGAAGAAACTCCTGAGCGAGCAGCTTCCGTCCCTGACCTGCATAGAGAACGTAAGCCTTGCCAATGCAAGCCCGTTCTACAGGCAGTCGGGAGACAATGTCTCGCTTCCGGGAGAGGACAGGGAGCTTTTCAATGTCCGTGACTTCTATGAGGTGGATGGGAACTATTTCGAGACACTCGGAGTGGAGATCGTCGAGGGCCGCCCCTTCGATACATCCCTTCCGCCCGATTGCGAAGTCATAGTGGACCGCAGTTTCGCCGAGAGGATGAAGAATCTGACCGGCTGGGATGACATCATCGGCAAGGAGATACAGGTCTCGGGACACTCCAGGCAGACTATGACCGTCTGCGGCGTAGTGGACGGGATGCGCACACAGGGCTTCGAGACTTCGGACGGCCGCCTCAGCAGACCTATGGCTGTATTCTACGCGAATCCGGATGATTATGCCCGCTTATTCAACTACGCATTCATCCGCTATCATTCGATGGACGAGGAGGCTCTTGCTGACACCTGGACCCTCGTTTCCGAGCTGCTGCCCGATCAGAAAGTCAGGCTCACTCCGTTCAGCATCCTCGCTTCGGACAATTTCTCCTCCACCCGCCGTACGCGCAACTCCATCCTGCTCGGATGCATAGTGACTCTGTTCATAGCGCTGATAGGGCTTACGGGGTACACCATCGATGAAGTCAAGCGCAGAAGCAAGGAAATCGCGGTGCGCAGAGTGAACGGTGCGCAGTTCTCCCAGATTCGCGAGATGTTCCTCATCTCCTTGATGCGCATTGCTCTGCCGTCCGCCGCAACTGGCTGCGTCCTCGCGGGCGTCACGGCCATCAGATGGCTCCGCCAATTCAGCCTTCAGGCTCCGCTCAGCTGGTGGGTATTCCTTCTTCCGACTCTGGCGGTGCTTGCGGCAGTCGCTCTGGTGTCCGATGCGTGTGTAAGAAAAGTGGCGGGCGAGAATCCCGCCGAAAGCATAAAGACAGAATAAATTTTAAATACCTGCATTATGATCAAGATTCAAAATATCTGCAAGGTGTTCCGCACCGACGAGATCGAGACCACCGCTCTCGACAATGTGAATTTCGAAATCAAGGATGGCGAATTCGTCGCCATTATGGGTCCTTCAGGTTGCGGCAAGTCCACGCTTCTGAACATCCTCGGACTTCTGGACAACCCGACATCCGGCAGCTATGAGCTCCTGGGTCAGGAGGTCGGCCAGCTCAAGGAGAAAGACCGCACCAAGTTCCGCAAGGGCAACATCGGTTTCGTGTTCCAAAGCTTCAACCTTATCGATGAGCTGAACGTCTATGAGAACATCGAACTGCCTCTGCGCTATATGGACTACTCCGCCGCCGAGCGCCGCGAGAAGGTCGAGGCAGTGATGAAGAGAATGAGCATCAGCCACAGAGCCAAGCACTTCCCGCAGCAGCTCTCAGGCGGTCAGCAGCAGAGAGTGGCCATCGCCCGTGCGGTCGTGGCCAATCCTAAACTGATCCTCGCCGATGAGCCTACCGGTAACCTCGACTCCAAGAACGGCAAGGAGGTGATGGACCTTCTTAGCGAACTCAACAGGGAAGGTACGACCATCGTGATGGTGACCCACTCCCAGAGGGATGCGGCCATCGCCCAGCGCACGATCGACTTGTTCGACGGCCAGATCGTGAGCGATGTGAAGAACGAACTTTAATTCATAAGCACAGCCACGCACTCCTCCGGAATCCACAAACGCCTGAATACCAAGCAACAAGCTCATCTGGCACAGAAAGTGTAAAAGATAATGCCGACTGTAAAAGAAAATAAGATGAAGTACTTCTTTCGTTACCTCAGGAACAATCCGCTTTACGCCCTCATAAACACCTTCGGGCTTGCAGTCTCGCTGATGTTCGTAATCCTGCTCGGAGATTACAGCTACCGCCAGTTCAGCATAGACCGCCAGCATCATAACCGCGACAGGATAGAAGTCCTTTCGGTTACGGGGTCCCATCTGGCCACCTGGCCGGATGCCACGCACGCCCTTCAGGAGCGCTATCCCGAGATAGAGTCCGTCTGCTGCCTGAATATGCATATAGGCAGAATCAAGTTCGAAGACCGCTCCTCCGGCAGCAGCAACGGCGAGGGGGAGGGAAATATTATGGCGGCCGACTCCACTTTCTTCAGATTCTTCGACTTCAATTTCATTTCAGGGGACAGGGCCACAGCCCTCGACAGCCCCGAGAAATGCGTCATAACGGAATCGCTCGCGAAAAAGCTCTTCCCGGACAGGAATCCTCTCGGACAGCCGCTTAACATCGTCGGCTCCAGATATATAACCATAAACGACGGGACCGGCGACCCTTATGATTCGACCCTCGTCTATACCGTATCAGCCGTAATAGAGGATTTCGACAGGACTGCCTTCCTGAACACCACGGAACTCATCGCAAACAGTGCGCGCTACCCTCAGATTCTCGGCTACCGTATCGGCGGAGGAACTTATGTTTCAGGCCCTCTGGGCTCCACGTACTCGTTCCTGATGACCCGCCCCGGAGCCTCGCTGGAGGATAAGACCGGAGATATGGCGGAATTCTTCAAAGAACAGATACCGTCACTGGACTATTTCGGCGTGGAGCCGAAACCCGTACTGATACCTCTGGGCGAACTGATGTTCGCGCCGCAGAACAGCGGCGGCGGAATCCTCAGTGGAGACAGCACCCGGCTGAAAATCCTGTTCGCCGCAGTTCTGGCCATTCTGCTTTTCGCCGTGACGAATTACGTGAACCTCACCACCGCGAACACCGGCTTCCGCGCCAAGGAAGTGGCCACGCGCCGCCTGCTCGGAAGCGACGGCCGGGGCATAACCCTGGAACTCATAGCGGAATCGACGCTGATGGTCTTCGTCTCCTTCCTCATCGGCTTCGCCCTGGCCCTGTGCTTCGAGGACAGGTTCGAGACCATTTTCGGCGGCAGGATAGACCTGATACGCGACCTTTCCTTCGGCACGGTGTCGGCCTGCATCCTCTTCATAGTCCTGACCGGCATCATCTCCGGCATCCTCCCCACCCTGCTGCTGCTTAAGTTCAAGCCCATAGACATCGTGAAGGGTTCGTTCCGTCAGCATTCGAAATTGGTGCTAAGCAAGGTCTTCATCATCCTGCAGAACATCATCACCGTGACTATGCTCACGGCCTCCTTCACCATCTGGCTTCAGATAAACCACCTCATAAGCGCACCTCTCGGCCACAATGTCGAGAACCTCTACATAATCAGTCCTGACGAGGATGAACTCATAAGGAGCGAACTGGAGGCTCTCCCGTGCATAAGGGCCATAGGAACCTTCGACGGCTCTTCGCTGGACGGCAACAACGTCCGTATGTCATTTAAAAAAGACAAGGATCTGAACGACGTCCTCGTCTACAGTTTCAACTGCGACAGCACATATCTGGAAATATCCGGCATCAAGCTGCTGAAAGACTATCATCTGTCCGGAGACGTGGAGTACGTGAACGAAACCCTCGCCGCCGCAGTCGGCCTCGGGGACGGAGACACGGAGCTGGTCTGGGGCGACGGGGAGACTCAGCAGATAGCCGGAGTGTTCTCGAATTACCGTACGATAAACATACTTGAGGCCGATCAGAAGATTATGATGACCCTGCTTCCGACCGGGAAAATAAAGTATCCGAGCTATCTCGTATTGACCGACGGGTCGCGCGACGCCTACAGGAAGCTCTGCGAACTGGTACAAAAGGTGGACGGGACATCAGAAGAATTGGACTGGAAAGTCCGTGACCTCGAAAAGGGAGTGGAGGATTCGTTCTCGGATGAGCGGGACACGATGAAGCTCATCTCGATGTTCACGCTCGTCGCCGTACTCATCTCCGTGCTGGGCTTCATCGGGATGTCGCTGTTCTTCATCAGGCAGCGCCGCAAGGAGATAGGCGTGCGCCGCATTATGGGCGGCACTGTCGGCGAGATACTCGCTATGCTCCTGAGGAAATTCTGCGCGCCTCTGCTCATCTCCTTCGTGTTCGCCGTGCCACTGTCCTGGAAACTGATGAGCCGCTATCTGGAAGACTTCAGCTACCGGATAGACCTCAGCCCGTGGATATTCCTCGCCACTGCGCTCCTGTCCCTGCTGATAGCCGTTCTCTCCGTCCTGCTGCAGGCCCTGCACGCCTCGAAAGCGAACCCGGCCGACTCCATAAGGACCGAGTAGCCCGAACCCGGCCCCGTTCTTTACGTCATTGCCGATAACCGGGCAGACGCAGTCAATCTCCGAGGCGGTGGGCACATCAGCGGAATCGTCGAAGTTGTGGAAGTATTCGGAAAATCGTGATATATTGAGGCATTCAGACAAAAGGCTGTCGGAGAGCGGCTTCCGGCCCCAAAATCGCCATTTTGCCTTGTTTGTAAGTCTGGAAAATTTAGTATCTTTACCCTCACGGGCTGGGCAAATGGCCGCAAACGCCTATGCTGAGATGCCGGAAACAGACA
>CAVHYF010000049.1:0-12871 GCA_963640265.1 bacterium | reverse complement strand
ATTCATAAAAATTAAAAGTTCCTGTAATTGTAGCCCAGAATGTCGAAGATCCTGAAGGATTCCGCCTTGAGCGAAGATGTGAACCTCTCGAAATTCTTGTCTTCAGGCTTGCACCACTGCACTTCGCTAAGCGCCGTCATTCTTGGAAGGAGCATATATTCAAGGTGCTCCGGAGTGGCGATGTATTCTGTCCAGAGATTCGCCTGCACTCCGAGAATGTGCTTCTGCTGATCTTTTCCGAGTCCCTCGAAAGGTTCATAGCCATAGACTTTTTCGAGAGGGAGATCACCTCCGATGCCCAGGGGCTCCTTTTCGGCATCCTGTGACTGGAGGTAGTCGAAGTAGCAGTAAGTGTTAGGAGTCATTATGACATCGAAGCCCATCTTGGAAGCCTTGATTCCGCCGGCTGTGCCTCTCCAGGACATAACCGTGGCTCCTTCCCCGAGTTCTCCTTCAAGTATTTCATCCCAGCCGATGATTTTGCGGCCTTTGCCGTTGAGGAAACTCTGGATCCTCGCGGTCACGTAGCTCTGCAGGTACTGTTCGGCGCTCTGTCCGTTTTGAGCGGTGATGCCGAGTTCCTTGATCTTGGCCTGGCAGGCCGGGCATTTCTCCCACTCGGTCTTAGGGCATTCGTCTCCGCCGATGTGAATGTATTCGGAAGGGAAGATTTCCGTCAGTTCCGTGAACACGTCTTCAAGGAAGGTGAACATCTCCTCCTTGCCCGGGCAGAGCACCTTGTCGGAAACGCCCCATTCCGTCCAGACTTCGTAAGGACCGCCTGAGCATCCAAGTTCCGGATATCCTGCGAGGACTCCCATCATATGTCCCGGAAGGTCGATTTCCGGAATGACGGTGATTCCGAGTTTCGCGGCGTAGGCGACGACGTCCTTGAGCTGTTCCTGAGTGTAGTAGCCGCCGTAGCGTATTCCGTCATTGGTGCCCCAGTCCTTGCCGACCATCGTGCCGTTCCTGAAGGCTCCGATTTCGGTGAGTTTCGGATATTTCTTGATTTCCACCCTCCAGCCCTGGTCGTCGGTGAGGTGCCAGTGGAAGCGGTTCAGCTTGTAAAGCGCCATTATGTCAAGGTACTTCTTGACTTCTTCGACGGAGAAGAAATGCCTTGAGCAGTCAAGGTGCATTCCCCTGTAGCCGAAGCGCGGCCTGTCCTGGATCCTGACGCAAGGGAAGAAGAATTTCTCCGAGGCGACCGGAGCCTTGCTGAAGATGTTGGCGCTGGTCAGCTGCTTGAGCGTCTGGATGGCATACAGGAAACCGTTGTATGAGGAGGCCTTGACCGTGCAGTTCTTTGCGGTTATGTCGATCGAATATTCCTCCGGAGCCTTTCCGCTGTCCTTCAGGAATATGAATCCTTTGGTCTGGGCCGAGGCGGAACTGTTCAGTCCGAGCGGGGCTGCGAATGAACACATCCTTCCGCTTACGAAGGAAATCCGGTCCGCAAATTCCCTTATGAGGGACTGGGAACCTTCGTCAATTTCTTTGTCGCAGTTGAAATTGGCTCCTGCGGCCTTGAATGAGCCTTTTTCGATTTCAACGCTCTGAGGGTAAGGAATCACGTTGACGACTGTCTGTGAATCCTTTGCCGAAACCGTTGCCGGAATCGTCAGAAAAGCGAGGGCGATGATTCTTAAGATGCTTTTCATACTCGTTGTGTTTTTAATTGATGTTTTCCGTTATCGTGCTAATATACGAAGAAAATCATTCAGGGCAATGAGCCGGCGTCACCATCGCGGCGGCTGTCTCCCGGGATGTCCTCCCGTCCGCCCCGTGCGAGGATGAATGGAATTCCTTGATGCCGGCATAAGCCTCGATGTCCGCGATGTTGCCAGGCCTGACTCCGGAGCCGGCCAGGATGATGATTCTGCCGTCGGCCTTTGCGTTCAGACGCTTGAGCATTTCCTTTCCGTCGTTGACGTTGGTGGCGTGTCCTGCCGTCAGAAGGCGGTCGCAGCCGAGGGCGATGATGTCCTCAAGGGCCTTGAACGGGTCCGAACACTCGTCGAAGGCCCGGTGAAAGGTCAGGTGAAGCCCCTTCGCTTCGGCTATGAGCCTTCCGGCGGTTGCCGTGTCGATGCTTCCGTCCTTTCCGAGCGCACCGATGACCACTCCGTTCACGCCGAGTTCCCTGCACATCCTGACCGAGCGGACCATCTCTTCGACTTCATCTTCGTCATAGACGAAATCTCCGCCCCTGGCCCTGATCAGAACATTCACCGGAATGTTCACGCTGCGCAGCGTTTCCTCGATGTTCCCCCTGCCCGGCGTGACGCCGCCGCAGCTCAGGTCTTCGCAAAGTTCAACCCTTCCGGCGCCCCCTGCCTGCGCTTCGAGCGCTTCTGCCGCGTCCGTGCAGCAGCACTCCAAAAACCGTCTGTTTTCCATATCGCAAAGATAGTGTTTTCTGCTGCATCTGAAACGGGAGGATGAGGGAGATGTAACACTTTGTTGTGATTGACCTTCTTCGAATACCAACTGTTAGGGATATGGTAAGTCTTGAAAAATGAATAACTTTGTGGCACATTTGCGGCCACGATGAAATTATCAGAACTGAAAACGGGAGAAATAGGCGTCATCGCCAAGGTGAACGGCCACGGAGGCTTCCGCAAGAGGCTCATCGAAATGGGCTTCATCTCCGGGAAAAAAGTGCAGGTGGTGCTGAACGCCCCATTGAAGGATCCTATTGAATATGAGATACTTGGCTACAAGGTTTCATTGCGGCGCTCTGAGGCCGGACTCATCGATGTCATCAGCGAGGAGGAAGCGAAGGCTGCGGTGGACGCAAGGCAGGATTTTTCGTCGATAGTCGATGACGACTGCGACGAGGTCGCCACTCTCAATCTTGAAATGTCGCGTCTCGCCAAGGAACGGCACCACGTCATCCGCGTGGCGCTTGTCGGCAATCCCAACTGTGGCAAGACCTCGCTGTTCAACATCGCTTCCGGAAGCCACGAACACGTCGGCAACTACAGCGGAGTGACGGTCGATGCGAAAGAGGGGCGCTTTGAATATGGAGGCTACAAGTTCGTGCTGGTGGACCTGCCGGGGACATATTCCTTGTCCGCCTACAGCCCGGAAGAACTTTATGTCCGCAAGAATCTGATAGAGAATGTCCCGGACGTGGTGGTCAACGTCGTGGACGCGTCCAACATCGAAAGAAACCTCTACCTCACCACTCAGGTCATCGACATGAACCTGCGGGTCGTGATGGCTTTGAACATGTACGATGAACTTCAGGGCCGGGGAGACAGTCTTGACATCAAGCAGCTCGGCTACCTGCTCGGCGTTCCTGTCTGCCCGACGGTGAGCCGAGACGGTACGGGAATTCCGGAACTCTTCGACACCGTGATCAAGATCTACGAGCAGCACGACGAGAGACTGGCAAGGCACATCCACATCAACCACGGTGCCGAGCTCGAGAAGAGCATCGACCGTGTGAAACTGCTGATTCAGAAGAACACCGACATCCGTGACAAGTATTCGACCCGTTACCTGGCGATCAAGTTCCTTGAGAACGACAAGCAGATCGAACACGTCATCGACACCCTTCCGAACTCGGACGAGATAAGGGAGGCCAAGAACGAGGAAACCTTCAGGATAGAGAATCTGCTGCACACCAACGCGGAGTCCGCGATAGTGGATGCGAAATATTCATTCATCCACGGCGCGCTCGCCGAGACTTACGTCCCGCACGTCGAGGAGAAGCCGAAGAAAACCGTCACCGACAGGATTGACGCGGTGGTCACCAACAAGTGGGCCGCCTTCCCGATATTCATACTCCTGCTCTACCTGATTTTCCAGTCCACCTTCACATTGGGAGACTACCCGATGAACTGGATTGACTGGCTGGTGGCGAAGTTCGGCGAATTCGTCGCGGGCTTCATGAAGGAGGGATGGCTCAAGGACCTCATTGTCGACGGAGTCATCGCAGGAGTCGGGAGCGTGCTGGTCTTCCTGCCCAATATCCTGATTCTCTATTTCTTCCTGTCGATAATGGAGGACTCCGGCTATATGGCGCGCGCCGCGTTCATCGTGGACAAGCTGATGCACCGGATCGGTCTGCACGGCAAATCCTTCATCCCTATGGTGATGGGTTTCGGCTGCAATGTGCCGGCCATCCTCGCCACCAGGGCCATCGAGAGCCGCAAAAGCCGCCTCATCACGATAGCGATCCTTCCGTTCATGTCCTGTGCCGGGCGGCTTCCGATCTTCGTCCTGCTCGCGGGAGCCTTCTTCCCTCATCACGCGGCCCTTGCCCTTCTGGGAATATATTTCCTCGGCATCCTGCTCGCGATTCTCTCGGCTCTCGTGCTGAGCCGGTTCATCAAGGAGGACGACCTTCCGTTCGTGATGGAACTGCCGCCTTACAGGATTCCGACAGGGAAGGCGATCTGGAGACATACTTGGGAAAAGGGCAAGCAGTACCTCGAGAAGATGGCCACCACGATTCTTGTAGGTTCCGTCGTCATCTGGTGTCTGGGCTATTTCCCACGTTCGGACAAGGGCGCGGAGTACCAGCAGGAGCACTCTTACATAGGCCAGCTCGGCAAGGCGGTCTCGCCGGCTCTTGACCCGCTCGGTTTCAGCTGGAAGATGGACATCGGCCTTCTTACCGGTGTCGTAGCCAAGGAACTTGTCGTCAGCACTCTCGGCGTGATGTATGCGCCGGATGAGGCTGAGGCGGCGGCGGACTGTGACGGCGACCTTGCGGGAGACACTCAGCTGCAGGGGACCCTTGCGCGTTCGGTTTCACTGCCGGCAGCCGTGGCTTATATGATCTTCATACTCCTGTATTTCCCGTGCATCGCCACTTTCGTGGCAATCAAGAACGAAACCGGAAAATGGCGCTGGGCGATCGCTGTCTGCGCCTACACGATGGCCGTGGCCTGGATTGTCGCTTTCGTGGGCTGCCACATCACGGCTATGCTGATGTAAGATCGGAATATTCATTATCTTTGCATTGATCATCAACTATCGTTCACTTAACTGGCAAGAAAATGCTGACAACCGGAATGAAGCTCTCCGAGCTTATTGACGCCGACTACAGTCTGCTGCAGGTCATATCAAGAACCGGCCTGGATCTCAGGTACGCAGGTATGTCCGTGTCCGAGGCCTGCCGTGCCTGCGGCATCGATGCGGACACTTTCATCCTCATCTGCAACGTCTATTCCTTTCCGGACCACGTCCCGTCTCAGGCGGAACTGGCCGGAGGAAACATTCAGGACATCATCGGTTACCTGCATTCGTCCCATCTCCACTATATGGGTATGGCGATCAGTTCTCTTGAAAAGGCCATCGACGCGCTTGTCGCTCCGTGCGACGAGAAGCAGAAGAAGGTCGTGCTAAAGTTCTTCACGGACTACAAGAATGAACTGGACAAGCACTTCGCTTATGAGGAAAACGTGGTCTTCCCGTACGTCGAGGCTCTTCTGGACGGCAAGGGAGGGACTGAATATTCAATCGAACAGTTTCAGGAACACCACGAGAACGTGGAGGAGAAACTTGAGGATCTCAAGAACATCGTGATGCTGTACCTTCCGACGGAATGCGCCCAGCAGCCGAGAATAGCCGCTCTCCTGTCCATCTGCCATTTCCGTGACGACCTCAGAAGACACACTTATGTCGAGGACAACATTCTTGTGCCGATAGTCAGCAGTCTTGAACGCAATGGAAGGTAAACTGAAAGTGACATTGATAGTTCCGTCGGACATCATAGCCCGCGGACTTTCCGGCATACTGTCGGACAACGCGGATTTTACCGTTCAGGAGAATCTGCGCGACTATTCCAAGACTTCGGAAGCGAGGCTGAGGAATCTGGACACGGATGTCATCATCATAGATCCCGCCGTCTTTGATTTCCAGAGCCGCAAGGACGGACGCGTGCTGATCGCCGAGTCCAGCGATGCTTCCGTCATCGCTCTTGAAGGCCCGGCCGTGACTGATGAAATACTCAAGCAGTACGACGGTTCGGTGTCCTTGTACGACGATTCCGCGACGATTGTGCGTAAACTGCATTCTGCCGTGGATTCTTCACGCCAGACGGACGGGACTTCCGACGGGAACGAACTCTCGAGCCGCGAGAAGGAGATTCTTGTCTGTGTGGCTCAGGGAATGCTCAACAAGGAAATCGCGGACAAGTTCAGCCTGTCCATCTACACGGTCATCACCCACCGCAAGAACATTACCCGCAAGACTGGCATCAAGACCGTCGCAGGCCTCACCGTCTATGCGATTCTGAACAACCTGATCGACATCAGTTCCATCCAGTGATTGAGGGCCGTCCTCCGTCCCTTTCATTCAAGGTTGATTTCGGCGATAACGGGATAGTGGTCTGAATATCCCGGATGCAGAACCCGGTGCGACGCGGCGCCGAAATGCGAAGGATAAAGAATATAGTCGATGCGCACGAAAGGCCAGAGGAACGAGTAGGTCGCGCCGAACCCCTTGCCAGCCTCGACGAAGGTGTCTTTCCGCCCTTTCTTCAGGCGGTTGTAGGAGTATGACATCGGATTGTCGTTGAAATCCCCGGCCACGATGGCTTCAAGCGTGCATTCCTCGATGTCCGACATCACCGTCTCGACCTGCTCAGGCCTTCTCCTTATGGACTTTTTCATCTTTTCTTCCGTCTCCCACATCACCTCGCTGTTTTTTCTTGCCACGGATTCCTTAAGCCTTGACAGAGAAATGTTGTAGCTTTCGAAATGGCAGTTGTAGACTCTGACCGTAGTACCCTCGCTGATTTCCAGGTCGGTGTAGATAGCCATATTGGAACTCTTGTCAAAAGTCAGTTTGCCCTTGTCCGCTATCGGGAACTTGCTAAGAGTGACGTTTCCGTAACTGCCTTTGTCGGTGACGAACAGGAAGTAGCTTGCGTGGTAGCCCGGAAACCGTCTGGAAAAGAACTTCGCCGCATCCGACTTCCCCGGTATGTTCACTTCCTGAAGGCAGACGATGTCGGCGTCGGTCCTGCGGATGAAGTTGCAGATGGAATCCGTGCAGGCGGCGACTCCTTCTTCACCCTTGAGGCTCGAGTCTTTCCCGAGAGAAAACCGCCCTACATTGTAGGTCAGCAGTGAAACCGAGTTCTCTGCCTTTTCCTCGGCACCCGAAGAGAACTGGAAGTAGCGGCCTATGAATATCACCGAAGGCAGAAGGGCGAGCAGAGGAATCATCAGGGCTCTTGAGCCTTTTCGGGCGGCCAGGTAGAGGAAAAGAAGGTTGATTACCGCTATCGGCACGAAAAGCAGTCCGAGAACGGTCAGAAACCAGGCCTTGGAAGGGTCCGCCACCATCGAGGCATAGCTGAGGAACAGCAGGAAGGCCGCCGTGAGCATCAGCACTCTTACCGCCACGCTTGAAAGCCCTTGTCCGTTTCTGGTCTGTCTCATTTTCTGTCGGTTTTATCCGGTAATGTCCGCCGCGTCCGGGGCTGCACTGTCCGGGACTGCCGTTAAGGTCTCCGGATTTTATTTCTCTTGATCCAGTAGAGGAGGAGCAGGAATCCGAAAAGCATTCCGCCGAGATGGGCGAAATGGGCGACGCCGTCCGTCGTGCCGGTCACGCCCGTGATCAGTTCAACGGCAACGAAAATCAGCACGAACCATTTGGCTTTCAGTGAAATCGGAGGGAACAGAAGTGTCCAGACGGCATTCGGGTAAAGCATGGCGTAGCCGATCTGGATTCCGTAGATGGAACCGGAGGCTCCCAGGGTCGGCGTGCGCAGAAGGTCTATCTGTCCCTGAGTGAGGATTCCGGGGCTGGAGGAAGCCAGGTTCGCCAACTGGATGTAGCCCACTGCGGTGTGCAGAAGGATGGCTCCAAGTCCTGCCACGAAATAGAAGATGAGAAATTTGTCCGAGCCTATCACCCTTTCCAGTGCGGAGCCGAACATCACGAGGCAGAACATGTTGAAGAACAGGTGCCAGAAACTCCCGTGCATGAACATATAGGTGACAGGCTGCCAGATCCGGAAGAACGGCGATTCCGGATTGAACATCGCGAAAGTCCGGATCATGAATTCCTGGTTGATCAGCGTGGCGATGAACATCACGATGTTGACCAGCAGTATGTTCCTGGTAACAGGAGGAATCCAGCCCAGGAAGGAGCCTGAATTGTTGTCGTTGTAGCTGTAGTATGGCATATTCCTAAATTCCAAAGTTTTTTTCCATCTGCGCGACGGAAAGGATTGTCATTATCTTTTTCCCGTTTGCCGTGATTTCGGCATTGCTTCCGGAGAGCAGGGTGTCCAGGAGCCGCCTCGCTTCCATAGGGGACGAGAGGGGTTCGGCCGACGACGCTCCGAGAAGAGCGAATTTCTCCGCCATTGCGGATTCCATCACTCCCGGCAGGGAGCAGCTGCCGTCGGAAAGGATCAGCAGCAGGTCGGAAACCATCGTCTGCACCTTACCTTCTTCGCAGGAATATCCTTCCGGAACTCCGTTCACCACGACGGTGTCGTTACCGAACGGAGAGATGTCGAATCCAAGCGAGGCCAGCAGTTCGGCCTTTTCGTCGAATATAGTCCTGTTCTCCACTCCGACCTGCACCTTTACGGGGAACATGTTGGCCTGGGTTACGTGCCCGTTCTTCGTCAGCGCCGCCAGCGCCCTGTCGAAGAGGATTCTTTCCCGCGCTCTCCTGACGTTCACCACCATCAGCCCGTCCCTTGACGGAGCCAGGATGTACTTCCCGCCGATGATGATAGTCTGGGAAACGGGCAGAGCCCTGTCTTCGAAAAGCTTCCCGTAGTCCTCCCTCCTGTCGATGAACTGTCCCGGAAGAGCGGACGTTCCGCTCTGCCGTGCTGTGAAGCCTGCTCCCTGACCGGCCGCGTCGCCCGAGTCTTTCTGGTCGAACGGGTCGTAATCCGTGTCGATTGAGACCTGGGGTATGGAATCGGGTTTGTATTCAGAGAAATGCGCTCCGAGAACCGGCATATCCTTGGCTTCCGGATTGGAGAAATCTATGCTTCCGGCGAAGGAATTCTTCCCGATCGTCTCTCTGACAGCGGCATAGACTACCTGGAAGATGAAGGATTCGTCCTCGAACTTCACTTCCGACTTCGTCGGGCTGATGTTGACGTCAACGGAATGCGGATCGACTTCCAGATAGATGAAGTACGGGGGAGTGGCTCCTTCCGGAATCAGCCCCTCGTAGGCGTTCATCACCGCCTTGTGCAGGTAAGGGCTCCGGAAATATCTTCCGTTCACGAAGAAATACTGGTTGCTCACGGTCTTCCTGGCGGCGTCGGGCCTGCCTACGAATCCGTTCAGTCTCACGACGGAAGTCTCGGCGGAGACATCCGCAACGTCTGCCGCCAAAGTAGCTCCCATCAAGTCCAGTATTCTGTATTTCAGGGATTTCGCCTGCTTCAGCCCATAGATATCCTTGCCGTTGTGGGTGAGCGAGAAACTGATGTCGGGTCTTGTCAGCGCAACCTTTGTGAATTCCGAGACTATATGCTTGAACTCGACGTTGTCGGATTTCAGAAACTTTCTTCTGGCCGGCACATTGTAGAAAAGGTTGCGAACTGCGATGTTTGTCCCTTCAGGAACGGCAGCCTCTTCAGTTGAAATGTGCGCGGAGGCGGCGAATTCCACCTGGCATCCGACTTCCTGGCCGGCCGTGCGGGTCCTGAGCGTGACTTCCGCCACTGCTGCGATCGAAGCCAGGGCTTCGCCCCTGAATCCGAACGTAAGGATGTTTTCGAGGTCACCGGCCGTCGCTATCTTCGAAGTGGCGTGCCTTTCAAAACAGAGGACAGCGTCGTCTGGGTTCATTCCGCACCCGTTGTCGATGACCTGTACGAGGGTGCGTCCGGCATCCCCTATGATGACCGAGATCCGTGTCGCTCCGGCGTCCACGGCATTTTCCACAAGTTCCTTCACCACGGAAGCCGGCCGCTGCACGACCTCTCCGGCGGCGATCATATTCGCTATGTTGCCTGGCAGTATCTTCAGGTCCATCTGGTCTAACTGAGACTAATCTGACTGAGTCCGATCTAACTGAGTCTTAAGATCCAAACCTACAGCAGAGAGTAGAATTTCGTGAAATAAATCAGAATCACGGCAAGCAGGATGAGGCCGACTATCCCGATGATTCTCTGCGCTTTGGTCGCCGTTGTGCGCCTTCTGGCGTAGTTGCCTTCACGGAACGAGCCGCGGATGTAGGAACCGGGCGTGTACTCGCCCTTTTCCTTCTCTTTGTCCAACGAGCCGTCCACCTTGCCGAACATCTGTTTGCGGCGCTCCTCCTCCTTGTCGTAATAGACAGGCTTGTAGTTGAATGTCCTGTGTTCCTGTTCTCCGGGAAATGTAAAAAAGCCCATAACCGTTCGTTTATCGGAAACCGTCCGGACAGTCCCGGAAGGTTCCATTTATCCAAACAAAGATAATAATATCAACGGATATCAACAAAAAGAATCGTATATTCGCGGAACAATCATACCGGTACCACATTATGAAAGCATTGAGAATCCTTGCCCTTGCGGCGGCGGTTGCCGCTTTCGGCTGCTCGGCCTCGCAGGAGGCGGACTTTACTGAATATGTCAACGTCAAGATCGGTTCCGGCGGTCACGGCCACGTGTTCGTCGGCGCCAGCGTGCCCTTCGGCGCCGTGCAGCTGGGCCCGACCAGCATACCTCAGAGCTGGGACTGGTGTTCCGGCTACCACTCCAGTGACTCGACCGTGATCGGCTTTTCCCACACTCACCTGAGCGGAACCGGAATCGGCGACCTGTTCGACATAACCCTGATGCCGGTTGTCGGAACCGTTGAATATTCAAGGGGCACGGAGCCGGAGAACGGTTCGCCGGAAGCCGTCGCGGCGGCGCAGGCTACAGGAATGTGGTCCTATGCTGACAGGAGCCGGGAGGTCGCGAGACCGGGTTACTACAGCGTTCCGCTGACCCGTTACGGAATCACCGCGGAGATGACGGCCACCACGAGGGTGGGCTTCAGCCGCTACACTTTCCCTGCTTCTGACAGTTCTGCCGTGGTAATCGATCTTGAGAACGGCGGCTGCTGGGACAGGGCCTACGACACATCCGTTTCCGTAGTTGACAGCTGCACCGTGGAGGGCTACAGGTTCTCGACCGGCTGGGCTAAGGACCAGAGGATATATTTCCGTGCCTGCTTCTCGAAACCGTTCGACTCCGTCGAGAAGATTGCCGCGAAGGAATATTCAGCAGAAGGTAAAACATATTCGGTGAACTACTTCAGGGTCGGCTTCCGTACGGCGGAGGGGGAGCAGGTGATGGTGAAGGTGGCGGTTTCTCCGACCTGCGTGAAGGCTGCGGCTTTGAACATGTCAGCGGAACTCCCGGGCTGGGATTTCGAAGCGACCGCCCGGGCGGCCTCGAAGGCCTGGAACGATGAACTTTCCAAGGTGCGCATCACAACGTCCGACGCCGATGCCAGGACCGTCTTCTACACTGCTCTTTACCACACTATGATGATGCCGTCGGTGTTCAGCGACGCGGATGCTGACAGGACTGCCTACACTACCTTTTCGCTTTGGGACACGTACCGCGCCGAAATGCCGCTTATGACCATCCTTCATCCTGACCGCGAAGATGATATGGTGAACACAATGCTGGACATATTCCGCAGCCAGGGCAGGCTTCCGGTATGGCATCTCGTGGGCAATGAAACAGACTGCATGGTCGGCAACCCGGGCGTGATAGCCGTGGCTGACGCCCTTGTCAAAGGCTTCGCCGGATTCGACAGGGAACTGGCCTGGGATGCGCTCAAGACCACGATGACAGACACCGTCAGAGGTCTGGGCCAGCGTCAGAAGTACGGCTACATTCCTTCGGATTCGATGCTTGAATCAATAGCCTTCGATATGGAATATGCCATAGCCGACGCGGCGGTGGCCAATGCCGCCGACTATCTTGGAAAACCTGAAGACGCAGCCCGGTTCCGTGAAAGCAGCCATTCCTACAGACACTATATGGATCCGGAAACCCTTTTTGCAAGAGGCCGCCTTTCGGACGGGAGCTGGAGAACTCCGTTCAATCCGTTCTCTTCCGAGCACCGCAGCAACGATTATTGCGAAGGCAACGCCTGGCAGTACACCTGGCTTGCACCGCACGACTATTCCGGTCTCGTGGATTTCTACGGTTCCCGCGAAAAGTTCATAGAAAGGCTTGACTCTCTCTTCAGCGCCGATTCGAGGATCGAGGGCAAGGATGCGTCTCCTGACATCTCCGGCCTCATCGGGCAATATGCCCACGGAAATGAACCGAGCCATCACATCATCTACTTCTACACTATGGCCGGCGAGCCGTACAAGACTGCCGCTCTGGCCCGCAGAATCTATTCAGAATTCTACAGGAACGCGGAAGACGGCCTTTGCGGCAACGAAGACGCAGGTCAGATGTCAGCCTGGTATGTTCTTTCATCTCTTGGCTTCTATGAGGCCGAGCCGGCTTCGACCCGCTTCTGGTTCGGCGCTCCGGCTTTCGGGGAGGCCGATGTCAAGGTCCCTGGCGGAGTGCTCAGAATCAAGGCTGAAGGCTTGAGCGAATCCAATCCTTACATCCAGAGCGTCACCCTTGACGGGAAGCCGTTGAAGTCCGCGTTCATTGAATATTCCGACATAATGGCAGGCGGAGACCTCGTCTTTGAGATGGGGCCTGAACCGAAGGTCTGGTACTGACAAGCGTTCCGGGCAAAAGTTTTTTGAAAAAATCTTTAAAAATTTTTGCAGGTAAAGGAAAAGTCGCTATCTTTGCAGCCCGTTTCGGAATAAAGGCTTCCGATTGACGGTCAAGATCATTGAAAATATTGAAGGATTAGTACAACGAAAAGTACCGAGAACGAGAAAATGAAACGAGAGCGTTGATTTCTTA
>CAVHYF010000048.1:0-13285 GCA_963640265.1 bacterium | reverse complement strand
GCGGAAATAGCTCAGTTGGTAGAGCACGACCTTGCCAAGGTCGGGGTCGCGAGTTCAAGTCTCGTTTTCCGCTCTTGAAAGGGTGACTGATTAGTCAGTCACCTTTTTTTTTGTATCCGCAGGCCGTCACAAAAACAACTTCTCAAGGATAATTGCTAAATTTGCGGTTTGGTTACAACGGCAGTTTCTTTTAAAAAACAAATGATATGAAAACGATAGTTGACGCAAACGCACATCTTCACACTCCGTACTCTTTCAGCGCCTTCACCGACGTGGCGCAGGCATTGGACCAAGCCGCACAGGAAGGGGTCAAAGTGGTTGGAATCAATGATTTCTATAGTCTGGACGGTTACAGGGAGTGGAACGACGGGTGTGCGGAGAGGCATCTCTGTCCGCTTTTCAACATCGAGTTCATCTCGCTGAACGCAGAGGATCAGGCGGCCGGGCTGAGGGTCAACGACCCGAACAATCCGGGGCGCACCTACCTCAGCGGCAAGGGACTTGCCTATCCGGTCATCCTTTCCGGCAAGGAAGCTGGCCAGCTGGCCGAGGTGAGGGCCGAGTCCAACGCCCAGGTCGGAAAGATGTGCGCCAAGCTGAACGCCCATCTGGATGCTGTCAAGGCAGGCTTCGGCATCGATTTCGGCAAGGTTGTCAGTGAACTGACCAAAGGTTCGGTGCGTGAGCGCCACCTCGCCAAAGCCCTGAGGCTGGCCGTGGAGGCCAGGTACGGCAAAGCCGAAGAAAGGCTCTCCGCATACGCGAACATATTCGGCGGCAATCCTTTGAAGGCGGATCCGGAGAATGTGGCTGCGGTGGAGAACGAAATCAGGAGCAAACTGCTCAAGTCCGGCGGCGCGGCTTTCGTGCCGGAGGATCCGAAGGCCTTCCTGCCGATGCAGACCGTCTGCGACATCATCACCGCAGCCGGCGGCATCCCGACCTACCCGTTCCTCGCCGATGACGCGAAGGGCTGCTTCACCGACTTCGAAGGCGACCTCCAGAAAGCCGCCGACACCCTCAGGAAGCGCGGAATCAAATCTGTCGAGTTCATCACGACCCGCAACACCACCGCCGTGCTTGAGGAATATTCAGACTACCTCCAGGACGAGGGCTTCATCGTGACTTTCGGTTCGGAGCACAACACTCCGGCTATGGAACCGGTCAGGCTGCGCACCCGCGACTGCGCCGAAGGGCTAAGCGAAAAACTCCGCGCGACCAACTACCGGGGAGTCTGCGCCGTGGTGGCGCACCAGGCGGGACTCGACTCCGTCGACGCCGGCGATGAACTGATCCGGAAAGCCATTGAACTTTAGGAATATAACGCATAACTGATACACAAATGAAAGAGATTGAAGAGCTTATCGAGGTTTCCCGCAAGTTCGGGAGCGACTCGAGATTCGTGATTGCCGGAGGTGGCAACACTTCCTATAAGAATGAGGACAGACTCTGGGTGAAAGCCAGCGGACACGCTCTCGCCACCATCACCGAGGAGGGTTTCGCCGTACTTGACAGGACACTTCTCAACCAGATGGGCGAGAAGGCCTACAGCGAGGACACTGCAGTTCGCGAGGAGCAGGTCAAGAATGACCTCGCCGCCGCCTGCGTCACTAAGGACAGAAGACCGTCCGTGGAGACCTCCCTGCACAACTGTATGGAATTCGCCTTCATCGTGCACCTGCATCCGACACTTGTCAACGGCCTGATGTGTTCGGTGGATGCCGAAGCCGCCTGCAAGGAACTTTTCCCGGAGGCTCTTTACATTGAATATACCGACCCGGGCTACACGCTTTTCAAGAAGGTGTATGACCGCATCAAGGCCTGGAAGGCCGCAAACGGCAAGGAACCGCAGGTGATCTTCCTCCAGAACCACGGCATCTTCGTGGGCGGGAACACCACGGCCGAGATCGAGGGAATATATTCAGAGATAATCGGTAAGCTTGAGGCGAAGGTGGACGCGCTTCCGGAGGGAGAGACCTCCGTGAGCGAGACCGTAACCGATGTCGTGCCGGCGATCAGGCAGATGCTCTCCCGCTCCGGCAGAGGGCTGAAAACTCTGAAAGTAACCAAGAACGCCCTTGTGGACCATTTTCTTGAGAACGCATCTCCTGTGGCCAGACCGTTCACTCCGGACATCATCGTCTATTGCAAGAGCGAGTACATATTCATAGATGCTGAAAGCGACGAGGAGATTCTCAAAGAGGCGGAGACCCGCATCGAGGCTTTCGCAGCCGCGAAGGGTTACACACCCAAGGTGCTGCTCATCAAGGGAATCGGTCTTGTGGCCGTGGGCGACAGCGCGAAGAACGCCCAGATCATCACGGAAGTGTTCACCGATGCGATGAAAGTCGCTTTCTACGCCCAAAGTTTCGGGGGCGAGCATCCTATGGAGCAGGCCTGGATCGACTTCATCGACAACTGGGAGGTCGAGAACTACCGCCGCAAAGTGGCAGCGACTGCGTCAAAGGGTCGTGTCGATGGCAAGACGATCATCGTGACGGGCGCCGCCCAGGGCTTCGGTGAGGGCATCGCCCGTGAACTTATGGCCCAGGGAGCCAACATCGTTGTGGCCGACCTGAATGAGGTGACAGGTGAGAAGACCGCCGCGAGCTTCAATGAGAAGGCCGGAGCGAACAAGGCCATATTCGTAAAGACCAACGTGGCCGACCTGACAAGTCTCCAGAATCTGATGAAGGTGACAGTGATGAACTTCGGCGCGCTTGACGCTTTCGTCAGCAACGCCGGTGTGGTCCGCGCGGGAGGTCTTGACGTGATGACCCCTGAGAACTTCGAGTTCGTCACCAAGATCAACTACGAGGCCTATTTCTTCTGCGCCAAAGTCGCTTCGCACATAATGAAGATCGAGACGGCCAACGACCCTGAGTACTTCGCCGACATAATCCAGGTCAACAGCAAGAGCGGTCTGCGCGGCAGCAAGGCCAACTTCGCCTACGCCGGCGGCAAGTTCGGCGGCATCGGACTGACCCAGTCCTTCGCCCTTGAACTCGCCCCGTACAGGGTCAAGGTCAACAGCATCTGCCCGGGCAACTACTATGACGGTCCGCTGTGGAGCAATCCTGAGAACGGACTCTTCATCCAGTACCTCAACGCCGGCAAGGTGCCGGGAGCGAAGACGGTGCAGGACGTAAAGGACTACTACCTCGCCCAGGTGCCGATGCGCAAGGGATGCAACCCTGTGGATGTCTGCAAGGCCATCCTGTACGCCATCGACCAGACAGGCGAAACCGGGCAGGCAATCCCTGTGACCGGCGGCCAGGTAATGCTGGCATAATCTTAATCAGAGCATAATTTATTAATGATTTTATGAAACAACTTGACGTAAACCTGATGCATCCGGCCGAGCAGATCGCTATCATCATCGGCAGGATCTATCGCAGCGAGATGACCACCACCTCCGGCGGCAATCTGTCCATCATGGACGACAACGGAGACATGTGGATCACCCCGGCGGGAATCGACAAAGGTTCCCTGACACCTGCGGACATTATGTGCGTGAAGGCCGACGGCACGATCGTGGGACCGCACAGACCATCATCCGAGTACCCTTTCCACAAGGCCATCTACAAGATGAATCCGCATATCCACTCGGTTATCCACGCGCATCCTCCGGGACTGGTGACCTTCAGTATGGTCCATCAGGTGCCTGACACGAGCATCATCCCTCAGGCGCGCGCCACCTGCGGCCCTGTCGGTTTCGCTGAATATGCACTCCCGGGCAGCGAGCTGCTTGGAAAGAAGATTGTGGCAGAGTTCAAGAAGAACCCTGACTACAAGGCCGTGATCATGGAGAACCACGGTGTGGTTGTGGCCGGCGAAGACATCGCCGACGCCTACCAGAGATTCGAGACCCTCGAGCTCTGCGCCCGCACCATCCTCAACGCCAAAACTCTGGGCGAGCCTAAGTACTTGTCCGAGGAGCAGATTCTCAAGCACGAGAAGGCTGTCAACACTCCGTTCCAGCACTTTATGAACGTGGAGCATCCGTCCGACGAGAGGGCTGTCCGCGCGGAGATCTGCAAGATTGTCCGCAGGGCCTGCTCACAGGGACTTATGTGCAGCTCCTACGGCACGGCTTCAGTACGCTGGAGAGGCAATGACTTCCTCATCACTCCTTCCAGCAAGCAGCGCTGGGATCTTGACCCTGAAGACATCGTCCAGGTCAAGGACGGAATGGTCGAGGCCGGCAAGAACGCCAGCCGTTCCGTAGCCCTCCACTACGAAATCTACCGCCGCAATCCTAAGGTCAACTCCATCATCCTCACGCAGTCACCATCCCTTATGGGATTCTGCACGACAGGAGTGAAGTTCGATGTGCGCACAATTCCGGAGAGCTGGATCTTCCTCCAGGACATCCCGACCTTCCCGTTCGGCAGCCAGTACGACGAGCATCTCATCGAACTTGCCGACGAGTTCACACACAGGCCTTTCGTGATGCTGGAGAACGACTCGGTGGTTGTGACCGGCGACAAACTGATCAACACCTTCGACCGTCTTGAGGTTGCAGACTTCAGCGCCCGCTCCCTCATCCTGGCCGCCCCTCTGGGCAAGCTCAACCCTATCACCGACGAGGAGATCGAAGAACTCCGCGTCGCCTTCCACGTAGGAGAATAAAAAAGAACACATCAAAAAAAGGTGGCCGGTCGCTTTCCGGTCACCTTTTTTTTGCTTTTACAGTCGCCTTTTCCTGACTGTTGCCTGCTCTTAGAACAGTAGCTCCAGTTTTTCCGGCAGGCGGGTGAAGTCATCGATGCGGATGTAGTCCATCCCGCCGAGACGGATGTGGCTGTCGTTGCCTCCATCGGCGAAATCATCACCGACATAAAGAATCTGATCCAATGAATATCCCTTCTCGGCAGCGTAGCGCATCACAGCATCGAACTTATTGTACTGCTTCGGAGTGATGTCGAACGAGGTCGTGCCACCGATGAAGACCGAGTAGTCTTTGAATATCTCCTTGACTTCCTGGAACATTGCACGTCTCTTGATCTTGTCCGGGTCGAAGGCCAGCTTGTCGGCCTTGTCAGCCTTGGTGCCGAGAAGACCGAAGGTCACCATACCTGAATCGTGGAATTCAAGCGACTCGCCGGCAAATTCAGTGTAACCGTATTTCTTGCGCAGAGCATTGCTGGACTTCTCAAAGAACTTCCTGTCCACCGGACATTTCTCCTCGCGTACAATCCTGAATTCACCGTCAACAATCCGGCTTTCCTCCATTCCGTAGTTTCCGAGAATCGTGATAGGATAGCCTCCCATCTGCTTGTATATTCTTTCGCAGCCGCCTCCGCCGGCCATCAGAAGGTCATAGCGTTTGGCCAGAGTGTCCAGAACAGCCCTGTTGGCAGGCGTCAGCTGAGTCTTGTGCTGGGTAAGAGTGCCGTCCAGGTCGAAGACGATCAGTTTCTTCTCCTGTTTCCAGCGGATTTCCCTGATGGCATCCATCATCTTCTTCATTCCCTGAGGCTGGTCCGAAGAAACGTAAGTCGCCTTGTGCCTCATTGCAAAGTCGGCGAGGTCGTAGCTGTTCACCGGCCAGACTACCGTCTTGAGTCCTGCCTCGTGCGGCTCGTCCAGAAGACGCGGTTCCTTGATTGCAAGATTGTAATTGTAGGACACTCCGGCGTAACCCTTGGCCTTAAGTTCGGCCACCGTGTACCTCTTGTTGGGACTGGAACAGATCGGAATCACTTCCGCTCCCGGATGGAGGCGGAGAACCTCGCTGCAGAGATGGTCGCTGAAAGAGATGAAGGTGATCTGGTCGTACATATTCATTTCATCGCAGAGCGCGAGCACTTTCTCCGCGAGCTGAGTTTCTCTTTCAGGGGTAGGATGTGCCTTCATCTCGAGGAAGAGGGTCAGTGCAGGGGTCTTCTTCGCCTGTGTGAAATACTCCCGCAGCGACGGCACCTGGTCGCCGTTAGGAAGGCGGCAGCTCTTCACCGTGGCGTAGTCCAGTTTCTGGACATCCTCGTACTTCGTGCCGGGGATTTTCGGCCCGTGTACGATCACGAGAGAGTCATCGGTGGTGAGGTGGACATCGAGTTCAACCCCTTCAGCACCGATCTTCTGGGCGCTTTCAAGGCTGGTAAGAGTGTTTTCGAATGATCCCGGACGGGTGTAGTACCCTCTGTGGAACATGACTTTTGTCTGCGCGCTGAGGCAGAAAATTGAAAGTAACGCCAAAGTTACTGTTAGTGCTATCCGTTTCATAATGCAAAGTTATGAAAAAAATACAGTATCTTTGTCCAGTCGTGAAGGTTCGCCGGGCGGAAATCCGCCGCAGGCGATCAAAAGGGAATCCGGTGGGAAACCGGGACAGTACCCGCTGCTGTAAGCCCAGAAACAGGATGCGGCATTCTTTCGCCACTGGCAGGGGTCTTCGGATCCGCAGGCCGGGAAGGCGCCGCTTCCGGGACAAGTCAGAAGACCTGCCTCCACGATTACGGACAGCCGCCCGTCCGCGGGATCACGGACAGCGGCCGTATAGGTTTTTATGAAACGAATATACCGTCTCATAGCGCTCGCTTTCCTGTCGGGATGCGGGTTGGCTTTGTCAGCGCAGACTTCCGGCAGATCCGCCGTGACCGGCCGGGCTTCCGCACGGCAGGACACCTTGTCCGGCGTGCGGAATGACAGTACCCGTGTCCTGAAGGAATCCGTCGTCATCGGAATTCCTGACGGGTGCAGGTACAGGGAAGTCATTCCGGCACAGACACTTGATGGAGAAGAACTGCAAAGGCTCGGCAGCCTTTCCGTGGCCGATGCGCTGCGCTGTTTCTCGGGAGTCCAGCTGAAGGACTACGGCGGAGTGGGCGGCCTCAAGACGGTGAACATCCGCTCCCTCGGCACGAACCACTCGGCGGTCTTCTACGACGGCATCCAGCTCGGCAACGCCCAGAACGGCCAGGTCGACCTCGGCCGCTTCTCCCTCGACGATGTCGAACAAATCAGCCTCCACAACGGCCAGAAAAGCGACATCCTCCAGTCAGCCAAGGACTTCGGAGCTTCCGGCACAATCTACATCACCACCCGCAGACCCCGTTTCGAGGCCGGCCGGAGATTCAATGCCAAGGCGACTTTCAAGACCGGTTCCTTCGGCCTCGTCAATCCTTCTTTCCGCACTGAATATAAGATCTCACCTGCTTTGAGCGCATCTCTGAGCGGTGAGTGGACCAAGGCCACCGGCAAGTACAGGTTCCGCTACCGGAAGACCGGCTCCGACGGGCTGACCGCCTACGACACCACGGCAGTGAGGCGGAACGGCGACGTGGACGCCACCCGCATCGAGGCCTCGCTGCACGGCGCGCTGCCATCCGGACGATGGAATCTGCGGGCATATTCCTACAACTCCGAGCGCGGCGTGCCGGGTGCGGTTGTGAGCAACGTTTTCAGCCGAGAAGAGAGGCTATGGGACTCCGACTCCTTCATTCAAGGGACTTTCCGCAACCGCTGGAACAAGCGGCTGCAGACCCTTCTGAACGCCAAGTACGCCGCCGACTACACGCACTACGAGAACCGGGACTCGAGACTCATCGGCATCAGCAACTCATACTGGCAGAAGGAACTCTATGCCTCCTGCGCCAACCTTTTCAGCATCACGGACGGCTGGGAGGTTTCGCTGGCCTATGATTTCCAGTGGAACACCCTCGACGCCAAGTACTTCCTGCCGACCGAGAATGACGGCACCTTCCCGTACCCTACCCGCTACACCAATCTTGTGGCTCTAGCCACGGCCTTCGAACTGGGCGGACTGAAAGGGCAGGCCAGCGTGCTGGGGAACTTCGTCCACGAGAAGGTCAGACGCTTCGAGGCAAGTCCTGACAAAGCCCTCGCCACTCCGGCTTTCTTCCTGTCCTACAAGCCTTTCCGCCGTCACGACCTGACGCTGCGCGCTTTCTGGAAACGGATGTTCCGGATGCCGACCTTCAACGACCTCTACTACACCGATATGGGCAACGCCTCCCTGAAGCCTGAATATGCCACCCAATTCAACGTGGGCGTCAGATTCTCCCGTGAGTTTATGAATATGCCGGCTCGCCCCCGGGTCGAGTTTTCCGTCGACGGCTACCGCAACAGGGTCACCGACAAGATCATAGCCTATCCGAAAGGCCAGCAGTTCCGCTGGACGATGCTCAATCTGGGCGAGGTGCGGATCACCGGCCTGGACGCGGCTCTCGACACCCGTCTGTCTTTCGGAAAACTGGGAACCGTTGTCCGTCTGCGGTACACCTGGCAGGACGCGGTTGATGTCACTGACCCTTCGGATTCCTACTACGGTGACCAGATTCCGTACATCCCGCGGCACAGCGGCTCGGCCGTGGTGTCCCTGGTACGGAGCGGCTGGAGTCTCAACTACAGTTTCATCTACACCGGAGAGAGGTACTCCCAGCAGGAGAACATCCCCCGGAACCATGTCCAGCCGTGGTACACCAGCGACCTTTCCCTGCAGAAGGTATTCAGCCTTGGCCGGTGCGCCCTGAAGGTGCTGGCGGAGGTCAACAACATCTTCGGTCAGGACTACGAGGTGGTGCTCAACTACCCGATGCCCAAGACCAGCTGCAGGATAACAACAAGCTTGAGTTTTTAGATATCAGTTAATTCAAAATATTCACAGATTATGAAAAGAATTTTCAGAATCCTGGCGCTCGCGCTCGTACTCGGGGCCGCTGTCTGCGGCTGCCGCAAGGAAGAAAAGATTGTTGAACCGGTCATCGGCCCGCTCGGCTTCGAGACCGACCCTGACGCCGATCCGGCAGGGCTGTATGTCCTCAATGAAGGGAATATGGGCAGCAACACAGCCGACCTCGATTTCCTCGACTACCGCACGGCTTCATATTCCTGCGGCATCTACGCAGCCGCCAACCCGACTGCCGTCAAAGGCCTGGGCGACACCGGCAACGACCTCAAGATCTATGACGGCAGACTTTTCG
The DNA here is from genome assembly GCA_963640265.1 of bacterium. GTDB lineage: Bacteria > Bacteroidota > Bacteroidia > Bacteroidales > UBA932 > Cryptobacteroides. Next base: position 4,337 of record CAVHYF010000048.1, on the reverse strand, counting down.
CCGTCATCAACGGCTCCCACAAGGTCGAGGTGATGGAGGCCTCCACCGCCAAAAGAATCACTCAGATCGACATCGCCTCTTGTCGAAGCATCGCCTTCAGCGGTGACTATGCCTATGTCACCGCCTATGTCGGTTCCGGCTCCGAGTTCTCGTCCGAGCATCCCGACCGGAAGGGGGCGCTGCTGAAGGTCGACCTGAATTCCTACAAGGTCGTCGGCGAGGCCGAGGTCGGCTACCAGCCTGAAGAGGTTGCCATCGTCGGCGACAGGGCCTACGTGGCCAATTCCGGCGGCTATTGCTACCCTACCTACGACAACACCGTGTCCGTCGTCGATCTTGCTTCGATGAAGGTCGTGGATGTCATCGAGGTGGCCGTCAACCTCTGCCACATCAAGGCCGACTCCTACGGCCGTCTCTGGGTCTCCTCGAACGGCAACTACTACGACATCGCCTCCAACCTCTATGTCCTTGAGAAAGACGGCGGCAAGTACAAGGTGGCCAAGGCGATGGACATTCCTGCCGCCAACTTCACCATCGCGGACGACAAGCTCTACCTCTACAGCAGTGAATATAGTTACGCCACTTCCAGCACCACGGTAGGGTACGCGGTCGTGGACGTGGTCTCCAAGTCTGTGGAAAGCCGTCAGATTATCACGGACGGCACCGAAAGCGAGATTGTGGCTCCTTACGGCATCGCCGTACATCCTGTCAACGGTGACATCTACATCGCGGACGCACGCAACTATGTCTCCAGCGGCTGTCTGTACTGCTACTCCGCTTCAGGCCAGCGGAAATGGTACGTCTACACCGGCTTCATCCCGGGACACTTCGCCTTCCTGCCAAGGTAGTCTGCAGCCCCTGCCCGTGCGTAGAATCCACCGTTCCACGCACGGCTTCCCGCTGTTGAGAAACCTTGAGGGAAAGCATCGGACGTACTGCCGGAAGATTTTTGCAAGACTGCCGGATTTTGGCAGTAAGAGTGCGTAGTTTTGCAGCCGTGAGACCAGGAGGATGTTCCGGAACGGTCTCTTGATTCAAGTTATGCACATAAAAACTTTACACTATGCTTAGAGGTTCAGCAACTTTCGTCTGCGACAACTGCGGAAACAAATTCAAAGGACCGGACTTTGAATGGCAATGCACGGTTTTCACCGCTCCGGTCAAGTGTCCGAACTGCAACAGCTGGCACACCAGTCCAAAATACTGCCGGCTGCTGTACCGCAACATCTACCGGGACATCTGGAAACATCTCGACGAGGGGAGATGATGATGGCGGCCGGAGCGATGTGCAATACCGCCGGTCCGGTGCGGCCAATCATATCAATATGGCTTACTTTCGAAATATTGATTACGAAAGCAAGGCTTTCATCAAATCTACAATCAAATCTACAGCACAATTATCCTTTCACGGTTGAATCTGGTGACTTCATCGTCGCCGACATATTCCTCAAGGACTTTCTTCTTCATTTCCTGAGGCGGCAGGTCTATGTACTTGGCGAAAGTTCCACAGAAAAGCTCCATATTCTTCGCCATTTCCTCCTCATTGAGCACGGCATAAGCCCCTCGGCGGTACCGTGGCCGAGCAGCACGATCCGGTCGTATTTCCCGATCTGTCCGGCAATATATTCCGGCGACTCGTCAAAGTCGCGGATGACAGTCCAGTCCCGGTTCTCATAAATGACCTTCAGACAGTCTGTGGAAGGGTCGGAAGGATGAATGACAAGGGTTGATTTTTGTTTTTGCATAGATTGGTGATTTACAGTAATTTAGAATAGAGCTCAGGCCTTTCGACTACAATCTGACATGTTAATTCGGTTGTTATTTCAGTTTCGTTATCCTCTTATTTTGAATTTGGCGAGACAAATATAATGCGTGAAATTTACATCACCAAATGTTTTGAGTATATTTTACGCATTTCATTGGAGCGGCAACAGAATTTCACAAAAAGTCCAGCATATGACTTACAGCTGCAAATCTGATCCGGCCGTTTGAACAATACCCCCGCCACACGACACCACAGGGCATATTCCGCCGTTCTTCCGGAAACAGATATGCAGTGAAAATTGCGCGTGTTGTTTTCGGTTGCAATTCCGTTGACGAAATGACCATACAGAGCCGAAGTGCTACCATATAGAGCTATGAAATGGATATGACGGGAGCGCTTCAAGGTGAAATCAATGCCATCACACGTAGTAGAGAGGTTGATTAACTCCTAAAAAAAGTGAAATTTCGGGTCTGAAAGTTTGGATAAACCGATATATATATATATTAGCGACATTAATTTCAAAAACGATTAAAACTATGATTATTGTCTATGAAGTAGAGGAGATCAAGGATCTCGGAGGTGGCACACCATGCTATCATGACTGCTATGCTCACTCAGATGCGGGTAGTGATTATCGTTGTTAGCGCCATCTGATTTTCGTAAAGGTGACTAAAGTCTTATGACCGATAGTCACCTTCTTTGTCTTAACCAACATTATATCCCAAAGCGATACAATATGGAAACATCCACAAAGGTCAAGAAATCTAAAACTATTGACACCTCACGGAGATATGAATTTCCTGTCAATATAGAGATTGTACGGCACAGCCAGAAAATCCTGGTAATCGCTGTGGACTATGCCAACTGGATAGTACTCGACAATAAAGATCAACTAGAGTTCTTTCAGTTACTACGGGCTAAAGTTATTCAAGATGCGATAGAAGATTTCAACGGCAAACAGGAAGACATAATAAATGTTTTAACACAGATTGAAGCAAGAGGTTTCGAAAGGAAGTCCGGGCAGCGCAGAGTGACAAACAACTTGCAACTATTTCTGACTAACGCCTGTAATATGCGTTGCCCTCACTGCTATATGTTTGCTGGAGACAACCATGAAAATGAACTGTCATTTAACGAAATAAAAGAGCTTATATCCTCATTTGCCGAGCACGGGGGCAGACATATTGTTTTGACTGGCGGGGAAATAAAAATGAGGAGAGACTTGTCAGATATTATCCGATTTTCGTACCAAAGCGGACTAACCGTAGAGTTGTTGACAAATGGGACACTGTGGACTGAAAAAGAAATTTCTGAAATCGCCCCAATGATATCCTCTGTTCAAATCAGCATAGACGGGTATGACGAGGAGTCAAATGCTCGAATAAGAGGGAAAGGAAACTTTAAGAAAGCCCTGGTTAATTTGGAATGCTTTATCAAGAATGGTATTGATGCGAGAGTGGCAGTCACTCCATTTTTCGATGAATCCTTAAAGACAGAGGATGTACAAAAAAGATACATCCAGTTCGGTGAGAGACTCCTTGAGAAATATCGGAATAAGCCTTTCAAGGTCAATTTCACCGCCGATTTGATGTCTGGACGAGAAGTCAAGATAGACAAAACAAAGAATAAAGAATACGCTAACCTTGTTGCGAACATTTATAAAAGAATATATGAAGAAGCAGAAGACAGTACTTTCATTAACTCGATAAAAAGGCACGAGTTATTCGACAACTGTACTTATGGAAATTTAGTGGTCACAGCATTAGGCGATGTCTATTTATGTGGCAGAATTCCGTTTATGAAACCCGTTGCAAACATCAGATGTCAAAGTCTGGATAAGATATTCGAATTATCAACGACCGCTAAACGACTTTCATGCATCGACAATCTAAAGCCATGCAAAAATTGTTGTATCAAATACATCTGTGGCGGAGATTGTCGCATTAAGTATTTCACTCATTTTAAAGACAACTCTATATTTCAGCCTGACGTCACGCCAGAAAGGAAATGCGACACAAATCGCAAAGATTACATATTTGACCAAATGATCAGAATCAATAAAAAACTGTTTGAGTAAGATGTATTACATTAAGATGACAGCCGAATGCGATTTTATGGACATAGAATTCGGCAATGATAACAACTATGGAAACTACTCCGAATATGTATGTTCAACTAATGAGCAGATAATTCGGAACGCCATTGATATCATCAAGAAAACCGTTGAAAACGAATGGCTTTCAGGGAAACATAGACCATTCCAAAAGGGAAACAAATATTATTGGGTCACAGCCAGTTCAAAAGGGCACTTACGTCATCTGACTATCCAGGAGGGAATAATTCCGGATAATGTCTCTAACCAAAAATACAACTATTTTGAATCACTGGACGAAGCAATCAAATTAAAAGCTAGATTAGAAACCACAATAAAACTACTTCCATAAAGCTGCCTGAAAGAACAGCAATCATAAAGATTAAACGGCGGGCTTAGGCAGGAATGAGGAAAACCTTGACAGATAAATAGTTAAAAATTCCCGCAACGTACCTCCATCAGTATTGCCTACCTGAACAG
>CAVHYF010000047.1:0-13756 GCA_963640265.1 bacterium | reverse complement strand
ACTCCCTCAGCTCCCACAAAGAGAGTGACTGAAGTTTCAGCCGCTCTCTTTTTTTATATTTATCCGCCGCCGTTTCTTCCCATCGGACGGAGCGATTGACGCGGATACGGTTTTTTTTATTATTTTTGTCGTGCTGACGGCATACGGTCAGAAAATCTTCTTGAATATTCAAAAGACACGGCATATGAGAAAGTTCATCATCATTCTGGCGGCGGCGCTGATGTGCGCATCCTGCTCCCAGCAGTTTAATTCCTCCTACCTTCTTTCAGGCGGAATGAAAATCGCTCAGGCGGCAACTCTGTCGGACTCGCAGATACAGTCCTATGTGAGCCAGTACGTCCAGAAACTGGATGCCGAGAACACTGTCCTGCCGGAGACCGACAAATATGTCAAAAGGGTAAGGAAGATGACTTCCGGCATAACCTCCGTCAACGGAACTCCGCTGAACTTCAAGGTTTACAAGACCAACGAGGTGAACGCCTTCGCCTGCGCGGACGGAAGCGTCAGGATTTATTCCGGACTTCTCGAGGCGATGACCGATGACGAAGCGCTGGGCGTTGTGGGCCACGAAATCGGCCACGTCGCGCTCAAGCATTCCAAGACGCAGTTCAAGCAGGCTCTGCTGACTTCGGCTTTGAGGGACGCTGTGGTCTCCACAGGAGGCAAGGTCGCTGTCCTGACCGCTTCGCAGCTCGGAGACCTTGGCGAGACTCTGATGAGCGCAAGCTTCTCGCGCAAGCAGGAGAATGCCGCCGATGACTACGGCTACGAATTCCTCAAGACTATGGGGAGGAATCCTTGGGCTATGGCTATGGCTTTCGAAGTGCTTCAGAAACTTTCCGGAAGCGACACCGCATCGGGAACCCAGGCCGCGTCCGGCAGTACGGTGAGCCAGCTTTTCTCCACCCATCCGGCAACGGCGGACAGGATTTCGAGGATGTCTGCCAAGGCCACTCAGGAAGGCTACAGGAGACCTTCAAAGTAGAATCTCTTCGGACTGTTTCTTAATACATACCGAATACATAAAAAGCGGGGCTGTGCAATCACTGCAAAGCCCCGCGATGTCTTGTTAATAAAAAGATGAATTCTTGCGAATTCTGAAAACTTATAACTAATAACCAACTAAAACTACTAACAAGAACTAATCGGAGTCCGGCAAATTCAATGCCAGAATTCAATGTCAATCGTATTCATTTGTTGGACGTTACTATCCGCTGCGGACAAATTTTGGAACTTTTCCCGAGAGTTGCAGTTATTTCTTACAGCATCTTGTTCTCCGCTATCGTGAACGCGACCGACAGGGAGTTGCCTTCCGGATCCACGACTGTGACAGTGTGCTTTCCGGGCGACGGCTTCAGCGTCATCTGGTGGATGTAGGTGGTCTCCCCGGCGTATTCATTGTCCAGATGCCAGTATATCGTCGAGGATGGGTTTCTGTGCGCCAGATTGAAGGTGACTCCTGCGATCGAGCCGTCAAGCTGCCTCGGAATGTAGATCACTGCCCCGTTTTCGGGATAGATGAATTCCATCTGCCGGCCGTTGTCGCCTTTCCCGGCAACCGGAGGCCTGTATTCAGGGTGATGCTGGCGGTAGTACCATTCCATCGACGGCGGCAGGACGAAGACCTTTTCACCCTCGATTGTCTTGTGGTACGGGCAGGACTCGCTTTTCACCGCCTTGCGGGGGAGCATCAGTGTGTCGGAATATTCACAGTCCACCCCCTTCAGGCATCCGGACTCGGGGCAGACCTCCGCAAGTATGTAGTCTCCATAGACCGGCTCCTTGAACCATCCGTTCTTTGAATATTCAGTGTCGGCTTCCTTCGACGGCAGCAGGTTGAATATGTCGAACATCACCGGGCCGGCGGTCCTTGCACCGGTCAGACCGGGAACTCCCTGGCCCTGAGCGTTGCCGGCCCAGACTCCGACCGCAAAGTCCGCCGTGACTCCGACAGCCCAGGCATCGCGGAAACCGTAACTGGTGCCTGTTTTCCAAGCGACCTTCTTCACGGATCCGATCAGATGCCAGTCGATTTCGTCCGGCCTGTTGACCTCCTTAAGAGCGTCCAGAGTCCACCAGATGGCGCATTTGTCTTTCAGAGGGAAGCCATACAGCCGGTCGTTCTTGCGCACGTGTGCAGTGTCCGTACTTTGATAGGATTCGGACAGTTTGGCATACATCGACGTTATGTCCAGCAGCGTACCTTCTCCGCCTCCGAGAATAAGCGACAGTCCATAGTGGGATGCGCTCTTCGTGAGGGTGGTCATCCCGCACTTTCTCAGCGCATCAAGGAATTTCGGGACTCCGTACCGGCGGAGCAGATGCACCGAAGGCACGTTCAGCGACCTTGCAAGCGCCTCCGACGCTGGAACCGCTCCGTTGAACTGTCTGCTGAAGTTCTGCGGAGAGAAACCGTTTATGTTGATCGGTACATCCGGAAGGAGGGTGTTCGGCAGTATTTCTCCATCCTGAAGCAGCGAACAGTAAAGTATCGGTTTCAGTATGCTTCCAGTGCTTCTCGGCGACCTTGCTATGTCCACGTCGCTTCCGGGCCGTTTTCTGCCGGGGTCAGCATTGCCCACATAGGCCAGGATCTCGCCCGTTCGGACATCTTCCACGACAGCCGCCAGATCGTTGATTCCCATCTGTGTGAAGTCCCGGTTCCACTGGTCGGCCACGGCCTCGACCTGTCTCTGCAGATGTATGTCTATGGAGGTCCTGACTCTTTTGCCCGGAGAAATCCTGCAGTAATGTTCAGTAAGCTGCCTGGCTTCCCGGGGAAGCGCGAGAGGCTCCGACGGGAGCGGTTCGTCGCAGGCCAGAGCAAGGTCCAGCGAGTCGATATATCCTCTCCGGTGCAATGTCCCGAGAAGCCGGTTGCGTTTCTGAAGCAGCCTGCTTCTGTTCTTTCCGGGATGAATCTCGGTGGGAGAGTTCGGCAGTATGGCCAGCGTGGCCGCCTCCCCCCAGGACAGTTCTTCCGGAGGTCTGGCGAAATACCGCCAGGATGCGGCCTCGAGTCCGACGACGTTGCCGCCGAACGGAGCGTGAGAGGCGTAGAGGCATAGAATCTCCTCCTTGCTGCAGCGCATTTCAAGCCTGGTGGCGAGCAGGGCTTCGATGAATTTCTGGCCGACGGTTCTTTCTCGTTTCCTCGACATTCTGATTACCTGCATAGTGATGGTGCTTCCTCCGCTTGTGACGCGCCCGGCCTTCAGGTTGCCGGCTGCCGCCCGTATTATGGCTCCGGGATTGACTCCGTGGTGGAATGCGAACCATCTGTCCTCGAACTCTATGATGGCTGCCTTGAACTTCTCCGGCACGGAGTCGGCCGGCGGAAATCTCCATTGCCCGTCCTTGGCGATCCTTGCCCCCATAAGTTCCCCGTTCCTGTCGGTCACGACTGTGGAGTAGCAGGTGTCCTTGAATATGTCCGCGGGAAGACAGAATAAGTACGCAATCAGAAGGGCGGCCACAAGACCGCCCGTCATTACTGAAAGCGTTTTCCTGTTCATCGGCTATTTCGTCACCTTGGCGACTCCCGATGCCGTGTTGGCGTGGACGTGCGGATCGTACATCGCTTCACACTTGACGGCAGGCAGCACGAAGTCACCTTCATAGGATGCGTGCATCTTGATTCTGAAGGTCTTGCTCGTGTCTTTGGAGAGGTCGAAGAACCAGATCACCCTGTCGTCCCTTATGTCGCGGTAACTGTAGGCAGTCCTTGACTCCTCGCCGGAGAAGAGTCTGTCGTTGACGATTTCCCATCCGGAAGGAACCAGTTCGGTCAGAGCAAGGTTTGTGTAGTTTCTGGAACCGCTGACATTCGCCACTGTGATGGTCACCGTAAAGTCGGATCCCTGAGGGATGGACTCAGGAGACAGTCTCTTGCCGTTGTCGGAACTGTAGCTGACGTTGAGGCTGATTCCGTTGGCTTTCGCTTCCACCTTTTCGCCGAACTCCGGTACGGTTGAGGTGATCAGCGTCGCGTGTACGCTGCTGCCGGAAGCGTTCTTGACGTCAAGACCTCCTGCGGCCGGATCGATGGCCGTGCTGCAGACCGACTTCGCGCTCTTGACCTGCGATGTCTTGTCGTCCTGAACCACTTCGGCATTGATTCCGTCCGTGCCCACCTTTCCGGCAAGCCTGTTCATCGCGTTCGTGGCGAAAGCTAGTTCCTGGGTGATGTACCATCCCTTGGAGATCTCGTCGGCTATCTCTCCGGCAAGATCCATTGCCTCCGTGATTCCGTCGGTGAGAGCCAGCGCTTCAAGCGCTATGGACTTGTCTCTTGTCTGGGAACTGTAGGTCCTGTTCGCGGCGGAGTAGTCCGTGAAGTCTGCCTTGAGGTCCGTTATGATTTCCTGTGCCACCGTCTTCTTGCCTGCCAGAGCATAGGCCGAAGCCAGCATCCATCTCGCTTGGGATGAAAGGTTCTCGCTTTCCTTGAGCCTGTTCATCGCACCGCTTTCAGGCTCGCCGTTGAGCGCAAGCGTGTAGAGCCGGTAGGCCTGCTCGAGATCCCAGAGGAATCCGTTGTCGGAACTGCGGTAGTCCTGGATGCATTTCTTCTGGTACCTCGACCAGCTTGCAAGCACGCCTCTGCTTACGTTGAATCCGTTCTTGGATGCGCTGACCATAAATTGTCCGGCCATCGAGCTTACCCAGTTGTCAGCATCGGAAGATCCCGGCCAGTAGGCGAATCCGCCGTTGGCGAGCTGTCTCTGGTAAAGCTGCTGGAGCAGTTGAGGAATCAGGTTGTCCGCTTCGGCCTTCTTGTCGTCCGGCAGCATCTCGCGTATGGCGAGAAGGCTTATTCCGGTCGAAGAGATCTGTTCCGTGCAGCTGTAGCTGTAACTCTTGAAGAATGAGAATATTCCGTTATAGTCAACGGAAGGGAACGAGGCGAGTTCAAGCATCGCCCACTCCTTGTCGTTCGGTTCGAACGGCAGAAATCCGAAATGCTTCGACGAACCGCTCCCTATCAACGCCCTGCTGATTGAAATCACCGGCAGGTTAGGATTCCTGACCGGAACCGAAACCTTGTCTGAAGCCTTGTGTCCGTCGCCTGCGGCCTGGACGTGGACTGTGGCGGTCCCGCTGCCTGTAGCTTCGAGCTTGAACCCGACAAGTTTGTCGCCGGGCTTGTCGAATGTGACTCCGGCCTTGGATTCTCCGACGATTTTGAGCGGACCTTCCACCTTGACGCTCACTTCGGCGTTCTTCACTCCATCTTCAAGCGCGAACACGTTGACCGGCAGAGTGAGTTTTTCACCGGTCCCTATAGCCCTTGGAAGTGTAGGGAGAACCATCAGCGGCGACCTCACCGGAACTGTCTTCTCGGCGTTGCCGTAAGCTCCGTCCTTTCCTGCCACCAGCATCACCCTGACGCTTCCGACATACATCGGAAGTTTGATCTTGTGGGTGGCTGAACCGCTCTGGAGAGTGAAAGGTCCGAGGAACTTGACTACTGCGTTGAAGCGGTTGTCCTTCTTCGCCCCGGCATCGAGGTGTTCGTCGCCTCCGATGCTGAACATAGGGGAGAATCTTCCGCTGAAGGCGCCGACGACATCGTCGTAGAGATCCCAGGTGCTGACGCCGAGAGCCTCCCTTGCGTACATCGAACTCCACGGGTCAGGAGTCTTGAACGAAGTCAGGTCGAGAAGACCTTCATCGACAATGGCCAGGGTGTAGGTCATAGGCTTGCCGCCGCTTTCTCTGACCTTGACGGTGAATTCCTCTTCCGGACGGAGCACGTCGGGCATCGTGATGACCGGATTCAGATGCGAACCGCTGTCCTCCACAAGCACCGGCTGTACGCCGTAGAGCCTGATAGGAAGGTCGTTGTCCGCTCTTTCGTGCGGCTGGACAAGAGTGACGTGGATGAAGAAGTTCGGCGCCATTTCGGATGTCACCTTGAAGGTGTAGGCCGCATCGCCTTCACCCGAAGTCTTCACCCACTCCCTCGCGATCACCTTGCGGGAGTTTTCGAGCGAAACGAGAGCCTGGCCCTTTGATGCCGAAGGAATATACACGGTCACTTTCTCGCCGACTTCGTAGGATTCCTTGTCGGTGGAGAAGGAGAGCATCGTCAACGCGTCCGGGTCGGACTTGGACGACCTGCCCCTGTAGGCCGGCCAGTCAGCATAGATTATGTCGCCGCAGAGGTGTCCGCTGTTCTTGTCGGACACGATCACGAGGTAGCGTCCCCATTCCGGATAGTCGATTCTGAACGGAATCGTGCAGTCGCTCTGTCCGGACTTGAGGGTTCCTGATGAAATCAGGTTGGCCGAAGGACTGTTGACGTAGGAATCCAGGCTTTCGCTGCGGCTTTCCCACCACCAGCTCCATTTCATCTTGTAGATGCTGTAGGAGAGGTCGTCTCCTGTCACGCGCGTCCCGTTCTTGTCCACGACGGCCACCTTGATCCTGTAGTCCTTGTCAGTTTCCAGGTACCTGCTGTTACCTTCTTTCGGAACACTTATTCCGACATATGATGAATATGGCGAATATGCCGCCGTCACGGAGCTGTAGCTGATGTCTCCGCCCGGTTCCTCGACAGTCGTGAGAATGTCGGCTCTCAACATTCCCGGAGCGTCGGAGGCTGCCGGCATCTCTGCATTGACCTTTGCCACGCCGTCGGAATTGAGTCTCGTGTCGATCAAGTTGTGCTCGCTTGAGGAGAACTCCGACATCGGTGACGTGAACGTGTAGTCCTCGAAGCCTTTGAAGGTCGTCTGACCCTTGCGCAGCGTCATCTTCACCTTGGCCGCCAGTCCCGATGCGGCCGGTCCCGTGAGCCAGGTGGAGGATATGCTTACAGGAATCCTGTGTCCTCCGTCTATCGTTTCGTTGCCGAGACTTATGTTTATCTTCAGTCTGTTAGGCTTTATGCTCTCTATCTTGAGAGGCTTGTGAAAACTTGCTCCGCCCACTTTGAACCAGGCGTTCCAAGTCCCTGTAGGATCGCTTTCCGCAGTCGGTATCGAAAAGACGTAGAACCCGTTCTTGGCATCGCTGTTGATCTGTTTCGAGTAGAACTGACCTTCCGGAGTGTAGAGCTCCATCACGGCCGGATGGCTGTCAGGAATCCGTTTCTCCTTGTCCTCCAGGATCATCGTGACGTGGAGCGTGTCTCCTGGTCTCCAGACTCCTCTTTCTCCGTAGATGTAGGCCTTCAGCCCTCTGTCCAGTTTCTTCCCGCCGACGTCAAAGCGGCTGAGGGAATTCTGGTCGCCTTCCGCCACCTTGAGGTAACTTGTGGAACCGCCTCTCTTGGCCACGACGACGAACGGTTTCCCGGTAAGCCGGACTTCTGCCATTCCGTCAGTCCCGGTCTTGGCATATCCGATCTCCTTGAGTTGGTAGTTATAGATGTAAAGTTCCGAATTGAATACGGGGTCCGCCGTGAGTATGTCGCTGACACTTACCCAGATGCGGTCTCCTCCGGCGTATTTGGCTATGACGCCGAGATTGGACGTGAGGAGGTTGACCGCAGGGAACCGGCTCTCTTCCATATAATATGTCGCCTTCATAGGGTTCTCCCTGTCGGACCATTCGTAGCAGTCCCAATCATAGAAGTCTTCGTAGAAGTAAGGATACGGAAGATCCCAGACTTCGTCGTCTCCTTCCGTGATGCCTTCGGAAGATATGTTCACCATCTTGTCGGACGGCGTGCCGCTCTTGAAGGAGACGCTCTTGCCGTAGACTGAATATTCCTGCTTGAAGGCCAGGCGGATGCGGTAGATCGCACCCGGTTCCTGCTTGAACAGGCCGGAGAGGTCCACTGAGTAGTCCTGCCATTTGTGCAGGTTCTTTGACGGATCGGAATCCAGACGCACGCATCTTTTGTAGACCAGTCTGCCGCAGCGTCTGAGGGAATTGTTCCCGGCCAGGTCGTTGTCCTGAAGGAACATCAGTACGTTGTCCTCGTAAATCTGTATGACGCGGATGTCCACGGCGTTGAGGTTCACCGCCTTGAATGGCAGAATCAGTTCCTTGGAGTTCGGGAGGACAGAGCCGGTTATCGGAATCTCCACGGCGGGTTTCTCCTCAGTCGCGGAGAATGTCTTTGAATATGCCTGCCCTAGCCGTACTCCGTCGTGGCTCTTCACCGTCTCCGCCACATCCAGGGTCAGCGGATCGTCGGAAGGGTTCTCATAGAACACCCTGACGCGGGAGTTTTCTATCTGAATATAACTGCGCGAGACTCCTTTTAGGGTGAACAGACCGGAATTGTCGTTCACGTCGGCCAGCGCCTCCGAGAACCTGATCTCGATGTAAGGGTCATCGGCCTCCACACGTTCCGCGCTCACCACCTTGAAGTCGTCCATTGCAGGGATCCTGACTTCCAGTTTGCTGTCCGTCACGAATCCGGTGTCGCCGGACTTCAGGGTCACCTTGAGCTGCCTGTCCTTTGTGTCTCTTGCAAGATTCAGAATCTCGAATCTGAAGTTGAGCGGATCCGTGCCGGCGGTCACGCTGACTTCCCCGCTTTTGTCAGGGTAGTCATATTCAATCATCTTCTGGACTTTCTCGAGAGGAAGTTCCTCCGTAAGGGAAATCGTGCCGGCAATGCTGGCCTTGTCAGGTGTGGCGGCCAGGATGACCACATCGTCCAGCGACAGCACCGCTTCCTTTATGGCGACCAGGAAATTGAATGAGAACTTCTTGAACTTGCTGTCCCTGACTTTCTGAATCTTGTCCAGCCTCAGTTTTCCTATGTAGGACTGTCCCGGCTTCAGCGCCCCGTTCTCCGGGATGAACTCGATCATGCTTTGGGACAGCCACCTTGCGGAGCCTTTCACCGAAGGACTGAATGTCAGTATTCCGTCCTTGAGGTCGGCTCCCGGCACAGCATCCGGAATGCTGGAGGCCAGCTCCACCCGTATGGTTGACTTGTCGGAGATGATGCCACCCGTGTAGGCCTTTATGAAAGTGGCGAATTCAATGTTCTGCCCCTTGCTTTTGCCGAAACGGCTGCAGGAAGGGTAAGCCAGGATAAGAATTGCCGCTGACAGTATTGTCAGGATGCTGCTTAACTTTTTCTTCATACTTTATTATAATGTGTAGTTGGTCTGTTCCGCCTGCCTTTCAGGTGAAAGCGGACATATTCCAAAAGTAGTCATCTTTTTCAAATTATCAAAACGGGAGTGAAAATAGTTCGCTTGTGACAAAATGTCATATTCCGGCAGGTGGCACATCCTTTGATTTGCTCCAGGGTGTCTCCGGGAAGGCCGGAGGGTTGGATTAAAAAACATTAAAAAATTAATATCATTATGATCAAACCATTGGCAGATAGAGTGCTGGTGCAGCCTAAGGAGGCTGAGACCAAGACAGCGGCAGGTCTTTATATTCCTGACACGGCAAAGGAAAAACCGCAGGAAGGCAAAGTTATAGCTGTAGGTTCAGGCAAGAAGGACGAACCTATGGAAGTAAAAGCCGGTGACAATGTCCTCTACGGCAAGTACGCCGGAACCGAGGTCACAGTCGAAGGTACGAAGTATCTTATCGTAAGGCAGTCAGACATTCTTGCGATTCTGTAATCATTATTAAAAATAGGAGAATATCATTATGTCAAAGCAGATAAAATTCGATGTTGATGTCCGCGCGAAGATGAAGGAAGGAGCTGACGCTCTTGCGGACGCAGTAAAGGTGACTCTCGGACCTAAGGGCCGCAACGTCGTTATCGACAAGAAGTTCGGTGCGCCTCAGGTTACCAAGGACGGTGTGACCGTTGCAAAGGAAGTCGAACTGGAGGACAGGTTCGCCAATATGGGTGCGCAGATGGTCAAGGAAGTCGCTTCCAAGACCAACGAGCAGGCCGGTGACGGTACAACCACCGCGACCGTTCTCGCACAGGCCATCATCAATGTCGGTCTGAAGAACGTGACCGCCGGCGCCAATCCTATGGACCTCAAGAGGGGTATCGACAAGGCCGTCGCCGCCGTTGTCGCTGAACTCAAGAAGAACAGCTCTCCGGTCGGCAGCGACTATTCCAAGATCGAGCAGGTCGGAACTGTTTCAGCCAACAACGACGGCAACATCGGCAAGCTCATCGCTGACGCGATGTCAAAGGTAAGCGGCGACGGTGTCATCACCGTTGAAGAGGCTAAGGGTACCGAGACCGAGGTGAAGGTCGTAGAAGGTATGCAGTTCGACAGAGGTTACATCTCTCCTTACTTCATGACGAATTCCGACAAGATGGAGGCCGTCCTCGACGACGCTTCCGTCCTCATCACCGACAAGAAGATCTCCACGATGAAGGACCTGCTTCCTATCCTCGAGCCTATCGCCCGTGAAGGAAGGTCGCTTCTCATCATCGCCGAGGATGTCGACGGCGAGGCTCTGACGACACTGGTTGTCAACAGGCTCCGCGGCACTTTGAAGATCGCAGCCGTCAAGGCTCCAGGCTTCGGCGACCGCCGCAAGGAAATGCTTCAGGACATCGCCACCCTTACAGGCGCCATCGTAGTGTCCGAGGAAAGGGGCTTCACTCTTGAGAACACGACTCCTGATATGCTCGGCAAGGCCGAGAAGGTCACCATCACCAAGGACAACACCACGATCGTGGGCGGTGCCGGTGACAAGGAGGCTATCGCGGACAGAGTCGCTCAGATCCGCAAGCAGATCGAGAACACCACTTCTGACTATGACAAGGAGAAACTTCAGGAAAGGCTCGGCAAACTTGCAGGCGGAGTCGCAGTGCTCTACGTGGGCGCAGGTTCCGAGATCGAGATGAAGGAGAAGAAGGACAGGGTAGAGGATGCGCTCAACGCCACCCGCGCCGCTGTCGAGGAAGGTTACCTTCCTGGAGGCGGAGTCTCTTACATCCGCGCCGCCGAGGTCCTCAAGGACCTCAAGGGTGAGAACGAGGACGAGACCACAGGTATCCACATCATCGCCCGCGCGATCGAGGAGCCTCTCCGTCAGATCGCCCAGAACGCAGGTGTCGACGGCAGCGTCATCATCCAGAAGATC
This sequence comes from bacterium, assembly GCA_963640265.1. Lineage (GTDB taxonomy): Bacteria > Bacteroidota > Bacteroidia > Bacteroidales > UBA932 > Cryptobacteroides. The sequence continues at coordinate 2,776 of CAVHYF010000047.1, read as the reverse complement.
CGCGAGAACGAAGGCGACTTCGGCTACAACGCCCGCACCGACGAGTATGTGAATATGTTCGAGGCCGGTGTCATCGATCCTACCAAGGTTGCGAGAGTCGCTCTTGAGAACGCGGCTTCAGTTGCCGGTATGTTCCTGACAACCGAGTGCGGCATCGTGGATGTTCCTGAGAAGGAAGCGGCCGCTCCGGCAATGCCTAACGGCGGAATGAGCGGAATGATGTAACGGCATAGCGCCAGTTTGAATTAAAGGAGGGTGACCGGTCCGGCCACCCTCCTTTTTTCGTCCGTATTCCTGCTGTTTTCTTTAACTATTTTCCGCGATTACACTGTTTTTGGTAGATTTTTCCTATATTTGACGGTTATTGTTAAGATGCGATAACGATTTAGCACTACATTAACCAAAGAAGCTGTTTCAGGACAGTCTCAGCTTTGGAAAGGGAGCGCGGCGGCCGCGTTAAAGATGGAATAGGGTCGGTATGGCCATAGGATAACGAAATTATTATTTTTAACAGCTTCTAAATATGAAGAAGATACTGATTTTAGGGAGCAGCAACACGGATATGACGGTACAGACACCCGTACTTCCGGCTCCGGGTGAGACAGTCCTTGGCGGAGTCTTCACTATGAGCGCAGGAGGCAAGGGTGCCAACCAGGCAGTTGCGGCCAAAAGAGTCGGAGGTGACGTTTCCTTCATCTGCAAGGTGGGCAACGATGTCTTCGGAGACAATTCAATCAAGCATTACAAGGAGGAGGGAATAGATGTCAGCGGAATCATCCGTTCCGGCAAGCCTTCCGGAGTAGCATTGATCACGGTGGACGGCAATGCCGAAAACTGCATCGTGGTGGCATCCGGCGCGAACCTTGATTTCACTCCGGAGGACATCAAGGCTTCCGAAGCGGCTCTCAGGTCCTGTGACATCCTTCTGATGCAGCTCGAGATTCCTGTCCCGGCCGTTGTCGAGGCCGCAAGAATCGCTCACGAGGCCGGCGCTTTCGTGGTTCTGAATCCGGCTCCTTACGCGGAACTCCCTGAGGAAATATTCAAGTACATCTCCCTGTTCATCCCGAACGAGACCGAACTCGCGTCCTTCTCCGGTATGCCGGTGACTGACAAGGAGTCCGCCGCCGCAGCCGCCAAGGTGCTTTTCGGCAAGGGTGTCGGGAATATGATCGTGACGATGGGCAGCAAGGGCTCGCTGATTCTCGACGGGGGAGAGCCTCAGTTTGTACAGGCCCGCAAGGTCAAGGCCGTCGACACCACCGGAGCCGGTGACACATACTGCGGCGCCATCTGTGTGGCTCTGTCGGAAGGCAAGTCGCTCAGAGACGCAGCCGAGTTCGCTTCAGCAGTCTCCGCGCTCGCGGTGACGAAGATGGGCGCGCAGACAGCCATCCCTTCAAGAGCCGAGGCTGACGCTTTTATGGCGCAGTAATATATCAAGGTAATATATTCATTAAAAATATTCAATTATGTTCATTGTAAACAGTTATGGTCTGGCAGTGTTTTTCTGCTTCATCATCATGCTCTGCTGGGGTTCCTGGGGTAACACGCAGAAACTGGCCGCGAAGAGCTGGAGATACGAACTCTTCTACTGGGACTATGTGATCGGAATGGTCATTCTCTCCCTGATTCTCGCTTTCACTCTCGGTTCGCTCGGCCCTGTAGGCCGTCCGTTCCTTCAGGACCTTGCGCAGGCTGACAAGTCCGCAATCATCAGCATAATCATCGGAGGTATAATCTTCAATCTCTCCAACATCTGCCTCAGCGCCTCCACCTCGATCGCTGGTATGTCCGTGGCGTTCCCTGTAGGCTGCGGCCTTGCCCTCGTGCTTGGTGTCATCAACAACCTCCGCGTGGAAGTCTCCCAGGGCGCTCTCAAGAGCAATCTGACTCTTCTTGCTATCGGCGTGGCCCTTGTTGTGGTAGCGGTGGTCATCAACGGTGTCGCTTCCGGCAAGAAGGCCGGCAACGCGCAGATCAGCAAGGCAGACCAGCGTAAAGGCATCATCCTCGCCATCATTTCAGGAATCGTGATGTCCTTCTTCTCGTCATTCGTGATGAAGGCTATGGACCTCAATGATTTCGCCAATATGGCGGCAGGCAAGGTCGGCCCTTACACAGCTATGGTCATCTTTGCCCTCGCCGTTCTCGTCAGCCATTTCGTGTTCGGCCCTATCTTTATGAGATGGCCGTTCCAGGGTGCACCTGTCAAGATGGGCGAATATTTCAAAGGCAACGCCAAGACCCACCTCGTAGGTATGCTCGGAGGCTGCATCTGGTGCATCGGTACAGCCCTCAGCTACATCGCTGCTGGCAAGGCCGGCGCTTCCGTTTCATACGCTCTCGGCCAGGGTGCTCCTATGGTAGCCGCTATCTGGGGAGTATTCGTCTGGAAGGAGTTCAAGGGCTCCGGCAAGAATGTCTACACTCTTCTCGGTCTGATGTTCGCTTTCTTCATTGTAGGTCTCGGACTGATTGTGGCCGCCGGTATGTAATCAAAATTTTCACATATTTTAATTTCAGTGTAACCGTCCGGTCATCGGGCGGTTACATCGTTTTCAGGACGTTGTGAACAGGGTGTTGTTGATAACTATTACATAAAAATTCATTAAAAAAGTTTGCAGGTAAAAGAAAAGTTGCTACCTTTGCACCCGCTTTCAGGAACGGAACGAAAGTTCTGATGAAAGTTTTGACACGATCATTGAAAAGGTTGAAGGAAGTACAACGAAAAGTACCGAGAACGAGAAAATGAAACGAGAGCGTTGATTTCTTA
>CAVHYF010000046.1:0-14438 GCA_963640265.1 bacterium | reverse complement strand
TGCTGGGGGAAAACAAAAAAAGAGGGGGCCTTGAGGCTCCCTCTCTTTTTATTTAGAGATTCTGATTACTCAGCGATGGTCTTCACCGGATTTACAGTGATCGTGAGAGTTCCATTGAGTGCACCCCAACCGTAGGTAACCTTAGCAGGTACATAGATGTGGTAAGTGTACTGGATAGGGCTCTGAACGTTCTTGTAGAGAGCGGTGGTAGCGCTTGTCTGCTCGAGAGAAGCACCTGAAGGCAGCTTCTTGGTCTCGAGGTCGGTGGTGAGGTTCTTAGTGTCGAGAACTACGTTGGAGAATGGTCCGTAGAAGTCCCAATACTGACCGTCGATCTTTTCAGTTGCAGGCTCAACCCACTTGGTGTACTTCCAGCAACCAACCTTGTCACCCTCGTTGTAAACTGTGTTATCGTCAGGTCCCGGCATTTCATTGCAAGGAGAGTAAATGATATCAGCTTCAACTTCTTCAGTCTGTGCAGGAACATACTCGATGCTCTTCACATTCTTGAAGGTGAATGAGGTAGATGAAGGAACAACTGTTGTTGCTGCTGTCGTGATTTCACCAGCCTTGCGTCCGCAATTTTCATATGTGTCAAGGTAATGAACATCCTTTTCGTTAACGGCAGCTCTCAGGTTCTCCTCAGCCTCAGCAGCGGAACGACCTTCAGCAGTTACAGTTTCTACCTTCTTCCAATCAAAGGCTGGCATATAAGATCTACGAACTCCTTCAGGAGTTAAAACATAACTATACCAGTTTTGATTTCCTCGTGACCAGTAAATAGCACCATCCGCTGCTTCATACCAAGCCTTGACCTTAGCTGACTCATAGAGGTCAACACTTGCCTTGTAAACGGTAAGGGTAGAGCCGCCAGGGATGGTAACAGTTACATCCTCGAATTCAACGTTGTAGTAGCCTTCCTTAATGGTCCTGGTGTAGGCAGGGACTACAAGAGCGTGATCAGCTGGTGAGCAAACCTTGTCCCAGAAGTAAGTCTCACTGAGAACTTCAACCTCGGAAGGAGCGTAGATAGCTTCACCTCTCCAGTCGGTAAGGATACCGTCGTAACCGAAGGTAATCTCGTCACCGCCGTCAACTGCGTCCTTAACAGTAAGGCCAGCAGGGAGGTTAAGATTAACCGGACGGATGAAGTTAACCATAAAGGTGTGGAGAACAACTTCGTCACCGCTATTGTAGGTAACATACCATTCAACTACAGCCTGAAGACCATACTCGCTGTTGAGAGCAGCCTTGATGTCGTTGTTGTTCTTGTCAAGGGCGATAGAGATCTCATCGTTAAGAGTGCTGAGAGAAACACCGGCAGTCGTCTTGGCGGCCTTTCCGTTCATATAAACCTTAGCGATTCTGTAAGCAGGAACTTCCTTGCAAGGGAGACCCTTGACTGCAGGAGCCTCAATCCAAGGCTGCTTCTCGATAGGAGTGTTGAACCAGCAGTTAGCAGCTACGTCATTAGGATCCTTAGGAACGTTTACATTAGCCTGAAGAACTTCATTCTTCCAGAAGATGTCGTTGATCTTGTAGGTAACGGTAGGAGTAGGGAGATTGAAGTTCACCTCGAACTTGAAGGTTACCTTTGAAGGATATACGGAAGCGGCGTCAACCTTGTTCTTCAAAGTGAGATAACCGACAACCTTAGCACCCTTCGCAGAAATCTTGCCTACCTGACCCTGAGTGAAGTTCCAAACGACCTTCTTGGTAGCTACGCCTTCGGACTCAACACCGTCGATGAGCTGAGGGTCATCGATGCTAGCAACCTTCTTGCCATCCTTCTCTACCCAAGAGTTATCATATTCATAGATGTTCCAGAAATCAACGTGAGCGATGTCAAGCACGCGGTAGATCTGAGCGCGGAACTCTTCCTCGGTGTACTCCATAGAAACCTTGTCCTCAGGGCAACCGAGAGTAACGTTCTTAACGTCACCGGTAACATTGATGTCATCGTACTCCTTGACAACGCTAATGCGCAGCTTGATGAAGGCGCGGGTAACGATGTTGTCACCGTGCATAAGGTCAACCCTTACGATAGGGGTGCGGCCGATGGCTTCCTTGTTGTACTCAACTCCTTCAGCGGAGATGACCTTGTAGAGACCCTTCTCAGCGTCAACGCACTGGATGACAGTCTGCTGGTTGGTCTTGGTACCCTCGCTAGGGATGATGTAATCGGTCTTCGCTACAGAGAACTTGTAGGTGAAGCCGAACTCGTCGAGATCGAGAGCCTCGTGCTCGTCAACGTTGATGCAGGTTGCAACGAGAGTCTTGAGGTCGAATACCTCATTGTAAGGCATATCGTAACGAGGATTCTCCCTGGTCGCAGCAACGAAGGTCTTCATATACTCGTGATCCTCGGTCTTCTTGGCGAGCTTAGCCTTGTCAGAAATGGCAAGAACAGCAGCAGGAACAGCAGCCTCATTGACGTAAGCATACTCAGAGTAAACCTCAGGCTTTTCCTCGGCGGCAGCTTCAGCCTCGGTCAGACCGGTCTTGAGGACGGCCTTGAGGGAAACGATGTTAAGATCAAAGTCTTCGTCATCAGAAACGTTGAGTTTCTCGTTCTTCTTGATGGTGAAGATAGCGTAACCGGTGGTAGCGTCATACGTAGGAACACCTACGATGCTTACAGGAGCCTCAGGAGCCTTAGCCCTGGTGTAGATGTAATCAGCCTTGTCACCGACGAATGAGAAGTCAGCGCAGTCAACGCCTACAGTTCTCGGGTTGAGACGGTACTTGGCAGTAGTGTTGGCAGTTGCAAAAGCCTTGTAGACGTTTGCATATGCGCTGTTAGGAACATCGTAACTGCTGCTGTCACCGTTCTCATACTCAGGCTCAACGTTCTCCTTGTCATTTGGAAGCGGATCGTAAGCGATGGTCTTGAACATAATGGCAGGAACTCCGTCGTAGTAGTACTCAGGAACGAAAGCGATGCTGGTAAGCCTGTTCTCGATGATGCCGAGGATAGCGTCGATCTTTGTGGTGACCTCAGCGTAGTAAGCCTCAACCTTGGCATCGAGAGCGTCGATGGCCTTGTCGAGTTCTGCAACGGCTGCGTCAACCTTCTTGTCAAGAGCGGTAAGCTGCTTCTGGAGATCATCGTCCTTTGCGTCAAGGGCAGCGATCTTAGCCTCGAGAGCACCCTTCTCAGCGTAAACTCCGAGAACGTTCTCGAGAGCTGCGTCGAATGTCTTCTGGAAGTCAGCGGTGTTGAACTTGTCAGCGTTGAGGGTTGAATCCATAGCCTGGAGAGCCTCGATGGTAGCCTCGAGCTTACCGGCCTCAGCATAAACTCCAAGAGCTTCCTTGAGAGCCTTGATCTCACCAAGAGCCTTGGTAGCGTCAGCCTGGGCAGCGTCAGCGGCGTTCTGAGCCTTGTCGGCAGCAGCCTGGGCGGCCTTTACGGCAGCCTTAAGGTCAGTGATGTCAGACTCAGCCTGGGCCATCTTTGTCTGAAGAGCGGTGATGTTCTTCTGAGCGGTTTCAAGAGCAGCCTGAAGCTTACCGATTTCAGTCATAGCGGCAGCCATCTGCTCCTTGGTGGCGAAGGTAGCGTCAACATACTCCTTGGTGGCAAGAGTAGGGATGACATCCTCGATAGCCTTAACTCTATTTGCAAGAGCCTCAGCATTCTTCTTGAGAGCATCGATAGCAGCGTTGATGTTCTTCACGTCGGCCTCGTGGGTCTTTGTGTCAGCATCGTGCTTGGTCTGAAGCTCGGTGAGAGACTTCTGAAGAGCAGCGACGGTAGCCTCAGTGGCGGTCTGAGCGGACTGAAGGGCAGCAACCTGAGAATTCAGGCTTGAAACCTGCTGCTCAACAGTGCTCAGCTTACCGCTGATAGCGTCGATAGCCTCCTCATTCTTCTCGATGTCTCCAGAGTAGTCCGTACAGCTGGTGTACGCGAATGTTAGACCGGCAACGGCTAACATCGAAACCATTCTAAAAAATCTTTTCATAAAGGATAATTGTTAATAAAAAAAGTTAAACGTTGTTCCTCTTTAGTTATAGTGCAACCGGTACCCGCCAATGGGTACGAGCCAACACAACGGCAAATATATGGGTTTCTTTTTTCATAAACAAGAATTTTCACAAAGAAATCGCCAAAAAAGAAGCAAAATCACAAATATTCTTTAGTCAAAAGCCGATTTAAAGGCCAGGCCGGGGTGCAAACCGTTCCTCACGACCCGCAGGCTCGCTTGAAACAGGCGCGCGGCACTCTGCCGACACTCCTTGTCCGGGCTGCCACGACAGGCCACGGAGCATCTTGCGGACCGCTTTCAAATGTACGGAAAAAACTGAATAAAACAAGCGGAATGTTTGTAAAAAAAGTGCCGGCCGGGGAGAATCACTGAAGGGAGCCGGCGACGATGTCCAGGATTTCAGACGTGATCTTCTGCTGGCGGGTCTTGTTGTACTCGAGTGTCAGTTCAGAGAGGAGGTCGTTGCCGTTGTCGGTTGCGGTCTGCATCGCCACAGTGCGGGCCGCGTGCTCGGCGGTGGCGCTGTCCAGAAGTGTCGAGTAGATGGAAAGGCGGACAGCCTTGGGAAGAAGGACGGAGACAAGTTCGGCCGGAGAAGGCTCTACAATCATAGGAGAGCCGCCGACAGAAGCCTCGTCCGAGACTCCTGGTTCAGAAGTTTCCTTGTTCAGTCCCTTGCCTGGAGCGGAACGGGGTACGGACAGGGAATCCAGGGAAAGCGGCAGGAACACCTTCCTGACGGTCGGCTGGGAGGATGTCGAGCGGAAATGGTTGTAAACCAGTTCAATCCGGTCGAAATGTCCGGAAAGGAAGCCGTCCGACAGCTCCTGCGCAAGGGCGGAAGCCGCAGCGTAGGACGGGGATTCGGAAAGGGCGGAATAGTCTGCGGGACTCCTGAACCCCTTCTTCCCCATCGCGTCCGCCATCTTGCGGCCTATGGAATAGACGGTTATGTCATCCAGGGACAGTCCTTCAGCAAGATATTCATCAACTGCAGCCGCCGCCTCGCGGACGGCGTTGGAATTGAAAGCCCCGCAGAGCGATGAATTGGAAGCGAAAGCCACGAGGGCAACCTTCCGCACCTTTCGCGATGTTGTCAATGAATATGCCTGTCCGGATGCTGCCGGGGTGCCGGCGGCCACTGAGGAAGAATATTCAGTGCCGACGACGGCTTCGGCCGGGACTGCGGCATCCCGCATCAGGTCGGCGAGGATGCCGTGCAGACGGGTTTCATAAGGAAGCAGGTTCCCGAGCGCAAGCTGAGCCTTGTGAAGTTTGGCCGAAGCGACCAGCTTCATCGCCGAAGTGATCTTGAGAGTGCTGCTGACGGAACCGATCCTGCTCTTTATTTCTTTTAGAGACGGCATAGTCTTCTTGCTTCAGGACTTGTCAAACGGATGCGGCGGAGCCGGACCGCAGGACGGAGCCCACGGCTTCCTTCGCCACTTCCTCAATCACCCGCGTGATGTCTTCGTCGACCTTCCCGGCCGAAAGTCTGTCGATGACATCCTGATGCGATGCACGCATCTTTGAGAGAAACACGCTGACAAAGTCGTCCACCTGGTCGAGAGACAGGTCTGCGAGCAGAGCGTGGGTGCCGCAGTAAAGCACGGCGACCTCCTCTCCCACCGGCATAGGCGAGTACTGTGGCTGGATCAGAAGACGATTGTTCTTGCGGCCTTTGTCCAGAGCCATAGCCGTCACTCTGTCAAGGTCGGAAGAGAACTTGGAGAATGATTCAAGTTCCTGGAACTGAGCCTGGTCGATTTTCAGAGTGCCGGCGACCTTCTTCATCGACTTGACCTGTGCCGAACCGCCGACTCGGGAAACCGAGATGCCGACGTTGATGGCAGGGCGCTGGCCTCTGTTGAAGAGGTCGGTCTCAAGGTAGATCTGGCCGTCGGTGATGGAGATCACGTTGGTCGGAATGTAGGCGGAGACGTCTCCGGCCTGGGTTTCAATGATAGGCAGGGCCGTGAGGGAGCCTCCGGCCTTTACTTTGCCCTTCAGGGAGTCCGGAAGATCGTTCATCTTCTCGGCGATGTCCTGCTGGCCGATAATCTTCGCCGCACGCTCCAGAAGCCTGGAGTGGAGGTAGAAGACATCGCCCGGATAGGCCTCGCGGCCTGAAGGACGGCGCAGAATCAGAGACACTTCGCGGTAGGCCACGGCCTGTTTGGAGAGGTCGTCGTAAACCACGAGGGCTGCACGTCCTGTGTCGCGGAAATATTCACCGATGGCGGCGCCGGCGAACGGGGCGAAATACTGCAGGGCGGCAGGGTCGGCGGCGGTTGCGGCCACCACGACAGTGTAGTCCATTGCGCCCTTCGAGCGCAGAGTCTCGACGATGTTCGCGACGGTGGAGCCCTTCTGCCCCACTGCAACATAGATGCAGTAAACCGGTTTGCCGGCCTCGTAGGCGGAACGCTGGTTGATGATGGTGTCGATGGCGATGGCCGTCTTGCCCGTCTGACGGTCGCCGATGATGAGTTCCCTCTGGCCGCGGCCGATAGGGATCATCGCATCGATCGCCATTATGCCGGTCTGGAGCGGTTCGGTGACAGGCTGGCGGAAGATGACGCCCGGAGCCTTGCGCTCAAGCGGCATCTCGGTCAGTTCTCCTTCGATCTCTCCGAGCCCGTCAAGCGGAACGCCGAGCGGATCGACCACGCGGCCAAGCATCTTCTCGCCGACGTTGATGGACGCGATTCTGCCTGTGCGGCGTACGGTCATTCCTTCCTTGACCTCATCGGTCGGTCCGAGAAGCACCGCTCCGACGTTGTCCTGCTCCAGGTTCATCACAACGCCCATCACTCCGCTCTCGAACTCAAGCAGTTCTCCGGCTTCGGCATTGGTCAGGCCGTACATCCTGGCCACTCCGTCGCTGACCTGCAGGACCTTGCCGATCTCTTCTAGACGGAGGGATCCGTCTATCTCCTTCAGCTGGTCAAGCAGCACCCGGGAGATTTCCCCGGGCCTTATGTTGTTGTCATTCATTTCCAAGAAACTTCTAACTCAAGATGTTCCGCATTTGCGTAAACTTCCTGGATTCTAAATCAATCTGTTGTTCTTTTCGACAAGCCTGCGTCTGATGGTCTCTATCCGGGCCGAGACGCTGGCGTCGAGAAGCGTGTCTTCCACGTTGAATACGAAACCGCCGATAATGGAGCTGTCCACCTCGGTCTGCAGTTCAAGCTGCCAGTCCGTTCCGGTCTCGATCAGGTTGCGCAGACGCTCGGCAAGAGATAAGCGGCCGGTCAGCAGGGCTCCGTCGGCCACAGTCAGGCGGGCGCGGAGAATCTTCCTTGAACGGTAATATTCATTGACGAAGGCGTTGAACACGAGACGGAGGTCGGAGATGCGGCCATTGCGGATCAGCAGGGTGATGAAACGGCGCAGTTCCGGTGCCATAACCTTTTCCGAGCCAGCCTGGTGCGACGGCTCGGCAGGGCTTGCGTCAGATACTGCGGAGCCTTCCGGAGCGGAAAGGGCGGCCTCGAAAAGTGCCAGCTTCCTCGCCGGCGGGACCTCGGGAGAATCCAGCGCGATACGCCTGAATTCCGGCGAGGCCGACAACGCGGCCTGGATTGTCCTGACCTGGCCGATCACACGGTCAGTACTGCCGTTCTCATCGGTGAGAGCGAGCAGCGCGGCAGCGTAGCGTGAAGCGATCAACCCCGTGTTCATAGTTCCTCTTCCTTATGATGAAACGCCGTCTTTGCCTGAGGAGACCTCATCCAGCAGTCTGTCAACGAGTTCCGACTGCTCGGAACTGTCGGCGAGAGTCTTTTTCAGGATCTTCTCGGCCACGTTGACCGAAATGACGGCCACTTCCCTGCGGATGTCTTTCAGAGCGTTCTCCTTCTCGGCGGCGATCCTGGTCCTGGCCTCGGCGAGAATCCTTCCGGCCTCTTCCTGCGCCCGGACCTTGGCCTGCTCGACGATGGCGTCACGGGAGTCGGAAGCCTCCTTCAGGATGCGGTCCTGCTCCCGTCTGGTCTCTTCGATCATCCTGGACTGTTCATCCGCCAGACTGCGGAGCTTTTCTTCCGCTTCCTTCGCGGCCTTGATGGAGTCGTTGATCCTCGCGGCCCTCTTCTCTACCGAGCCGGTGATCATCGGAAATCCCCACTTGGCAAGCACGAAGAAGACGACACCGAAAATCAGCGTCATCCAGACGAGCAGCCCGAAGTCAGGAGTGATGAGTGACATAGCCTACTTCGCGATGAGACAGACAACTATTGCAAAAAGGCAGGCTCCTTCCACGAGGGCGCCCACGATGATTGCGGTCATTCTGTAGTGGTCAGCCTTCTCCGGCTGTCTGGCTCCGGCCTCGAGTGCGGCGGCACCAATCTTTCCGATGCCGAAGGCGGCGGCCATAGCTGCGAGAGCGGCACCGAAAGCGGCGCCGAGCCTTCCGAGTGAAAGGGCTTGAAGCAAAATCGTTGAAAGTAACATAACCTTGTGATTTAAGTTTTAAATATTCAAAAATAAAATATCAATTCAGTCATTCCGCGGCCTCCGGCTTCTGTCTCGACAGGCCGATGAAGACCGCCGAGAGCATAGTGAACACGTAGGCCTGGATGAACGCCACGAGCAGTTCGAGGCAGTCCATGAATATTCCGAGAAGGATGGCCACCGCGCCGAGGCTGCCGTTGAGGGCAGGTCCGAGTTCGGCGGTGATGAAGATGACGGCCACGACTCCCAGAATCATGAAGTGGCCGGCGAGGATGTTGGCGAAAAGCCTTATCATCAAGCTGAAAGGCTTCGTGAATATGCCGATGATCTCAATGAGGGGCATCAGCGGCACGGGGACCTTCAGCCAGGTCGGGACCTCAGGCCAAAGAATATCCTTCCAGTAGTGCTTGTTGCCGAATATGTTGACGATGAAGAAGGTGAACAGCGCCAGCACGCAGGTGACGGCGATGTTGCCGGTGACGTTCGCTCCTCCGGGGAAGAACGGGACGATGCCCATCAGGTTGTTTATGAATATGAAGAAGAACGCGGTGAGCAGATAAGGTGAATACTTCCTGTAGTCCTCGCCCACGCAGGTCTTGATGATGTCGTTCTCGATCATCGTCACGAGCATCTCCATAACTCCGACTCCTCCTGCAGGAGCTTCGTTCCGGGCATCGTGTTTCCTGTACCAGTTCGCGGTTCCGAGCACGATGAAAAGGAGTATGGAGCAGTTGATCAGCAGGCCGAGGACATTCTTGGTGATGGAGAAGTCCCACGGGCGGACAAAGGTGCCGCCGGAGGTGCGCTCCACGATCCTGCCTTCGTTCGGCTGACCGTCAGGCGCGATGCTGAAGCCTTGATATTCAGAGCCTTCTTCGAGCCGTTTAGAGCTGAAACAGTGGACTCCCCTCCCTTCTTTGCTGATGACGATTACAGGAAGCGGAATGCTGACCGGATGGCCGTTGACGGTGGTGATGTGCCACTCGTAGGAGTCAAGGACGTGGCCGTAGAGGTACTCGTCGATGTCGAATTCCGAGGATGCCTCCTCCGCTGCCAGGGACAGCGGAAGAAGAAGAGAAATGAATATGACAAGCCACTTTTTCATAACTGTTCCGACATCAGAGTTCCTCACTTTCGTCAAAATGCCAAACTTCCATAACAGTCCTGCGCATAGTCAAAGCTCCACACAAGCGGTCACGTGATTGTCAAACACTTCCACGAATCCCGAAGAGATCGCGAGCCTTTCGGTTCCGCCTTCTCCGCCGTAAACGATTTCCCCTTTCTCAAGGGAAGAGACCAGCGGGGCGTGGTCACACAGGACAACGAACCGCCCTTTGGTTCCGGGAAGTTCGACGCTGCCGGTCCTGCAGCTGACCAGAGTCTTCTCGGGGGATATCACTTCGAGAGCGATTGAGGAAGATTGCGTTGACATATTCATACTTGATTTTTTCCTACCTGGTCTTTGCGAGGATGGCTTCGCCTTTCCTGATCGCGTCTTCCAGAGTACCGACGTTCAGGAACGCCTGCTCAGGAAGGTAGTCGACTTCGCCGTCAAGGATGCGCCTGAAGCCGTCGACGGTGTCCTTGATGTCCACCATCACGCCCGGCACTCCCGTGAACTGCTCCGCGACCGCGAACGGCTGGGAGAGAAATCTCTGGACACGGCGCGCGCGGCTGACGGTAAGTTTGTCTTCGTCCGACAGTTCATCCATTCCGAGGATGGCGATGATGTCCTGCAGTTCCTTGTTGCGCTGGAGTATCTGCTTGACTCTCTGGGCGATATCATAATGCTCCTGACCGACGACGTTAGGGTCCAGGATTCTTGAGGTGGACTCGAGAGGGTCCACGGCCGGGTATATTCCCAATTCAGTGATTTTTCGGCTGAGGACGGTGGTGGCGTCCAGATGGGTGAAGGTGGTGGCAGGCGCCGGGTCGGTGAGGTCGTCCGCAGGGACATAGACCGCCTGGACCGACGTGATGGAGCCGTTTTTGGTCGAGGTGATGCGTTCCTGCATCCTTCCCATCTCGGTGGCGAGGGTCGGCTGGTAGCCCACGGCGGAAGGCATACGCCCGAGAAGGGCGGAAACCTCGGAGCCGGCCTGAGTGAACCTGAATATGTTGTCGATGAAGAAGAGGATGTCCCTAGGACCGGATTCCGAGCCGCTGTCGCGGAAGGATTCGGCAAGGGTAAGGCCGGACAGGGCCACGGAAGCACGCGCTCCCGGCGGTTCGTTCATCTGGCCGAACACCATAGACACCTGGGACTTCTCAAGTTCCTTGCGGTCAACTTTTGAAAGGTCCCAGTGCCCTTCCTCCATTGATTTCTCGAATTCTTCGCCGTACTTGATGACTCCGGACTCGATCATCTCCCTGAGCAGGTCGTTGCCTTCCCTTGTACGCTCTCCCACTCCTGCAAAGACTGAGAAACCGTTGTGCTTCTTGGCGATGTTGTTGATGAGTTCCTTGATCAGGACGGTCTTGCCGACTCCGGCACCTCCGAACAGGCCGATCTTGCCGCCCTTCAGATAAGGCTCGAGCAAGTCGATGACCTTGATGCCGGTGTAGAGAACTTCCTGAGACGTCTTGAGGTCGTGGAACTTAGGCGGTTCGCGGTGTATCGGCAAGGTGAAGGCTTCGCTGAGGTCACCGAGTCCGTCGATGGAATCTCCGATCACGTTCATCACGCGGCCCTTGATCTGGGATCCGGTAGGCATCGAGATTGGCTTGCCGGTGCTGACAACCGGAAGTCCGCGCTTAAGGCCGTCGGTCGAGTCCATCGCGACGCACCTTACAGTCTCTTCACCGATATGCTGCTGGACTTCAATGACCAGAGGTGACTTTCCGTCTCCTCTCTCGACGTTGAGGGCAACGTTGATGTCCGGCAGAGCGTTCTCGTCGCCGCCCGTCTCGAAATGGACATCGACAACAGGGCCGATAACCTGGGTGATGTATCCTGAAATGTCTGTATTCATCCTATAAATCGTTCAGCAAAAGTTGTTTTCCACTGTTTTCCGGGCCGTTTTCCGCGGCCGGGCGAATTTGCTGAGAAAACCGAGCCAATTTGGGGAAAATTCGTCAAAAAGACAAAAAAGCAGGCCGTTTTTGAATAACAGCCTGCTATTTTTCAGACTTTTTGACATATTCAGAAATTGCTTCCTGAAATGTTCAATGATGTGCTGCGGGCGTCAGATTACTTAAGCTTCGCGTAGCCGTAGCGAGCGGTGTCGCCAAGCTCCATCTCGATCTTCATAAGACGGTTATACTTGCAGATACGGTCAGTTCTGCTGAGGGAACCGGTCTTGATCTGGCCGCTGTTGGTAGCGACTGCGATGTCGGCGATGGTGGTGTCCTCGGTCTCGCCTGAACGGTGAGAGGTTACGGTCGTGTAGCCGTGACGGTGAGCCATCTCGATGGCGTCGAGGGTCTCGGTGAGTGAACCGATCTGGTTGACCTTGATGAGGATGGAGTTGGCAGCGCCCATCTTGATACCCTTCTCGAGGTACTTGGTGTTGGTGACGAAGAGGTCGTCGCCTACGAGCTGGCACTTGCCACCGATGGCGGCGGTGAGCTTAACCCAGCCTTCCCAGTCTTCCTCGCTGAGGCCGTCCTCAATGGAGTCGATAGGGTACTTGGTGATAAGTTCCTCAAGATAAGCGATCTGCTCCTCGGTGGAGAGTTTCTTTCCTTCAGGATCCTTGGCCATACCGGTCTTGAGCTGCTTGTAGTCATAGAAGAACTTGTCTCCCTCCTTGAAGCAGAACTCGGAAGCGGCGCAGTCCATAGCGATGGTCACGTCGGCACCAGGCTTGTAACCGGCCTTCTCGATGGCTTCCATAATGCAGTCGAGGGCATCGTTGATGCCGCCGAGCTTCGGAGCGAAACCGCCTTCGTCACCTACGGCGGTGGAGAGTCCGCGGCCCTTCAGCACTTTCTGAAGAGCGTGGAACACCTCGGCGCCCATTCTTACGCCTTCAGCGATGCTCTTGGCGCCGACCGGACGGATCATGAACTCCTGGAACGCGATAGGAGCGTCTGAGTGGGCTCCGCCGTTGATGATGTTCATCATAGGGACAGGGAGCACGTGGCCGTTTGTTCCGCCGATGTAGCGGTAGAGAGGAATGTCAAGATAGTTGGCGGCAGCGTGGGCTACTGCGAGGGAAACGCCGAGGATGGCGTTGGCTCCGAGGTTGCTCTTGGTGGCGGTGCCGTCGAGTTTGATCATAGTCTCATCGATGGCTCTCTGCTCGAGGCAGGACATTCCGATGATTTCAGGGGCGATCTTCTCGTTGATGTTGGCGACTGCCTTGAGAACGCCCTTTCCGCCGTAGCGGTTCTTGTCTCCGTCGCGAAGCTCAAGGGCCTCGTTCTCACCGGTGGAAGCACCTGAAGGTACAGAAGCTACTCCGATGATTCCGGATTCGAGTTCAACTTCACACTCAATCGTAGGGTTTCCTCTTGAGTCGAGGATCTCCCTTCCTGTAACACGTACAATTCTCATAATTGAATATTATTGAATATAAATTTGTTTTTGTTTGAAAAAGGTTCTTGCCTGGCAGGGATGGTCTTTGCCGGGCGGGAAAAGGTTCTTGCCGGGCGGGGATGGTCTTTGCCGGACTGAGATCCCCTTTGGGACAAGGGGGCTTCAACATATTCATTGAACCCAAGGTTCCCGGGGAAAGGCCTTCTTCCTCAAAAAAGGCCGGGTGTTTGGAACCCAGCCTTTATTTCGTTCACTCTATGCTTTATTATTTAACAAGGCAGACAGCGACACGGTTCTCCTCAGGAGTCTCGAAAGGATTGACGGTGTCACCGAAATATTCAGTGATGATCCTGTCCTTTGCGATGCCGGCGTTGACGATTGCCTCGGCAACAACCTCAGACCTCTTCTGAGAAAGGAACTGGTTCCTCTTAGGAGTACCGGTGGCCTTGTCAGCGTAACCGGAAACGCGAACCTTGGTGTCAGGGTTAGCCTTGAGGGCCTCGACAACCTCGTCGATCTTGAGTTGCTCGCTGTCGCGGATGTCCCACTTGTTGATGACGAAGAGGATGTTGCGGGTAAGAGACTCGAATGCAGGCTCCTCGATGACTTTCTCTACAACTGGTTCCGGTTCTGGTTCCGGTTCCTTAACTACAGGTGCAGGAGCCGGTGCAGGAACTGGTGCCGGAGCTGGCTTTGCCTTACCGAAGCTGAAGGTGAGACCGGCAACGGCCTTGATCTGGAAATCAGCCTTCGAACCCTTCTTTGAGTTGAAGTGGTCATTAAGGAAGCTGCAGTTGCCTTCGATGTTGAAAGCGATTACGTCAGAAAGTCTGATGTTGAGACCGAGACCGGCCCTGAGTGCTGGAGAGATGTTGTTGTCATCCCAGTAGTAGTCAGGATCTGTCGGGAAGCAGCCGTTTTTGTAAAGAGCGGCAGCCTCATCGTTGTCGAACGCATAGTTTGCGCCAACACCGCCGAAAATGTAAGGGTTGAGGGTACGGTCGTACTTGTAACCTGCGAAGATTGCAGCGAGGTCAGCCATTACGTCAACGGCTCCTTCAACATAGTTCCACTTGTAAACTTCGTAAGAATTGCTGGTGCCGACAACAGCGCCTTTACCCTGCCAGCCATTGACGTTCAGTCTTGCTCCGAAAACTGGAGAGAACTGATAGCCAAGGGATACAGCGGCAGACGGAGAGATGAGTTCGGAGAATGAAGTCTCACCGATGGTGTGTGCAGCGCCACCCTGGAGCTGCATGAACCAGTAACCATTAAAATCCTTCTTCTGGGCGTTCGCAACGGTCAGAGAAGCCACAAGCGCAATGCTTGCAAGAACAGTTAATATACGTTTCATAACATTAATGAATATAAATTGCACAATTAGCGGTGCTAAAATACTACATTTTTTCCAAACTGCAAAATATATCGAATAAATAAGGGTTTTGTCAAAAATTATGAAACACGAATATGGCAGGTGCAGGGATCGATATTTCGCGGAACAGGGCACG
>CAVHYF010000045.1:0-14509 GCA_963640265.1 bacterium | reverse complement strand
CCGGGAGTTTGACACCTGCCTCCGCCTAAAGCCGCCGAAAAATTTTGCAAATAATTGATAGAGTTTCTTCCGGAACTCTTTTTTTTGTCAAATATTGTTCGTATATTTGTAATGTTATCTAATGTTACGAATATGATTTTACGCACTGTATCATCAAAGAACACCACACTGTACTATGTCCAGAAGTCGTTCCGGCAGGAAAACGGCAAGAACGCGACGAAATACGTGGAGCGTCTGGGCAACATCAAGCAACTTGAAGCGAGGTTCGGGACGGAAGACCCGATAGGCGAGGCGAAGAAATATGTGGCGGAGCTCACGAAAGCCGAGAAGGAAGCCCGGAAGTCGATAATGATAGAATGCCGTCCGTCGGTGCTTATCAAGAAAGATGAGCGGCGCTGCTTCAACGGCGGATATCTCTTCCTTCAGAAGGTCTATCACGAACTCGGTTTGGACAAGATCTGCAAAAAGATTGAGAAGAAATACAGGAACGAGTACGACCTCGACGGCATTCTCTCAATGCTGCTCTACACCAGAATACTCTATCCGGGTTCCAAGCTGTCATCGCTGGAGGATGCGAAGCGCTTCATAGAGCAGCCGAAGTGCGACATCCATCAGGTATACAGGGCGCTGTCCCTGCTTGCGAAAGAGAGCGACAACATCCAGGCGGCGGTGTACAGGAACAGCCTCAAGCTCGGGAAGCGTCAGGACAAGGTTATCTACTACGACTGCACGAACTATTACTTCGAAAGTGAAGAGGAGGGAGGCCTCCGCCAGTACGGCCGCTCCAAGGAGAGCCGCCCCAATCCCATCGTGCAGATGGGTCTGTTTACCGATATGGACGGCATCCCGCTCGCGTTCTGCATCAATCCCGGCAACACAGCGGAAACGACCACGCTGAAGCCGCTGGAAGACAAGCTCTGCGAGAACTTCGGCCTGTCGAAGGTGGTAGTCTGCACAGACGGAGGGCTTGCGTCGTACGAGAACAGGAAGAACGACAACATAGGCGGACGCGCCTTCGTCACGGTGCAGTCGCTGAAGAAGCTTGAAGGACACCTTCAGGACTGGGCCACGGAGACGAAAGGATGGCGCATCGCGCAGTTCGACGGAACAGACAACCCCAAGCTGTCGGACGAGGAATACGACATCGCCGACCTTGACCCCAAAGAATATGCGGACAGGCTGTTCTGCCGCGAGCGTTGGATAAAAGTAGGCAAGAAAGGCGAGGAACTGGAGCAGAGGTTCATCGTGACGTTTTCCTTCAAATACAGAGACTACCTCAGATATGTGCGGGAAAAGCAGATTGCAAGAGCCGAAGGCATCATAAAAAAAGGCGCCGCAGGCAAACTCGGAAAAGGTCAGAACGACCCCAAGCGCTTCATCAAGAGCGAAAGCTGCACTGCGGACGAGGAACTTGCACAGTACAACAGCTACTCCCTCAATCAGGAGATGATAGACCAGGAATCCCGCTTTGACGGCTTCTACGGCATCTGCACCGACCTTGAGGATGATGCACCTTCAATCATAAAAATGAATGGAGGCCGCTGGATAATCGAGGACTGCTTCCGCATCACCAAGACCGACTTCGAGGCGAGGCCCGTCTTCCTGAGGCGCGATGACCGCATCACAGCGCACTTCCTCACCTGCTTCCTGGCGCTGATACTCTACAAGTATCTTGCAAAAAGCATCAACCGCGGAGTCAGGCACTTCACGCCCGACGAGATAATAGGAACTCTTCAGGATATGAACTTCCTGAGCATACAAGGCGAGGGCTATATCCCCTCATACACCCGAACCGACCTCACCGACAACCTGCACGGTTCTTCCGGCTTCAGAACCGATACCCAGATCGTGACCAGAAAAGCGATGAGAAGCATCATCGCCGCCACAAAGCAGGGACTTGAAAAAGATGACGATGCGCAGCAGGGATGACAGCCGTGGCGGCATCATCGAGACTCCCCGCCTCCTCCGGCGGGCGTGGCCAGCCCACGGCCTCGGGAAGTGGGAGGGGCCCGTTGGATACGAGTTCGGCGCAGCCGGACGAAGGAGACAATGGGAGGGTCGAAGAAGCGACAGCGACTGAGCCCCGCCGGAGGAGGCAGGGAGCGAGCGGCGCACAATAGCCACCATTACATTACATACCCCAAAAATCAACAAGTCCCCAAATCGCCACTACAGCGGTCTGGGGACTTGATATATCAAATCTCAAGTGTCAAAGATGGGATAGTAGTCAGAAACCTTGTTCGCGATTCGCCTTTCCTCGACAACCGTGTTTGCAAGATTCACAAGATCAGGGTAGACATCTGCCCAGCGGGCTTTCACGCGGTCAATGTAATTCTGGTCCTTCATAAGCAGCGGATACCACAGGTACATCTTTCCTTCTCCGGACTTTGAACGCTCAATGAGCAGTGAACTCCAGGTGTGATAGTAGTAGCTGTTCTTTTCCGTGTCAACGTTCGTGAAGTTCTGGCTGTCGAAATCCCAAACCGGGCCCGCGGTCAGTTTTCCCGCGCCGTCCTTGATCATATACGCGCTTCTCGGATGCTGAAGTTCATCGTTCATCGAGATTTCATAGACAAGCCAATAGTCAATCACGGAGTTGATGTCCAGACTCTTGTAGGCTTCGGTGTAATTACCGTTCACAAGGTTGTACTCAATCGTGTTGATGAATGACTTCAAATCATTGAAAACGCTGCGGCCGTTCCATGTGTCGGCAAGATCGTCCTTCAGCTGGCAAGGCAACTGACGGTAGGACGTCTTGAACTTCCAGGTCTCGTCGTAATAATTGTCAAACTCAAGCAGGAATCCACAGTCGTTGATGGTTGCGGAACTGTTTTCTTTGATGACATCTTCATAAGGATCGGAGATGTTCAGTCTGTTTTTCTCGATCTTGATCTGCTCGCAAAGCAGATAGTTTCCGGCGTGGATACCGTTTATGACAAGTTCAACGTTCTTGCCTGACGGATTCCAGAGCATTCCGCGGCCCTTCTCGCTGCCGTCAGTAGCGCCATTGATGAAATGATTCTGGATTGTCTGCGCGATGTTGAAAGCGAGATAATTGCGTATGAGAGACATGTCCGTCCAAGGGGAAAGGAGAATCCATCTCTTGGATTTCGGCATTCCAAGCACCTGGGATTTATTCGCCAACTTGATGGCAAGCGGACGCTTGTCATAATTTGCGGAAGAATTGCCTCTCACCCTGACACCGCAGCTGCTGGTTTCGACATCCGCCTCACCGTTCACATAGACGGCGAAAGTGTCGGATTCAGTAAAGTCGGCCGTCTTTGCCGGAACCTGGAAATCAAGGAAATCCACCGTTCCGCTTGAGTTAACGTCAATGACCACTACAGGAAGTCCAGTATTGGTCACCGAGACTGTATACGTCCTGCTTGAAGTGCCGTCCGTAAGGGTGTACTCCACAGGAGAGGTAAAATCCTGCGCGGTTACTCCGCTCTGCTGTTCCTTGCCGTTCACTAGCACCTTGACACCTGATGCGACAGAGAAAGTAGGCGCCAGCGTGAAATTGTAAAGATAAGGTACGCAGCAGGAAACGGTTTTGAGCGATTCATCGATTGCACAGTCGAAGTCTTCAGCTGTCTTGACAGAAGTGCTGCTGCCGTTCAGATAAGCCGTCCTGGTCAAAAGGCTCTTCGGGTTCTTGGAAATTTCGAATGAAAAACTCTCGAAGACAGGAGATGACGCATCTACTTTGGAAATGGACACATTGTTCTTCTCAGTCAGATTGTCGAGAGCAAGGCGCACATCATAGCACGCTCCGGCCACAAAATCCTTGACAGCATTCACATCAAACGTGACGCTGTGCTTGTCAGTGAGCAACTGAATCCGTACCACATCTCCCCTCCTGATGACCGGGGCAATGGAACAATACGCAATGATCTTGCTCCCCACACTTTGCCCCCCGTTGTCTTCTGAAGACAAATTTACAGTGACCGAGGACGATGTTTCGCCTTCAACCGCCTTAAGCCCGGAAGAAAGGTCAGTAAGGTCAAACGTGTAATTACCGGTCAGATGTCTTGCAGCATCCGTGTTCCCGGGGTTCACATTAAACACGATGGACTGAAGCTTTTCAGTCCTGGCGACATCGGACAGTTTGCTGCCGAAGACTATTTCGGTCCTTATTATGGAAATCAACGGCTTGAACACGAAACGATAGGCTCCATTGGTGAGGATCGGCGTCGAACTGGCCTTGATGTCATAGTCACCGAAGGACTCCGGTCCTTCATACAACTGAGTCCTGCCCACTGTCGCCGGAACTGCTTTCATATCTTCCGCCCCTTCGACATAGGGGTAGTAGGCGTACTTCGGGGTGTCGTCGGTCAGCATCTGGCCGGCGAAGAGACCAGAGGTGGTGGCGGCGGAAAACGTACCCGCGAACTTTGCGTTCAATGTGGCGGAACCGAAGACGCCGATGCTGTCTCCCGGAGACCATAGGATTCCGACAGAACCGCCGGAACTGCCATCAAGATCGATCTGGGTTCTGGTCAATTCCAAATCCTGAGTCTCGCAGGAGAGGGTAACCTCCTCCATAGAACCAGGAATCCTGTCCTCTTCCTGCTCAGAGCAGGAAACCGCCGCAAGTGCAAAGGCTGCTGACAGCGCAGCAGCAAGAATACGTTTAACCATTGCTATTGTCTGTTTGTGTCGTTCCATAAAGCGGAAAGGGTGCGCCCGCACCATCTGCGGGAACACACCCTTCATAAACTAAACTCCGAAGCCGCCACCTCCGTCTGAATATGACGAATCATAATCCGTGGAAGCCTCCGTGTCACGCACGCAGCGGACCTTGAAACTCATATTGGCCTGACCGTCACCGGTGGAAATTATCGGGGTCTCAGCATTTCCGTCCTTCATAAGATAATAAATCATATAAGGAACGGTTGTGCTGCTCCTCGGGTATTTCGTCCTCGCTCCCACATAATCCTTGTCCGTTTCGACACCACCTTTACCCAAATCGAACTCGCCGCTGCAGTACAGCTGGATGAAATAGAGTTCCTTCTCGTTAGGTATTCTCCACTTTCCGAGATCGGACTTGTCAGCCTCTTCGTAGTAGTTATCCTCGCAGAGGCTGCCGGTCATGATCTCGTTGTAGGCGAAGCCGGTTTTGCTTGCCGTACCATCGCTCGGTGTTGAAGCGGAATACGTGTAAGTGTAGTATGTGTTCCTTCTGCCTTGCCGTGTCGTTCGCGTGACAGTAACGTTGAATGAAGAAGAACCGCCGGTAGAAGTCTTTACCTGAACTTCAGTGCTTGTGCTGCCGCTGTCTTGATTGGTCCAGTCAATCGTTACGCCAATGTTGAATTCAGATGACGACACTGCGGTTTCTGATCCGTTTCCAACCTTATAGGAATAAGATTTTGATGCATCATAATTCGTAATGGTGACAGGAACAGCAATCGTGTGATTGGTAGTAGTACTGCTGGATTCCGCAATTCCTGTCGGAACAAGGGTCCCGACAGTTATCACCGGAGCATTGGCGTCACCCGGAATGGTGAGATTTGCGCTGGCGATCTTGAATGCCTTAGGCAGGGTGCTGGCGGCAGCGGTGTTCTCGTGCTCAGGATATTCGCCGGCCTGCGTCGATGACCTGAGTGCCTCGTCCTTCAGACCGGTGATCGTCACCGTCCTCTTGGTCTGATTCCAGGAAGAAACCGATGAAACATTTCCGTCAGTCGAAGTTCCGAGATTCCTCACGCAGCGGACAATAGGAGTCACGCTCGCGTCCCTGTTGCCCCAGGAACTGATGGATGTCCCCTCGAGCGCCCACCAGACACGGTAGCCAGCGTTCGAACTTGAAACATAGTTCATCCTGTTGAATGAGATATCGGTAGGCAGCACCTTCTTTCCGAACCATATATATAGGTACTGGCGGAATGCAGGCAGGTACCAGCGGACTTCGTCCTCGGAGATCACGCCGTCTCCGTCAAGATCCCTGTTGCGGGACAGGCACTGGTACATAGGGTTGTTTCCAGCGGTGGTCATTATGTTGGCGGCCACAGGTGCTGTCGCTCCGTTGTACCCGTTCGCGGAGATGTTCACGTATGTACCCCAGGAAGCACTGTCACCGACGACTTCCCTGGTGTTTTTCAAACCGTTCTGGAGCTCCGCGCCGGCAAAATTGTCGGTTTCGCCGAGAGTCGCTTCCGGAGTCTCTTCGACATATTCGATACCGAACGGGTTGGCGACGTTCGAGTTGTAGAAGGTCTTGATGGATTTCTGCATCAGCGTGAAGCCTTCGCCCTCGATGTAGGAGCTGTGCTTGTCAGTACTGATCTGGGCAGTGCCGAGAGTGAAGGACAGGCTGCGGTCGTCGGCATCGACGAATGTTCCGATCTCCTTGTCAGAGTAGAAATATTCATCGACAAAAGCCTGGACATAGACGTTGTCGCCGCTTACGAGGTAGTACTTCGAACCGGTGTCGATCGTCTTCAAGGCATCGACAAGGCCGTAGATGTCGGTCACTTCAGAGTCTCCGGGGTAGTTGCTGAAGGTGGTGGCGGAGGCCGGCTTGCCGAACTTCACCCACTTCACGGCATCTGCGTTCTTGCTTTCGCCGTTGTTGTCGATGAAGTTGTCGTACGGGGTCTTCACGCTGATGCTGTAGTTCAGCACGGACTTCTTCGACAGAGTCAGCAGAACATTCTCGTAATGCGAGTCAAGCTCAACGACAACGTGAGGGGCCGGCTTCACGATCTGACCTTCCGCTCCCGGCTGGTTGTCGCTCTCCTGCTTGGCTTCGGCGATGATGCTGTTGACACCGTTGACGGTAATCGTGTAGGTGTACTTGCTGTTGCGCTTCACGATGAAGTTGTCGTAGGCTCCGCCGGTGGCGCTGCTGCCGAAGTTACCGAGGTGGATCGTGTATTTCACGGTACCCGTGACAGTTCCCTCACCGTTCTCTCCCGGACCTGAATATGTACCCTCGACCACCACGTAGGTCGCGTTGGCGGGAGCGTAGGTGAAGGTGTTGTAATCAGCGTTCCTCCTGTCGCGGTCGGCGTAGGTCCAGGTTGCAGGAGCGGTCGTGGCCGTCTGCGCGTTCTCAGGCATATAGAAGAAGAACTCGCTTCCCGACACAGGCAGATTCTCCGCCTTGGTGAAGACGTTCTTGCCGGCATAGCTTGTCACCGCGTCCCTCTCGAACAGGGTCGAGGAGCCGGAGTAGTTGTAGATGCTGTACTTCTGGGGCGTGAACGTCACATTGGAGCCGTTCACGAACTTGAATATGGTCTTGGATACGATTCTCTTGAGGTGGAACACATTCTCGAAAGTGTTCTCTTCACCTGCCACGAGAGTTATCGAGCCGTCGGCAGAATCGTACTTTCCGGTCATCAGGACCGAAGATTCGGTGATGTCACGGCCGGAAGCGTTCACCATAGAGGCAAGAATCTCGGACTTCGTGAGGTTTCTCAGTTCATCAAGCGAAACGGCGGCGTAGCCCTTGTCGTAGTTCGCGATCGGGTACATATACCACTTGCCGCTCGTGACCTTCAGGTCACCGTCGGTCATCTGGGCCTCGTCGAGGCTGACGGTATAGGTGTAGTTGGTGGAAGTGGTCTTGGTGGGAGTACCCATTTCATCGACCTTGACGACGATAGGCTTCGGGTCGGTGAAGGTCGCATCGAAGAAGAGGATGGCCATCTTCTCGACAGTGGTCTCCACGGCGTCGGTAGCCCTCGTAGCTACATCGACATCATCCATTTTCGGGACGCTGACGTTGAATCTGATGGAGACAGGCTCCCCCTTCCTGACAGGTTCCTGATTCTCTTCATTGCTCTGGCATCCAGCGAAAGCAAGCGCCGCCATCGCGGCTGCAAGGATCTTGTTAATCTTGTTCATCGTTTTTCCTCCGGCTCAGTCAAAGGTTACATAATTTTCGATAGAATCCCATTCGTCAACTTCGACGTTGGGGTTCTCTGCCTTGATCTTGGTCACCTCACTGCCAGCGCAGACGGAGGCCTCGACAGACACGCGCCTCACTTGGGTACGCGGGCAGGCATATCCAAGTTTCACTTTTCTTTCAAGTTTTTCCATAAAAAATGTAATAGTTGTTTTTGTGTTATATGTTCACTCTAAAACATAGGTAAAAAATCAAGAAAGGCTAAGACGTAAGGCAAAAGGTTAATTTTCGGTCCTTTAAGCCATCTGAAAAAAATCCTCACTCTTAGTTTTTTCGTTTTTCCTCCAAGTTTTTTCATTTTCTCACTAAAACTTGGTAAAGTTACACAGTTTTTTGAATATTCCAAAAGGGTTGCAGATAATTACTTAATTTAATAGGGAGGCCGCATATTGAATTGTTTAATACCAAGAATTTGCCATCATATTCAGATTCCGCAGGACGATTATACCGAAAAATTGCGATTGCGGAGGTTTGACGGCTGCGGTAATTTTGCCATCCGAAAACATATCGGACAATGGTAAGAACAATGAAACAAAGGATGCTGATCCTTCTGGTGATGTTTTCCGCCGGCCTTTCAGCGCAGGCTCAAAGACTTTCAATCGGCGGATACGGTGAAGCGACAATGACGCGGAACTTCTACAGCGATGCCTGGCAGAGATACACCACGCCGGAGAAATACGCCGATGACAAGAGCCACGGACGCTTTGACATCCCGCACTTCGTCATCAACCTGGGCTACGACTTCGGCAAAGGCTGGACACTGGGTTCCGAAATCGAATTCGAACACGGAGGCACCGAAAGCGCGGTCGAACTCGAAGCGGACGAGACCGGTGAATATGAAAACGAAATCGAACGCGGAGGAGAAGTCGCGCTGGAACAGTTCTGGCTCCAGAAATCTTTCAGCAAGGCAGCCAATCTCAGGGCCGGAATGATCATCGTACCTGTGGGACTTACCAACGGCCACCATCTTCCGACCGAATTCTTCACCGCCTACAGACAGGAAGGGGAAAACACCGTGTTCCCCTGCACCTGGCACGAACCGGGAATCGAACTGCTCGGGAGCCTCGGCGGATGGTCCTACGAACTGATGTTCCTTCCGGGGCTGGATTCGGACAGGTTCGGCACGGAGAATTTCATCCAGGGCGGAGCCGGCTCTCCCTACGAATTCAAGATAGCCAACTCCTACGCCGGAGCGTTACGCATCGACAACCGTTCCGTGAAGAACCTCAGGATCGGCGCCAGCGGCTACTTCGGCTCAAGTTTCAGCAACTCCCTGACCAAGAACTCGAAGTACAGGGACTGCAAGGGCGAGGTGATGATCGGTTCCGTCGACTTCACATATTCCGGGCAGGACATCGTCGCCAGGGGCTGCTTCGACTATGCGCACCTGAACGATTCCCAGCAGATCACAGCGTTCAACAAAAACAATATGTCGAACGCATCCCCTTCCCCTCACAACGCGGTCGGCTCCGACGCCATCGTGGGCAGCGTGGAAGTGGGCTACAACCTGCTCTCGCTCCTCAAGAAGCCCGGGAAATGCTACGCCTTCGCGCATTATGAATATTACGACTCAATGTTCAAGGTCGCCGACGGCGTGCTGGACTACCAGTGGTGCGGTAAGCACCGCATCGCGGCAGGCCTGAACTGGTACCCGGTCGAACAAATCGTGGTCAAGGCGGAATGGTCGAAACGCTTCTACCGCGCTCCTTTCAACAACGAGCCTTCAATCACCCTCGGCATAGCGTTCAGCGGATGGTTCCTCGGATAGACCGGCCATAAGAATCAGAAAAAACAACAATAAAACTCAATTACATTATGAAACAAATCTTCAGATTCGCTGCTCTGCTGGCCGTCACTGCGGCAGTTGCGGCATCCTGCGAAAAGAGTTCCACGGACCCGACATCGGAGAAGGAGGACACTCTCCGGAAAATCAATGAAAACTTCGTGGACAAGACAGTGGTTCCTACCTACAAGGCATTGGCTGACAAGTCGCTTGAACTTATGGAAGCCATCGAAGCCGTAGAGAAGAATCCGACTGACGCTTCCGTCAAGGAAGCCTGCTCGATCTGGAAGTCGGCCAGGCAGTACTGGGAGTGGAGCGAGGCATTCCTCTTCGGCGCCGCGTCCAAGTACAGCATCGACCCTCACATCGACACCTGGCCTCTGGACAAGGTGGCTCTCGAGAATCTTCTCAACAGCGACAAGATGATGGACGACATCGAGAACACGGTCGCCAACCTCAACAACGGACTCGTGGGGTTCCACGGTCTGGAGTACATCATCTTCCGCGACGGAAAGGAGCGACCGGCAGCCGGAATTCCGGCGAAGGAACTGAAGTACGCTTCGGCGGTGGCAAAGGACCTTGCCTTGAGCGCGTCGAGGCTTGAAGCCGCCTGGGCAGGCCTGGACAATGTCTCCAGCGCCAAGAAGGCTCTGATAGAGGACGCGGAGATGGAGCCGGAGGACGATTTCGGCGAGCAGATGAAACTCTGCGGACAGGCCGGCAGCGTCTGGAAATCCGTAACCGCCGGGACCGAGCAGATTCTTGAAGGCTGCAAGGACATCATAGACGAGGTCGGCAGCCAGAAAATCGGCAAGCCTTACACCGGAGAAGACGTCAACTACATCGAGTCACCTCATTCGTGGAACTCGATCCAGGACTTCCACGACAACGTCGTCAGCATCCGCAACGCCTACTTCGGAGGCCTCGGAGCGACAACCGCGCAGACATATTCAGTGAGCGCCTACCTCGCGGGCGTGGACAAGACGGCCGACGACGGTGTGATCGCCGCGATAAGCAAGTGCCTCGAGAAGATCGACGCGATGCCGAAGCCGTTCGTCAACAACTACAAGGACGCGAAGGTCAAGGAAGCCATCGATGCCTGCAGCGACCTCAACGATGCTCTTGAAACTGCACGCCAGGCCCTGATCAACGACTAGAGCCACCCACGGCGGAAGTTTACATAAAAGAACAGGAAAGATGAAAAAAGCTCTTATTCTTTCAGTTTCAGTCATAGCCTTCGTCGCCTGCAACGGCAACGGGGGCAATGACGTTCCTGATGTTCCGACGGAACTCAGCGACGAATGGTATGCCGGCGGCAAGCTCGGCACTGCGTTCAACTCAAGCGCTTCGGCCTACGAACAGCCTAGCCCTGCAGTTGAGAACGCCGGTATGGTGCAGGCGTTCAAGAACGGCGAACTCCTCTTCGAGAAAGACTACAACGAGAACAAGGAAGGCGCGTTCACTGGACTTGGCCCGCTGATGGTCCGCAGGGGCTGTCTGTACTGCCACCCGAACTACAGCCACGGCAAGCGCCAGACCGAGTACAAGGCAGACAAGATGGGCAACGGCTACCTTCTGGTCATCACCGACGACACCGACACCTACCTCAGTTCGCTCACCGGAATGCCTCAGACTCTGGCCGTTCAGCCTTTTAAGGCGCCTGTCGACGAGAGCAAGATCAGCATAGCGTGGAAGGAATATACCGATGAATGGGGCAACCGCTTCCCTGACGGCGAGACCTACAGCCTGATCTACCCGGAAGTCAGCATCCCGGAGGACGCGTACTACGTTCCGCTGGAAGTGACAAAGAACGGAGTGACCAGCGAAGTGCCTTACTCCAAGGTGAAGGTCAGGGTCGAGTCCACCATCGGAGTCTACGGAGTCGGCCTTCTCGACGCGATCGACGACGATGACCTCAAGGCGCAGTACGCTCTTGAAGAGGAGGCAGGGGTCAAGCTGAACCCTTCCATCTTCGCGAACGGGGAATGGACAAGCCTCTACGGCAAGACGACGCACCCGAAGCGCTACACCTACGCGCTCAGCCGCGGTCCGCTCCAGGATGCGGCGGGAGCCAACGCCATCTGGAACATCACCAACGTGACCCGCAGCGACAGGCGCTACCACTATATGACAGCCACCTATGCGAAGGTCGCCTCCAAGGACACTGACGTGCAGGCTGAATTCTATGAATATTTCCCCGAAAGGAAGATCTCCGGGGACGTGGAGAAGGACATCTACGACTACCTGATGGCCAAAGACCTCGACGCGGAGATGACCGATGACGAATATGCCGACTTCATGATCTGGCACAGGGGGCTGGCCGTGCCTGCGGCAAGGGATATGGATGATCCGGAGGTGATCAAGGGCAAGGACCTGTTCACAAGAATAGGATGCGCCTACTGCCACCGTCCGACCTGGACCACGGGCGAGGACAACTTCACCGATCCAAACGGCTTCTTCAAGGACGGCGATTCCAGGCTTCCGCGCTACCCTCACCAGAAGATCTGGCCCTACACCGATATGGTGCAGCACAGGCTGAATATGGTCAACGACATCCGCACCGGATGGTGCAGGACCACTCCTCTGTGGGGCAGAGGCCTGAGCGAACTTGTCGCCGGAGGAGTTGACAGGCTCCACGACTGCAGGGCCAGGACAGTGACAGAAGCCATAATGTGGCACGGCGACGCGCAGAGCGACGCCCGCGCTTCAGTCGAGAAGTTCCGTGCGCTTTCAAAGTCCGAAAGGGACGCGGTCGTAAAGTTCATCAACTCGATCTAGTTCATTGAATTCCTTATGACGAAGCTGTTTGCAGGCCGTCCGGCAGCGTTTGTGCTGCATTGCTCTCTGGCTCTGATCATCGCCGGAGCGCTTGTCACCGCATTTTCCGCAAGGAAAGGGACGGTGCACATCCGCAAAGGCGAGTCAGCCTCGGCAGCCGTCGGGGCTGACGGCCGGTCGTTCACGATGCCGTTCTCGGTCGAACTCAAGGATTTCGAGGTCGTCTTCCATCCCGGGACCGATTCTCCGTCGGACTACCGTTCAAGGATACGCATAGCCGACGGGGGCAAGGTTCTGGTCGAAGGCGATGTGATGATGAACCGCATAATGTCCTGCAAGGGCTATCGTTTCTACCAGACTGACTACGACAGCGATTCGGACGGGGTGACGTTTACGGTGACGCACGATCCCGCAGGAATCGCTGTCGTTTACACAGGCTATGCGCTTTTTCTTCTCGCCCTCCTGTGCTTCTTCTTCACCGACAAGCGGTTCCGCAGGTTCTTCAAGGTCGCTATGAGAGGCTCAGCCGCGGTGCTGGCGTTCCTTTTCTTCTTTGCCGGAGAAGGCCGTGCCTGCGCCGGAACCGAATCTGCCGGAGCAAGGGTAGCAGCCGAAGCGAAGGCGAGGAGGCCGAAGGTTCTCCCCAAGGATGTCGCGGCCGATTTCGGCAGACTCTACGTGCAGTACCACGGCCGCATCTGTCCGCTCCAGAGCGTCGCTTCCGACTGGAGTGCCAAACTCTACGGAGCGTCCGGCGTAAGAGGCCTGAGCGACGAGCAAGTGCTGACCGGCTGGATGTTCTTCGGCACAAGCTGGAAGGACGTGCCGCAGCACAGGCGCAGGAACGCGATGGACGCCGCAGACAAGGAAGCGGCGGTCAGGGCGCTGTACTCAGGGGAACTTCTCAAGATCTACCCGCTGCGGGACAGCACGGGGAGGCTCGGATGGTACTCGCAGAGCGACCGTCTGCCGGACGGGATTCCCGACGAGGAATGGATGTTCGTCAGGAAATCGATGGACTACATCTTCGAACTTGTCGTGAACAAGGAATATGACAGCCTGCACGCTTCGCTTGAAAAACTTCGGACCTTCCAGGAGCGCAAGATGGGCGACAGCCTGCCAAAAGAAAGCAGAATCCGAGCTGAGAGGCTCTACAATGCGCTTCCTCCGCTGTTCCCGGTTGCAGGAATGTTCCTGATTCTCGGTCTTGCCGTGCTGGCGGTGAACGTCAGGCAGATAGTCAGGGGCGAGGTGCTGTCCGGAAGGAATAAGGCCGTGACCGGTTCTGGAATATTCAGAAATCTCGCGGCCGCCTGCGACATCGTATTCTTCGCTCTTCTGACGACGGTGCTGGCTCTTCTATGGATCGCATCCGGGCATATTCCTATGTCCAACGGAGCCGAGACGATGCTGACAATCGCCTGGACCGCGTCTCTCGCCGCCGCAATCTTCTTCCGGAGGTTCCCGACCATGCTTCCGTTCGGGCTAGTGGTGGCGGCGCTTGCCACTCTGGTCTCAGCTATGGGCAATGCCAATCCTGCGCTCACGCAGCTGACGCCGGTCCTTTCATCTCCCCTTCTGAGCATCCACGTTTCCCTGATGATGCTTTCCTACACCGTTCTGGCCGTGATTATGGTCAACGGCGTCTGCGGACTTGCGGTTTCCTTGCTCGGCAAGGATAAACCGTCCTCCAGGATGGCGCGGATGTCCGAGGCGATAATGTACCCAGCGCTGTTCTTTCTCGGCTCAGGAATCATCGCCGGTTCAGTCTGGGCGAATGTTTCGTGGGGCTGCTACTGGAACTGGGATCCGAAGGAGACCTGGGCGCTGATCACTTTCCTGACCGCCTCCGTCGGAGTCCATCGCTCTAAAATCCCCTTCCTGCGCTCCCCAAAGGCGTATCACATCTACACACTGGTACTTTCAGCCTCTGTACTGTTCACCTACTTCGGCGTCAACTACCTCCTCGGCGGCCTCCACAGCTACGCCTAACGCCAGAAATGAAGCACAACGTTCTGAATTTTGGTAACGTG
>CAVHYF010000044.1:0-14560 GCA_963640265.1 bacterium | reverse complement strand
TAGTTTATGAAATCTTTAGACATAGCAGGCATATTCATTCTTCTGTCATTGACTGCAGCATTATCTTCGTGCGGGGAATCTGTAACACGTTTGGATGATAATCTTATGTTCCATTATTGCTCAAGAAATTGTGATGCAGTGACAGCCTGGAATTATAAAAGAGTCGCTTACGACTATACTGACGGTTATCATTTCAGCAGATTATGGGATGATTCTGTTTCAGCTTCAGATTATATGCTGAGAATAGATGTCGGGCCGCATAATCTGAAATCTGACAATCGATATGGGGACGATGAATTGAATGCGCCTGACAAAGATATCGAGAAAATAATCGATGAATATCTCAAGGGCTCGTCTTCCGGTTATGTGAAGACAAGAACCAATAGCGTGGGCATTGAGTACCGCACCGAAGAACTGGCGGGAATTACCGTTTGCCGGATAACGGAAGACAATGAGTCGGAAGCCATCCCGAAAGAAAAGATAATCATTTCAGGCGCAGCTCAATACCAGTGGTTCATCATTTCAGCGGACAAGCGATTGGTCGGTGATTTCAATAATGAGATGCCCGTTAACACTTATTTGACGATGAACCCTCTGATGGCATCAACGCTTTACCTGCGTTTCAACGGACTTGACGGACTTGCCGGGCAGACCGCCAGATTCGCAGTTGAAATTGATATGAAGAACGGAAAAATCCTGAGAGACACTACAAACGCTGTAACCCTGAAACGATAATCCGGATGAAACACACTGCTTTCCTGGCTATCCTTCCGGCCGTCGGGAACCATCCTGAAGAGGTCACCAGGCAAGGATATGCAGGAATATTCCATCACAGAAGGATCGGCGGATCGGAAAGCACTTGGGAGGATGAAGTCTGCAACGGGACCGGAAAATCTGTCGGAGCCGAACTGTCTGCCGCCTGCACATCGGTCAGATGGTGCCTGAAGTTCTGACCGCCTATACCCCGAAGGCCTTCCTGACGCTTTCGACGGCGTCGAGCTTCTCCCAGCCGAAGAACTGCACGAGTTTCTCGGTCTGGTGGCCCGGCTTCCCGACTTTCACGGACTTGACGTACGGCTTGCGGCCGAAATGGCCGTAGGCGGCCGTCGGTTCGTAAATCGGGTTCTTGAGTTCGAACTTGCGGATGATAGCGGCAGGACGGAGGTCGAAGAGTTCCTCTATCTTCTTGGCGATCCGGGCGTCAGGCACGATGCCGGTGCCGTAGGTGTCCACGAATATGCTCACGGGCCTTGCCACTCCGATGGCATAGGCTACCTGCACCAGCATTTCACTTGCGACTCCAGCCGCGACCATATTCTTGGCTATGTACCTTGCCGCATAGGCCGCGGAACGGTCAACCTTGCTCGGGTCCTTGCCAGAGAAGGCTCCGCCGCCGTGCGCTCCCTTGCCGCCGTAGGTGTCCACGATGATTTTCCTGCCGGTCAGGCCGGTGTCGCCGGCAGGGCCGCCGATCACGAACTTCCCGGTCGGGTTGACGTGAAGGATGAAGTCGTCCTTGAACAGTGCGGCTGTCTGCGGAGGAAGGGCGGCCTTTACCTTTGGAATCAGGATGTTCCTGACATCCTTCTCGATCGTGTCGTGCATTGCGCTGTCAACCCTGTCCTGTCCGAACTGACGGACGGCCTCCTGATAAGGCATATTCCCAAACTCTTTTGCCACGAATTCGTCGTGCTGGGTTGAAACGACGATCGTGTGCACCCGCACAGGATGATGTGACTCATCATATTCAATGGTGAACTGAGATTTTGAGTCGGGCCTGAGGTAAGGCATCAGTTCCGGCGTGCTGCGGCGGATGTCGGCAAGAGCCTGAAGGGTTGTCTGCGCAAGGTACAGAGGCAGGGGCATATAGTCCTCCGTGTCCTTGCAGGCGTAGCCGAACATCATTCCCTGGTCGCCCGCGCCCTGGTCCTCAGGATTCTCGCGCACGACTCCGCGGTTGATGTCCTGGCTCTGCTCGTGGATCTCGGAGAGCACTCCGCAGGAGTTGCCGTCGAACATATATTCAGCCTTGTTGTAGCCTATCCTGTTGATTACTCCGCGCGCCACTTTCTGGATGTCCACGTAGGCTTCTTCGGAGCGGACTTCGCCGCCTATCACCACGAGTCCCGTCGAGCAGAAAGTCTCGCAGGCCACTTTCGCCTCCGGGTCCTGGCGGAGGAATTCATCAAGAACTGCATCTGAAATCTGATCAGCCACCTTGTCCGGGTGTCCCTCGGACACCGATTCGCTTGTAAACAAGTAATTCATAATGTGTTAATCTAATTCTTCCCGTTGTGTCCTTTTGTCTGGGAGAGGACACAAAAAAACTCCAACGCATTATGGAATACGTGGAGATGCACCAAAAAAACACAATATGAAATTTTTTAGCATTTTTTAGTGTGGTTGCAAGCATACAAATCTCTCCACATTTCCGAGGTGCAAAGATAGTACTTTCTCGGGACTGTGCAAAATCAAAAATGATTGTTTTTGTGTCAAGCGAAGTTTCAATCAGTAATAGTAATCAAATTGTAACGTAATAAAATTTCATGAAGCGGAGAAAAAGTGCTAATTTCGCAAGTTGATTGGTGAGTAAGATTTAACAGTTGAATTCAATACTTTATTTTTATATCTTATCTACAAATCTATGGTTCAATTTCTCAAAAAGGGATTTGCCGCGCTAGTCGCAGCCCTTGTCGGAATCACGGCCTTCGCTCAGGTCACCACGTCTTCATTGAACGGTAAGGTGGTCGATGCAAATGGCAACCCCGTTCCGGGTGCAGCCGTGATTGCGGTCCACACTCCTTCCGGCACGCAGTACTATGCTGCCGCCAACGCTGAAGGACGATTCTTCATCAACGGTATGCGCTCTGGCGGTCCTTACTCTGTTGAGGTAAGCTGCCTCGGCTACCAGTCCGTAACCTACACGGACGTAACTCTCCAGCTTGCGGAAGCGTACAACCTCAACGCCAAGTTGAAGGATGACACCCAGATGCTTTCGGAAGCCGTTGTCGTCTCCACATCAGGTACCAAGTTCGCCGTCGAGAAGACAGGCGCCGCCACGAACATCAGCGGCAAGCAGATCGAAAGCCTTCCTACGGTCAGCAGAAGCATCACCGACGTCACCAGACTTTCCCCTTATGGAGGAAACGGAATGAGTTTCGCCGGTGCGGACGGACGTACAGCCAACTTCACGGTTGACGGTGCGAACTTCAACAACAACTTCGGTCTCAGCGAGAATCTCCCTGGCGGCGGAAGCCCTATCTCCATCGACGCCATCGATGAACTCCAGGTGGTGATCTCCCCTTACGACGTGCGCCAGACCAACTTCATCGGCGGCGGCGTGAACGCCATCACCAAATCCGGAACCAACACCTTCAAAGGAACCGCCTATGTTTATCACAGGAATGAATATATGCGCGGCGACACCGTTGACGGCACCCAGATCTCAGGCGCCCGCGACAAGGACAGGAACACCATTTATGGTATGACCTTCGGAGGCCCGATCATCAAGAACAAGCTCTTCTTCTTCGTGAACTACGAACTTGCCAAAACTCCTACAGTGGCCAACCGCTGGAGAGGCTCCGAGGACGGAATAGGAAGCTCCACGGCTTACCTTTCACGTACCACCCTCGCCGACCTTCAGAAGGTTTCCGACTTCGTGAAGAATGAATATGGTTACGACACAGGCTCCTACACATCATTCCCTGCCGACGAGAGCAACAACAAGATTCTCGCCCGCATCGACTGGAACATCAACGACAACAACCATCTTGCCCTGCGCTACAACCACACCTTGAACAAGGCCTGGACAGCTCCGAACGCATCTTCAATGGACGGTGGCCCTCGTTCCGCCTACGGACGTACATCTCTTTATGCGATGTCATTCGCAAACTCGATGTACTCGCTTGACAATCTGGTGAACACCTGGTCGCTCGACCTCAACAGCCGCATCTCCGACAATCTGTCCAACCAGTTCCTCGCCACATATTCCCAGCTGGACGATGTCCGCGGGACCAACTCTTCCGACTTCCCGTTCATCGACATAATGGACAAGGGCCAGATGAGTCCTGACGGAGAGACAGAAGCTGACGGTTCCACAACCTATATGGCGCTAGGTTACGAGCTCTTCACCTGGAACAACGGTGTGCACAACAACGTGATGACCATCAAGGATGACCTCACCTACTATGCCGGCAACCACAAGGCTACCTTCGGCCTCAGCTATGAGTATCAGATGGCAGACAACTCCTATATGAGAAACGGTACCGGTTACTACCGTTACAACAGCCTTGACGATTTCCTCAGCAAGGCTGCTCCTGCCATTGTCTGCCTCACCTACGGTTACGATGGCGAAGCCAATCCTGCCGCCCGCGTGCGTTTCAGCAAGGCCGGCATCTATGCCCAGGACGAGTGGTCGGTTACCGACAAGTTCAAACTCACCTACGGCGTGCGCTTCGACGGTCTGTTCTTCAACAACTCGGACCTGATGACCAACCAGGCGATTTACGAACTTGACTACAACGGCAAGCACATCGACACAGGCAAATGGCCTAACTCCAGCCTTACAGTTTCTCCGCGCGTCGGATTCAACTGGGACGTACTCGGCGACAAGAGCCTCAAGGTCCGCGGCGGTACCGGTCTCTTCTCCGGCCGCCTCCCTCTCGTGTTCTTCACGAATATGCCTACCAACTCCGGTATGGTTCAGTACCAGGCCAAGCTCAACGCCACCGGAAAGAACGGCGGTACAAAGACCGACATGTCTCAGTTCATAGGCGGAGTCCTGACCCGTCAGGAACTTCACGACAAACTCATCTCGATGGGCTATCCTGACACCATCACTCCTGAAAAGGGTACTGCTCCTTCAGAGATTTCCGCTGTCGATCCTAAGTTCAAGATGCCTCAGGTCTGGAAGACCTCTCTCGCCATCGACTACTCTTTCCCTACTTCATTCCCGTTCTCAGTCACTGCTGAAGGAATCTTCAACAAGACCATCAACGGCGTCTGCATCAGGGACTGGAGCATCAAGGACACCGACGGTTTCTCAAGATTCAACGGTGCTGACAACCGCGCCATCTACCAGGACTACAAGCTCACCTACGAGAAGAACGGCAAGACAACCAATATGCCTAACGCCTATGTCCTCGAGAACACCAGCAAGGGTTACGGCTATTCTGCCAACATAACAGTGAACATGCGTCCGGTCGAGAGCCTCAGCCTTATGGCGGCCTACACTCACACCGTTTCCAAGGAACTTACCGGTATGCCTGGTTCCAACGCCTCTTCAGTGCTCAACTACATGGCAACCGTCAACGGTCCTAACGATCCGGGTCTCCACAATTCCAAATATGTCACCCCTGACCGTTTTGTCGCTTCCCTTACCCACAACGACAAGTCCGGCAACCACTTCAGCTTCATCTACGAGACTTGGCGAGGCGGCTACAACTACTCTTACATGACTGTCAACGACATCAACGGTGACGGCTACAACTACGATGCGATCTACATCCCTACGGATGCTGAAGTTGCCAACAAGG
Source organism: bacterium (assembly GCA_963640265.1). Lineage (GTDB taxonomy): Bacteria > Bacteroidota > Bacteroidia > Bacteroidales > UBA932 > Cryptobacteroides. Next base: position 9,026 of record CAVHYF010000044.1, on the reverse strand, counting down.
AGTTCCGTTTCGTCTCCGAGGATGACCGCGACCGCTTCATGGACTATCTCCACAACGACAAGTATCTGAGCAAGCATCAGGGTCAGTACGCTGAAGCTTACAGCGTTTACTCTCCTTGGGTTCACAGGATCGACTTCAGCTACAAGCACGACTTCAAGATCAATGTCGGCAAAACAAGCAATGTACTCCAGCTCAGCTTCGATGTCAAGAACCTTCTCAACCTCTTCAACTCCAAGTGGGGTGTCAGCAAGTACATGAACTCCGCTCTCGGCGAGGGTCGCATCCTCAAGTACGAGGGTGTTGACAACGAAGGCTATGCCACATTCTCCACTCCTGCAGCTTACAGCGGAAGCACCCGGACCTTCGTGCCTTCCACGGCAATCGGCCAGTGCTGGTACGCTTCAGTCGGTATCAAGTACATGTTCAACTAATTTAATGTCAAGAGTTTATGAAACTTAAATATATTTTCGCAGCCCTCGTGGCCTGTCTTTCGCTTGCAGTAGGCTGCGAAGATGACATCGAGCGCTATCTTGACGAAGTCAAGGTGTCATCTTCCTACGTTGCGATTCCTGCCGCCGGCGGTTCCCAGACCATCACGGTCAATGCCACTGACAGCTGGTCCTTCAGCGATGTTCCCGAGTGGCTCACGATTTCACCTGTTTCAGGTGCCTCCGGTGAGACGACGGTGACTTTCACGGCCGGAGCGGCCACCTCCACCAATGAGGCTATGCTCTACCTTAACTGTGCAGGCGCGTCTCAGATCATCAATGTCCTCCAGATGACGGAGAAGACTGAACTTCCTATCTCCACCTGCGCTGAAGTGAACAAGGGCGTGGACGGCGTTACCTACCGCATCAAGGGCAGCGTCACATCCATCACCAGCACGACCTACGGCAATATGTACATCAACGATGGCACCGACGTGGTTTACGTCTATGGTACCCTTGATGCCAACGGAGCCGAGAAGAACTTCTCCAGCCTCGGAATCGAGGTCGGAGACATCGTTACCGTCGAAGGCCCGAGAAAGACCTACAGCGGCACCATCGAACTGGTCAACGTTACAGTGATTGCCATCGAGAAGTCCCTCATCAAGGTTGACTCGGTTTCAGTAAAGGAGGCTCTTCCTATCGATGGCGGCGAGTTCAAGGCTTATCTCACCTGCAAGGGCGACGGCGTGACCGTAGTTGTTCCTGACGATGCCAAGTCCTGGCTTTCAGTAACGGCCATCGAGACATCCGGCTCTAATGCGACCATTACCTTCAACGCCGCAGCCAACGCCGGAGGTGACCGCTCTACAACTCTTGCGTTCAACACCACCTCTTCCGGCAAGACATATTCAGCCCAGGCCGCGCTTTCCCAGAAGGGAGCCATCATCGAGACCACGATCGACAAAATCCTCGCGGCCGAAGACGGTGACACCCAGTACAGGACAACCGGCTACATCACCAGCATGAAGAACACCAAGTACGGCAACTATTACATCAAGGATGCCACCGGTGAGGTTTATGTCTATGGTACTCTCGATGCGAGCGGTGCTTCCGCCAATTTCGCCGATATGGGCATCAACGAGGGCGACATCGTCACTGTCGTAGGTCCTAAGACTTCCTACAACGGTACCGCCCAGCTCAAGAATGTTACCATCGAGGCCCACAAGGCCGTCAAGGATGTGACTGTGGCTGAGTTTACAGCCAAGGACGACGACAAGACCGTTTACTATCGTCTGAAGGGTACTGTCAGCGGAGTCAAGGACACTGACAACTATGGCAACATCTATGTCGCTGACGAGACCGGTTCGGTTTATGTTTACGGTATCGTTCCTGGTTGGGGCGGCGCTTCCAAGCAGTTCAAGACTCTCGGAATCAAGGACGGTGACATCCTCACTCTCGTGGGAACGGTAGGCTCTTACAAGGGTACCAAGCAGGTGGCCAACGCCTTCTTCGTAGCCAAGGAAGAGGCTCAGGTGGATCCTGATCCTACTCCGACTCCGGACACGAACCCTTATTCCATCAGCCTCAACTATACACTCGGAACCAATGCCTATGATGATGGCGTAGCTACGATCAATGACGTCGCTGACCAGAAGGTTCTCAAAATCGGCACAAGCAAGGCTGCCGGCAGTCTCACTTTCACAGTCCCGGCAGGCACAAAGAAGGTTTCCTTCTACGCAGTCGCCTGGAAGGCAAAGGCTGCGACCCTTGAGTTCTTCGTCGGCGACAACAGCATTGCGACCCAGGCTATTGCAGCCAATGACGGTGCTACAGGCAACTATCCTTACACGTTGACAGTTGCCGACTCCGACAAGTACTCGGTGACATTCTCGAGTGCCCTGACGGCCGCTACGGATGTCAAGGTGACCACCGCTGAAGGTTCGAATCCGCGAGCTATCATCTTCGGTGTCAAAGCCGAGTAACCATAGCATTTTATACAAAGAAAAGTTCCGCTCGAAAGGCGGAACTTTTTTTGTTCGTATGTCTGCAGGAGAAAAAGAAAACCGGGCGGCTCGGAAGGAGCTGCCCGGTAAAATTTCCTGTCAACGAGGAATTACACTCTCTGGCCGTAGGAACGGTCGGTGGTGTTGACGGTGATCTTGTCGCCCTGGTTGATGAAGAGCGGAACCATAATCTTGGCGCCGGTCTCGAGCGTGCATTCCTTAAGAGCGCTGGTGGAAGCGGTGTTGCCCTTCACGGCCGGCTCCGAATATGTCACTTCAAGAGTGACGTAGGTAGGGAGTTCGCAAGTGAGGCACTTTTCCTCAGGCTCAACCACGAACATCATCTCGACGTGCTGTCCCTCTTTCATGAGATCTGAGTTATCTACCACGTCGTGAGGCAGATGGATCTGCTCGTAAGTCTCCTCGTGCATGAAGTTGAACCCGTCCTCATCTGAATAGAGGAACTGGTAAGGGCGCCTTTCAACATTGATGACATCAATCTTGGCACCTGCAGTGAAAGTGTTCTCCAGGATTCGTCCGTTCTCAAGGTTGCGGAGCTTTGTCTTCACGAAGGCAGGACCCTTTCCAGGCTTTACATGCTGGAAATACACTACCTGACAAGGTTTGCCGTTGAAACTGAGATAAAGACCGTTTTTAAAATCTGCTGTTGTTGCCATAAAAATATGTAATGAATTTAATCTTCAAAGGATTGAACCGCAATCGTTTCGGGCGCAAATTTAACTATTTGCAGTTTTTCTTGCAAAAAATTCTTATTGATGAGCGTTCTTCACTTGCGGGGAACGGTATCCTAAAGTTCTCCGATAGCCTCTGCAACTTTGTCCAGCAGCCAGCCCGGGGTCGAGGTGGCACCGCAGATTCCCACCGAATCCCCATCGTAGAACCATCCGGAATCAAGCTCCGAAATGTCCGAGATGTGATGTGTACGTCCGTTTATGGAACTGCAGAGATCGCACAGAACTTTTCCGTTTGAACTTGAAGACCCTGACACGAAGATGACCACATCGTGTTCTCCTGCAAAGTCCGACAGCTCTTTGTGCCTTGACGCGACCTGAAGGCAGATTGTGTCGTGGACCTCCAGTCCTGCTCTCGCGCGGCGGGAAAGTTCCTGGCAGACGCTGGCATATTCAACAGGGCTTTTGGTTGTCTGCGAGAAGATTTCCAGAGGACGGTCGGTCCTGATGGCACCGCCCTCAAGCGCCGCGAGAAGCATCCCCATATCCTCGATGACGATTGCATCTCCTCCGACCTGCCCGAGCAGCCCAAGCACCTCGGCGTGCCCGATTTTTCCGAATATTATGATGTCGCCGCCGGCTGGTTTCACCCTGCCGTAGGCCTCCCTGATGCTTTTCTGCAGCCTCAGCACCACGGGGCAGGTGCAGTCAATCACCGTAAGCCCGAGGCTTTCCGCCAATGAATATGTCTGCGGGGGTTCTCCGTGTGCCCTGATGAGCAAGGTTTCCGAGGAAGGAATGGAACCGAGGCCGTTCCTGTCGGTCGTGACAAGTCCTTCTTCTCCGAGCCGTTTGAGCTCTGCTTCGTTGTGGACGATGTCACCGAGCGAATAGAGCTGCTTCCCGGGATGATCCTTCAGAAAACTCTCCGCCCTTCCTATGGCGCGGATCACGCCTCCGCAGAACCCTGAATGCGCCTCTATCTGGACTTTCAGATTCATTTCCGATTCAGACTTATTCGAGAATTCCGAACCGTCCCTGCACCAGCCCCTGGAACCAGACGACCTCCTCGTGCAGAGTCATCTCCGAATTGTCGAGTACATAAGCGTCCGCCGCCCTTGAAAGGGGAGAGGTCTCCCGGTGGGAGTCGATGTAATCCCTTTCCTTGAGATTCTGCAGGACCTCCTCGAACTTCGGATTCTGCCCCTTCGCAGCCATCTCGTCGAAGCGCCTCCTGGCCCTGACCTCGTCGCTCGCCACCATGAATATCTTGATTTCGGCTTCCGGAAAGACTGTCGTGCCGATGTCCCTGCCGTCCATCACGATTCTTTTCCTGCGCCCGAAAGCGTGAAGACGTTCATCGACATATTCCCTGACAAAAGGAATCGCCGAGATGGGGCTGACGCGGCCGGAGACCTCGAGGGTGCGGATCTCATTCTCGATGCAGCGCCCGCCGATGAAAGTCCCTCCTGTCTTGAAATCGAGTTCCAGATCCGGCAGGGATGCCTTCAGGCCGGCTTCATCTATCTTGCCGTCTTTCGCGATGAACCCTTTCTCAAGTGCGTGCAAGGTCACTCCGCGGTAGAGCGCTCCGGAGTCCAGGTAGAGGAATCCGAAGTGTTCAGCTATGAGTCTGGCAAACGTGCTCTTGCCTGTGGATGAGTAGCCGTCGATGGCTATGATTATGTCAGGTATATTCATACGGCAAAATTATTAATTTTTCAGGAATTTTGTCCGATATTTGTATTCAGGTTTTGTTTTGAAAATTAAGGTATTTCCGATGAAGATATTGATTGTTGATGATGAAAGGGCCATCAGGAATTCGCTGAAGGAGATTCTGTGCGATGAAGGTTACGATGTAGATGTGGCTGAAGACGGACCTGCGGCTCTCGCGATGGTGGACAAGGAAAGGTACAACGTGGTTTTCTGCGACATCAAGATGCCCGGAATGGACGGCACCGAGGTGCTTGAAAAGATGATGGCCGAGGGTGTCGACTCTGCGATAGTGATGATTTCCGGCCACGCTGACATCGACACGGCCGTCGAATGCATCAAGAAAGGAGCCTTCGACTTCATCCAGAAACCTCTGGACCTCAACAGGATACTGATTACGATCAAGAACGCCTCCGAGAAGGCCACGATCATTTCCGAGAACCGCAGCCTGAAGAAGAAGGTCTACGGACAGAGAATGATAGGCGAGTCCGAGCCGATCCGCCACGTGCGCGACATCATCGCCAAGGTGGCTCCGACCGATGCCAGAGTGCTGATAGAAGGGGCGAACGGTTCAGGTAAGGAACTGGTTGCCAGAAGTCTCCACGAGCAGAGCGCGAGAAGCGCGATGCCTTACATCGAGGTGAACTGCGCGGCGATACCTTCTGAACTGATCGAAAGCGAACTGTTCGGCCACGAGAAGGGCGCGTTCACTTCAGCGATAAAGCAGCATAAAGGAAAATTCGAACAGGCGGACGGCGGCACTCTGTTCCTGGACGAGATAGGGGATATGAGCCTTGCGGCGCAGGCCAAGGTTCTGCGCATCCTTCAGGAGAAGAAACTTTCAAGGGTCGGCAGCGACAAGGACATCACTGTGGACGTAAGAGTAATCGCCGCCACCAACAAGAATCTCAAGGAAGAAATCGACGCCGGCCGGTTCAGGGAGGACCTCTACCATCGTCTGAGCGTAATCGTCATAAGGGTGCCTTCCCTTGACGAGAGGAAGTCGGACATCCCGCTTCTCGTTGAATATTTCATCAGTCAGATCAGCACGGAGTCGGGGATGCCTGCCAAGACTTTCTCTCCGGAAGCCATAGCCTTGCTTCAGGAGAAATCCTGGACCGGAAACATCAGGGAACTGCGCAACGTCGTCGAACGTCTGATGATTCTTGGAGGCAATCCTGTCAGCTCTCAGGATGTAAAAGATTACGTGAGTCCGATTCAGTAGCCGTCCTGAGGGTGTTGTCCACCTTCAGATACATCTTGTAGAAGGCGTTTTCGCCAAGTTTTGAATATCTTCCGACAAGCGCGCGCACCTGCGGTACAAGATAGGCCTGCGTGTCGGCCCATTCCTTGTCCGTGCAGGTGATCCCGTCGGTTGTGCGGGCATATTCCTTGAAAGCCGCCGGCAGGCCGATTCTGTCGAGGAACCGGTTGAGTTCATCGAAATCGTCGATGCTTGTCAGCGTTCCCTTGTACTTGTCGAACATCGCCGACGCAAACCTCATCTGCGTCGCCTTCTTGTTGCAGGCGATGTAGAATTTTGTCGCTTTGGTCGTGTCCAGAGGCACGAACACATCCGGAATAATTCCGCCTCCGCCATAGACGGTCCTGCCACCGGCAGTTTTGAAGGCGGCTGTGGAGTCAACTTTGATGCTGTCGGCATCGTACATTTCACCGTCTGTGTAGCGTTTGTAAATGTCATACTGGTAGTCATCCGTGTATGGCTTCTGGATGCATCGGCCGGACGGAGTGTAGAACCTTGCCACCGTAAGGCGCACGCCTGAACCGTCGCTGAAGTTGATCGGTTCTTGGACGAGACCCTTGCCGAACGAGCGCCTGCCCATAATGACTCCTCTGTCGTTGTCCTGGATGGCTCCGGCGAAAATTTCGCTGGAGGATGCCGACGATTCGTTGATCAGGACTGTGAGGGCTATGTCTTTCAGCAGTCCTTTCCCGTCAGCCGAAAAGTCCTCCTTCTTGCGGTGAAGGCCTTCCATATAGACGATCTCGTCTCCTTTGTCGAGGAACTGGTTGCAGAGCAGGAGCGCCTGGTCGAAATAGCCTCCGGTGTTGTCCCTCAGGTCGAAGACCAGTTTCTTCATTCCCTGCGAGAGAAGGTCCTGGCTTGCTTCAAGGAACTCGGAGAATGTTGTCCTTGAGAACTTTGACAATTTGATGTAGCCGGTGGTGTCATTTGCCATAAAGGCCGCGTCTATGCAGTGTACCGGAATCTTTCCCCTTGTGATTTCGAAAGGTATCGTCTCCTTTCCCCGTCCTACGGTCACCGTCACTTTCGTGCCGGCGGGGCCTTTCATCCTGCGTACCATACTGTCCTGAGGAAACTTGACTCCCGCTATGGTCTTGTCGCCCACCTTGAGGAGCCTGTCGCCCTGCTGAAGCCCGACCTTCTCCGACGGGCCTCCCGGGATTACCTCAAGTACGATTGCAGTGTCGTTCGGCACGTTGAACTGGATGCCTATGCCGTCGAAATTGCCGGCAAGGTCCGTCTCCGCTTCCGTCAGTTCGACCGGAGGCATATAGACCGAATGCGGGTCCAGTTCCGCCAGGGCCGCCGTGATGGCGGCGTCCGTCACATCCTCCACGTTGACAGTGTCCACGTAGTTTCTGTCAACCTGCTGAAGGATGAGGTTGAGCTTGCGCCACTGTTCGTACTGAGTCTTGTAGAGATTCTTTTTCTGAGTGTAGGAATCGTAGGTGAGCACTGTCAGAGCTCCGACGGCTATTCCCAGTATGGCAATCCAGATGGAGGAGATCTTTTTCATCCGTAAACTATTTTTTCAATCCGGGTGCAGACTGTTTTTCAACTTCGGCACCGTCGATTCTTTCAACTTCAATACCGGCCTGACGCAGCAGGTCAACTCCGTCCGTAAGCCTGTATTCATCCTTGTAAACGACTCTTCTGATGCCGGCCTGGATAATCAGCTTCGAGCATTCGATGCAGGGGGAGGCTGTCACGTAGAGAGTTGCGCCGAGGCTGCTGTTGCCGGACTTTGCAACTTTGGTGATCGCATTGGCCTCTGCGTGCAGGACATAGGGTTTGGTCACCCCGTTCTCGTCCTCGCAGACGTTCTCGAAGCCGGAAGGAGTGCCGTTGTAGCCGTCCGAGATGATCATCCGGTCCTTGACCAGCAGAGCGCCCACCTTGCGTCTTTTGCAGTAGGAATTCTTGGCCCAGACCTCGGCCATTTCAAGATATCGTTGGTCGAACTTCTCCATTATTTTCTCTGGTAAAGGTACCTCTTGATGCTGCGCTTCGGAGTCCTCTCGAAATCCTCCGGCAAGAACTCAATTTTTCTGATTTGCGCGTAGTTAGGAATCTCTTTGTTCATTTCCGGGAGCTGAGCGGTCAGAGTCTGCTCGAGGTCCTGGCGGTTCATCCCGTCGAGCTCTCCCTGATGGTAGTCAGGGTAAACGAGGGCCGTCAATCCTCCGTTTTCTTCGATTACCAGCGAATCCACCACATAGGCGAAAGAGTTGATTACGGATTCCAGCTCCTCAGGATAGATGTTCTGGCCGTTAGGCCCGAGAACCATACATTTCGACCTGCCTCTGATGAACAGGTAGCCGTCCTTGTCGATGACACCCATATCACCGGTCTTCATCCAGCCGTCCTCCGTGAAGAGAGACTTGGTGGCTTCTTCGTTCTTGTAGTAGCCCAGGGCAAGATTCGGTCCGTGGACCTGAATCTCGCCTTCGATGCGTTCAGGGTCTGAAGAGTCGATACGTATCTCCATATTCAATGCCGCCTTTCCGCAGGATGCGAGTTTTTTCTCCGAGTGGTCGGCGTAGGCGATGATAGGTGCGCACTCGGTCATTCCGTAGCCGACAGTGTAAGGGAACTGAATGTCGTAGAAGAACTTCTCAATCTCCTTGTTGAAGGCTGCACCTCCCATAATCACCTCAATGAAATTGTCGCCGAAGGCGCTGACAAGCTCACCGCAAATCTTCTTCTGGATCATCTTGTCAATCACGGGCACCCTGAGCAGAGTCTTTACGCTGCCTTTCTCAACGATTTTCTGAATCTTGGACTTGTAAACCTTTTCGATGATCAGCGGCACGGCTATGATGACGTTCGGCTTGACTTCGGCCAGGGCCTGCATAATGATCTTCGGGCTTGGAACCCTGGTGAGGAAATGCACGTGCGCGCCGATGGTCATCTCGAAGAGGAA
>CAVHYF010000043.1:0-15507 GCA_963640265.1 bacterium | reverse complement strand
GGCACCACGGGGCTCACCCGCGTTCCGGAGCCTGCGACGTGCTGCCGCTCGTGCCTGTGGCCGGCATCACCCTCGAAGAATGCGCGGAACTCTCCCGGACTCTCGCCAGACGCATCAGCGACGAGCTCGGCATCCCTTGCTACTGCTACGAGGCAGCGGCGTACAAGCCTGAAAGAAAGAACCTTGCGGTGTGCAGGGCCGGTGAATATGAAGCCCTCCCGGAGAAGATGGCGGATCCTGACAGGAAGCCTGATTTCGGACCGGAGAAGTACAACGAGACCGTCGCCGGAAGCGGAGCCGTCAACATCGGAGCCAGGGACTTCCTCGTGGCCGTGAACTTCAACCTCAACACCACCTCGACCCGAAGAGCGATGGCTGTCGCCTTCGACGTGCGCGAGAAAGGCCGCAAGATGCGCGAAGGCGGCACCCTCACCGGCAAAGTCCTCAAGGACGAGAACGGCAAGGACCGCTGGCAGCCAGGCACCCTCAAAGGCTGCAAGGCGATCGGCTGGTATATTGATGAATATGGCATCGCACAGGTCTCGATGAACATCACCGACATCAACGCGACCCCTCTCCACACCGCTTTCGAGGAGGTCTCCAGGGCGGCCGCGGCCAGAGGCCTCAGGGTGACAGGCACCGAAATCGTCGGCCTCGTCCCTAAACGGGTGCTGATGGAAGCCGGCAGGTTCTACCTCGAAAAGCAGGAGCGCTCGCTAGGAATCTCGGAGGAGGAGACTATGAAGATCGCCGTCAAGTCAATGAGCCTCGACGACCTCAAGCCTTTCGACCCGCACGAGAAGGTCATTGAATATCTTATGGAAGATCCGGCAGAGGCCGCTGCCAGAGAAAGGCTCGTCAGGATGCCTCTGAAGGGCTTCGCGGCCGAGACTGCCTCCGAATCCCCTGCACCGGGCGGCGGATCGATCTCCGCATATATGGGCGCTCTCGGAGCGGCCCTCGGCACTATGGTGGCCAATCTTTCAGCCCACAAGAGAGGCTGGGACGACCGCTGGAAAGAGTTCTCCGACTGGGCCGAGAAAGGCCAGGCCGTGATGAACGAACTCGTGGCCCTGGTAGATGAGGACACGGCTGCGTTCGACAGAATAATGGCCGCGCTCGGTCTGCCGAAAGGCACTGACGAAGAGAAGGCCGCAAGGGCGGAGGCCATCGAGAAGGCCACGCTTTACGCCACGCAGGTGCCTCTGCGCACGATGAAAGCCTCGTTCAAGGCCTTCGAGGTCATCAGGGCGATGGCTCAGACCGGCAACCCGAACTCCGTCTCGGACGCCGGAGTGGGAGCCCTCGCGGCCCGGAGCGCCGTCCTCGGAGCCCAGCTCAACGTGAAGATCAACGCCGCTTCGCTGGCCGACAAGGCCAAGGCCGCGGAACTGACTGCGGAGGCCGCCGGAATCGCCGCCAAGGCCGTCACGGAAGAAAAAGAGATTCTTGACATAGTAAATTCCAAGATCGATGGATAGTTTCAAGGAAGAGATACTTGCGGGCATCCCGCAGGACAGGCTTCCGGACCCGAAGCCTTATGACAGAACGATAAGCCACGCCCCGAAACGCAAGGACATACTCACGGCCGAGGAAAAGGTCCTCGCCCTGAAGAACGCCCTGCGCTACTTCCCGGCCAGATTCCACGCACAGCTCGCCCCCGAGTTCGCGCAGGAGCTGAAGGACTACGGACGCATCTATATGTACCGCTTCCGCCCGTCCTACGACATCTACGCCAGACCGATCGACGCCTACCCTTGCCGCAGCCGCCAGGCGGCGGCCATAATGGCGATGATCCAGAACAACCTCGACCCGAGGGTCGCCCAGCATCCGCACGAACTGATCATCTACGGAGGCAACGGAGCGATCTTCCAGAACTGGGCGCAGTACCGCCTGACGATGAAATATCTCGCCGAGATGACCGACGAGCAGACGCTCTCGATGTACTCCGGCCATCCTATGGGCCTGTTCCCGAGCCACAAGGACGCTCCGAGAGTCGTGGTCACCAACGGAATGGTGATACCTAACTATTCCAAACCGGACGACTGGGAGAGGTTCAACGCCCTCGGAGTGTCGCAGTACGGCCAGATGACCGCAGGCTCGTATATGTACATCGGGCCGCAGGGCATCGTGCACGGGACCACCATCACGGTGATGAACGCGGCCCGCAAGCAGCTGAAGGCCAAAGGTCTTGCCGGAACGCGGGAGAATATGAAAGGAATGCTCTTCGTGACCGCGGGACTCGGCGGAATGTCGGGCGCCCAGCCGAAGGCGGGCGACATAGCGGGAGTCGTGAGCGTGACCGCGGAGGTCAATCCGCTGGCCGCCCGCAAGCGCCACACGCAAGGCTGGGTCGATGAACTGCACGAAGACCTTGACGAACTCATCCCACGCATCCGCAAGGCCGTGGAGGCAAAAGAAACGGTCTCTCTCGCCTATGTAGGCAATGTCGTGGACCTCTGGGAGAGGCTGGCAGACGAAGACATCCAAGTCGATCTGGGATCCGACCAGACATCCCTCCACAATCCGTGGGCCGGCGGCTACTACCCTGCCGGACTGTCCTTCGAGGAATCGGCGAGGATGATGGCCGAGGAGCCGGAGAAGTTCCGCGAGGCCGTGAAGGCCTCCCTGAGAAGGCACGTCGCGGCCATCAACCGCCTGGCTGCCAAGGGAATGTACTTCTTCGACTACGGCAACGCCTTCCTGCTCGAATCCTCGAGAGCCGGGGCTGACATCCTGAAGGCCGACGGCTCGTTCCGCTACCCGTCCTATGTCCAGGACATTATGGGGCCTCTGTACTTCGACTACGGCTTCGGGCCGTTCCGCTGGGTCTGCATGAGCGAAAAGCCGGAAGACCTGGCAAAGTCCGACGAGATCGCCGTCAGAGTGCTTAAGAAAGAACTGGAGACCGCTCCGGAAGAGATCCAAGGCCAGCTGAACGACAATATTCATTGGATAGAGGAGGCAGGCAGGAACAATCTGGTGGTGGGCTCGCAGGCGCGCATCCTCTACGCCGACTGCGAGGGCAGGACCAAGATCGCGCTCGCCTTCAACGAGGCCATCCGCAAGGGCGAAATCTCCGCACCGATCGTGCTGGGCCGCGACCATCACGACGTGTCCGGCACCGACTCCCCGTTCCGCGAGACCTCCAACATCTACGACGGCTCGAAGTTCACCGCCGATATGGCCATCCAGAACGTCATCGGCGACGGTTTCCGCGGCGCGACCTGGGTCTCCATCCACAACGGAGGCGGAGTCGGCTGGGGCGAAGTCATCAACGGCGGCTTCGGAATGGTGATCGACGGCGGGGCCGATGCCGACCGCCACATCACCCAGATGCTCTTCTGGGACGTGAACAACGGCATAGCGAGGCGCAGCTGGGCCCGCAACGACGGGGCGCGGCATTCCATCCTCCGGGAGATGGGCCGGACCCCTGAACTTCAGGTCACGGTGCCGAACATTGCGGACGAAGCCCTTGTCAAACAAGCGGTTGAAGGAATATGACGCTTAGTTAAAATAACGTTATTAATATTCTGCCGGCGAGTCCGGGCAGAATCTAGTAACCAAAAAGAATCTGATTTTCAACAATGCCGGCATACTGACGGCCGGAACATTAAAATGACCCACATAATTTCAAAAGAACACCTGAGCCTCCGGAGGCTCAAGGAAATCATAGAAAACCACGAAAGGCTGGAACTCGGCCAGGAGGCCGTGGCGGCCATCGAGAAATGCCGCAAGTACCTGGACAGCAAGATGGAGGACATCAACCGTCCGGTCTATGGAGTGACCACAGGATTCGGTTCGCTGTGCAACGTGACGATCCCGCCGGACCAGCTGTCACAGCTCCAGCACAACCTCGTTATGTCACACGCCTGCGGGGCCGGCGAGAAAGTCCGCCCGGAAATCGTCAGGCTTATGCTGCTGCTCAAGGCGCAGTCGCTGTCCTACGGTCATTCCGGAGCGCAGCTGGTCACCGTCCAGAGGCTTCTGGATATGTACAACAACGATGTCCTGCCGGTTGTCTACCAGCAGGGTTCGCTCGGAGCCTCCGGCGACCTCGCTCCCCTCGCCCACCTCAGCCTTCCGCTGATCGGCCTCGGCGAAGTCCTCTACAAAGGCAGCGTACGGCCAAGCAGGGAGGTCTGGGACGAACTCGGCTGGAAACCTGTCACGCTCCAGTCCAAGGAGGGTCTCGCCCTTCTTAACGGCACACAGTTTATGAGCGCCCACGCGGTGTGGTCTCTGATCCAGTGCCACAGGCTTTCCGAATGGGCCGACAGGATCGGGGCGATGTCGCTAGAGGCCTACGACGGCCGCATCGAGCCGTTCCTTCCTCTGACCCACCAGCTTCGTCCGCACAAAGGCCAGATCGACACCGCCGCACGCTTCATTAGCCTGCTTGAAGGCAGCGAACTGATCCGGAATCCTAAGGAACACGTCCAGGATCCATATTCATTCCGCTGCATCCCGCAGGTCCACGGTGCCGTCAAGGACAGCATCCGCTATGTGGAGGGAGTGATCGAGAACGAGATCAACAGCGCCACCGACAACCCTAACGTATTCCCTGACGAGGATATGATCATCTCGGCCGGCAACTTCCACGGGGAGCCGATCGCGATCCCGATGGACACCCTGGCGATCGCGATGTCCGAACTCGCAAACATCTCTGAAAGAAGGATTTACAGACTGATTTCCGGTCAGAGAGGTCTTCCGAAATTCCTTGTCGCCAATCCGGGAGTGAACAGCGGCTTTATGATTCCGCAGTACACGGCCGCCTCTATCGTGAGCCAGAACAAAGGTCTCTGCTGGCCGGCTTCGGCGGATTCGATCCCGTCATCCCAGGGTCAGGAGGACCACGTGAGTATGGGGTCGAACGCCGCCACGAAACTGGTGCGCGTCATCGACAACTGCGAGGAGGTGCTGGCCATCGAACTCTTCAACTCGGCCCAGGCGCTGGATTTCCGCCACCGGATGTCCGGCGGCAAGTCCTCGGAGACCATCGAGAGCATATTCAATGACTATCGCAATGTCGTGCCTTTCATCAGCGACGATGTCTATATGCACCCGCTGATAGAGAGGTCGATAGAGTTCATAAGGTAAACATAATCAAGGGCATAAGATGAAGCTTATCCGGAACATAGGCACTCTCGCCGGCATCGTCCCGAAAGGGGTTCTCCGCAAGCGGGGGCCGGAGATGGGCGAAGTCGCCTCGTTGAAGGACGCCTACCTCACCATCGACGGCGAAAGAATCGCGGGTTTCGGGAATATGTCAGAGTGTCCGCCGGCCGAATCCTTCGAGGAAGTGATTGACGCTCAAGGCGGAATGGTCATCCCGGCCTTCTGCGACCCGCACACCCACATCTGCTATGCCGGGACACGCGAACAGGAGTTCATCGACAAGATCAACGGCTTGAGTTACGAGGAGATAGCCGCCCGCGGCGGCGGGATCCTCAACTCCGCCGACCTGCTGCACCGCACGGGCGAAGAGGAACTATATTCACAGACCGTCGTCCGCGTCCGCGAGATCATGGCGATGGGGACGGGCGCGGTCGAGATCAAGAGCGGCTACGGGCTGACGCTTGAGGACGAACTGAAGATGCTGCGGGTCATCCGCCGAGTCAGAGAGAGCGTGCCGGCGATTGTCAGAGCCACTTTCCTCGGGGCGCACGCCGTCGGAAGGGCCTTCCGGGGCAGGCAGAATGAATATGTCGACCTGGTCTGCCGGGAGATGATTCCCGCAGTGGCCGCCGAGGGTCTGGCCGACTTTGTGGACGTGTTCTGCGACGAGGGCTTCTTCACGGTCTCCGAAACGGACCGGATTCTTTCCGCCGGCGAGCGTTACGGCCTCGTGCCGAAGATCCACGCCAACGAGCTGGCCTGCTCCGGCGGCGTGCAGGTGGCCGTAAAGCACAACGCCCTCTCGGTCGACCATCTCGAGCGCACCACCGACGCCGAAATCGAGGCGCTCCGGGACTCCCGCACGATGCCTACAATGCTCCCGGGGTCGTCGTTCTTCCTCGGCATCCCTTACGGCAGAGCCAAGGAATATGTCGGCGCAGGTCTCGGTCTGGCGCTGGCTTCGGACTACAATCCGGGTTCATCTCCGTCCGGGGATATGCGTTTCGTGATGGCTCTGGGCTGCATCCGGATGAGGCTGACTCCAGAGCAGGCCTTCAACGCCTGCACCCTGAACGCCGCCTACGCTATGGGAGTCGCCGATGAACTCGGCTCGGTCACCGCCGGCAAGCTCGCCAACCTGATCGTGACCCTTCCGCAACCAGCCGCGACGTCAGGTCCGGTTACCGATCCGGCTTCAGGTCGAGTCCCGTCCCTGGCCTTCATCCCCTACTGCCACCACACCCCGTTCATCAGCAAGGTCCTCCTCCGCGGCCGGACGACACCCTTCCGCGAAAAACAAGCCTGACAAGCCGCTCACTCGGCGGAAGGCTCCTCGGGCGGAACGTGTCTGTAGATCTTGTAGCCTACGGCAGCCATAAGGATGCTCATCAGAGGGCTGATGATGTTGAAGAAGCAGTATGGCAGATACGTCAATGTGGGCACGCAGAGAATGGTGGCCTGGGTCATTCCGCAGCTGCTCCAAGGGAAAAGCGGGGATGTGACCGTAGAGGAATCTTCCACGGAACGGCCAAGCAGACGGCTCTCGTAGCCACGCTGCCGGTAGATGTCACGATAGATGTCTGAGGTCAGGATGATCGAGAGGTACTGGTCTGAAACTATGCCGTTGAGAGCGACTCCTGTGGCGACCGTGGAAGTGACGAGCCCGGTTCTGGACTTCGACATCGGAAGAATCAGCGACGCAAGGTGGTTCAACATTCCGCTCGCCTTCATGCAGCCCCCGAAGCACATTGCGCAGATGATCAGATAGACAGTGTTGAGCATACCGAGCATTCCTCTGGAAGAAACAAGATTGTTGACCTCCTCAACTCCGGTATCGACTGACACGGAATCGTATATGGATTTCACGGTGCCGGTGAAAAGCATTCCAGCTCGGCCCGCCTGAATGCCTAGCGAGTCAAGGGCCTGCGATCCGATTTCAGCTATGATGTGCGGCTGCAGCACAAG
This sequence comes from bacterium, assembly GCA_963640265.1. Classification (GTDB taxonomy): domain Bacteria; phylum Bacteroidota; class Bacteroidia; order Bacteroidales; family UBA932; genus Cryptobacteroides. The sequence continues at coordinate 8,424 of CAVHYF010000043.1, read as the reverse complement.
TGCCGACACGGCGGCCAGGGCCATTGACAATCCCAGCACGATGAGGGCCGGCATTTTCCTGGCTATCATTATTCCCGTAACTATCGGCACCACAAGTGTCCAGAGTGAAATGTGGAACTTGGAGGCAAGCGTCTCGGTGTAGACCGAGATCTGCGACGAGTCGCTTCCAGTGTGCAGGAATCCGAGAACAAGGAAAATGACCAGGGTAAGCACGAACGTCGGCACAGTCGTCAGCATCAGGTACTTGATATGCTTGAAAAGCGGGGTTCCGGACAGGGACGACGCCATCACCGTCGTGTCCGACAAAGGCGAAATCTTGTCTCCGAAATATGCCCCCGAGATGATGGCTCCGGCAATCATTCCCTCGCTGAACCCCTGCGCCTTGCCGATGCCCATCAGCGCCACGCCGATCGTGGCGATCGTTGTCCACGAACTTCCGATCATCACGGAGATGAAAGCGCAGATCACGCAGGCGGTAAGAAGGAATATCTTGGGAGAAATTATCTTGACTCCATAGTAGATGAGGGAAGGTACCGTGCCGCTCATCGTCCACGTGCCGGATATTCCTCCGATGAGGAGCAGGATCACGATGGCCGTGGTCACGTCGCCTATATTGCTTCGTATGGCGTCTTCGAATTCCTGCCACGGCTTCTTGAACAGCCACATCGCCAGCCAGACGCAGATGCCTGCGGCGACCAGAAGCGAGACCTGGCTTGCACCGAGAATCGCATCGCTCCCGAAGAAGCTGATGTTCAAGGCAAGCAGAATTATGAGGGTGACCATCGGTATCAGCGATATGCCGGTCCTTGTCAATGTTGCTTTCTTCATCTTTCAGACCGCAAAATTACTAATTTTTCATTTTCAAGAAACAACCTCGGAGCAACAAACCCGTAAAGTTCGGACTATTCCGGGAGCGGGTGACGCAAAATATTCGTAACTTCGCAGGAAATGATCAGACTGATGAACAAGAAACCGATTCTTCAGGCCGCGGCCCTGGTCGCCGCCTCACTTATTGCCGCAGCCTGCGGCACCTCCGAGCAGACAAGGACAGAAGCGCCAGTGGATTATGTGAACACTCTCGCCGGATCAGCCTCCACCTACGAGCTTTCGACCGGCAACACCTACCCGGCCGTCGCGATGCCCTGGGGAATGAACTTCTGGACTCCGCAGACCGGACGCAACGGCGACGGATGGACCTACACCTACACGGCGACCAGGATCCGGGGATTCAAGCAGACGCACCAGCCAAGCCCGTGGATCAACGACTACGGCTGCTTCTCGATAATGCCGGTGACCACCGGGCCTGTCCATGACGAGGAAGGCAGGCAAAGCTGGTTCTCGCACAAGGCGGAAACAGCAAAGCCTTACTATTACCAGGTCTATCTGGCGGAACACGATGTCGTGACCGAGATCGCTCCGACCGAAAGGGCGGCGGCGTTCAGGCTCACCTACCCGGAAAAAGACACTTCCTACCTGGTGGTGGACGCCTACAGCGGCGGCTATGCGGAAATCCTGCCCGAGAAGAATATGATCGTGGGCTATTCGACCTCGAACCACGGAGGAGTCCCGGAAAATTTCAAAAACTGGTTCGTCGTGGTTTCCGACACCCCTTTCGAGACGCAGACCATCGACGGAAGCATCGCGACTGTCGGCTTCAGGACGGAAAGAGGCCAGAAAGTCAACCTGAAAACCGCATCTTCCTTCATCAGCAGGGAGCAGGCCGAGATAAACCTCAACGAACTGAAAGACAAAACTTTCGATGACGTCGTCGAAGCAGGGCGGGCAAGATGGAACGAAGTCCTCGGAAGGATAGCCGTGGAAGACGGGAATCTTGACAACCTGCGTACTTTCTATTCCTGCCTTTACCGTTCGGTTCTCTTCCCGCGCGACCTGTCGGAAATCGACGGAACCGGGAAAAGAGTCCATTACAGCCCGTTCGACGGAGAGGTCCACGAAGGTTATCTCTTCTCGGACACGGGCTTCTGGGACACGTTCCGCTGTCTTCTCCCGCTGCTGAATCTCGTTTACCCGGAGCAGAGCGCCAAGATTCAGGAGGGACTCGTCAACACCTGGAAGGAGAGCGGATTCCTGCCGGAATGGGCCAGCCCGGGACACAGGGACTGTATGGTGGGGAACAACTCCGCTTCGGTGGTGGCCGATGCCTGGCTGAAAGGTGTCAGGACTAAGGATGCGGAAGAACTGTGGAAGGCCGTAACCCACGGAGCGCACGCCGTCAATCCTGAAGTGCATTCCACCGGCCGGCTCGGCTGGGAATATTACGACAGCCTCGGCTATGTCCCTTGCGACGTCGGCATCAACGAAAGCGCGGCCAGGACTCTTGAATATGCCTACGACGACTGGTGCATCTACAGGTTCGGCAAGGCGCTCGGCAAGAGCGAGGAGGAACTCGCACCTTACGCCGAGGCTGCGCTGAACTACAGGAACCTCTTCGACGCTGACTATGGCCTGATGGCCGGAAAGAAGGCCGACGGGACCTTCAGCCGCCCGTTCAGCCCGCTCAAATGGGGAGGCGACTTCACGGAAGGAAACAGCCTGCACTACACCTGGTCGGTGTTCCACGACCCTCAGGGCCTGATCGACCTGATGGGAGGCGAAGAAGCCTTCGCATCGAAGCTCGACAGCATATTCATAATTCCTCCTGTATTCGACGACAGCTATTACGGCTTCCCTATCCACGAAATCAGGGAGATGCAGGTTATGAATATGGGCAACTACGCTCACGGCAACCAGCCGATCCAGCATATGCTCTACCTTTACGACTGGTGCGGCCAGCCGTGGAAGGCTCAGAAATGGATCCGCAACGTGATGGACAGGCTCTACACCTTTGCGCCGGACGCCTACTGCGGCGACGAGGACAACGGACAGACTTCAGCCTGGTACGTCTTCTCGGCTCTGGGGTTCTACCCTGTCTGCCCGGGGTCCAATGAATATGCCATCGGCACTCCTCTGTTCAGGAAGGTCACGGTGACCCTTCCGGGCGGCAAGGAATTGAGACTGGAAGCGCCTGACAATTCCGAAGACAACTTCTACATCAAAGGCATAAAGGTCAACGGGAAAGAGTGGAGCAGGAACTGCTTCACGCACGAAACCCTTGTTTCAGGAGCAAAAATTGATTACCTTGTGGACTCCGTTCCGTGCACGGAAAGAGGCACGGCTGCGGAAGACAAACCATATTCATTCACAAAACACTGAAAGACAAAATGAAACGCACTATCATTCTCGCCGCTGCGATGCTTCTGTGCGGAAGCGTCCTGGCTCAGGGCAAAAACTATGAATCGAAACGCCCGGCTCCTGCGGACAGGCTGTTCCGTTCGGAAGCCGTGGAAAACAAGATCGTCGAGGTTCAGGGGCTTCTGAAAAACCCGCGCCTCGCCTGGATGTTCGCCAACTGCTACCCGAACACTCTTGACACCACCGTCCATTTCGGCAAGGACGACAACGGCAACTTCCGCACTTTCGTCTACACCGGAGACATCCACGCGATGTGGCTCAGGGATTCCGGAGCGCAGGTCTGGCCTTACCTTCAGCTGGCCTCCCAGGATGAGAACCTGAAGAATATGATCGCAGGAGTCATCAACTGCCAGTTCTCGCTGATCTGCATCGACCCTTACGCCAACGCGTTCAACGACGGACCGACCGGCGGTGAATGGGCTTCCGATCTTACGGATATGGACCCGAACGACCACGAGCGCAAATGGGAGATCGACTCGCACTGCTACCCTATCCGCCTCGCGTACCAGTATTGGAAAGTGACCGGGGATGATTCCATTTTCGGAGAGACCTGGCTGAAATCCATAAAAGCCACCCTCAAGACCTTCAGGGAGCAGCAGCGCAAGGACGGTCTCGGACCTTACCACTTCCAGAGAAATACTCCCGTGCAGTTCGACACCAAGTCCAACAGTGGATACGGCAATCCCGTGAAGCCTGTAGGTCTTATCGCATCGGCGTTCCGCCCGTCGGACGATGCCACGATGTTCGAATTTCTCGTGCCATCCAACTTCTTCGCTGTCACATCGTTGCGCAAGGCCGCGGAAATCCTGGCCACAGTCAGCAAGGAGGCCAAGCTCGCGAAGGAGTGCCTCGATCTCGCCGATGAAGTCGAGAAAGCCCTTTATGAATATGCCGTCGTGGAGCATCCGAAGTACGGAAAGATCTTCGCCTTCGAAGTGGACGGATACGGCAACGCGCTGATGATGGACGACGCCAACGTTCCGAGTCTGCTGGCAATGCCATATCTCGGCGACATCGACGTGAACGACCCTATCTACCGGAACACGCGCAAGTTCGTCTGGAGCGAGGACAATCCTTACTTCTTCAAGGGCAAGTCAGCCGAGGGAATCGGCGGCCCGCACATCGGCTACGACTACATCTGGCCTATGAGCATAATGATGAAGGCATTCACCTCTCAGGACGACGCCGAGATCAAATGGTGCATCGAGACTCTGATGAAGACCGATGCCGGAACAGGTTTCATGCACGAGTCCTTCCACAAAGACGATCCTTACAAATTCACCCGCGCCTGGTTCGCCTGGCAGAACACGCTCTTCGGCGAACTGATTCTCCGTCTGATCGACAACGGCAAGCTCGACCTCCTCAACTCGATCAAGGTCAAGTAGACAGCCGTCGAAGCTATTCCTGCCGGTTGAGGGTGTCGACCGGGTTGGCGTGGGCTGCCTTGAGCGTCTGGGTGACGATCGACAGGAAGGAGATCACGCAGGTCAGCAGAGCCGCCGCCGGAATCGCCCACCACGGGAACTCGATGCGGTTGTAGAAATCGTCGAGGTACAGGTTCATAGCCCACCAGCTGATCGGCACTGCGATGATGATGGCGGCCAATGTCATCACGATTAATGACTTCGAGAGTTTGGCCGCGGCCTCGTTCACGCCCGAGCCGAAGATTTTGCGCAAGGCTATCTCGCGGGACTGCTGGCCGGTGTAGTAGATGGCCATAGCCAGAAGTCCGAGCGCCGAAATGAGTATCGCGAGCAGCATAAAGGTCATCACGAGCGTCAATGTGTTGCGTTTGCCGGTCAGCGCGTTGTTCAGGAAGTCATCAACATACATAAGATCTTCCGGCTCGGACGGCGCGCCTAGATATTCCTTCGCCGTCAGGAACCGCACCGTCCGCGAGCGTGACGAAAGTCTGGACTGTCCCGAAGTTGTCCATTCTCCGGAGCATTCCCTCCAGCACCTTCATACTCAGGAATATATCGTAATGCTTGAACTCGTCGTACGGCCCGAAGTCCTCGATGGTGCCGGTCACTACATAGGTTTTCTCTTTCAGCTTGAAAGTTTTTCCGACCGGATTCTCTCCGCCGAAAGCCTTGCGGGCGAAACTCTCGGACACCAGGGCGTCGGTTTCTCCGGCCAGTATCCTGTTCTCGTCGCATCCGGTGATCCTGTAGTCGAAGAACTGGCGGAAATTCGTGTCCAGGGCCACGGCCTTGACTGAGTAATCGTCTTCTCCGACCATTATGTCAGCGTCGCCGTATGTGCCGATTCTGGTCCAGGCCTTAATCTCGGGAACGCTAGGGAAAAACTCCTCTCCGGTGCCGACGGTCATTCCGGTACAGTTGCCCATACCGATGGCGTAGATCTCCTTGGCCTTCGGCTGGCGGTTTCCCACGCTGAACTCTGTCCCGGCGTAGGACATCAGCAGAATCACGAATCCGAGGGCCACAGAAAGCCCGACAACCTCCACGAAGGAGTAAAGCTTGTTTCTCAGCAGAAACTGGAAGTAACTTTTCATGCCTTAAAATTTATCCCAAGACGGGGGAAAGTTGCCTATTTCGTGCCAAGGTTGGTAAATTATTGGATGTCAAAATATTCCCTCTGATTTTTCACAAAACTGGCGCAAAGCGGGCTCTTTTCACGGACTTCGTCAAACCGGAAATGGCTAAAGTTCTAAAAACTTTATTACCTTCGCACCGGAAATTAATGAATATGAATATGGAGAAGAAATTGCACACCGCCTCGATCTGCGTACAGGGAGGCTACAGGCCAAAGAATGGAGAACCGATAGAAGTGCCTATCATTCAAAGCACTACGTTCAAATATGACAATTCCGAGGAGATGGCTATGCTGTTCGACCTCAAGAAAGAAGGCTATTTCTACACCCGTCTCCAGAATCCGACCAACGACGCCGTGGCCAGGAAAATCGCCCAGCTTGAAGGCGGAGTGGGAGCGATGCTCACCAGCAGCGGCCAGGCGGCCAATTTCTACGCCGTGTTCAACATCTGCAACGCAGGCGACCACATCGTCACCTCCAACGAGATCTACGGCGGGACCTACAATCTCTTCGGCGTCACCCTCAAGAAACTCGGAATCGAGTGCACTTTCGTGAACCAGGAAGACAGCGAGGAGGAGATCCAGAAAGCGTTCCGGCCGAACACCAAACTTGTCTTCGGCGAGACCATCAGCAACCCTGGCTGCAGGGTCCTCGACATCGAGAAATTCGCCCGCATCGCCCATCGGAACGGCGTTCCGCTCATCGTGGACAACACTTTCGCCACGCCTGTGAACTGCCGTCCTTTCGAATGGGGAGCCGACATCGTGACCCACAGCACCACCAAATATATGGACGGAACAGCCACCCAGGTGGGTGGAGCCGTGGTTGACAGCGGCAATTTCGACTGGATGGCGCACGCCGAAAAATTCCCCGGACTCTGCACTCCGGACGACAGCTACCACGGCCTGACCTACGTCACGGCTTTCGGCAAGATGGGGTATATGACCAAACTTGTGGCCCAGCTGATGCGCGACCTCGGATCCATCCCGGCCCCGATGAACTCATTCCTTCTGAACATCGGTCTTCAGACCCTGCATCTGAGAATGGCGCAGCACTGCAGGAACGCCCAGGCTGTGGCCGAGTTCCTTCAGGCCGACCCTCGCGTGGCCTGGGTCCATTACAGCGGCCTCAAAGGGGACGACTGCTACGAGCTGGCTCAGAAATATCTTCCTAACGGATCCTGCGGAGTCATAGCGTTCGGTCTGAAGGGTGACAGGGAGACCGCCATCAAGTTTATGGATTCCCTGGAGATGATCAACATCGTCACCCACGTCGCCGACGCCCGCACCTGCGTGCTCCACCCGGCAAGCCATACCCACCGCCAGCTGTCCGACGAGCAGCTGAAGGAAGCCGGCGTCGCCCCGGATCTCATCCGCCTGTCGGTCGGCATCGAGGACATCGAAGACATCCTCGACGACATCAAGCAGGCCCTCGCGAAAACGGAATAGCCGGCAAAAGAGAAGGCAGAGACCTCTTCACGACAGGTTTGGGAGAATTGGCACACCTGCGAACCCCTGATCAATCCTTGCCCCCATCTGCCGGAGAGAGCGCCTGATATTTCCTGGAGCAGAAAGCCTGGATCAGATAGACCAGTCCGAAAGCCATACCGATGACATACGGCGAAGTCGGCGAGCCGAGAAGCCCGGCCAGAGGGCTGATTATCAGAGGCGAAGTGAACTGTCCCAGATACAGTGCGGCCGATATGAGCGGCATTACGGTCGTCGCGGCGTTCCTGCCGCCCTTGATGGAGGCGATCGTATTCAGGTACGGCATTCCTATTCCGTTGGCAAGTCCCACCAGCGTCGAGCCGGCAAGCAGGAGCGGCGTGGACACCCCGAGGGAATAGCATCCGTATCCGAGGATGAAGGTAATCGGCGCCAGATATTTCATATAGCGGCTCATATGCCCCATCATCCAGCCGAACACCAGTCCGATGATGGCGGCCACCACATCTAGGCCAACCATAATCAGGGTTATGTCATTGCCGCTCAGAGCTGCGTTCGCGCGGGCGGTGATGGCGAAATTCGTCGGGAATATGAAGAACAGGAGCATCTGCAGGTACATCCCCACCACCGACGGGGCGAAGCGCAGGAGCGATGCCACGGGGCGGCCGGGTTTCTTGCGGGCCTTGGTGATGCCGGTCTCGCTTTCGTAATAGTCAGGGGAATTCTTCAAGGTCTCTTCTCCGCTGACTAGCCGCTCATTCGGCAGGAACAGGGCCACAAGAGCGACAGCGAAGATGCCCAGGAGATAGACCAGGAAGGACCAGTTCCAGCTGATATTGGACAGCAGGCCGCTCAGCAGCGTGGCGATTACCCCGCCCATCTGGTTCATGAATGCGGAAAGGCCCATCAGCTTGGCCTGCTGCTCCGGAGGAAAGTAATATGCCAGCAATCCTGTCGAGAGCGGCATTATCATCCCCACGCTGACTCCAAGCAGGGCCCTCATAACCAGCACAACCCCGAGGCTTCGGGCGAAGAACGCTCCGGCGCCGAATGCCAGATACATAACGAGGCCCAGCATAGCCAGGGTGCGGGTCTTGAATATCTTGCATAGCGGCGCGAAGAAAAAGTTGGTGATGATGATAAAGAGCGCCGGAATGCTGATTATCAGCT
>CAVHYF010000042.1:0-16394 GCA_963640265.1 bacterium | reverse complement strand
CCCTGCTGGTTCTGGTCTTGATTCTGCTGATTCTGGTCCTGGTTCTGGTCCTGATCCTGCTGGTTCTGATCCTGATTCTGCTGGTTCTGGTCCTGATTCTGCTGGTTCTGGTCCTGATTCTGCTGATTCTGGTCTTGATTCTGCTGATCCTGGTCCTGATTCTGCTGATTCTGGTCCTGATTCTGGTCCTGATTCTGCTGATCCTGGTTCCGGTCATTGCCGCCACCGCCGCCCTGGTTCTTGAGCATCAGTTTGGCATAAGCGTAATTCTCCTTGGCCTCGAGATCGTCGGGATTCCTCAGCAGAGACTGTCTGTAAGCTTCGACGGCTGCACCCCAGTCCTTCTTCTGCACAGCCACATTGCCCTGATTGTAATAACAGTCGGCGCCATTGACCGATGCAGGAGCCTGCTCCTTGAGCCTGTCAAGCGACTTGCCGGCCTCGTCGAAAGAACCTTCCCTGTACAAAGCGTTGGCAAGATTGTAATTGGCGGCGAACGACGCCGTGTCCTTCTCCTGCGCCTTGCGGTACTCTATCTCGGCCTTCTTCCAGTTCTCCTTGCGGAACTGCCGGTTTCCCGCACGCACTTCCCTGCGGTCCGTCTGAGCGTTCAGACAGATGCTGAGCAGCGTGAACAGCAGGGTCATAACCGGATATCTGAATATTGCTCTCATTTTTCTCCTTCGAACAAATGTCTTTTCGAGCGCCTCTCCCCTATCAGCATCTCAAGGACGAACAAGGCCAGAGAGATGCCGAGGAAGTACATGAACTGCTCGTCATATTCCTCAAAAACGACGGAATCATATTCCTCGTCCTCCATCTTGCGGATGTCGTTGACGATCGGGGTCAGTCCGAACTCGTCGTTGCCCGCGTGGACGTAAGCGCCGCCTCCGGCTGAAGCGACTTCCTTGAGAGTCTCTTCATCCAGTCTCGTGACGACGATGTTGCCGTCTTTGTCCTTGAGAAGCCCGCCGGAAGTCGGTATCGGCTGTCCTTCCGCCGAACCGACACCGATCGTGTACACCTTGACTCCCGCCTCAGCCGCGGCCTTTGCCGCAGCTACGGCATCATCCTCGTGGTTTTCACCGTCCGTTATGACGATGATCGCGCGGCTGTGCTCGCTCTGCGCGCTGAAGCTCTTCACAGCAGTGCCGATCGCTTCCCCGATCGCAGTGCCCTGCACAGGGATGGATTCCGTCGAGATCGAGTTGAGGAACATCTTGGCGCTCACATAATCCGACGTGATCGGAATCTGCACGAACGAAGTCCCGGCGAACACGATCAAACCTATGCGGTCGCCCTGAAGTTTCTCGGTAATCCTGGAGATGGCGAGTTTCGCCCTTTCCAGACGGTTCGGCGAATAGTCCTTGGCAAGCATCGAATTGGACACGTCGAGAACAATCATTATCTCGGCTCCCCTGGTCTTGTGCTCGCTCAGTTTCGCGCCGATCTGCGGCCTGGACAGTCCGACGATGAAGAAAAGGAAAGCCAGGGAGTAGATAACGGTCCTTACCCACAGCTTGGAGCGTGACCAGGAAGGCATCAGTCCGTTCACGAGAGCCTCGTCACCGAACTTGCGCAACCTGCGGCGCCTTTCCCACATCCACAGCGCAAGTCCGAGGAAAAAGAAAGGAATCAGCAGCAGAAGCAGCAGAAAATATGGTTTTGCGAATATGATCACGGCAGCCTCCTGATTAAAAGTTTGACAAGCGCCTCCAGCATAAGGCAGACCAGAGCGGCGAAAGCGTAACTGCCGAACAGCTCCTTATAGACAGGGAAACTGTCTATCGTCGTGCGCGCCTTCTCCATCTTGTTGATGTCCGAATATATTTCCGAAAGCTTGGCGTTGTCGGTCGCCCTGAAATAGCGGCCGCCGGTCGTCGAAGCTATCGTGGAAAGCAGTTTCTCGTCTATTTCGACCTTGACGTTCTGCATCTGCACGCCCCACGGAGTCATCACCGGGTAAGGAGCTTCGCCGTTCGCCCCGACACCTATGGTGTAGACTCTTATGCCGTAAGTCTTCGCTATGTCGGCGGCGGTTTCCGGAGAGATCTCTCCGCAGTTGTTCACACCGTCAGTCAGCAGGATCACAACCCTGCTCTTCGCGTCCGAGTCCTTGATTCTTGCCACGGCTGTCGCAAGGCCGTTGCCGATCGCGGTTCCGTCCTCGATCAGATCGGTGGATATCTCCTTCATTAGATTGATCAGCGTCGCCCTGTCTGTGGTGAGAGGGCACTGTGTATAGCTTTCGCCTGCAAAGACGACTATGCCCATCCTGTCGGAAGGCCTCTGCGCGATGAACTCGATAGCGATGTCCTTGGCGGCGCTGATCCTGTCCGGAGTGAAGTCCCGGGCAAGCATACTAGTGGAAACGTCCATCGCAAGCACGATGTCTATGCCTTCAGTGTCGATCTTCTCGACCTTGGTGGAAGAGCGCGGGCGAGCGGTCGCCACGATGATCAGCGAAAGGGCGGCGACTCTCAAGACAAACGGAATATGCCTGAGAATTCCCAGCAAGGATCTTCCGCCGGATTTCCACGGAGTGACCGTGGAAGCGCGAAGATGCGGCCTGCGGCCTTTCAGTTCGATGTAAAGGTAATGCAGGACCAGCAGGGCCGGAATCAGGAGAAGCCACAGCAGCAGCGGATATTCAAAGTACATTATGCCTCACCTCCTTCTTTCTTTTCACCGGCGGACTTGGCTTCAGCGGACTTGGCCTCGTCAGCCTTCCTTTTCGACTCTTCTTCAGCCAGCTGGGACTGGTAGGTGACGGTAACGAAACGCACCGCCGCCGGCAGGGCCGCGGCGTTTTCGTCATCGGTAGCGAAGGCCTTGGCGAACTTGACGAAATCGGCGGTCTCGAACAGCGTCTTGACCTCTTCGTACAGGTCGGCCGGGACATCGCTGTGCCTCAGATCCTTGAATATCTCCGCCGTGGTCATCTCCATCGCGTCGATTCCGAAGCGGGCCGCGATGTACTCCCTCAAGGTGTCGGTGATTCCGGAATAATAGACCTTCTGTTTCTCCGGAGCCCAGAACTTGCTCCCGCGGAAATGCTCGAGTTTGCGCAGGGCGACAAGATAAGGCGGATCCTTGTGCGCGGCACCGCCTTCCGCCTTGCGGCGTTTCCCGGCGACAAGTGCCCAGACAAGTATTGCAAGGGCTGCGGCAAGCCATATACCCGCAACGTAAGGCAGCAGTTCGGCCAACGTAACCGGATAGCGGATCTGTCCCTTTATGTCGTGAATCTTGTAAGTCGTGGTGTCGACCGGCATAGTCCTCACTTCCAGCACCTGCGGATTGAACACGAGCGTGTCCGTCCTTCCGCCGCCGGCTTCCTTGACAAGAGCCAGCGGAATGAGTTCGTGCCTGCCCTCCTCGAATGAAGTTATGACCATCGAGATGTCGATGTCGTAGGACTTCGGTTCATTGCGCCTGCCGTGGACCTTGACCGTGTCCGCCACGAAAGGGCGGACGATCTCGACGCTGTCCATAAAGCCCTTCGAGAAATCGGGCAAGGCGAACACCGTGCCTTCGGCGACATCCTTGAGATGGAATCCGTAGCGGAACTGGTCGCCTATCAGCACTGAATCCCGCTTCTGCAGCGGCTCGAGGAACGAGTCGTCCAGTTTGACGACCTTCCCGTTCGCTCCGGAAACCGGAGCCTGGCCGAAGGATTCCGGCGAAAGGAAGAGCGCGGCCAGCAGAGCAAGCGACGACAAAACATTCTTCATCCTTATCAACCTCCTCATCTTCATCTTTTCCCGAAAAATGCCATCAGACCCTTGACATAATTCTCATTAGTAGCAATGTCCACCGAGTCTATCTGATAGCGGTTGAACAACTTTCTCTCGCCTTCCGCCACTTTGGCGAACCAGCGGGAATATTCCTCACGGACTTTTCTCGACGATGTGTTGACCCAGGCCGTCTCGCCTGTTTCGGAGTCCTTGACGTTCACAAGCCCGACGGACGGGAGAGTCAGTTCTCTCGGATCGTGGACCTTTATGACTGAGATGTCGTGGCGGTTGCGCGCGACCTTGAGGGCGTCTTCGTAGCGCGGGGAGCCGTCAGGGTTGACATCCAGCATATCGGAAAGCACGAACGCCGTACATTTCTTCTTTATGGCATTTGTGAGATACCTCAAAGCCTGTCCGACATCGGTACCGTCCGATTCCGGTTTCAGTTCGATTATCTCGCGGATTATGTGCAGAAGATGGCTGCGGCCCTTCTTGGGCGGTATGAATTTCTCCACCCTGTCGCTGAAGAACAGGGCTCCGACCTTGTCGTTGTTGATGGTGGCCGAAAAACTGAGCACCGCGGCTATCTCGGCAATGAGGTCACGCTTCGTCATTTCCGAAGTTCCGAAAAGACCGGAGCGGCTGATGTCTATCAGCAGGACGACCGTCATCTCCCTCTCCTCCTCGAAGACCTTGACGTAAGGTGCGCGCAGGCGTGCGGTGACATTCCAGTCCATCGAACGGACATCGTCGCCGTACTGGTACTCCCTCACCTCGCTGAACGCCATTCCACGGCCTTTGAAAGCGCTGTGGTACTCGCCCGCGAAAATCTGGTGGGACAGAGCCCGAGTGCGGATCTCTATCTTGCGGACCTTGCGCAGAAGCTCGTTGGCGGAAGATGCTGATGAACCTGAAGACATATTCATTCAACCGTTACGGAACCTGGACGGCGTTGATCACCTCGGCGATGATCTGCTCGGGAGTGACATTCTCCGCCTCCGCCTCGTAGGTGAGCCCCACCCTGTGGCGGAGAACCTCGTTGCAGACGGCCCTTACATCCTCAGGGATCACATAACCTCTTCTCTTTATGAAGGCATAGGCTTTGGAAGCCATAGCGAGGGAAATGCTGGCACGTGGCGAACAGCCGTAGGAAATGAGTTCCTTCAGCTTGCCGAGACCGTAGTCTTTCGGATTGCGCGTGGCATCGACGATGTCCACGATGTAGCGTTCGATCTTCTCGTCCATATACACGTCGCGGACGACGGCCCTTGCGCGGACGATGTCCTCTGGCTTTATCACCGGACTCGCCTTCGGGAACTCGCCCGAATTGTTCATCCTTATGATCTGCTTTTCCTCATCCTTCTTAGGATAGGTGACTATGACTTTAAGCATGAACCTGTCCACCTGGGCCTCAGGAAGCGGATACGTGCCCTCCTGCTCGATCGGGTTCTGCGTAGCCATCACCAGGAAAGGCTCCGGAAGAGGGAAAGTCCTGTCACCTATCGTAACCTGGCGCTCCTGCATTGCTTCAAGAAGAGCGGACTGGACCTTGGCCGGGCTACGGTTGATTTCATCCGCGAGAATGAAGTTGGCGAAGACAGGGCCCTTGTGCACCTCGAACTTCTCATCCTTCTGTGAATATATCATCGTGCCCAGAAGGTCGGCAGGGAGCAGGTCCGGAGTGAACTGGATGCGGCTGAACTTTGCGTCGATCGCCTGCGACAGAGTGCTTATGGCCAGAGTTTTGGCAAGTCCCGGGACACCTTCGAGAAGGATGTGGCCGTTGGCGAGAAGACCGATCAGCAGGTTCTCGACGAGATGCTTCTGCCCGACGATGACTTTTCCCATCTCAAGGGACAGCATGTCCACGAAGGCGCTTTCCTTCTGGATTCTGTCATTGAGTTCCTTGATGTTTACACTTTCCATACTATTTTACTAATTTTGCGTTTTCACTGCTTTATTGTCACAAACATAAAAATGCGCTACAGAATCATACTCTCCTACGACGGTTCTTCCTTCTGCGGCTGGCAGAAACAGAACGATGCGACCACCGTTCAGGAGTGTCTTCAGAATGCTCTTTCGACTCTCTTGAAGGAGGACATCGCCGTCACGGGGGCCGGCAGGACCGATTCAAAAGTCAACGCCGTGAACTATACGGCCCATTTTGACGCCTCTGCCGATGACCTGGACGCAAGCGCTCTCGGCTACAAAATAAATGCCATCCTACCGCCCGGAATCAAGGTTCACGGCATAGAACCAGCCGACCCGGAATTCCACGCCAGATTCGACGCGGTGATGCGCGAATACAAATATTTCCTGCACCGCCGCAAGGATCCCTTCATCCGTGAATATTCCTTCCTCCACACTTTCCCTCTCGACGTGGAAAGGATGAACCGCGCGGCCCTGCACCTCCTCGGCAGGCACGACTTCAGCTGCTTCGAGAAGGTGGGAAGCAGCAACAAGACTTCAATCTGCACGGTAAGCCTGGCGCGCTGGGAGACATATTCGCCGGACCACGTCAGGATGATGGGCTACCCTTGCGAAGACGGCGACTATCTTGTCTTCACGATCCGGGCCGACAGGTTCCTCAGGAATATGGTCCGTGCGGTCGTAGGCTCCCTGCTCGAGGTGGGCCGCGGCAAGCGCGACGAGTCCTGGGTCGCCGGCCTTGTCAACGGAGGCTCCCGATCCAGCGCCGGGGAATCGGTTCCGGGCCACGCGCTCTTCCTGACAAAAGTGGAATATCCGAAAGTGAAGCTTAATCCGAAATAACCAGAATCCGAATACTGAAATAACAAAAAAAATGCGTAATTTTGCAGATTGTTGGCGTGGATTGTGCAGTCATCCGCGCCCGGTAAACAGGTAAACAAAAAAACACACGATAATTATGTTGTTTCAAATTCTGCAGGCCATTGGCCTGGATTCCGCAACAGCCGGCACGTTCACAGAAACGGCTGAAGAAATCGCTCAGGCCGCCCCGACGGCAGATACAGTTCCACAGCAGGTCGAGCAGTCATTCTCGATGATCGAGATGGCGGCCAAGGGCGGCTGGCTGATGATTGTCCTCGCCGTCCTTTCAGTGATAGCCATCTACATCTTCGGGAAGAAATGGTGGATGATACGCAAGGCCGGTCAGGTCGACAGGAACTTCATGCGTGACATCCGCGACTATATTCACGAAGGGAAGGTGAAATCGGCGGTTTCCCTCTGCCAGAAGTACGACTCCCCTGTCGCCCGCCTGGTCGAGAAGGGAATCGAGCGCATAGGACGTCCGCTCGCAGACATCCAGACCTCAGTCGAGAATATGGGAAATGTCGAGATCGCAAGGCTTGAGAAAGGACTTCCGATGCTCGCGACCATCGCAGGCGGCGCGCCTATGATCGGTTTCCTCGGAACGGTGCTCGGTATGGTGCAGGCCTTCTTCAACATGGCCAACGCCGGCAACAACATCGACATCACCCTGCTGTCAAGCGGCATCTACACCGCGATGATCACCACTGTCGGCGGTCTCATCGTCGGAATCCTCGCCTATTTCGGCTACAACTATCTTGTGTCGCAGATTTCCAACCTGATGTTCATGATGGAGAACGCCACCATAGACTTCATGGATCTTCTGCACGAACCTGCAGACAACGGAGAGGAGAGATAGCCGATGGCATTCAAGAGATCCACAAAGGTTCTTTCGGAAACGGCGATGTCTTCGATGACCGACCTGGTGTTCCTGCTTCTGATCTTTTTCCTGATCACCTCGACGCTGGTCAATCCGAACGCGCTGAAGCTCCTGCTCCCGAAGAGTACGGGGCAGGTTTCCGCAAAGCCGACGGTCACCGTCTCGGTCAAGGACTGGGGCGACGGCCTTTATACCTATCATCTCAACGGTGACGAGACTCCGGTGCAGTACTCTGACCTCGAAGACGGTCTGGTAGGTCTTCTCCAGAGCGAGGAGGACCCGACATTCTCGATCTATTCCGACGAGAGCGTGCCGATCAAAGAGGTTGTGTCGCTGATGAACATAGCGAAGCGCAACCACTACAAAGTCATACTTGCAACGCAGCCCGAGTGATGAAGCAATACCTTCGTGAAAGACAAAAGGAGGGACAGGTCTCGACGTGGACAGGAATCATACTGACAGTTTCCGTCCACCTGGCAGGCTTGGGCCTTTGCGGCTTCACGGGTATGAAATATCTTTATCCGCCGCCTGAAGAGCAGACGTTCCTCATCGATTTCTCGGAGGATGAGCCTGTGGAGATCAGGAGGCAGAGAAACGGCAGGCAGCCGCAGGCCGAGGAGATCGACCTGACAAAGCCTGTCACCCTTGTGCAGAAGAGCGAATCTCCGCACAAGTCGGACAGACCTAACAAGACGGCGGAGGCGAAGCCGGATGATTTCGGCGACGTTGAAACGCCTGTGCCGCAGAAAGAGGAGATCGACAAGAACGCCCTGTTCCCGGGGATGAGCAAGAAAGATTCCTCTCTCGCTCCTCACGGAGCCTCGGAGTCCAGGAACGAATTCAAGGCCGGACACGCCAAGGGCAACACCTCGGTCGGCAGGACCGAAAGCGAGCCTAACGCGCGGCTGAAGGGAAGGAACGCTCTCGGCGCGATTCCACGGCCGGCATATTCAGAACAGGATGAAGGCACCGTCGTGGTTGACATCTGGGTGGACAACTACGGGAACGTGACGAAGGCCGTTCCGGGGGCGCAGGGAACGACTGTGAACAACTCGAAGCTTTGGGCCGCAGCGAGAGCCGCCGCCCTCAAGACGCACTTCAACCAGAGCGCGGACGCCCCGGCCCTGCAGCAGGGGACAATCACCTACAAATTCAGGCTGGTCGGAGGCAAATAGACATTATAGACAACAACTTTTTTAATTTTATATTCAAACATTCATTTATTTGGCGTGAGCCACATTGATTATGGAAGAAAATTTCAACGGTGGTCAGGGAAACCACGAAGAGCGTAGGGATTACGCTAAGAACGAACAAAGGACAGGCTATTCAGCCGAAGGCAGGAAATTGAGACCGAGAAGGAAAGTCGCTCCTGCAGCATCAGCCTCTCAGGACGGAGAGTACAAATCCTACGACAATCACAGAAGCTACTCCGGCGAAGGCCACGGCCAGCGCGGAGGGTACCAGAGCAGAAATAACGGACACGGAGGATATTCCTCCGACCACAGAAGCTACGGCGAAAGCCGCGGAAACTACGGACAGCGCAGAAGCTACGGCGAAAGCGAAGGAGGAGAGAGGAAGCCGTCATACGGACAGAACCGCCCTTCCTACGGCGAAGGACGCCCGTCATACGGACAGCGCAGAAACTTCAGCGGCAATTCCGAGAACGGCGAAAGAAGGTCATCATACGGACAGAGCCGTCCGTCATACGGCGAGGGCCGTCCGTCATACGGACAGCGCAGAAACTTCAGCGGCAATTCCGAGAACGGCGAAAGAAGGTCATCATACGGACAGAGCCGCCCTTCCTTCGGTGAGGGCCGTCCGTCATACGGACAGCAGAGAAGCTTCGGCAACGGCACTGAAGGAGAAGGTAGGAAGACATATTCAAGGAAACCTGCCGCAGGACACGGATTCGGTCAGAGGCAGGGCGGTTTCTCCGCAGGAAAGGGTGCCGCTCATTCCGGAGCGAAGAAATTCGGACACAGGAACGAGAACCATTTCACCGAGACCGACGAGGCCGGAATCAACCAGATGCTCTCAAGGAAGCCGCAGATCGACGGAGCGATGTCGGACAACGACACCGTCGCAACACCGATCAAGGAGGAGATCCGCCTCAACAAGTTCATCGCCAATTCAGGAGTATGCTCCCGCCGCGAGGCCGACACGTTCATCCAGGCGGGCGTAGTCACGGTAAACGGCCAGGTCGTCACCGAGCTCGGCACCAAGATCAATGTCCTGCACGACGATGTCCGCTTCAACGGTGAAAGGCTCAAGGGAGAAGAGAAGGTTTACATCGTGATGAACAAGCCGAAGGGCTTCGTGACCAGCGCCAGCGACCCTCACGCCGACAAGACAGTGATGGAACTGCTCAAGAGCTGCAAGTACCGCGTGTTCCCTGTCGGCAGACTGGACAAGAACACCACCGGAGTGCTGATGTTCACCAACGACGGCGAGACCGCTGAACAGCTCACCCATCCTTCCTACAACAAGAAGAAGATCTACCAGGTCATCCTGGACAAGGATCTTGAGGAAGCCGACAAAGAGAAGATCCTTACGGAAGGACTCGACCTCACCGACGGCAACATCAAGGCGGACGAACTTGAATACATAGACGCTGAAGACCACAGGAGGCTCGGAATCGAAATCCATTCCGGCAAGAACCGCATCGTCAGGAGAATCTTCGAGTCTCTCGGCTACGAGGTCAAGGCTCTCGACAGGGTCTATTTCGCCGGCCTGACCAAGAAGGGCCTCAAGAAGGGCGAATGGAGATACCTCAGCGAGGGCGAGGTCAACGTCCTCAAGATGGGGGCCTATGTCTAGCCAGTCAGCACAAACCGAACACAGAGCTGGATTTGTCAACATCATCGGCAACCCGAATGTAGGCAAATCCACTCTTATGAATGCGTTGGTCGGAGAGAAACTCTCAATCGTCACGGCCAAGGCACAGACAACCAGGCACCGGATAATGGGCATCGTCAACACCGACGAGTACCAGATTGTCTATTCGGACACTCCCGGAATGCTCAAGCCGAACTACCGCCTTCAGGAGGATATGATGAAGTTCGTGGACGCCGCCATCGGCGACGCGGACATCATCCTCTACGTGACCGACGTGGTGGAGAAGAGCGACAAAAACAGCGAATATGTCCAGAAACTGCAGGAACTTGAATGCCCGGTCGTGGTCGTAATCAACAAAATCGACGTCAGCGACCAGCAGAAGGTCTCGGGACTGATCGCCTACTGGCAGGAGAAACTGCCGCAGGCTCTCGTCATCCCTGTGTCCGCGAAGGAGAAATTCAACCTTGAAAGCGTGCTGAACGCGATAGTGAGCAAGCTTCCGGTCTCTCCTCCGTGGTTCGACAAGGACCAGTTCACCGACAGGAACCTGCGCTTCTTCGCTTCTGAAATCATACGCGAGAAGATTCTGGAAAACTACAGCCAGGAGGTTCCGTACAGCTGCGAAGTGGCGGTAGAGGCGTTCAAGGAAGGCCGTGAAAGGTACGAGATCAGCGCTGTCATCTACGTGATGCGCGACTCCCAGAAGGGAATCATAATAGGCAAGGGAGGCGCCGCGCTGAAGAAGACAGGCACGGAAGCAAGGCTGGAGATGGAGGACTTCTTCCAGAAGAAGGTATTCCTTCAGCTGTTCGTGAAGGTCGATCCGAACTGGAGGGAGAACCGCGGAGAACTCCGCAAATTCGGCTACGAGGAATAAATAAACAACAGACAGAGACAACATAGTAAGGTAAAGAGAAATGGCAAAGGACGAGTGGGACGACATACAGACTCCGGAAGAAGGCGGCGAGAACGATGAACTGAGCGAGGAACCGATCGACGAGACGATGGGGGCCTCTTCAGGGAAATACGACAAGTTGCTGAGTTCCGACAGCAGGAAGTACAAGCTTTCGGGAATGTTCAAGGACTGGTTCCTGGACTACTCATCCTACGTCATCCTCCAGAGAGCCGTTCCGCACATCGTGGACGGTCTCAAGCCTGTGCAGAGGCGGGTGCTCCACGCGATGTTCAAGATGGACGACGGGAGCTACACCAAGGTGGCCAACATCGTCGGCCAGGCGATGCAGTACCACCCGCACGGCGACCAGTCAATCCTCGGAGCGCTCGTACAGCTCGGCCAGAAGGGCCTTCTGATAGACTGCCAGGGAAACTGGGGCAACATTCTGACCGGTGACCCTAATGCCGCACCGAGGTACATCGAAGCCCGTCTGAGCAAATTCGCCAAAGAAGTGATTTTCGACCCGAAGATCACCAACTGGATGACGTCCTACGACGGACGCAATCAGGAACCGACGGAACTTCCCGTGCGCTTCCCTCTGCTTCTGGCGCAGGGAACGGAAGGAATCGCGGTCGGAATGGCGTCCAAGATTCTCCCGCACAACTTCAACGAACTGCTGGACGCCTCCGTCAGCATCCTGCAGGGTGAGGATTTCACGATATACCCGGACTTCCCTACCGGCGGCAGCGCAGACTGCAGCAACTACAAGGACGGAGCGAGAGGCGGAAGCGTGAAAGTCCGCGCCAAGATCGAGAAAATCGACAAGAACACCGTGGCCATCACGGAAATCCCATACGGAAAGACCTCGCATATCCTCATCGATTCAATCCTGAAAGCCAAGGACAAAGGCAAGATCAAGATCAAGAAGATCGAGGATATGACCACAGAGAAGGTCGAAATTCTGATCCACCTGCCGAACGATGTGTCGCCGGACAAGACGATCGACGCGCTCTACGCTTTCACGGACTGCGAATGCAACATCGCCCCGAACGCCTGCGTCATCGTTGACAACAAGCCTCAGTTCCTGTCCGTCAAGGACATCCTCATCTACGACACGAACCACACGAGAGACCTGCTGAAATGGCAGCTTGAGATCAAGCTGGGCGAACTCGAAGACCAGTGGCACTACACGTCCCTAGAAAGAATCTTCTTCGAAAACAAGGTCTACAAGATTCTGGAGCAGAACCAGTCAAGCTGGGAAAAGCAGCTGGACGACGTACTGGCCGAGATGAAGACCTACCAGGATCTCCTCCGCAGGGAGATCGTGATGGCGGACATCGAGAAGCTTGTCGAGAAGCCTGTCCGGAAGATTTCGAAGTTCGACACCAAGGCCATCGACGAGAAGATCGTTGCGATCGAAGCCGAGATGAAGACCGTCCGGGACAACATCGACAACATCACAAGGTACACGATCGACTGGTTCAGGAGCATCAAGGACAAATACGGCAAGCCGTTCACCCGCCAGACGGAAATCTCCGCTTTCGAAAGCATCGCCGTCACCAAGGTGGTCAGCAACAATGCCAAACTGTACGCGAACTACGCGGAAGGATTCGTGGGCATCAACCTGAAGAAGGACGACAACGGAGTCTACGTCAGCGACTGCTCCGACCTGTCCGAGGTGATAGTGTTCAGCAAGGACGGGAAATACAGGATCGCGAAAGTCACGGACAAGGCCTTCTTCTGGAAGGACCTGCTCTACGTCGGAGTGTTCAACCGCGGCGACAGCAGGACCATCTACAATATCATCTACCGCGAAGGCAAAAGCGACGTGTCCTACGCGAAGAGATTCTCAATCACCAGCGTGACAAGGGACAAGGACTACGACATCACCACCGGTGCCGAAGGATCCAAGATACTCTGGTTCACGGTGAACCATAACGGTGAGGCGGAGTCTGTACGAATATGCCTCCGTCCGCGCCCGAAGCTGAAGAAGACCCAGTTCGAATATGACTTTTCCACTCTTGCGATCAAAGGCAAGGCCTCAAGGGGCAACCTGGTCTCCAAGAACCCGATCGCAAGAATCCAGCTGAAGTCGAAGGGAGTCTCCACGATAGGAGGAAAGGACATCTGGTACGATGCCGACATCCAGAAGCTCAACGATGAACAGCGCGGACAGTTCCTCGGAGAATTCGGCCCGGAGGACAAGGTACTCGCGGTGTTCAAGGACGGCACCTTCTACACCACGTCGTTCGACGTCTCCAACCGCTACCAGGGAGAGGTGATCCGCATCGAGAAGTTCGATCCTAACAAGACCTACACTGCACTCTACTATGACGGATCGGCCAAAGCATTCTATGTCAAGAGGTTCAGCTTCACGACAAGCGACAACACAGCCCTGTCCTTCATCGCCCAGGGCCAGAAATCCTATCTGGTTGACATTTCGGACGACAGGCATCCGCAAATTCAGGTCATCTTCGGCGGCAAGTACGAACACCGCGACCCTGAGAACATCGACGCGGAAGAATACATAGCGAAAAAAGGCTATTCGGCAAAGGGCAAGAAATGCCATCAGTACGACCTCAAGAAAGTCAGGTTCATCGAGCCTCTGGAAAAGCCCGAGGATGATGAGAACGAAGAACCTTTAGACATAATGGAACCTTTCGGGCCGGTCCCTGCAAGCGGAGATTCCGGTCCGGAGTCCGAGACCACGCAGGACGGCGGAGATTTCCCTGAAGATGGGGACATCGAGGAGCCTACACTGTTCTGACAGTGTACCGGAGCTATGGTTTCCGATAAACACCGACTGGAACTGCCGAGAATGAAGGACATCGCTCTCATAGGCTTCATGGGCTGCGGAAAGAGCAGCGTCGGGAAATGCCTTTCCGGACTCCTTCCGCAATGGCGGCTCACCGACCTTGACTCCTTCATAGAAGCGCGCCGGGGAATGAGCATCCCCGCGATATTCAATGAATATGGCGAAGAAGCCTTCCGCAGGATGGAACTCGAAGCCCTGGAAGACATATTCAGTGACACGGACCGGCCCCGCACCATCCTTTCCCTCGGAGGAGGAACCGTGACGACCGAGGCCTGCAGCCGACTTGTCAGGGAGAATGCAGAATGCTTCTACCTCCGGGCGACCACGGACACTCTGTTCGCTAACCTTGAAGGCGATTCCGAAGGCCGTCCGATGCTGGCCGGACCGGGTAATCCTGCGCACGTACCGGCAGAAACGCCCGAGGGGATAATCAAAGAAAGGGAATCGCTCCGCGAAAGAATCGAAAGCCTGATGTCCAGCCGCTCAGAGCAGTACGAATCCGCCGCCCACCACATCATAGACACCGACGGCCTGACATTCGAGCAGACTGCAGGGAAGATATTCCACATTCTGAAACAGCATATTCAATTATGAAACTTCCGGACCCGATGGAAGTCCGGCTCAAGGCCCGTTAGGAATCAACCGACCAGTCATTCCTGCAGCCCGTTCACCCAGGCGGCCATCGCTGAAAGGACAGCGGGAGAGAAGGTCTCCTCTATGGTTTTGTATTCGGAGACTTCACCGGTCGTGCAATGCTGGAAGAGGTGGTTGAGGCCTTCCTCAGCCCGGATAACCGTCTTCGGGTTCACCGGAAGGTTCTCCTTCAGGGCCTCCAGATTGCTTCTGCAGTCAACCTGCGAGTCCAGAGTTCCGTTCAGCCCCAGCACGGGGCAGGTGACTTTCGGAAGAATCCTCGAGATGTCAAGACCCACAAAAAACTTCATATAAGGTGTCCGGAACTGCTGGAGAGCAATGTGGTAATTCTGCTTCAGGCCATCGGAGAGAGAGTATCCGTCCAGAGACGGAAGCGGAGTCGATGCCGTCAGAGCGGAGAAAGTGTCGGAAAGCAGCCGGCAATATTCATCGACCTCGGCAGCACCGCATCCGGCCTTCAGCAGGGCGCGCCTGTTCTGCGCGACCAGAGTCCCGCACATCGGGGTGATTCCCCCCGCGAGGCTGATGACGAAGTCCACCTTCTTCACGGAAGCGAGCATCAGCGCGATGCTGCCGCCTTCGCTGTGGCCGAGCGCCCCGACCCTGACGAACCGTTCCCGGAGCAGTTCAACGCCCGCCAGAGCATCGTTTTTCAAGTCCTCGGTGGTGCTGAAAACCACATCGCCGCTCGATTCGCCGAAGCCGCGGTCATCGTACCTCAGCGATGCTATCCCCGCTCTCGCGAAAGCGTCCGCGATGACGGCGAAAGGCTTGTGGCTGAATATCTCCTCGTCGCGGTTCTGCTGGCCGCTTCCGGTGACCATAACCAGTGCCGGAGTGGCTTCGCCGCAGTTCTCAGGCAGGGTCAGAGTCCCTTTCAGGACAGCGTCGCCGTTGCTGAAGGACACTTCCTCGGAGGTGTAGGGGAACGGCCCTGCAGGGGTCTGCGGGCGGTTGATGACCGGTCTTCCGGGAGTCAGCGTCAGCGGAAAACTCATTCCGTGCTGGGTGAAAGTGCCGGCGACCATCTTACCGAGCCAGAGACCCTTGAAGGAAGCGTTGATTTCAGGAATATCCAGGGTCACCGCGCCTGTGCCGTCCTTGGTGACCTTGACCGGAACGTCTTTCGCACCCTGGTCCGGAACATCGAGCGTTGAGGATTCCTCGCCGATGTTGAACACAAGCGCCAGTTCCGTTCCGGAGACCTTCAGCTTCCCTGTCCACGGTCCCGTCTGCGCGGCAAGTCCGGCCTCTCCGAAGCAGAATGCCGCGAGTCCCAAAACCGCTGAAATCATGAATTTTCCGAACATATTGCCTTAAGTTTACACTTTTGCATAGCCTTGTTTCTTTTACATGTGGCCATCAATTCAAGATAGGGACAAGATACGTCTATTGTCTGGATTGTGAGCGATTGCCGACGGAATCCCGGGATCGAAGAGACTGTAGGAGAGAAACTATACAATCTTCGGGACATAGAGGCAATACCATACAATGACAGACCCTCATCCTCATACTTATTTCTGAAAGGGTACGAGAATTATTTCGCCGCAGCATACAGGTTAAACACAAATAAAGACATTCTTGACGGGAAGTGGGCAAATTCCGAAATCCACATATTCGACTGGGACGGAAACCCGTTATGCAGGATTAAATTTGACAAACGATTCACTACTTTCCACATTGACCCTGAAAAAGGAGAGCTGGCCGGTATGGATGTCGATGGGAAGATGTTTTTCTACGACATTGACCTCTCCTTCCTGACATAAAATCTAACCATTAACGTGAGAT
>CAVHYF010000041.1:0-16461 GCA_963640265.1 bacterium | reverse complement strand
TGAACAGATAAATGAAAGCGGCCGGAAGTCGAACTGACTTCCGGCCGTCTTTCTTTCTTTCTTTCTTCCGTCCGTTTCCGTCCGGTTTTTCGGATTAGTCCTGGTAGTCTTCAGGATAGTGCGTAGGGTCCTTTATGTAGCCTCCTCTGAGTCTCAGGTATGAATCGAGAGTCCTGCTGCCTTCGTGGAGCTTTATCACACGGCATCCGTTGGCCCCGAGACTGTTGTACACAGTGTTCGCGCCGCTGTAGCGTCCGTAGGCGAGCATTATCCCGTAGTAGCCGACCGAGAAGTCGTTGTCGTGGTCGTGTCCGCAGAACACGGCCATCACATCTCCGCATTCAAGGATCTTGCAGAAGAGACCTGAGTTGAAGTGCGAGCAGCAGACGCTTTCCCTGTGCGTGCCGTATGACCTGAATTCCATATTCTCGCGGAGTGCGTAAGCATATTCAGGTAAAGGAATATGCAGGAATGCGACGGATGGCAGCGGTTTCCCGCCGTGCGCCGCCGTGATGGCTGCGCTCTCCTTTCCGTACCACTCCACTTGATCGGAATAGACATATTCGTAGTCAAAATCCTTGTAGTTGTTTCTTGACATCTTTGATTCGGTCCCGGTGTCAAAGCTCCAGATTACGGCAGCAGTGGTGTCGGCAGAACCGGACTTGACTTCAAAGAAGCAGTTGCCATCGCCGTGAAGTTCAGGGACATCGGTAGTCAGGCAAAGTTTGTGTGACATCGCTTCCTTGAGAAGTTCGGCATTTGTGCAGCCGAATTCCTTGTCGTGGTTGCCGAACGTTATTCCGTAAGGAATTCCGAATTTGTCGAGAGTGTCGAGAAGGATCCTGTAGTTCTCGACTGCCGGTTTCGTGAAGATCTGGTCTCCGGTCATCATTATGAGGTCGGGCTTTTCGGCCAGGATAGCCTCCCTGAGGTTTTCCCAGACAAGATGCGTACTCTCGTGGGCCGGCTTCAGATGGGTGTCGGTGAATTGGAGAATCTTGAATTCTCCGTCAGCGCTGAATTTCAGCACAGGTGTCTTCGGTTTTTTTGCTGATGCCGAAAAACAGACGACAACGGCAAGGACCGCTGCGATGCATCTGTAGAATTTCATTTATCTGTTGTTTTTGGTTCCTATTATCTGCACAGGCCCCAGCAGGCCGGCGGGGAGCAGCGGCTCTTCAGGCTTGAAGAACTGCAAGTGGGTGTAGGTGACCTTCTCGGTCACGCCAGGCTGCACGTCTCCCACAAGGCGGTTGTGCCACATATTCACGACCTTGACTTCGACCGTGTTGGTGCCTTTCTTCACCGCCGAGGTGATGTCCACCTTGAAAGGAGCGTTCCAGAACACGCCGAGATTCTTCCCGTTCACGGTGACTTCCGCGAGGTCCTTCACGTCGCCGAGGTCGAGGATGATGGTCTCGTTGGCCTTGAGGGCCTTCTTCTTGAGCTCGAAGGTGTTGGTGTAGGTGGCGGCGCCGGAGAAGTACCTGATGCCGCTGTCCTCGCTTTCAGTGAGGGAGGCGAGCGTCTCGAAAGTGGCCTCGGCCGGAGCGCCGCGCTTCTCCTGGAAGGCTACCTTCCAAGGACCGGAAACATCAGCGATGACGTCGGAAGTCTTCTCAGGCAGCACGTACTTGGTCTCATCGGTCTTGTCGAGGAACATCACGAAGACGGACTGGTGCTGTGTGAGGCTTAGTTTCACGTTTGTCCTGCCGCCTGACATCTCGTAGGACGCAGGCTCGGTGGAAGCGTCCTCGGCGTGCCAGATGACAGGCTTGCGGCCTGCTGTCCTGAAGGATGCGGTGATGTCCTTAGTCTCTTTGGAAAGGTTCGTGATCCAGTAGATCTCGCCGTCCTCGAGTGTCCTGTGGACGAACTTGACGGACTGGTCTTCCTTGCCGATGCTGAAGTCCGGAGCCACGCCCGCGGAGGCCAGAACCTTGCCGACAGGCACTTTCGTGGTCACGTTCCTGCGGCCTGAGTTCCAGATGTCGTCCACAAGGGCCTTGAACTCCTCTTCGGAGCCGGTGTTGCTGGCGAGCTTGAGCGGCTTTTCGCCGCAGATGACAATGCCCGCATCGGCGAATTCCTTGATCTTGCGCAGGACCTCGATGGACATATGCTTGACATTCGCGTCCAGCATAAGCACGCTGTAGGTCATTCCGGTAGGGACGGTAATCTTACCGTTTTCGGCCTTCGCGAGCTCAAGAAGCACGGTCGGGTTGAAGTAGTCGTAATTGTAGCCGTAGGCGATGGCCGGACTTTTCCTGAGGAAGAGGCCGGTCGTGTTGTTGTCCTCGCCGTAGTAGTAGGCGATGTCGGCAACGAATCTGCCCTGCTGGAGCAGGTCGCAGGTGCGCGAGAGATAGTCCGTCCAGGCTTTGGCCTGGTCGGCCCAGGTCTGGTGACGGTCGAACCACTGGCCCCATTTGCCGAGTCCGAGTCCCGGGACCTTGTCATCGACAGGTTGGTGAGGCGAGGTGTGGATGACGAAACGGTTCAGTCCGGAGGCCATGGCCGCGTCGGCTGTAGGTTTCAGGACGGCAGGGGAGAAGACCCAGGCGCCGTCCCTCGGACCGTCGGAGGTGAAGGACTCGGCGGCCACTATGTTCTGTCCGTAGATGTGCGCGACGGAGGCGGATTCCCTGATGTCTGCTTCGAACCTTGGAGTGAATATGCTCCCTGAGTTGTAGCCCATCCAGAACGCTGACATAGGGATGTCCGCAAGTTTCTTGCAGTCCATTCCGTCGGCGAGAAGAGCCCTCCAGTTCTCGTGGCTCTCGGTGTAGCGCTTCATCCCGTAAGGCTTGAGGATCTCGTTCTGAAGGTCGTAGTGGTACTCCGCGATCATGTCGCCGATAGTGCGTCTCCAGTCGAAAAGGAAGCGCTCCGTGGCCTCTGAGTCGTCGAGGACCATACCCGTGAGGGCCGGCATCCATTTCACGAGGTCGTAGCCTTTTCTGGCCTTGAACTCGGCTATCATATTCCCTGTCCACGTCTGAGGTCCCGCCTCGTAACTGTCAGTGAGCAGGTACTCGATGCCGTGCTTGCCGAGGCGGCCTCCTGTGGCGTCGATGTAGGTCTGGAGATAGTTCTTGTAATATTCCTTGATGGCGTCAGGGTCTAGTTTGTCGACCTCGAGTCCGGTGGCCTCAAGCGAGGCCGGGTGGTTGGTCTTGCCGGTCAGGCTGTAGCCGAAGCGGAAGATTCTCCATCTGCCTTCAGGAGCTTCCCATTCGAGTTTCCCGTCCTTGACCTTGTCCGTCAGGTCGACCACGTCGTCGAGCCTGGCGGCCACGTCGGAGTAAGGTGTGTCTTCAAGCCAGAGCAGACGGTAGAAATTGTTGCCGGCCTTGTCACCGGCGAGCTGGATCCTTGACACGGTCGAGAGGATGAACTGGGAAAGGCCGAAGCGGGCCTTCTTGCTGTCCTTGTTTTCCCTCAGGACGATTCTGAAGTATTTGCCCGTGATGCCGGGGAACGAATAGGTCTTCTGTTCAGTGGCCTGGTAACTGAGTCCTATGGTCTTGAAATTCACACCGTCATCGCTGACAAGCAGCTCTCTCGTCTGATTGTACTGCGAGTCGTCCAGCCTGAGTTCGGACACGACCAACGACTTTATGGTCAGCGGATCGCTGAACTCGTACTGCACCCAGGTGCGTCCGTCCTTGTCAGGGTCGATGCTGATGAAATTCCCCACGCTGTCGTTGTTGAGAGCATCGAACAGCTCCTCGCCTGAGAGTTTGCAGCCGCTTGAGGTGACCTTGGGGCCGAGAGCCTTGATGTCAAGGTCGGCGTCGCAGAGCTTGACACCCACCACGGCGATGTCCTTGTAGAACTTCTTCTTGTAAAAGACCTGCGAGACGGCGTCGGATGAATATGCGAAATCCTGGAACTGGCCCGTGGTCGCGAAGCCTTCAGGAAGCTCCACGCTCACTTTCCTGCCGCCTTCGATGTCGAACTGCCTCCAGACGAGTTTCTTCATTCCGTCTTCGTCCTTCACCCAAGGGCCGCCGGTCTCGCTCCATCCCGGCGAGCTGGCGATCGTCATCTCGAGATCGAGGCTGTCGGCCAGATCGACGGCGAACTTGAACGCGTCGTTCCATTCAGGGGTCATGTAGGCGAGGCGCTTCTCGACGATCTGAGGGACTTCCAGTCCGGCGTCGAAGTTATGGAAGCCCACGATGCCGCTTTTCTGCATCCAGAGAAGGTCTTTCCTGATGCCGTCCTTGGTGATGTTGCCGTTCATCCAGTGCCACCATACCCTCGGCCTGGCTGACTTGGACGGATTCCGGAACTCCTGGTAGAGAGTTTCGGCCGCGGTGGTCCCACCGGCCGTCGCCTTGCCGTCATTCTGCGCGGAAGCAGAGGCCGACAAAGCCAGCGCCGCTATGACGGCAGCGATAGTCTGTGTTTTCTTGAACATATTCTTGTAGTGTAAATTCTTGCAGTGTGAAAATGCTGAACACGAAAAAAGGGAAAGCTTAGCACATCGCACCGCTACGACCTCCTACCCTTGCTGCCTTCCGACCCTGGGGGAGTTTAGAGGGAGCTGGTCGTGTACGACTTTCCCGAACGCAAATATACTACTTTTCATTGAAACTGTCAAAAATGAAAGGAAGAATGTCATCGACTTTTTCAAACTTCCAGATCTTCGCAGTGCCGAACATTATCACGGACAGCGGGCGGCCGCTCAAAGTCTGGTACTCGGCCATCACCTGGCGGCAGCTTCCGCAAGGGGTACACGGCTTTCCGTCCGGCTTTCCGTTGAATCCTCCCGCTATCGCCAGCGTGGTCATCGCCTTGTCCGGACAGGCTGCGTGGGCTGCGAACATCGCGGTCCTCTCGGCGCAGAGTCCCGAAGGGTAGGCGGCGTTCTCCTGATTGGCGCCTTTCACGATTGTCCCGTCCTCAAGGCGCAGCGCGGCGCCTACGTTGAACGATGAATATGGGGCGTAGGATCCTTTCATCGCCTCGATCGCTGCGTTGACCAGCTCGATGTCCCGAGGCTCCATCTCTTCGATGGAAGAATATTCAGTGTACTTGACAGATAGTTCCAATGTCTTCATAACCTGTGGCGTTTAATCCATTCCCAAAGTTAGTAAAAATTGTGCATATTCAAGCGATTGAGTAAATTTGTGCCTCTATGGAAAATCCTAAGGTTTGTGTCGGCCTCTCGGGAGGCGTTGATTCCAGCGTTGCAGCTCTGCTTCTGAAGCGGCAGGGGTACGACGTGTTCGCGATGTTCATGCAGAACTGGCACGATGCGGACGCCACGCTGCACGGCGACTGCGAATGGGAGGAAGACCGCTTCGTGGCCGAGATGGTTGCCCGCAGGATAGGCATCCCGTTCTACTTCGTCGATCTTTCGAAGGAGTACCGCCAGCGCGTGGTGGACTATATGTTCAATGAATATCAGGCCGGACGCACCCCGAATCCGGATGTCCTGTGCAACCGCGAGATCAAGTTCGATGCGTTCCTGCAGGCGGCGCGCAGGATGGGGGCCGATATGGTGGCCACCGGGCATTACTGCCGCCGTGCTCCTTTGCTTGGCTCAGACGGGCGTCAGGTCGTGATCGGCGGGCTGCCCCAGTGGAGAATCCTGGAAGGTGTCGATCCGAACAAAGACCAGAGCTATTTTCTTTGCCAGCTCACTCAGGAGCAGCTTTCCAGAGCCCTGTTCCCGATCGGCCATCTGACGAAGCCCGAAGTGAGGGAGATCGCGCATCTGGCGGACCTGCCTTCGGCGGACAAGAAGGATTCCCAGGGAATATGCTTCGTCGGAAAGGTCGACTTGCCGACGTTCCTTCAGCAGAAACTGAAGCCCGTCGAGGGGGACGTCGTGGAGGTCTATGATGCCTATTACGCTGACAGCGGACAGTATCGCTTTGTCTATGACACGCTTTCGTCGCTCCTGGCGGAACCGGGAGAGCCGGCGATGGTCACTGGATATTCTTCCGAAGATTCCGGAGGAAAGGCGTTCAACAACCGACTTGTCGTTCAGGCGGCAGGTGAGGCTCCTGCGGCGGTGTCGGGGCGCAGACGTAACGTGTTCAGTCCGGAGAAGATCGCCGGGCTTTCCGATGAGACGCTGATGAGACTGTCTTCCCCTTTCCGTTACGATGACATCAGATTCGAGACGGAGACCTACAGGTCGGGAAAGAAGCACGTTAAGAAAACAAGGTACAAGGACAATCCTTACGGAAAGATAGTGGGGCGTCACGACGGCGCGCAGTTCTACACGATCGGCCAGCGGAAAGGCCTCGATATCGGCGGTCACAAGGATTCGATCTTCGTGATTTCTACCGACGTGCACAGCAATACGGTCTATGTCGGCGAAAGCCATTCGCATAAGGGACTCTCCCGCAGCTGCCTGCGTATCGCGCCCGGGGATATCCACTGGATAAGGACGGACCTGGAGATGAAGAACGGAGAGATCCGCCGTTACCGCGTCCGCATACGTTACCGTCAGCCGCTTCAGGATGCCTTCCTCGTCAAAAGGCCGGCCGGGCTGTTCATCCTTTTCGATGCGCCGCAGCGGGCCGTTTCATCCGGCCAGTTCGCCGCCTGGTACTCGTCGGACGACGAGATGCTCGGGTCCGGAGTCTATTAGCGATTCCTGAGGCGTCCGCAGTCCGTTCAGCATTGCGGGCAGAACCCTTCCGTCGAGACGTTCACGGCTTTTGCCGCGGATTCGCCTGCCAGGTAGCCCGTGGAGAAAGCGCACTGCAGGTTGTAGCCTCCCGTGTCGCAGTCCATATCGAGGACTTCGCCGCAGAAGTACAGTCCGCTCTTGAGGCGGGATTCCATCGTCTTTGCCGTGACATCGTCGGTGCTGATGCCTCCGGCCGTGATCACGCAGCGCTCGTAGCCGACGAAACCGATGATTTCGAACCTCCAGTCCTTCAGCGTTCCGGCAAGCCGGTCAAGGTCCACATCGTAATACCTTCTCGGAAGGCGGTTTGAACGGTGGTCGTGGCGGGGATTGTATTCAGACTTTCTGATGTCGATTTTCAGGATGTCAGGGTTCCAGGCCTGGAATCCCGGAATCAGTTCCCACGGCATCAGCTTGCCGAGCAGGATTCTGTACATCTCCTTCCCGTTGAGCCCTCTGCCGTCTTTCCACTGGCGTGAGCGGGGGTCGTTTCTGATTTCGTTCCACAGGGTCTTGATGCGGGCCGTGAGTTCTTCAATCGGAACGCCGGGCTTCAGGTCAAGCGAGAAGGCCACCTTGCCGCCGTTCATCAGGGCCTTGACGCACTTCCGGCTGACCTGGAAGCCGATCGGGCCCTCGATGCCTCCGTCGGTGAAATCAATGTCCCCGAATTCGGTTTCGGAGTTCGCTCCGTCGTAGGTAACAGTCAGGCTCACGTTCTTCAATTTGGCGCCCTTGAGGGCTTCTCCACTGCCGGTCATAGGCGTTTCTCTGTGAATATGTCCCTTCAGGTCAGTCTGCGGGCGGTCGATTATCTTGTAGCCTTTCGGCACGAGGGCCGTGAGCGACGGGAAGCAGGTCGTGACATCGTGTCCGAAGAACTTGGCCCATCCGTATCCGTCACCGGTGGACCCGGTCACAGGGTAGGACAGCCCGCCTGTGGCGATGATCAGCCTTGAGCATTCGAAGGTGTCACCGTCAGCGCAGCGTACGGTGAACCCCGGCTGAATCTCCGTCACCTCCTTTTCCGTAAGCAGGGACACTCCGTGTCTGAGTACGGCTTCGACGATTGTGTCGAGCACGTCGGATGCTCTGTGCGAATACGGAAATGCTCTGTCTCCTCTTTCTATGAGGGTTTCCAGTCCGTTTGTCTCCAGGAAATCAATCATCTTTTCCGGCGTGAAGTTGAAAAACGCCGGCTTGACGAAATTCGGATTCGTGCGGATGTGCCGCGAGAATCCGTTCCAGTCCTTGAGGTTGGTGAAATTGCAGCGGCCCTTGCCTGTGAAGAGGATTTTCCTGCCGGGTCTCGGCATCTTTTCAAGTACAGTTATGCGTGCCGGGCTTCCTGTCGCGAGCGCCTTGGCTGCGCCGTAGGCTGCCAGCAGTCCTGCCGCTCCGCCTCCGATGATTATGATGTCTGAATACATGGTACAAAGGTAGTCATTCTGAAAAAATAACCTGCCATTATCGGTGATTCTTTTTCCATATTCGGAAATAATCATTATATTTGCAGACCCTTTCCGCGAGAAAGGAAGAAAGCCACTTTAGCTCAGTCGGTAGAGCAGCGCATTCGTAACGCGCAGGTCGTCAGTTCGAGCCTGATGAGTGGCTCAGCAGCAAAGGCTGAAAACCGGTTCCGGTTTTCAGCCTTTTTTAGTTTCCCCTGACCGGCACCTGCGGCATCTGCGACAGCGGGGCGGGGTGGGCATTTTGGGCGGTTATGGCATCGGGAGCTTCTGCTCTTAATTTCGGTAACTTCAAATCCGGGCTGGAGATTCCCGATGCTTCTTCAGAAGGAAAATCTCCCGGGAGGAAACGGCGGCTGAAGGCGCGCGGCGGTGCAAAAAAAGAGAGAACGGCCGGAGCCGTTCCCTCTTTATCTGATTGGGATTCAGAGCTTGATTAGAGCTGAGGACCAGCCTTTACAAGGGCCTTTCCTGCCTTGTTGGACTCGTACTTCTTGAAGTTCTTGATGAACCTTGCGGCGAGATCCTTCGCCTTCTCCTCCCACTGGGCGGCCTCCGCATAGGTGTCGCGAGGGTCGAGGATGTTGGTGTCAACGCCTTCGAGCTTCGTAGGAACAACGAAGTTGAAGTAAGGGATGGTCTTGGTAGGAGCCTCGTCGATGCTGTGGTTGAGGATGGCGTCGATGATGCCTCTGGTGTCACGGATGGAGATTCTCTTTCCGGTTCCGTTCCAGCCGGTGTTCACGAGGTAAGCCTTGGCGCCGCTCTTCTTCATCTTCTTCACGAGTTCCTCGGCGTACTTCGTAGGATGAAGCTCGAGGAACGCCTGTCCGAAGCAGGCCGAGAAGGTAGGAGTAGGCTCGGTGATGCCGCGCTCGGTACCTGCAAGCTTTGCGGTGAAGCCTGAGAGGAAGTAGTACTTGGTCTGCTCAGGGTTCAGGATTGAGACAGGAGGAAGAACACCGAACGCATCGGCTGAGAGGAAGATCACCTGCTTTGCGGCAGGACCCTGGGACTCAGGACGTACGATGTTGTTGATGTGATAGATAGGGTAGGAGACGCGGGTGTTCTCGGTAACGCTCTTGTCGTTGAAGTCGATCTTGCCTTCAGCGTCCACGGTGACGTTCTCGAGAAGGGCGTCGCGGCGGATGGCGTTGTAGATGTCCGGTTCAGACTCCTTGTCGAGCTTGATGACCTTGGCGTAGCAGCCGCCTTCGAAGTTGAACACGCCCTTGTTGTCCCAGCCGTGCTCGTCGTCGCCGATGAGCTTGCGCTTAGGGTCGGTTGAAAGGGTGGTCTTGCCGGTTCCGGAGAGACCGAAGAAGATTGCGGTGTTCTCGCCGTTCATGTCGGTGTTGGCGGAGCAGTGCATCGCGGCGATGCCCTTCAGAGGAAGGTAGTAGTTCATCATCGAGAACATACCCTTCTTCATCTCGCCGCCGTACCAGGTGTTGAGGATAACCTGTTCCTTGCTGGTCACGTTGAAGGCGACGCAGGTGTCGCTGCGGAGACCGAGCTCCTCGAAGTTGGAAACCTTGGCCTTTGATGCGCAGTAAACCACGAAATCAGGCTCCTGGTCGAACTCCTCCTGATTCTTCGGACGGATGAACATATTGGTGACGAAGTGGGCCTGCCATGCGACTTCCATGACGAAGCGGACCTTCATGCGGGTGTCCTTGTGGGTGCCGCAGAAACCGTCAACCACGAAAAGCCTCTTTCCTGAAAGCTCCTGCTGGGCGATCTTCTTGACAGTCTTCCAAACTTTTTCTGACATCGGGTGGTTGTCGTTAGGATACTCCGGAGTGTTCCACCAAACGGTGTCCTTGGAGTTCTTGTCCATCACGATGTACTTGTCCTTAGGGGAACGGCCTGTGTAGATACCGGTCATCACGTTGATGGCGCCGAGCTCGGTAACCTGACCTTTCTCGTAGCCTTCAAGCTCCGGTTTTGTCTCCTCGTTGTAGAGAACTTCGTAAGTCGGATTGTAAAGGACTTCCTTTACGCTCTTGATTCCGTACTTGCTTAAATCCATCTTAGGCATAGTGTTTTGAATTTTATTGAGTTAAACTTATTCTCTTAAAATATCGGGCGCAAATTTACTGAATTTTTAACCATTCTTCAAATCTGTCAGCGATTTATTTCGTACATTTGTAAGCACGCGGCCCGTTGCTGCAAAATGTTTGCCAGCCGGTATCGCAAATAATTGGTATAAAACGGTTTGCGAATATTATGACACCTAAGGAAGTGCTGAAGGAATATTGGGGCTACGATGGCTTCCGGCCTATGCAGGAGGAAATCATCAATGCTTCTCTGGAAGGGAAGGATGTCCTTGCCATAATGCCTACCGGCGGAGGAAAATCCGTCTGTTTCCAGGTGCCCGGCCTCATCAGGGACGGGCTTTCGCTGGTCGTCACGCCGCTGATCGCTCTGATGAAGGACCAGGTCCAGAACCTGAACGACAGGGGAGTGAGAGCGATAGCCGTTCACGCCGGGATGACCAGGAAAGAGGTGGACCGGGCTCTCAACAATGCAGCCTACGGCGACTTCAAGTTCCTGTACCTTTCACCGGAAAGGCTCGGGACCGAATTGTTCCTGTCCTATCTGGAAGTGCTGGACATCAGTTCGATAGTCATAGACGAGGCTCACTGCATCTCCCAATGGGGTTACGACTTCCGCCCCGACTACCTCAGAATAGGTGAAATCCGCAAGCGGATCGATGCTCCTGTCATCGCTCTGACTGCCACGGCCACGCCGGCTGTGGCGCAGGACATAATGGAACGTCTCGGTTTCGGTGAGAAACTTCTGATAAAGAGCGGGTTCGAGCGTCCCAACCTGAGCTACATCGTCCGCAGGACCGAGGACAAGAACGGTCAGATTCTGAACATCTGCAACGGTGTCGGCGGAACGGGAATCGTCTATGCAAGGAACCGTCTCAGATGCGAGGAACTTTCTGCGTTCCTGCTGGCTCAAGGCGTGTCGGCGTCGTTCTATCACGCCGGTCTGGGAGGACAGACAAGGGCGGAGCGCCAGGCCGCTTGGAAAAGCGGGGAGATTCGTGTAATGGTCTGCACCAATGCTTTCGGAATGGGAATAGACAAACCGGACGTGCGGTTCGTCGTGCACTATGATCTCCCTGACAGTCCGGAGGCATATTTCCAGGAAGCCGGACGTGCCGGCCGCGACGGCAAGCGTTCCTACGCCGTGCAGCTTTGGAACGGTGTGGACTTGAGAAGGGCCGGACAGATCGAGGAAGTCTCGTTCCCTTCTCTTGAATATGTCGAGGACATCTACCAGAAACTCCACGCTTACCTTGAGGTGCCGTACGACACCGGAATAGGCCGGCAGCTGAAATTCCGCCTGGAGGATTTCTGCTCGAAGTTCGGTCTGCAGAGGTCCCCGGTCTTCCACGCCCTGAAGTACCTTGAACGGACAGAGCATCTTACATATTCGGAGGAAATAGACATCCCGACGAGGGTCAGGATTAGCGTGGACCGCAAGGCGCTGTATGACATCGACCTGGACGACGAGTGGCAGGCGAGGACTCTGGACGCGCTGATGCGCACCTACACGGGCATATTCTCTTTTCTCCAGAGGATTGACGAGGAATATGTCGCACAGCGTGTCGGGACAACTGTGTCGCAGCTGAGGCAGACCCTGTACAACCTGTCGGTCTCCCACGTGATCGTCTATGTTCCGGCTGACCATTCCGACGTGGTGCTGCTGCACCACGACCGGCTCCGCCCCGGGAATCTCAACCTTATGCCTGAACGCTACCGGATGCTGAAGGACAGTTACCACGCCCGCAGCCAGTCAATGCTTGAATATGCAAGCGAGTCGGACGAATGCCGTTCCCGCTATCTTCTGCGTTATTTCGGCCAGACGGAGACCTGCGACTGCGGCACCTGCGATGTCTGCCGTGCCAGACGTGCTTCTTCCGTCTCCGCGAAGGCTTCGGCTACGCCGGTTGACACGGCCCGTGCCCTCGTGTCGTTCATCCGGGGAAAGGACGGTGAATATTCATTGAAGGAGATTACCGCCGAGTTCGGGAATCCGGCGAAAGGCTGTTCCCCGGACTATCTTGACATCCTGCGGCGGCTGATAGACAATGGGGATGTCCCGATGTATGAACCGTGACATCTGCCGCCATTTGCCTTTTGTCCACGAGGAACCGCTGTGCTTTGCTGCCGGTCACTGAAATGTCCGAAGGGAAAATTGAATCCGGTGATATTCTTGCAATGAAAGATTTATTTTGTATATTTACGCTCACTGTAATTAATAATCAACGAATAATCAACGAATAATCAACGGAGATATGAAGAAATCGCTTATTCTTTTGGCTATCTTGGCCTGCAACATCGCTTCCTTTGCACAGGCAGACAAGGTTGGCCTGAGCGACAAGGAAGTAGTCAACTTTTTGTGGGGATTCGCCCAGGCGCATCCTGACGGTTTCACAATCGGAATCGACACCTTCGACCAGCCGAAGGCAGGAATCGTGGTATCTTATGCCGCAACGCAGAACAGCTTCGACAAGAAGAGTCTGCAGGCGGTTGTCAGACACGCCCGGGCGCACGAAGGCTATGTGGGAGGCTGGTACAATTCCGAGAACGGCAAGTACTATTTCGACAGCAACAGGATATTCCCGGAGGACAGCCTGGCCGCCGCTTTGAAGTTCGCCCGCGAAAACGGGCAGCATACGGTGTACGTGGCTTCGAAGGACATCAATGTCAAGTCGAATTACGACATGCCGGAGAACCGCATCATCTTTGACTGCGATATGGGCAGTTCGACCGATGACCTCTTCGCGCTGATGATGCTCTACCGCTATATGGATATGGGCCGCTGCAACCTTCTGGGCGTGATGATCGACCGTATGGGAGCAGCCAATGCCGACGCGGTCGATGCGCTGAACAATTTTTACGGCTACCCTGACATACCGATCGGCCTTGAGCGTTCCGGCATCGAGCGTCCTGTCGTGTTCATCTCCTACCACAATTTCCCTTATGCGCGCGACACCGACGCCAACCCTCTCTTCAAGCGGAGCATCAAGAGCAAGGATGAATATATGGAAGGCTACAAACTGTACCGCAAGATTCTGGCGGCGCAGCCGGACAGTTCCGTCAGGATTTGCTCCGTAGGATTTGTGACCACTCTCGCCCGTCTGCTTCAGTCAGGCCCCGATGAGTTCTCCTCTCTGACCGGAGTTGAACTTGTCGCTAAGAAGGTGACCGATCTCTATGCGATGGGAGGAGTGTTCGGCGAGGCTGTCGAGCCGGACTACAATTTCACCCAGGCCATTGACTATTCTCTTAAGTTCTTCGAACTGCTGCCTAAGTCGGTCAACGTGGTCTTCTCTCCGGGTGAGGTCGGAGATCCGCTGGACTACAGGCCTGAGGTAGTGCTTCAGGACATCAGCTGGACGGACACCCATCCGATCAAGTGGATCTACAAGTTCACCCAGTGCGACACCGGCCAGAAGATGTGGGATCCGCTTGCGGTCATCAACGCTGTCGAAGGCGACGGTGCGTTCTATATGTCCGAGCGCGGCTGGGTCGAGCTGACTCCGAAGGGAGAGACCGTCTTCACTCCTGACCCGAAGGGCAACTGCCGCTACCAGAAGCCTGGCGATGCCAAGTGGAATGACATGATCCTGAAATATATCCGTTTGATGAACATCCAGCATTAGGCTGCCGCGGCAGGTACGCTGCCACGGATGAAGCGCATTACCATAAGCAAAAATGCATCCGGCATAGGTCTTATGCCGGATGCATCGTTTTTCAGGCCTTGTGAAAGGGCTTGTTCCGCAGTGCTGTTACAGTACTATGACAGACGAATACGCGACGGATGCGGAAGACGGCCCGACTTGCAGGCGGTACTGGCCGGAAGGTGTGACGAACTTGCCTTCCTTCTCGTCCCAGAAGCGGATCTCTTCGCGAGGCACCGAAATGGTCACACGCCTCTTTTCTCCCTTCTGCAGACTTACTCTTGCAAATCCCTTCAGCTGCTTGATCGGATATGAAGAGCCGGACTCGCCGTCAAGATAGGTTACATAAAGCTGAGCCACCTCGTCGCCCTTGCAGCGGCCTGTATTCTTCAGATTGAAGGAGACACGGATGCTGTCGCTGTCAGCCGTGACTTCACCGTCGGAGTACTTGAATTCCGTATAGCTCAAGCCGTAGCCGAACGGATAGAGCGGTTCTCCGCGGAAATACTGATAGGTGCGTCCCTTGGTGATGTCATAGTCGTGCATGTCCGGCAGATCCTCCATGCTCTTGTAATATGTCAGCGGCAGACGTCCGCCAGGATTGTAGTCGCCGAAGAGCGCTTCCGCCACGGCAGTGCCTGTCTCCTGACCGTCGTACCAGGCGTTGAGGATTGCAGGAATATGCTCGTTCTCCCAATTGATGGCCAGGGAGCTGCCGGCCGAGAGCACAAGCACTATGTTCGGGTTGATCTTGTATGCCTCCCTGATGAATTCCTGCTGATCCTTCGGCAGTTCGATCGTATTGCGGTCAAGGCCCTCCCGCTCAATGCTGAGGTTGGTTCCCAGAACGATTACAGCGACATCGCAGCCGCGCAGCACCTCGGCGGCATTGCCGAAGCGTTCGATGCCCGTCTTCTTCCTGGTGTTCGGGCTTTGCCAATAGATGTGGCAGTGTCCGTTGTTTGAAACGCACAGGAATTCCGCACGGAAATCGTACACACGTCCTTTTTCAAGATGAACCGTGCAGCTGTCTTCCCAGACTCCGTAAGGCTCGTAGAGCTTCTTCTCTCCGTCAATGTAAATGTAGATGTCGTCATCGCCCATTGACTTGAACACATAGTCGCCTGTCTCAGGGGCCTTGAGCTTTCCGGTCCAGACGACATTGTAAGGGTAGGAAGACGGGGCGATGGCGTTCGGAGCCTGGTTGGCCGGTTCGTAAAAGATGCTCTCTACGGAACGGAAGCCCTTGGCTTCCCACTCGTCGGTGCCTTCCTTTTCAACGTAGTAGGTTTCGGTGATGCCGCCTTCGAAATTGTCCGAGCTCAAAGCCGCATAATCTGAAGGGATGCTCACCCAAGGTGCCAGGATCACTTCAGCATCATTTCCGACTCTTGTGCGGATGCCTTCAAGTATGCTTACGGGCGTTTTTACAGGCACTCCGCTGTAGTCGCCGAACTGACAGTTCTCCGTGTTGATGCCGAGCACGCCGATGCGCTTCGTCTTCTTCAGGTTCAGCGGAAGCATCTTGTTGTCGTTCTTCATCAGCACAAGAGCCTCGCGCGCTGCCTGCAATGCCAGTTGTGTGTGCTTTTCGCAGCCGATTAAGCTTTCCGGCAGCTTGTTGTATGGATTCATCTCCACAGGGTCGAACATTCCGAGTTCCATTCTTGCCCTCAGCACGTGGTATGCCGCCGAGTCGATTTCCGCCTTCGAAACCATCTTCCGGTCGTAAGCCTCGCGGAGCGGCTCAATATAGACGTTATCGCCGCATTCAAGGTCGATTCCGCTCTTGATTCCCAGCGCGGCTGCAGTGAAGTAGTTCTTCACATACTTATGGGCGGAGACAAGGTTCGCCAATCCGCCGCAATCCGTAACGACATATCCGTCGAAGCCCCAATCGTCGCGAAGAACTGTCTTCAGGAGCCACGGGTTGGCGTGGCACGGCACATCGTTGATGGCGTTGTAGGCTGCCATTATGGCACGGGCGTGGCCTTTCTTCACGCAACGCTCGAAAGCCGGGAAATAATATTCACGCAGCTGCTTTTCACTGAAATCCGCAAGGCACGAGAAACGGATGTTCTCTTCGTTGTTTCCGGCGAAATGCTTAGGTGTGGAAACGCATTTGATGTAGCGCGGATCGTCACCCTGCAGCCCTTTCACGAAATTCTCGCCCAGAACT
The DNA here is from genome assembly GCA_963640265.1 of bacterium. Classification (GTDB taxonomy): domain Bacteria; phylum Bacteroidota; class Bacteroidia; order Bacteroidales; family UBA932; genus Cryptobacteroides. The sequence continues at coordinate 457 of CAVHYF010000041.1, read as the reverse complement.
CCTGACAGGAACGGGTCTTCGCCGTATGTCTCCGGATTGCGTCCCCACCTCGGGTCCCGCGCCATATTTACGGTAGGAGACCAGAAGGTGAGCAGGTCGCTGAACTGCCTGGTCTGCTTTCTTCCGAAATCCAGGCTGTTCCACTGGGCTCGGGCTTCGTCTCCTGCGGCGGATGCAATTTCGTGGAGCAGGGCAGGGTCCCACATTGAGGCAAGGCCTATGGCCTGCGGGAAGACAGTATGCTTGCCCGGACGGACAATGCCGTGGAGAGCCTCGTTGCCGTGATAGTATTTGTCTATGTTCAGACGCGGTATGCCTGGAGAAGTTGCCCTCAGAAGTGATATCTCTTCATCGAGAGTGAGCTTCGAAATAAGGTCCAGGACCCGGTCGTGTATCGGCAGGTTGGTGTCAAGATAAGTTCCTGCGGTTGACGTTTGGGATTGCGTTTGTGATGGTG
>CAVHYF010000040.1:0-16566 GCA_963640265.1 bacterium | reverse complement strand
AGTGGTACCCGCCTTTTCGGCTGCTCACGACAAAATTACTAAAAATGTGTTGATTGCGAAAAAATATCAAGGCTGGATACCTTGCTTGATGTCTCCCCGGGCAGAAACTTCTTCTGACTGCTTCAATAATTCAGTCCGAAGGCCCAGAGAGGCACAACGTTGCCGTGGCCGTATTCGATGTCGTCTTTGACTACCGTTCCGTTCTCGGCGCCCTCCAGCTGATGGCTGCCTTTGTTTTTTCCGCCGACCTCAAACGTGCGGTTTCCGATTTTGAAATCTGAAATCCTTGAAGCAACCACATCGTTTTTGCTGACCCCTATTTCAGCCGCAAGGTTTTCTATTATGTCGCATAATATAATCAAATATCACTTCAAAAGTGATGGTTTCGGCGAAAATCAGCACTTTTGAGGTGATTGATGCCGGGCGTAATGACCCGACAATCGAGAGTAGGCCGTAGGCCGGAAGGAGACATGGCCTATGGCTGGAATTATTCCGGGATCAGGGCGGGGAGTTAATTTTGGTCGGGGAGCAAATATTGCTTATTTTCGCAACAATTATATTCGCTTATGGAAAACAAATACGATTGGAAGTACTGCTCTCTCGGTGGAGCGATAAGGGTGAACATCGCCTCCGGCGAGGACATCGCCCATCTTGGAGAACTTGACCAGAAACTCTGGACCGTGCTCAGCTGCCCCGTGGACTCGCTGGAGTTCGACAGGCGCACACTTGACTATGTGGATTCCGACGGGGACGGCCGTATCAAGGTCACCGAGGTGGTGGCCGCCGCACGGTGGCTGACCTCCGTCATCAAGGACAAAGACACGATACTCAAGGGAGAAAGCAGTCTTGACGTCAACAACATCGACACTTCCACCGATCTTGGCAAGCGCCTCCAGGACTCCGCCCGCCGGATTCTTTCCGATCTCGGCCGCGAAGGAGATGTAATCACCATAGATGAGGCTTCCGACAGCGCGGCGATCTTTGCAGGCACACGTCTGAACGGTGACGGACTGATCACTGCCGCCACGACAGATGACGAGGCTCTGAAGAAGGTGATTTCCGAGTGCGTCGACAAGATCGGCTCGTCAGCCGACCGTAGCGGAGATCCCGGAGTCGGAGCTGGGCAGATAGAGGCTTTCTATGCGGCCTGTGCCGATTACGCTGCTTGGATGGATGCCGCGGAAAGCGACAAGGACAAGATATTCCCATACGGCGACAGCACCGCTGCCGCCTATGCTGCCTGCAACGCATTGAAGGACAAGTTCGGCGACTTCTTCACCCGCTGCCGCCTTCTGCGCTACGACAAGGACGCCGCCGCTGCGGTAGCCGTGAGCGTGGATGATATTTCCAGGATAGGGGATTGCCCTATCGCCCGTCCGGAGACCGACGGAGTGCTGCCTTTCGACGGCATCAACCCTGCCTGGCAGACGGCCTTCGACGCTCTCAAGTCCCTAGTGTTCGATGTCCGGATGAAGGATGCGAAAGGCATAACGGAAACTGAGTGGAACGCGGTTCTTGGCGAATTCGCCGCCTATACCGCCTGGGTTTCTTCAAAGAAGGGCGATGCGGTCGAGTCTCTCGGAATAGAAGAGGTCCGCGCGGTTCTCTCGGGGAACGGCAAGGCGGCTCTGCTCGAACTGGTGGCGGCCGACCTTGCTCTGAAGGAACAGTCCGATTCCATCGATGAGGTCAAGAAGTTGATGTTCCTCTACCGCGACTTCTATAAGCTGCTTCGCAATTATGTGATTTTCACGGATTTCTATTCACAGGAGCCGGACATTAAGGCTGATTTCGAGGCGGGCCGTCTCTACATCGACCAGCGTTGCTGCAACCTTTGCATCAAGGTGACCGACATGTCCAAGCACGCAGATATGGCGAAGCTCAGCGGGATGTTCCTCATCTACTGCAGCTGCTCCTCCAAATCGCTCGGCAAGACTATGGACATAGCCGCCGTGCTGACGGCCGGTGAGATCGCCGCTCTCCGCCCGGGCAAGAACGGAATCTTCTATGACCGCGGCGGGAACATCTGGGATGCGGTTGTCACCAAGGTCGTGGACAATCCTATAAGCATCGGCCAGGCGTTCTGGTCTCCATACCGCAAGTTCTGGGAGTTCTGCGTGGGCCTTATCAACAAGTCCGCCACCGAGAAGGACAGCAAGATAACCGCTGACCTTCAGGCCAAGGCGACGGCTGCGGCGGCTTCGGCTCCTGCCGCGGATGCCTCGGCCGATGCCGGCAAGAAGACCTCAAGTTTCGACATTGCAAAGTTCGCAGGAATATTCGCCGCCCTGGGCATGGCATTGGGCTACATAGGCTCTGCCATCACCAAGATTTTCAGCGGCATCGCCAGCGTGCCGTTCTACTACACCCTTGGAGCGGTCGTGATAATAATGCTGCTGATTTCAGGTCCGTCCTGCTTCCTTGCGTGGAGCAAGTTGCGTTGCCGCGACCTCGGCCCGGTGCTCAACGCCAACGGCTGGGCCATCAACTCCAAAGTGCTGGTCAACATTCTCTTCGGAGCGCGTCTCACCGGAGTCGCGAAATACCCGAAGCTCAATCTCACGGACCCTTACAAGGAGAATAAACCGAAATGGCCGAAGTGGGTCGCTGTCATCCTTCTGCTGCTCATAGCGGCGTTCGCGGCGCTCTACCTGACCGGCAATCTCGGAATCTTGGGAATTTCTCTTCCTGTCTGCGCGCTGGGGTAACGTGAGATAAGATGCTTTGTCACATGCATTTAGGTACTTGCGATAGTTTAGTTTTGAACATGAAAAAAGCAATCATCGCTCTGGCGCTTATGCTGCCGGTTCTTGGAACGGCCCAGACGAAAACTTCCGGTCAGGGAACGTACACTTACGACGGACCGAAGATCAATATGTCATCGAACACGTTTACCTGCAAGCATATAGCAAAACTTCAGGGGACAGAAGGCGAGGGCTATCAGGGAATGGACATCTGGGGAGACTACATTTTCAGCTGCCAGAATTCCGGCTGGCTGACCCTCTACAAGTTCGACGGAGACAAGGTGAAGAAGGTAGGCGAGCCGTTCAAGCTGGCCAGTTACGGCAAGGTGAACCATTCCAACGTCGCCTCGCTGAGCAGGACTTTCTACGACAAGGAGGATAAGTTCCCTCTGATTTACATCAGCCAGTGCAACCGCAAGCCGGTCAACGGCCGCAAGGACGTGCTTTATGTCGAGCGTGTCGCCAACGACATGAAGTCTTCCGAACTGGTCCAGACCATCTACTTCAAGGACAGCGGAAATCTCTTCGGCTATGCTCTGCAGTGGGTGCTTGACCTGGACAACAATTTCCTCTACGGCTACGGCAACACGGTGGACAACAGCAATCCTCTGAACCGTCACCGCATCGTCAAGTTCCGTATTCCGGCTCTCAGCGAATCGACCGACGGCCTGGTGGTCCTGACCGAGGACGACCTGATCGAGAACTATCTGATCGAGGACACCTATGCAGCCAAGTTCAATCCTGTAGGCCAGGGCCTTTACATCAAGAACGGACTTCTGTTCATGCCTACGGGCTTCGGCACCGAGAAGGCTCCGACATACCTCTACGTCTGGAATCTTGCCGAGAGGACAATGCAGAATGTGATCGACCTGCGTGAGGCGACGTTCGGCGAACTCGAGGACTGTGCGTCTTACGGCGACGCGCTGATCATCCAGTCCCAGGGCAATCTTTTCAAACTGAATTTCTAGAAGGAAACTCTAAAGAGTTATGACTCCGGGCCGCTCCCGGAGTTTTTTATTTTTCAAGCGGAAGCCGGACGGCCATCTCGCAGTTTTTGCAGTCGAAGGAAAGGGCGTAGCGCTTTCCGTTGTTGACCAGAAAGAGAGGTGCGTTCCGCGCGGCTTTCTGATGCACGGGGCAGAGGCCGAGTTCGTAGCGGATGCAGTACTTTGTGCGCATCAGTTCGGCGTCCGGGCGGTGCGTGATTTCAAAAGCCTCATCGGCCTCCTCCGCTCCCAGCGAGAGATAGGTCTCTCTGGCGAGGCGGTTCGCGATGTTGGCCTTGTACAAAAGGCCCAGCGGGTCTCTGGATTTCTGAATATCAGGAATATCCTTCAGCGCGAATCCGCCTTTGGCGGCGGCGGAATCTTTTTCCGAGGCTTCGGCTGGAGACTGTGCGGAGGAGCAGTCAGTCCTGCCGCCGCAAGGAAGGCTTTCCAGTTCCGCTGCGATGTCCCGGCGGATGGCGTTCAGAGCCGAGGCCGGAAGGAAAGGCAGCGCCCCGCCGGATTTCTCCGTATCCAGCGCACTGAGTGTGAATGAATATGTTCCCGTGGATTTTGAGAGTTGCGACGTGAACATATTCCTCATCCTTTCCGGATTTTCCGCCGCCGAGGTCCCGGCCTCTCTCTCGAAGGCCACCGACCTTCCGTCCTGGGAAACGGCCTTGACACTCAGCAGGAAAGCATTCTCCTGCGGTCTTCCGGCCAGACTGCTCCGGCCGTCGGTTTCAGCGGCACGCTCGTCACAGCCGCGCCCGATGCCGGTGTTCCGAGCCGAAACGGCTATGTCCACCCTCACCGGAATCATCCTTACAGGAGGATTGGACTCCAGTTCCTTCTCGAAGGCCGTGTCGAGATTGCGGTAGAGTTTCGCTCCGGCGTAAAGCCCCGGAACCGGCCTGCAGGTTATCCTGCAGCCTTGGCAGACATCTCCCCTGAAGCCGACGATCTCGCTCCCGCCCTTGGCCAGGAAAGAAAATCCGTCCCCGTTTCTGAGCTGCTCCGCCGCGCTTTTCATCCTGACGGTGATCGTGATGTCCTCTCCGTCTGCCGTCTGCCTGTCTGACGGCTTTCTTCCGGCTGAAACCCTGCCGGCAGGGGAGTCCGGCCTAGAAGGACCTGCCGGAGCGATCGACATCACTGTCCCGACTTCCTCCCCTATGGACTTCGGGGCGTCCATCGACGACCAGCCGCGGTCTCTTTTCCCGTCAAGGAACAGACTGGTGTAGCCCCTGTTGAAAGTCTTGCCGAGATCCGGCGTGAACCCGCCCGCGACCCGTCCGAAGGAGGCCCTGCGGTACTTCTCCGGGTTAGCGGCGACCAGTTTGTCCAGCGCCGATGAATATGCCCGCACGGTGTTCCGCACGTAGGAGATGTTCTTGAGCCGGCCCTCGATCTTGAACGAGCATATTCCTGCATCCGCAAGGTCGCCGAGCCTTCCGCTCAGGTTGTAGTCCTTGAGCGACAGAAGGGCCTTGTTCCGCACCAGCGTCCGCCCGTCCCCGTCCACAAGGTCGTAGAGCGACCGGCAGGCCTGGATGCACTCGCCTCTGTTGGCGCTTCGCCCGGCGATTTGCTCGGACAGGTAGCATTGCCCGCTGTAGCACACGCAGAGCGCCCCGTGCACGAAGAACTCCAGCTCGCAGCCGACCGCCGAGCGGATGTCACGGATTCTTTCCAGCGACAGTTCCCTTTCCAGTACAAGCCGTTCAGTTCCGAAGCTTTCGTAAAGCCTGGCCTTCTCCGGAGTCCTTATCGCGCACTGGGTCGAGGCGTGGACAGGAAGGTCGGTCAGTTTCCAGACCGCAAGGTCCTGGGCTATGACCGCGTCCACTCCCGCAGCCTTGGCCTCCGCGAGGATCTTCTCGGCTTCCTTTAGTTCGCTGTCGAAGAGTATCGTGTTGAGCGTCAGAAAGATGCGGACTCCGAACCGGTGGGCGTATCCGGTCAGCCGGCGGATGTCCTCCATCGAGTTCCCTGCCGCCTTTCTTGCTCCGAACGCTGGCCCGGCCACATACACGGCATCGGCACCGCAGTCGATGGCCGCGATGCCGATGTCAATGTTTCTCGCCGGTGCGAGCAGTTCGAGATGCGTGAGCATCTTTCCTCTGATTTTACTTGCTCAGAGCCTTGATCTGTTCCTTAGCCTGTGCGCCGAACTTAGGATCGTCCTGAACTTTCTTGTAGTTCTCGAGAGCCTTGGCGTTGTTCTTTGCTCCCTGATAGAGGGCGGCTACCGTGAAGGTGATGGCGGAAGCGTTCTTGGCGTTAGGGCTCATCTCAATGTACTTCTCGAAGTACTTGATGGCGTCGGCGTTCTTGCTGAGCTTCTGGGAAGCCTGTCCGGCGATGAGATATGCGGTGGCGTTCTCCTGAATCTCGTTGGCCTTGTCGGCGGCCTTCACGGCATCGGCGAACTTCTGTCCCTTGAAAGCGGCATTGGCCTGCTTTACAAAGATGTTGGAAATCTGCTTGTCGGCTGTGGCCTTCTCACCGTTCCAGGATGCATGCCTGAATGCCTCGATGGCCTCTTCGGTCTTGCCCTGGGCCGCGAGAGCCTGTCCGAGATAAAGGGCGGTCTTTCCAGCCGTAGTATCGATGGCGTAAGACTTTTTGAAGCCGTCCTCGGCAGTGGCGAAGTCCTTCAGTTTGAGGGCGTCGACACCCTTCTGCATCCAAACCTGAGGAACGAGTTCCTTGGCTTTTTCAGCGACCTCGGCATTCTCATACTCCGTAGCGATGGCGACAACCTTGTCAAGTTCCGCAACGGCATCTTCGTATTTCTTGTCAGTGATAAGATCCTTGGCGATTTCAAGGGAAACACCCGGTATCGCGCCTTTGCAGTTGGCCACAAGTTCGTCAGCATCGGCTCCGATGGCCTTTCCCATCTCCATGGCTTTCTGGAAGTAGTCAAGCGCCTCGGTCCAGTTCTTCATCGTGATAGCTGTGGCTCCATTGTTGTAGAGTTCGGTAGCCTGGGCCATGTCCTGGGCTGATGCCGCTCCGGCGGCAAAAACCATTGCGGCAATCGCAATAATCAATTTCTTCATCATCTGTAATTTTATGTTTAACTTTTTATCTGCGTTTTTGGCGGGCGTTTGCTTTTTTGCCGGAACAGCATCCCGAAGCAAACTAGCGACAAATGTAATAAAAATTTGTGTCAAACGCACATATTCCTTATTTTTGCCTTACAGGGAGGTTCAGTAATGCGTTGCTTTATCAAATCAGTTCAGTGTTTTGTGCTGGCGCTAGGCTTTTCAATAATGATGCCAGCGCAGGAACTGCCCGCACTCCAGAAGGATGCCGCAGTCACGTCGGGCAGCCTGAACAATGGAATTTCATACTATCTCGTCACCAATCCGTCAACAAAAGGTGTGGCTGATTTCGCCCTTGTCCGCAAAGGAATATGCGACACCCTCAGTGCCAGGAAAGAACTTGCCACTCTCCCTCACTTTAACAAGATAAGCCCTCAGAAGTTTTTGTCTTCCAAAGGAATAGGTTGTCGTCCGGAAGGCTTTGCATCCTATCGGGACGGCTCCACCGTCTTCAGGTTCGACGATGTCCCGGTCTTCGACCGGGCCGCTTCGGACACCACCCTGCTGATGCTCTTCGACCTTATCGCCGCCCAGCCAAGCCAGCACGCGATCATCGTCGCGGGCGACATCACTCCGTCAGCCATCATCGAGAAGATGAACGTGTTCTCTCTGATGGTCCCTTCACGCAGCCCGTCCTACAAAAAGCCTGAATATGTCTGGAAGCATTCTGACGAGCCTGAATATTCATTCACGCCTTCCGCGACATCTTCGGTGACGGTCACATTCCGTTCCCCGAGGACTCCGGACTCCCAGATGAACACCATACAGCCTTTCATTTCAAGACTTTTTGCCGAATCGCTCAAGGAAATTGTCGCCGGCCGGCTTCGCGAGACGTTGATTTCCAGGGATGTCCGTGTGTCGGCGTTCGATGTTTCCTACGAAGGAAGCGACTCGGGGCCGGGAGATGAAACATTCCGTGTCAGTCTGAACACGTCCCGCAGCCAGCTGATACCGGCTTCCCTGGCCGTCGCTTCCACGCTTTCCGACCTTGCGTCCAAAGGAGCGGGAGAGGAAGAATACAAGGCCGCGAAGTCGGATTTTCTCAAAGACTGTTTCCGTTTCCAGGACAATGACGCCCTGGTGCGCAGATGCATTTCAGCCTACCTTTACGGGGCCGATCTCGCGTCGCTTTCATCCAAAGCCGGATTCTATACGTCAAGGAATATGTCTCCGCAGGCCGAGGCCGGACTTTTCAACGGTTTCGCCACGGCTCTTCTGTCCGACATCGGAAATTCAAGGGTTGACTGGACCGGAAACGAGCAGGATTACGATGAATGGACTTTCCGGACCGTGTACGAATCGGCCTGGAACGGAGTCTCCCTGCTCCCCGGATCGCTCAGGCAATGGAAGGTAAGCGCCAAGGACACATCCGGGTTCTGGAACGAAAAGAACAAGGTGAAACTGAAGTCCGCCGCAGCGGAAACCGTTTCCGGCGGCGAGATGTGGACATTCTCCAACGGGATGAAAGTGCTGTTCAAGAAAGGCGACGCCAAGAGGAGGTTCAACTATTCGCTGATGATAAAGGGCGGCTATTCGACCGTGAGGAATCTTCAGCGCGGTGAAGGCGCCTTCTTCTCGGATATGCTGGGCAACTGCAGGATTGCGGGGATGTCTGGTGAAGATTTTGACAAGGTCTTGAAGGCTAACGGAGTGGAGATGAACTGCAAGGTTTCTTCATCGGATTTGAGGATATCCGGCTCGGCGTCCACCTCCAGGCTGCAGCTTGTGCTTAAGGCTCTTCTTTCAGTTGCCAATCAGAGAAAGCCGTCGGAAGAAGCGTTCGCTTCCCGGCGTGGCTTCGAGCGTGGGTTGCTGGGGTCGGCCGTGCTTGACAGCCTGATGTACCCGGATTACAACTATTCCGATGTGAAGACTCGCTCAGGGTTGGTGGAAAGCACCTTGACCGATGCTTCCGGATTCTTCGACGATCAGTTTGTCAGGTCGAACGACGGTGTGCTTGTGATTGTCGGCGACTTCGCACCGGAACAGGTGCAGAAAGTCCTTGGTCTGTACCTTGGAGGCTTCCGGGTGAGCAGGATTCCTGCGGTTCGCCAAAGTGTCGCTTACAAGATGCGTACTGGAGCGACGACATATTCAAAGGTGGGGAAACCTGTCAGCATCAGCATCGGGATGGCCTGCGCCGAGCCGTTCACGACCGAAAGCTATATGGCGTTCAAGGTCGCAGGACTTGCGCTCCAGCGCAGGCTGAACGGGGTGATGGCCGGACTGGGATTCAGCGTCAGTCTTGCCGACAGGTTCAGCGTCTGGCCTCAGGAGGCTCTTGAGATGGTCTTCTCCTTCGCGCCGGTGCCGGAATCAGGTCTGCCGTACGGAGTCGAGGGAGGGGAGAAGCATCCTTCCAAGGCGTTGGTGGCTGCGCGCAGAACCATAGAGGATGTGCTCTCCAAACCGGTGGACAATAATGAACTCCAGGCCTGCAAATCGCTGCTGGTCAAAGGCTATTCGACATTCCTCGCCGATTCGGCCAACTATATTGACGCGGTTCTGATGCGGTTCAGCGGAGGGAAGGATGTCCTGACGGGCTACAATGCGCGCATAGCCAGCGTCTCCGCCGACAAGGTAAAGGAAATTTTCGGAGCTCTCTCCGGAGGAATGAGGATTGAATATGTCGTCAAGGAATAATTACGGAACGATAGTGCAGATCGGGAACATCCTTGTGTCCGAGGATGTGATAACTGAATTCTTCGCCTGCGACTATGCGGTCTGCAAGGGCTGCTGCTGCATCATAGGCGACAGCGGCGCTCCGCTGGAGGAGTCGGAACTGGAGCCCCTGGAAGAGAATTATCAGACATATTCAAAACTTATGAGACCGCAGGGGCGGGCGCAGGTGGACAAGGAGGGTTTCTTCTCCATCGACCGCGACGGCGACATAGTGACTCCTGTTGTGGAAGGCTCTGAGGAGTGCGCCTACACGACCTTCGACGAGGCCGGGAACTGCTTCTGCTCCATCGAGAGATGCTTCTTCCAAGGAACCTGCAAGTTCCGCAAGCCTCAGTCCTGCTGGCTCTACCCGGTCCGCGTCACGAAACTGACGGGAGGGGGGCTGGCGCTCAACCTCCATCGTTGGGGAATATGCAAGGACGCGTACGAAAGGGGACGCCGCGAAGGAATCCGCGTCTATGAATTCCTTCGTGAACCGTTGACGGCCGTTTTCGGTGAGGAGTTCTACTCTGCGCTTTCGTTGGCTGCAAGCAGGGTCATCGCGGCATCGTAGTCCGCAGCGTTGACCTTGACTTCGACAGTGTCAACGTAGTTCAATGAGACATAGGAAGAGTTCTCTCCGAACACTGCGGCAGGAATGCCGTTCTCGTTGAGCATACCCGCCGTGATGTGGGCGCTCATAGCGTCGCGGAATTTGGCGACAGTCTTGAGGTCTTCTGCCATAATCTTGAATGTTAAAGGATTTACGCTATTCTTCATCTCCGCGGCGGAACTTGTATTCCAGTCCGCCGACAATCCGTACTATGTCCTTGGTCAGCCCCTCCGCCTGGTAACCTCCCAGTTCGCGGGTCAGCGTGATTCTGTCCTCGAACATCTTGAACAGGGCGCTGAATTTTGAGCGGAGGCGGAAAGTCAGGTTCTCTCCTTCTTCGCTTTCAAGCCTGTAGCCGCGCAGTTCCATATATTCAATGATTCCGTCCCGGATGTCCGGATATTCTCCCGGGATGGCAACCGACTTCCTGATGAAGCCGAACTTCGGATAGAAGGCAGCTACGAAGGCGAACAGGATAGCAATCTGCCACAGGGACCTGTAACCGTCGCGGAACATTGTGCTGACATCGCCCTTTACGATGCCGGCGAACACCAGCACCGCGATTATTATCGTGAACAGAACAGTGAACCAGATAAAGTATTTTACCGCCCGTACAAAGTATTTCATTGTAGTGTGATTTTTGCTGTAACTACAAAGATAGTTAAATACTTTTGTTATTTTTGTATTCTGATTACATTAAAATCGAAAGACTATGGTAGAAATAGACCCGATTCAGGAGCGCCGTGAGCGCGAAGAGCAGGAAAGAAAAAACGAAAGCCTCAAGAAGGTTATGTACGGACTTGTGGCCGTTGCAGTGCTTATGGCTGCCGCCCTGGCCTACATCTGGGCGAGCAAGTCCAGCCTGGTGAAGGACCTCAATGCTGAAAAGGAAGATCTTACCCAGCAGATGATCGCTTTGAAAGGCGACTATGAAAGCCTGTCATCCGACTACGCTACCATCAACAGTCAGCTTGATTCCTCCAAGGAGGAAGTCAGCCAGTTGATCGAGAGAATCCAGAAGACTGAGGCCACCAACCGCCGCAAGATGCGCCAGTACGAGAAGGAACTGGGCACCCTGCGAAGCATAATGAAGAATTACATCGTGCAGATCGACTCGCTCAACACTTTGAACCACAAGCTGACGGCTGATGCTGCCGCGGCCCGTCGCGAGGCTGCCGAAAGCCGTGCCGAGAACGCCGACCTCAAAGGACAGGTTGAGAACCTTTCCGGACAGGTGGCCGCCGGTTCCGTCATCAAGTCCAGAGGCCTCAGCGTTGCCGCCTACAACGGCTCCGACAAGGTCACCGACAGGAGCAGCAGAGTTGTAAGGCTTCTGACATCTCTCAGCCTTGTCGAGAATGAACTGGCGCCGCGCGGACCGGTCAGAGTGTACATCCGCGTGAAGGATCCGTCAGGAATCCTTCTGACGAACAGCAGCCAGACGTCGTTCTCGTACAACGGGCAGACAATGGTCGCTTCCGCTTCCAGAGAGGTTGACTATGAGGGCAAGGAAGTCGAGCTCAGCATCTATCTGAACGACATCTCTTCGTATCCTGCCGGCGTTTACACCGTCGAGGCATACACCTCGCAGTCGTTCCTCGGCAAGACGGAACTTTTGCTCAGGTAGCGTCTGTGATCTACATCCACGTTCCTTTCTGCAGCAGCTTCTGCACCTACTGCGATTTCTATTCGGAAATATGCCGTCGCGGGCAGAGTTTTGATGAATATGCGGAAGCCGTCATCGCGGAGATCCGTGACCGCCGGGAGGAACTTTCAATGAATATGACCGCTCAGGATGCGGTCGGTACACTTTACATAGGAGGAGGCACCCCGTCGGTGCTTCCTCTTGACGTTCTTGCCCGGATAGTCCGTGCCGCAGCAGCGTATGCGCCGGTTCCGGACGCCGAAGGCGCGGGACCGTTCAATGAACTCACAGTCGAAGTCAACCCGGAGGACATAGTGGAGAAGGGAAGTGAATATGTCCGCGGACTTCTCAGGCTTGGTGTGAACCGGATAAGTATGGGGGTCCAGTCGTTCGACGACGGAATCCTACGCTGGATGAACCGAAGGCACGATTCCGCGCGGGCGGTGGAGGCTTTCCGCATCCTTCGTGAGTGCGGAGTCCGGAACATCAGCGTGGACCTGATTTTCGGCCTTTCCCAGTTGACTGAGGAAATCTGGGGGGACACGGTCGGAAAGGCACTGGAACTTGCTCCAGAACACATTTCGGCCTACCAGCTGTCGATAGAGGAGGGAAGCGCCCTGGCCGGGATGGTGGCCGACGGTCGCTATGCCGAGGCTTCCGACGGGCAGTGCCGCAGACAGTACGACATCCTGTGCCGGAGTCTCGCCCGGGCCGGCTATCATCATTATGAAATCTCGAATTTTGCAAGGCCGGGGTTCGAGGCCGTCCACAACAGCGCCTACTGGAGGAGAGTCCCGTATGTGGGGTTAGGCCCGGGGGCGCATTCCTTCAGCGGAGATGTCCGCTCGTGGAACAGCCAAAGCCTCCCGCACAGGAATCCGGACGGAGAGCTGGAGACATATTCAAGAAGTTTCGAGTCCCTGACTCCGGAGGACATCAGGGTCGAGAGGATAATGCTTTCTCTGCGGACGGACAAAGGCCTGGAAGCAGAGGAATTATATTCATTGGCAGACCGTGCCGTCGTTGACGCGCTTTTGAGCGAAGGCGCATTGGAAGCCTACGGCAACCGACTCCGCATCCCCGAAGACCGCCTCTTCACCTCCGACGGAATCATCCGCGAACTGGTCTGACCCTCAATGATTTACACTGCAAATATGATATTTTATCATTTTATGATAAAATTACACTTTGCTGTGAACAATCGGGTTCCCCAACGTGTGTTTGGGAATTATGGAATGTCATTGTCTGATGCTTCACACATTTCTCTCGTCTTTGTTCAGAAGCAATTATCACCGGTGTTGCCATATCAGAAATTATTACTAACTTAGCATCGTTTTAGGTCGAATGACCTGAATCGTACATATTAGGTGAAAGTGTTTTCGCACTGTCCTTTAACAGAAATCTGACAGTTTCCATGAAAGTGAGGATAAACGACAACACCATTTCATCTGTATCTGCTTGCGTGTACCCTACACTCAACGATACAGGTGTGGGGTTTGCTTCTGTTTATTTACTTTCGGGCTTTGTCAGAGCCTCTGTTAAGATAAACGAATCGGCTCCACACTTTCTTTGTTTATAAAACTTAATCAGCATCGGGAGCTGTGCCGAGACATATTTATTGTTATAGTTATGGTTATTACTAATTTACAATTGCATGGTTCTACTGCTCCAGGCAGTCAGGAGTACTACACCGGTGACTTGGTGGAAGGTGAAAAATCCATTTCAGTTCGGTTCTCGCAGAATGCTGGTACCAATAACTGGACTGCGTACAATCAAAATACTGGAGACGGCTATCCTGTCATTTCTGTTGTATGTCCTAACAAAGAGGACATCTCAACATGGAGAGATGGTGATTCTATCCAGTTAGGGTCTTGTATTGAAAGACCAACAGAATAAGTAATGATGAGTCCACTTGAAAATGAGCATTTAGTTGGTTTGGAAATTCATAAATAGCACCAGAAGATATCGATAACCTGTCTTTCAAGTGGACTATGTAATGTAATACATTTTAACATAATATGAGTATGAGAATTTCTGTAAATATACTTTGTGCAGTTATGTGTTTCTTGTCAGCTTTTTTGTTAGGCTGCGCAGAGAAGGAAACGCAGGTTGAGGTGTCGTCTATATCATTGAACACAGCGACAATTGAGATGGTTGAAGGGGAGTCGTTCAACCTTGTCGCCACAGTCCTGCCTAAGGACGCTGAATATGACGGTGTGATCTGGTCATCGTCCAACGCCTCTGTAGCTAGAGTGAATTCTGGCACCGTCACTGCCATCAAAGAAGGTACGGCTACAATCACGGCCAGTACCGGCGGGAAATCCGCCACTTGCAACGTCAAGGTTTCCGCAAAGGTCATAGCAGTGACAGCAGTCTCATTGGATAAGACCAATTTGTCTATGCAAGTCGGTGAGACGGAGACCCTTACGGCCACAGTTAAACCTGATGATGCTACCGACAAGGCTGTTGTTTGGACATCTTCCGATGATGCCGTCGCCTCAGTATCAAACGGCAAGATAACAGCCCTCAAGTCAGGTACGGCTACAATTACGGCCAAATCCGGCACTTTTACAGCCGAATGTGTGGTGACTGTTTCCGTGAACACCGAGTCAATCACTCTAGACAAGACCACGCTCTCTTTGGCCGTTGGCGAGTCCGCGACCTTGATCGCCACGGTGAAGCCTGACGATGCGACTGACAAGACTGTGACTTGGTCGTCCTCAGATGAATCTGTCGCCAAGGTTGACAACGGCAAGGTGACCGCTGTCAAATCTGGTACGGCAACAGTGACGGCGAAATGTAGTGACAAGACCACTGAGTGCGCGGTTACTGTTACCGTTCCGGTGTCGTCCATCACTCTAGACAAGACCACGCTCTCTTTGGCCGTCGGCGAGTCCGCGACCTTGATCGCCACGGTGAAGCCTGACGATGCGACTGACAAGACTGTGACTTGGTCGTCCTCAGATGAATCTGTCGCCAAGGTTGACAACGGCAAGGTGACCGCTGTCAATACTGGCGCTGCCACAGTGACGGCAACTGCGGCATACTTCTCCGTTTCTTGTAATGTGGCAGTCATCCATCCAGATAATATTATTTACTATACCTCTACTGATGGCAATATAGTGAAGCCGTACAATGAAACAGTATTCGGTACAAATTTAATCGCCAATGAGTATTCTGATGACATAGGGAGAATGATATTTGATGGTCCGGTGAAAACTATTGGACCTACAGCCTTTTATTCTTGTCGAACGCTTAATACAATTGTTGTTCCAAAATCTGTTAAGCAAATAGGTAAGAATGCTTTTCAAGATTGTTCAAGGTTATCCGATATTAATTTTTCTCCTGTATTGGAGTCTATAGAGCCAAAGGCTTTTGCTTTTTGCAAGGCGTTACAATCTATTACGTTGCCACCGTCTGTAATGACCATTGGTTCAGGGGCATTCTATTATTGTTTGAGTCTTGCTAGTGCGAACATACCTATAGGGGTGTCGATAATAGAAGATGAGACCTTTGCTTTTTGCCCGCTTACTGCTATTAATATTCCTAAGACCGTTAAGCGCATTGGCTCTAGTGCATTTCAGGGGTGCCAAGCTTCTGAGATAATCTTGCCTGACTCTTTGGAGTATATAGGGGATGCCGCTTTTTATCACGCGGAAGTCCTAAAAGAAATCAAAATCCCTAAAAACGTTTCGTATATCGGGAAGAAAGCTTTCTCTCATAATTTGCGTTTAGCAAAAGTTGAATTCAATGCGAATGTTTCAAACATACCGATGCAATGTTTTTGGATGTGTTATGATCTTATCTCAATTGTAATTCCAGAGGGAGTAGTAAGCATAGGCATAGAAGCTTTTGATTGTTGTACCAAATTGAAAAGTGTAACACTTCCTAGTACTCTTAAGGGGGCTAGTGATAAAGCTTTTGGCCGCTGTACAAGTCTTGCTGATGTGTATGTAAAGGCTATAAATCCGCCATCAGTTACATTTGATTCAGCAATGGATCTAAACATTTATGTCCCAATGGAATCTGTGGATTTATACAAGGAAAAATGGGGAGATAAAGGCAATATTATAGGTTATGATTTTTAGTCGAACTGCAAATTGATAATGAGAGGGATATACAAACTGATTCAAGACAAGGCATATGAAGTCTTGGTTGATAGCAGAAGGAATGCTTTGCGGTGTAGTGGTAAGAAAACTCTTTATGGAAATGAAGGAAGGATGTCGGCAAGAGATATTGCTTTGCAGATAAACAATAATCCGAAATATGGGTGGTATTATCCTGATGTGAATGCCGACCAAGTCAGAAGAGCATTGAAAGAAGTTGTTATGACGGACAACCGTTTTGCATGGTTAAAAACACAATATCCACCACGGATAAAATATTGGGCATACTGTGATGATTGACGGGAACCGGTCAGCATGACTTTACTAAACTCTAAATGTAATAAGGCACTGCCATTCTCCGAAACGGGGGACGGCGGTGCCTTTTTGATTCGGAGGACTTTCATTGGCGATCTTCAATAAATGAGGACGGGCAATGGTTTCTTTTGGGGTATGACCGAAGGATTTTCTGTTTTTTATGAATCGTATATAGTTCTTTTCGTTTGCTTTCTATAGGAATGCCTAACTTGCGGTTGTGTCCCGCGAGGCATTGCGGGACGTTTTGATAAACAGACACGCTTCACATTAACTATGGATACTTCAGAGACAAACAAGGTAGCCAGGCGGAAGACTGATGACCAAACTCACCGACCATCAAACTGCTGGAGTCCCCGGGTTACCGGACCGTGAAGCCGGCAGGTTCG
>CAVHYF010000039.1:0-17582 GCA_963640265.1 bacterium | reverse complement strand
AGCCCCGGCGCTGCCTGCCACCGATTTGGCAGAGGCTTGCTACGAGGGAATGTTTTCTCACTGCACCGGTTTGAGAGCGGCTCCCCAGCTCAAGGCCACTAAATTGGCGGCTTCCTGTTATGCAAATATGTTCGATGTCTGCAGAAGTCTGACCGTTGCCCCTGAGCTGCCGGCCACCGATTTGGCGGAAAGGTGTTATTTCTCGATGTTCTCCTACTGCCGCAACATAACCAAGGCACCCGAACTCAAGGCCGCTAAATTGGCGACTTCTTGTTATGAAAGCATGTTCGCGGGCTGCAGCAGTTTGACCGCCGCCCCTGAACTTCCGGCCACCGTTTTGGCGGCCCATTGCTATTCCTGGATGTTCCAAGGTTGCAGCAATTTAACCAAGACGCCTGACCTCCCGGCCACGAGCCTGTTCAATGATTGCTACAGTTATATGTTCTCCGACTGCTCAAGCTTATCCGCCGCTCCGTCTGAGCTCCCGGCTACAGTCTTGGCCGATTGTTGTTATCAGGCAATGTTCCAGTATTGCAGCGCTTTAACAGCCGCACCGGCACTTCCTGCCGAAGAATTGTCGAAAAGCTGCTATCAAGGTATGTTTCAGGACTGTAGCAGTCTGACACAAGCTCCCCAGCTCAAGGCTACAACATTGGCGACATATTGTTATGGATCTATGTTCGAGGGCTGCAGCGCTTTAACCGCCGCACCAGCACTTCCTGCCGAGGAATTGGCTAGCTACTGCTATTCTTGCATGTTCAACCGCTGCAGCAAATTAAAACAGGCTCCTGAGCTTAAGGCTACGATTATGAAGGAGTATTGTTACCAGGGAATGTTCAAGAACACCGGTCTGGAAACCGCTCCGGCTCTCCCGGCTACCTCCCTGGCCAATTATTGCTACAAGGAAATGTTCCAGGGCTGCAGCAGTTTGAGCTACATAAAAGCACTGTTTACAGACGAACCGAGCGCAATGTTTACATCGAACTGGGTTTCAGGAGTTTCCTCAACGGGAACTTTTGTGAAGAATCCGTCTGCCACCTGGAATGTGACTGGAGTCAACGGCATTCCTGAAGGCTGGACAGTAGTAACAACGGAATAATATTTCAACTCATCAATGAAGGGCACTCCTCCTCTCGAGGGCTGCCCTTTTTTGTATGATTTCAAAAACAGCGGAATCCCGTTATACGTCCTTCCTTTTTGGTGGATTTCAGGAAAATGTATATTTTTGACCTTTGGAGTCATAGCGCTTCCGAACATATTCACATTACAAAAAAATTGAACAAGATGAAGATGTCATTCATAGCGATGATCGCCGCGGCCCTCACTGTCGCCGCAGGATGCGATAAAGCCAAAACGGAGACAAACAACGAACAGGAAAAGGACAAACCGGAAGAGAGCGGAAGTTCTGTTTTCGCCAAAGGGGCGGACATCAGCTGGGTAACCAAGATGGAGAGCGAAGGCATCAAGTTCTACAACGCCGCCGGCAAAGAGACCGAATGCACAGCCCTGATGAAGCAGATCGGGATGAACTCGATCCGTCTGCGCGTCTGGGTGAACCCGGAAGAAGGCTGGAACGGCAAAGCCGACGTGGTCGCCAAGGCCATCCGCGCCCAGAAACTCGGAATGAGGATAATGATCGATTTCCACTACAGCGACACCTGGGCCGATCCGGGCAGCCAGACAGTTCCCGCAGCGTGGAGCAGCTTCGGAATCAGCGAGCTTAAGAAGGCCGTCTCCAATCACACCAAGGATGTGCTGGGAGCGCTGAAGGCCGCCGGCGTGGATGTGGAATGGGTTCAGGTCGGCAACGAGACCAGCGACGGAATGCTCTGGGATCTCGGCAAGGCCTCGAAGTACCCGAAGAACTACACAGCCTTGACCAACGCCGGATACGATGCAGTCAAGTCGGTCTATCCGGACGCCAAGGTCATCGTGCATCTTGACAAGGGCAACAGCATCTCCCACTACAACTGGATCTTCGACATCCTGCAGAAGAACAACGGCAAGTACGACATGATCGGAATGTCGCTATACCCGACATCCAATTGGGAAGGACCGGCGAAGTCCTGCATCGAGAACATCAAGAAGTGCCACCAGACCTACGGTTGCAATGTGATGATCTGCGAGGTCGGGATGCCGTGGGACGACCCGCAGACCGCCAAGAAGATGCTTTCGTACCTGATCGTCAACGCCAAGGCTACAGACTGCTGCGACGGAGTGTTCTACTGGGAGCCGGAAGCCCCTGCCGGCTACAACGGAGGTTACACTCTCGGAGCCTTCGCGGACGGCAAGCCTACCGCCGCACTCGACCCTTTCGGCGAATGATGAATCTGTTCTAAGAATATTTTTCAAGACTGTAAGAAAACATAATTATGACACGGAAACTTATAGCGGCGCTGGCCTTCGGGCTGCTTAATTTGGGATTGACCGCCTTCGGGCTGGCGGCCCAGCCGAGAAGCGAAAGACTCCTGAAAGACTGGGAGTTCCGCAAAGATCACGAAATGAACGCCACAGACGGCTGGGAGAATGTCCGCATCCCTCACGACTGGGCCATCTACGGGCCTTTCGACAAGGCCAACGACCTGCAGACCGTGGCCGTGATACAAAACGGAGAGACCGTTCCGACCGAGAAGACCGGACGCACCGGAGGACTGCCTTATATGGGCAAAGGCTGCTACCGCACCACCATAGATGTCAGCAAACGGGACGGAAGGAGTTTCGAGCTGCTTTTCGACGGAGCGATGAGCGAGGCTCAGGTCTTTGTCAACGGCGAGAAGGTGACCGAATGGCCTTACGGCTACAATGCGTTCCACTGCGATGTCACCTCGGCTCTGCATGACGGAGCCAACGAGGTGGCCGTCCTGCTGGAGAACAGGCCGTTCTCATCGAGATGGTACCCTGGAGCGGGCCTGTACCGCAAAGTGAGACTGATCGAGACCGCTGCCGTGCATATTCCCGTCTGGGGGGTGTGCGTCACGACCCCTCACGTGGAGAATGAATATGCCAGCGTGAGCGTCAGCATTGAGGTCGCCGGAGCGGAGGAAGGAGAGACTTTCGGAATCGAAACCCGCATATTCGATGAAAAAGGCGAAGCAGTCGCCGGCCGCACCGACCTGCGGTCCATCTGCCACGGCGAGGCGGCAAGGCAGAACATCACGCTTGAGCATCCGGCCCTCTGGTCGCCCGAGACTCCTGCGCTCTACACCGCAGTGACCAAGATTCTGAAGGACGGGGCTGTCATTGACAGCGTTTCGAACCGCTTCGGAGTCCGCACGATTGAGTTCGTGGCCGACAAGGGCTTCTTCCTCAACGGGCAGAGGCGCGTCATCCGCGGAGTCTGCCAGCACCACGACCTCGGTCCTTTGGGATCGGCCGTGAACAGGTCGGCCCTGCGCCACCAGATCGAGATGCTTAAGGAGATGGGCTGCGACGCAATCAGGACTTCGCACAATATGCCGGCCGAGGAACTTGTGGAACTCTGCGACGAGATGGGCATAATGCTGATGGCCGAGACCTTCGACGAGTGGGACGTGGCAAAGTGCGACAACGGCTACCACAGGTTCTTCGGCGACTGGGCCGAGAAGGATGTAGTCAATCTTGTGAGGCATTTCCGCAACAGCCCTTCCGTCATTATGTGGAGCATCGGCAACGAGGTTCCTACGCAGTGGACTCCGGGCGGTTACAAGACAGCGGCCTGGCTTCAGTCGATCTGTCACAGGGAGGATCCGACAAGGCCTGTGACCTGCGGGATGGACCAGTTCGACGCCGTCGTGAACAACGGATTCGGAGCGCAGGTTGACATTCCTGGATTCAACTACAAGCCTCGCCGCTACGCCGAAGCCTACGGCAAACTTCCGCAGAACATCATCCTGGGCAGCGAGACCGCGTCAACGGTCAGTTCCAGAGGAGTTTACCATCTGCCTTCCGAGGCCGGAGCCAAGGGCTTCGACCCGCTGATCGGAGCGAGCAAGCTGCACGCCGACCACCAGTCTTCTTCCTACGATGTGGAGACCTGCTACTGGTCCAACATCCCTGACGTGGACTTCGCCGCCGACGAGGACTATCCGTGGATGCCCGGACAGTTCGTCTGGACCGGTTTCGACTATCTCGGCGAGCCGTCCCCTTACGACACCGATGCCTGGCCGAACCATTCCTCCGTGTTCGGAATCATCGACCTTGCCTCCATTCCGAAAGACCGCTACTGGCTATACAGAAGCCTCTGGCGCAAGGATGTGCCGACCCTGCACCTGCTTCCGCACTGGACCTGGCCAGGTCACGAGGGCGAGAATATTCCTGTGGTGGCCTACACGTCCTTCGACAAGGCCGAACTGTTCGTCAACGGTGTGAGCCAAGGCATAGCCGAGAAAGCCGCTCCTTCAGGAGTTTCCGCCGATCCGACGAATCCTCAGCCGATCGCTTCCGACAGCGAACTGGTCAGGAGATTCCGCCTGATCTGGCCGGATGTCGTCTATGAACCTGGAGAAATCCGTGTGGTGGCATATTCAGATGACGGCAGCGCTGCCGCCGAGGAGACCGTCCGCACGGCCGGAAAGGCCTGGGCGCTGAAACTGACTCCATATTCACAGATGCTCAAGGCTGACGGAGAGGACCTGTGCTACGTCAATGTGAGTGTCGTCGACAAGGCCGGCAACCCTGTGCCGTGCGACAGCCGCGAGGTGAAGGTCACAGTGGAGGGGGCCGGTTCGTTCAGGGCCATCGCCAACGGTGATCCTACGAGCCTGGAGCTGTTCCACCTGCCGCATATGCATCTGTTCAGCGGGCAGCTGACAACCATAGTCCAGAGTGCCGAGACTCCTGGCGAAATCACCGTCAAGGTGACCGCCAAGGGCCTCCGCCCCGCCACAGCCAAAATTGTCGTGGCGGACAAGTAGCCGAGCATCAACGAAAAAGACGAAGGCCTGGTACGGGAATCCGTACCAGGCCTTTGCCTTATGTATTAGTTTACAGAGAGTTCTCTGTCACGATGGTTAGAGTTCCTGCATTTCCTGCTCGTACTCGTCCTTACGGCCGACGATGATGTCCTGGAACTCCTTCTGGCCGGTTCCGGCCGGAATAAGATGTCCGCAGATGACATTCTCCTTAAGGCCTTCGAGATGATCGACACGGGCCCTGATTGCAGCCTCGCTGAGCACCTTGGTAGTTTCCTGGAAGGACGCGGCCGAGATGAAGCTGTTGGTGCGGAGGGCAGCCCTTGTGATTCCCTGAAGGACAAGCTTGGCGGTGGCCGGTTTGGCTTCACGGACGGACATCAGCTTAAGCTGCTGTCTTTCAAGAGAGGAGTTCTCATTCCTCATGTCGCGGGCATCGATGATGTCTCCGATCGTGTACCTCTGGGAGTCGCCGGAGTCAATGACATAATATTTTCCGAATATGTTGTCATTGGCATCCATGAAATCCCACTTGTCCACCAGCTCTTCCTGAAGGAATTCGGTGTCGCCAGGATTGGTAATCTGAACCTTGCGCATCATCTGGCGCACGATGATCTCGAAATGCTTGTCGTTGATCTTAACGCCCTGCAGACGGTAAACTGCCTGAACTTCATTGACGATGTAGTCCTGTGCCTTGACCGGTCCGAGGATGTTGAGGATGTCGGTAGGAGATGTACCGCCGTCGGAAAGCCTTGTGCCGGCCTTCACGTAATCGTTCTCCTGCACAAGAATCTGCTTGGTAAGAGGAACGAGGTAGTGCTTCTCGACTCCTGACTTGTTCTTGACGATGATTTCGCGGTTACCTCTCTTGACCTTGCCCATAAGCACTTCACCGTTGATCTCGGAGAGAATGGCGGTTGAAGACGGAGTCCTTGCCTCGAAGAGTTCGGTGACTCTAGGCAGACCGCCGGTGATATCGCTTGACTTACCGATGGCACGAGGAATCTTCACGATGATGTCGCCGACATTGACCTTGTCACCATCGTTCGGAAGAACGTGCGCACCTACAGGAAGGTTGTACTGCCTTACCTGGTTGCCCTCGTCGTCAAGAATGATGATGGACGGGTTCTTGGTCTTGTCCTTGGCCTCGATGATGACCTTGTCCTTGTTGACGGCCACTTCATCAGCCACCTCCTCACGGTAGGTAAGACCGGATATGAGGTTGTCGAACTGCACCTTTCCGGCGGTCTCGACAATGGTGATGGCGTTGTAAGGATCCCATTCGCAGAGAAGGTCGCCTTCCTTGACAGTGTCGCCGTCCTTGAAGTAAAGCCTTGAGCCGTAAGGCACATCGTAGTGAGAGTAGGTGATGCCTGTGTTCTCGTCGATGATGCTGACTTCGGTCATACGGCTGACCACTATCTCCTGAGGCTCGCCGTCCTCTCCGATCTTCTGGATGGTCCTGAGTTCCTCGAAGACAAGTTTGCCGTCGTACTTGGACGTGATGGAAGAATCGGCTGCGGTGCTGGACGCGGTACCTCCGACGTGGAAAGTACGGAGAGTCAGCTGCGTACCAGGCTCACCGATGGACTGTGCGGCGATGACGCCGACAACTTCACCCTTCTCCACCATCCTGCTGGTGGCGAGGTTGCGGCCGTAGCACTTGGCGCAGACTCCCTTGCGGGATTCGCAGGTAAGCACTGAACGGATCTCCACCTGCTCGATAGGAAGATGGTCGATCAGGTCGGCGGTAGCCTCGCGGATTTCCTCTCCGGCCTTGATGATCAGTTCTCCTGTAAGCGGATTGAATATGTCGTGGACGGAGGTACGGCCGAGAATCCTCTCACCGAGGGATTCGACGACTTCATCCTTGTTCTTGATCGCAGTCGCGATAAGTCCTCTGAGAGTACCGCAGTCCTCCTCGGTAATGATCACGTCGTGTGACACATCCACGAGACGACGGGTCAGATAACCTGCATCAGCCGTCTTGAGGGCGGTGTCGGCAAGACCCTTTCTGGCACCGTGGGTGGAGATGAAATATTCAAGCACCGTCATACCCTCCTTAAGGTTGGAGATGATAGGGTTCTCGATGATTTCCGCTCCGGCGGCTCCGGACTTCTGAGGTTTTGCCATAAGGCCTCGCATTCCGCAGAGCTGCTTGATCTGCTGTGTGGATCCGCGGGCTCCTGAATCCAGCATCATATACACCGGATTGAAACCGTCCTGGTCCGCAGAAATCTGCTTCTCCACGATCTTCGTGAGCTTCGTGTCGATGGATCCCCAAAGGTCGATGACCTTGTTGTAGCGCTCGTTGTTGGTGATGAAGCCCATCTGGTAGTGCTCCTTGACTTCCTCCACCTGCTTGTAGCCCTGCTCGATAAGTTCAGTCTTCTCCTGCGGGATGATCACGTCTCCGAGGTTGAACGAGATTCCGGCCCTGAAGGCCTGGTCGTAACCGAGGTTCTTGATGTCGTCAAGGAACTGAGCCGTTCTTGTTACGCCGGTGCACTTGATGACTTCGGTGATGATCTTGCGGAGAGCCTTCTTTCCGAGAATTTCGTTGACATAAGGCACTTCGTCAGGAACATACTGGTTGACGATTATCCTTCCGGCCGAGGTCTCTACGATGTGCTGTCCCTTTGAAGGGTCATTCTTGTCCACAGGGAGTCTTACGCCGATCTTGGCGTGCATGTCGATGGCCTTCTCGCTGTAGGCCACGATGACTTCCTCAGGACCGTAGAACTTCATTCCCTCGCCCTTTGCGCCAGGTCTGATCTTGGTGATGTAGTACAGACCGAGCACCATATCCTGTGAAGGAACGGTGATAGGGGTTCCGTTGGCCGGATTGAGGATGTTCTGAGAACCGAGCATCAGCAGCTGAGCCTCCATAATGGCGGCATTTCCAAGAGGAAGGTGCACGGCCATCTGGTCACCGTCGAAGTCAGCGTTGAAGGCCGTACAGGCAAGCGGATGCAGCTGGATGGCCTTTCCCTCGATCATTCTAGGCTGGAACGCCTGAATACCGAGTCTGTGCAGGGTAGGCGCACGGTTGAGGAATACAGGATGGCCCTTCATCACGTTCTCGAGAATGTCCCAGATGACGGCGTCCTTCCTGTCAACAATCTTCTTGGCGGACTTGACTGTCTTGACGATTCCTCTTTCGATAAGCTTGCGGATGATGAACGGCTTGTAGAGTTCGGCAGCCATATACTTAGGCAGACCGCACTCGTGCATATTCAGTTCCGGACCTACGACGATGACGGAACGTGCAGAGTAGTCTACACGCTTTCCGAGAAGGTTCTGACGGAAGCGTCCCTGCTTTCCCTTGAGGGAGTCGGACAGTGACTTGAGCGCCCTGTTGGATTCGCTCTTGACCGCGCTTGACTTCTTGGAGTTGTCAAAGAGGGAGTCGACGGCTTCCTGGAGCATACGCTTCTCGTTCCTGAGAATGACTTCCGGAGCCTTGATCTCTATGAGTTTCTTGAGACGGTTGTTCCTGATGATGACCCTGCGGTAGAGATCGTTGAGGTCAGTGGTCGCGAACCTGCCGCCGTCGAGCGGAACGAGAGGGCGGAGATCCGGCGGAATGACCGGAATCACCTTCATTATCATCCACTCAGGACGGTTGATGTCCTTTGACTCAAGGAACCACTTCACTACGCTCAGCCTCTTGAGAAGTTCGGCCTTCCTCTGCTGTGACGTTTCGGTCAGCATCTTGACCCTGAGCTCCTTGGAAAGGCTGACTACATCAGTTTCCTTGAGGAGATCATAGATTCCGTCGGCGCCCATCTTGGCGATGAACTTGTTCGGATCTTCGTCCGGAAGGTTCTCGTTCTCCGGAATCCTTGCAAGCACGTCGAGATATTCATCTTCCGTGAGAAGGTCCATCTTGGCGAGTCCGCTCTCTCCCGGATTCACTACGATGTACTTTTCGTAGTAGATCACGGACTCGAGCTTCTTTGCAGGGAGTCCGAGAAGGGCGGATATCTTGTTTGGAGCTGACTTGAAGTACCAGATGTGGGCTACAGGGACAGTCAGGGCTATGTGTCCCATCCTTTCCCTGCGGACCTTCTTCTCGGTCACTTCAACACCGCACCTGTCGCAGACGATTCCGCGGTAGCGGATCCTCTTGTACTTTCCGCAATAGCATTCGTAGTCCTTTGTAGGTCCGAATATCTTTTCGCAGAAAAGTCCGTCCCTTTCCGGCTTGTAGGTCCTGTAGTTGACCGTTTCCGGTTTCAGGACCTCTCCGCAGGACCTCGCTGAGATGTCCTCCGGAGAAGCAAGGGAAATGCTGATCGTCGAGAAGTTGCTCTTTACCTTGTTTTCCTTATTGTTGAAAGTAGGCATATTCTTGAATGTCAATATTCCTTGATATTATTCCAATGTTACCTTGAGACCAAGGCCTCTGAGCTCGTGGAGCAGCACGTTGAGTGACTCCGGAATGCCTGGATTCGGCATAGGGTCGCCCTTTACTATCGCCTCGTAAGTCTTGGAGCGTCCCGTCACGTCGTCCGACTTGACTGTAAGAATCTCCTGAAGAGCGTTGGCGGCTCCGAACGCCTCGAGCGCCCAGACCTCCATTTCTCCGAACCTCTGTCCTCCGAACTGAGCCTTTCCTCCGAGAGGCTGCTGGGTGATCAGAGAATAAGGACCGATGGAACGTGCGTGCATCTTGTCGTCAACCATATGGCCCAGCTTGATCATATAGATCACGCCGACAGTGGCAGGCTGGTCGAACCAGTCACCTGTACCGCCGTCCCTCAGATGGGTCTTGCCGTATCTAGGCACGCCGGCCTTGTCGGTGTAGTCGCAGATCTCCTCGATGGTGGCACCGTCGAAGATAGGGGTGCTGAACTTGAGTCCGAGCTTAGCGCCGGCCCAGCCGAGCACAGTCTCGTAAATCTGTCCAAGGTTCATTCGTGAAGGCACGCCGAGAGGGTTCAGAACGATGTCCACAGGAGTTCCGTCCTCAAGGAACGGCATGTCTTCCTGGCGCACGATCTTCGCCACGATACCCTTGTTGCCGTGACGGCCGGCCATCTTGTCTCCGACGGTGATCTTCCTCTTCTTGGCGACATAGACCTTCGCAAGCTGCATCACTCCGTTAGGAAGTTCATCGCCGACCTTGATCTTGTCCTCCTTTCTCTTGAACTCCGACTGGGAGATCTTGTAGGTAAGGCAGTAGTTGTTGATGAGTTCCTGGATAAGCTGGTTGGTGTACTTGTCAGCGGTCCACTTGCTGGAATTGACGTTCTGGAAATCTATGCTCTTGAGCTTCTCGGCGGTGATCTCCTTCCCCTTAGGGATTATCTCGACGTCATAGAGGTCGTAGACGCCGGCGCTCTTCTTGCCCTTGGTCAGGACAGTGAGGCGCTTTATGAATTCGGCGTAAAGTTTCTCGGCCTTCTTGTCGAAATCGTCCTTGAGGAGTTCGATGCGGGCGTTCTGGTCGGTCTTGACAGACCTTCTGTTGCCTTCCTTCGCCGCCTTCGCATAAAGGGCGGTCTTGATGACGGTGCCGCTCAGTGAAGGGTTGGCCTTCAGGGAAGCGTCCTTGACATCGCCTGCCTTGTCTCCGAATATTGCCTTGAGGAGCTTCTCTTCAGGGGACGGGTCGCTCTCTCCCTTAGGAGTGATCTTGCCGACCATTATGTCGCCCGGATCAAGATGGGCGCCTATGCGGATGATGCCCTGCTTGTCGAGATCCTTCGTGGCGTCTTCGCTGACGTTAGGAATATCCGAGGTAAGTTCCTCCATACCGCGTTTGGTGTCGCGGACTTCAGTCATGAACTCGTCAACGTGCACGGATGTGAGAATATCCCACTTCACCATCTCTTCAGACAGCACGATGGCATCCTCGTAGTTGTAACCCTTCCACGGCATGAACGCTACCTTGAGGTTGCGGCCGAGGGCCAGTTCGCCGTTCTGCGTGGCATAACCTTCGGTAAGGACCTGGCCCGGCTCGACCTTGTCGCCCTTGCGGACGATAGGCTTGAGCGTTATGGTAGTGCTCTGGTTGGTCTTCCTGTAGATAGGGAGAGTGTAAACGGTCTCTTCCGGTGCGAAGGAAACGAACTTCTCGTCATCTGTCTTGTCGTACCTGATTCTGATTTCCTTGGCATCGACATAGGTAACCTCGCCCTTCTTCTCCGCAACGTACTGCGTTCTGGAGTCAAGGCAGACTCTCTCCTCAAGCCCTGTTCCGACGATAGGTGACTCAGGGCGGAGCAGCGGAACTGCCTGGCGCATCATGTTCGCACCCATCAGCGCACGGTGAGCGTCATCGTGCTCGAGGAACGGGATGAGAGATGCGGCGACGGATGCCATCTGGTTAGGGGCGACGTCCATATAATCGACGTCGGTCTTTGAAACTACAGGGAAGTCCGCTTCCTTGCGGCACTGGATCCTGTCCTCGGTGATGGTTCCGTCATCCTCCATCTGGACTTTCGCGAGGGAAACGAGCTTGTTCTCCTCTTCCTCGGCGGTCATATAGTGCCATCCCTCATCAGTCAGGTCAACCTTTCCTTCCTTCACCTCGCGGTAAGGCGTCTCGATGAATCCGAGCGGATTGATCCTGGCATAGACGCACAGGGATGAGATAAGTCCGATGTTCGGACCTTCCGGCGACTCGATAGGGCAGAGTCGTCCGTAGTGGGTGTAGTGCACGTCCCTGACCTCGAATCCGGCCCTGTCCCTGGAAAGACCTCCCGGACCGAGCGCGGACAGACGGCGCTTGTGCGTAACTTCGGCAAGCGGGTTGGTCTGGTCCATGAACTGAGACAGCTGACTCGTGCCGAAGAAGGAGTTGATGACGGAAGACAGAGTCTTCGCGTTGATCAGGTCGATCGGGTTGAACTGCTCGCTGTCGCGCACGTTCATCCTCTCGCGGATGGTTCTGGCCATCCTCGAAAGACCTACGCTGAACTGGTTCGCAAGCTGCTCTCCTACGGTGCGGACACGCCTGTTGCTAAGATGGTCGATGTCATCCACGGTAGCCTTGGAATTGATCAGCTGGATGAGATACTTGATGATCTCGATGATGTCAGTGTTGGTGAGAACCCTGATTTCAGGGCTGGTCGAAAGACCGAGCTTCTTGTTCAGACGGAACCTTCCGACAACGCCGAGGTCGTACCTCTTCTCAGAAAAGAAGAGCTTGTCGATCACATCGCGGGCAGTCGCCTCGTCAGGCGGTTCCGAATTGCGGAGCTGTTTGTAGATGAAGTTGACAGCCTCGATCTCAGTGTTGGTAGGGTCCTTCTGCAGGGTGTTGAATATGATCGTGTACTCGTTGGTGTTGGCCTCGTCCTTCTGAAGAAGGATTGTCTTCACCTCGGTGTCGAGAATCTTGGCGATGGTGTCATCATCAAGAATCTCGCCTCTTTCCACAATCGGAATGGTCCTCTCGATAGGGATTACCTCTCCGGTATCTTCATCTTCGAAATCCTCCGTCCAGGTCTTGAGGACCTTGGCGGCAAGTTTTCTGCCCTTGTTCTCCTCAAGAGTCTGCCCATTGACATCTACCTCGTCGGCAAGGCCGAATATGTCTATGATATCCTTGTCAGAGTTGAAACCGATGGCACGCAGAAGCGTGGTCACAGGCAATTTCTTCTTGCGGTCGATGTAGGCGTACATCACATTGTTGATGTCTGTCGCGAACTCGATCCACGAACCCTTGAAAGGGATTATTCTGGCTGAATATAATTTCGTCCCGTTGGCGTGCATGCTCTGGTCGAAGAATACGCCCGGAGAGCGGTGCAGCTGGGACACTATGATTCTTTCCGATCCGTTGATGATGAATGTTCCGCCGGGCGTCATGTAAGGGATTTCGCCAAGGAAAACATCCTGAACTTTTGTGTCAAAGTCCTCGTGCTCCGGATCTGTGCACGAAAGGCGGAGTTTTGCCTTTAGAGGAACGCAGTATGTCTGGCCCCTTTCCAGACATTCTTCGATAGAATACTTAGGTGGATCGATGAAATAGTCGATGAATTCCAGCTTGTAGTTGTTCCTCGTGTCCTCGATCGGGAATATTTCCTGAAACACCTGGAAAAGGCCTTCGTCCTTCCTGTTCTCCGGGACCGTCTCCAACTGGAAGAAATCCTTGAAAGATTTCAACTGAACTTCCAGCAGGTCAGGATATTCCAGAATCTTAGATGTAGCGAACATTATTCGCTTGTTGTTAGTCTTTTTTGACATTGATCTGCCTTTAGAGAATGGAGAAAAACTTAATACGACAAAAAGGTTTAGAGCCTTCTAGGCTCTAAACCTGATGATTTTCCCGCCAGGGGAAGCTGGATTATTTAACCTCAACTTCGGCGCCTGCCTCTTCAAGGGCAGCCTTCAGTTGCTCAGCTTCAGCCTTGGATACTTTCTCCTTAACGGTCTTAGGAGCGCCGTCAACGAGATCCTTAGCTTCCTTCAGACCCAGACCAAGAGCCTCCTTAACGGCCTTGATAACCTGAAGCTTAGCCTGTCCTGCTGACTTGAGGACAACGTCGAACTCAGTCTGCTCTGCAGGAGCGGCCTCAGCTGCTGCTGCCGGTCCGGCTACTGCTACAGCTGCGGCTGCAGGCTCGATACCATATTCTTCCTTGAGGACCTTCGCGAGTTCCTGAACATCTTTTACAGTAAGGTTAACCAACTCTTCTGCAAGTGCTTTTACATCTGCCATAATTGATATTTTTTTAAATTGTTATTGTTATTACTTTTCTTCCTTTTCTGAAAGTGTCTTGACGAGACCTGCGATCAGGCTGCCGCCGCCGTTCTGGAGAGCGGAGATGACATTGCGCATAGGAGACTGGAGAAGACCGACGATGTCGCCGATGAGTTCTTCTCTGGACTTGATCGCGCAGAGTTCGTCAAGTTTGTCTGCGCCGACAAAGGCGCATTCCTGTACATATGCTCCCTTGAGTTCCGGCTTGCCCATAGCCTTCTGCATCTTCTTGATGAGCTTGGCAGGACCGTTAGGAGACTCGGAATACATAATGGCTGTGTTGCCTTCGAGCACAGGGAGGAGAAGGTTCAGTTCCTCGTTGTTCAGTTCCTTGATAACGTGAGCGAACAGGGTGTTCTTTACAACGGTAAGCTTGATTCCTTCCTCGAAGCATGCACGGCGGAGCTTCACGGTGTTTTCAGCGTTCAGACCCTCGATGTTCGTGATGTAGAAATTAGGGTACTGCTCAAGTAGCGCTGAGATGCTTTCAATAATCTGACTTTTGATTTCCTTCTTCATAATGAAATACTTTTTACTCGGCGCTGCCGCTGGTGAATGCTTTGACATCTATCTTGAGACCCGGACTCATCGTGGTGCAGATTGCAGCACTCTTGAGATAGGTTCCCTTCAGGGTCTGAGGCTTGAGCTTCAGAACTTCGTTCAGGAGCGCGGTAGCGTTCTCGCAGATCTGCGCAGGAGTGAATGAAACCTTGCCGATAGCCGCGTGGATGATACCGGTCTTGTCAACCTTGAAATCAATCTTACCGCCCTTTACGTCCTTGACAGCGTTGCCCACTTCCATCGTGACGGTTCCCGTCTTAGGGTTAGGCATAAGGCCCCTTGGACCGAGAATACGTCCGAGAGCACCGACCTTGGCCATAACTGAAGGGGTGCAGATGATGACATCCACGTCCGTCCAGCCGCCCTTGATCTTCTCTACATATTCATCGAGACCTACATAGTCAGCTCCCGCTTCCTTAGCCTCGTTCTCCTTGTCAGGGGTGCAAAGTACAAGTACCTTGACAACCTTGCCTGTTCCGTGAGGGAGAGTGACGACGCCACGGATCATCTGGTTCGCCTTGCGCGGATCGACACCGAGGTTGGCCGACAGCTCCACAGAGGCGTCGAACTTAGTGTATGTGATATCCTTCAGAATTTCACAAGCCTGGGCAAGAGTGTACTGCTTTGAAGGATCGTACTTACCGACGATCGCTTTCTGATTCTTTGTAATTCTACTCATTTCGCGTGTGAAAATTTAAAGGTTCTCCGGGAATTTTCCGGTGACTTTGATACCCATGCTCCTGGCGGTTCCTGCAACCATCTTCATTGCAGACGCGAGAGTGAAGGCATTGAGGTCAGACATCTTTCCTTCGGCGATAGCCTTGACCTGATCCCAGGTGATGGAGGCTACCTTCCTTCTGTTAGGTTCACCAGAACCCTTCTGCAGCTTGGCGGCTTCCTTGAGGGAAATCGCAACCGGCGGCTGCTTAACTACGAACGTAAAGGACTTGTCTGAATAAACAGTGATCACTACAGGCACAATCTTGCCGGCGCTCTGCTGAGTCGCGGCGTTGAACTGCTTGCAGAAGTCCATAATGTTCAGGCCTTTGGAACCGAGAGCCGGTCCTACCGGAGGAGCTGGATTAGCGGCCCCTGCCTTGATCTGGAGCTTGATGAATCCGGTAACTTCTTTTGCCATAATTGTTTGTTATTCTTTTGTCACTTGAGTAAAGCTGAGTTCCAGCAGAGTCTTTCTGCCGAAAATCACAACTATCACCTTGAGTTTGCTTCTGTCTTCTTCGATTGCATCGACCGTTCCGCTGAAACCACTGAAAGGTCCGTCGGTGATCTTTACCGAATCGCCGACTTCAAAGTTGACCTCAGTGTCAACCGGATTGTCCACATTCTGGTCCTGATTACCAAGAATAAACTGTGCCTCTTCATCTCTGATAGGCACAGGTACCCTTTCGGTCATATTTCCTGATGTTCTCTTCTCAGTAAGGAAACCGGACATCCCAGGGATGTCGTTGCGGATGATGTACTCAAGTTCCGCGCTGAGCTGAGCCTGGATAAGAACATAACCAGGATAAAGCAGCCTTTCGACCGGCTTCCTCTTACCGTTCTTGGTTACCATCTCGCGCTTAACCGGGACAAGTACTTGTGCAACCTGATCCTGAAGACCAAACCTTTCGATCTCTTTCTCAAGATAATCTTTGGCCTTCTTCTCCTTGCTTCCCGCTGTCCGAAGGACATACCACTTCATATCACCCATAGTAATCGAAGAATTACAATGTGTAAATCGCAGTCATCAGATGCTCGAAAGCGAAGTCAATCACGAAGAGTACCAGAGCAAGAATCACTGTGGCGACCATAACCAGAAGGGCAGAGCTCTGAAGCTTGTCCCAGGTAGGCCAAGTGACCTTCTTGGTGAGTTCCGTGTAGGACTCCTTGCAATAGTTAATGAACTTTCTCATCTTTGCATTTAATGGACCTCGTAATTTGGAAGCTTATACGATGTCTGTTAAACAATTACCAAATCGTAACCTTTGATATTTAGCAGGGGAAGCAGGATTCGAACCCACATCGACGGTTTTGGAGACCGCTGAACTACCCTTGTTCTATTCCCCTGAATAAGGCGGCGACCTCGCGGGTCACCGCCTCTGTATGGTGTAGAATTACTCTACGATCTTGATAACCTGGCCTGCACCTACGGTACGTCCACCTTCGCGGATGGCGAACTGGAGACCTTCGTTGAGGGCTACAGGAGTGATGAGCTGAACGTCGATCTCAACGTTGTCGCCCGGCATAACCATCTCGACTCCTTCAGGAAGGCTGATCTCACCGGTAACGTCGAGAGTACGGATGAAGAACTGAGGACGATACTTGTTGTGGAATGGAGTGTGACGTCCACCCTCTTCCTTCTTGAGGACGTAGATCTGAGCCTTGAAGTGCTTGTGAGGAGTGATTGAACCAGGCTTGGCGACAACCTCACCTCTCTTGACTTCCTTCTTGTCGATACCGCGGAGGAGAAGACCTACATTGTCTCCGGCCTCACCCTGATCGAGGAGCTTGCGGAACATTTCGACACCCGTTACAACGGTGTTCCTTGGAGCGTCACCGAAGCCGACGAGTTCAACAGGATCGTTGACGTGGATGGTACCGGTCTCGATACGTCCGGTAACAACGGTTCCACGGCCGGTGATTGAGAAGATGTCCTCGATAGGCATAAGGAACGGCTTCTCGTTCTGACGTACAGGCTGAGGAATGTACTCGTCAACTGCGTCCATGAGTTCCATAACCTTGTCTTCCCACTCTTTCTCTCCGTTGAGGGCGCCGAGGGCGGATCCGCGGATGATAGGGCAGTTCTCATCGAACTTGTAGAATCCGAGAAGGTCACGGATTTCCATCTCTACGAGGTCAAGCATCTCGGCATCGTCAACAAGGTCAACCTTGTTCATGAAGACGAGGATCTTAGGTACGTTCACCTGACGGGCGAGCAGGATGTGCTCACGGGTCTGAGGCATAGGACCGTCGGTGGCGGCTACAACGAGGATTGCACCATCCATCTGGGCGGCACCGGTAACCATGTTCTTAACGTAGTCAGCGTGGCCTGGGCAGTCTACGTGAGCATAGTGGCGCTTCTCGGTCTCGTACTCAACGTGAGCTGAGTTGATGGTGATACCACGCTCCTTCTCCTCAGGAGCGTTGTCGATCTGGTCGAAAGACTTAACCTTGTCGGCATTACCGGAGACTCTCTCGGCGAGAACCTTGGTTATGGCGGCGGTCAAAGTCGTCTTACCGTGGTCAACATGGCCAATTGTACCGATGTTGACATGCGGCTTCGTTCTCTGGAATGTTTCTTTTGCCATAATATTATGTTTATAATGAGTAAACTAAATAATGCAGTTTGAGCCGGTGATGGGATTTGAACTCATGACCTCATCCTTACCAAGGATGCGCTCTACCCCTGAGCTACATCG
>CAVHYF010000038.1:0-18767 GCA_963640265.1 bacterium | reverse complement strand
TGCGGAGAGTGAGGGATTCGAACCCCCGAACCCGTTAAGGTCAACAGTTTTCAAGACTGCCGCCATCAACCACTCGGCCAACTCTCCAGACTTGTCCCTTTGATCAAGGGAATGCAAAGTTACTCAAATTTTTCCGACTCACAAAAAAAACTGACGGAAAGTGAAGCCGGAAGTGATTGTCCCGGAATATTACCCAAACATATCCGGCGTCAGCGGATGTTCCTTCTGACCGGAACGAGGGCAATCAGGTAGCCGATAAGGGCGACGCCGAATATTGTCGCGATGATGTCCTGCCATTGAAGGATGACCGGATAGGCGTTCACCAGAAAGCTGCCAGGCATCTTGATGAAACCGAAATGCTGCTGCGCAAGCGCGAAACCTATTCCGATGACAAGGCCGACCGCAAGGCCCAGGAGCGAAATCAGCCAGCCTTCCAGCGTGAAAGTCCTGCGCAGCAGGCGGTCGGTAGCGCCGAGGCTGCGGAAGGTTTCGATGTCATCCTTCTTCTCGATGATCAGCATCGTGATGCTGCCGAAGATGTTCAGGGCTATGATGATGATGACGAAGATCAGGATGAGGAATATGGCGGCCTTTTCGTAGCGCATCATCTTGTACAGGGACGGGTTCTGGCGGAAGCGGTCAAGAACCTTGTAGCCGGGCCCGAGTTCTTTTCCGATGCTCTTTACCGCCTTCTTGATTTCCTTTGCGGAAGCGCCGTCACGAAGCCTGATCTCCACGCCGGACACTTCCTTGTCGTAGCCGAGAAGCTGCCTCATCTGATCAAGCGGAAGAATCAACAGCTCGTTGTCAATCTGCTGGTTGACCGAGAATATTCCTGAAGGGCGGAGCCGTATGGATTCGATTGACGCGGCAGGATTGGCGAGCGAAAAATTCCTGTCCCTGACCGGGTAGAATATTTCCGCAGAGGCCAGGAAGGCGGGATTCATACCCATCCTGTAGGCAAGGCCCGAACCGACCGCCATCTGCGGAAGCTGGCCCTTGTGAAGGGAAAACTGCCCGGACACGATGTGCTCTGCCAGCGTTGATTTTTCTTCATATTCCCTGTCCACCCCTTTCGCCTTGGCGATTCCCTGACGGCCGTCGTAGTCAACGAACACATTCTCCTGAAGGACAAGATTGTATTCCCTGACGGAGGGGTCGGATTCCAGCCTCCCGAAGGCTTCCCCTTCCGGGATGAAGACCTTGCCCTCCGCCGGAGCGATCAGAATGTCAGGCTCGACGTTGCTGAGAGTGGATTTCACCAGTTCGTCGAAGCCGTTGTAGATGGAAAGGATGATGATCAGCGCCGCCGTCCCTATCGCCATACCCACCGCGCTGATCGCGGAGATTATGTTTATCACATTGTGTGACTTCTTCGCGAACAGGTAGCGACCGGCTATGAACAGCGGCAGGTTCATCGG
The DNA here is from genome assembly GCA_963640265.1 of bacterium. GTDB lineage: Bacteria > Bacteroidota > Bacteroidia > Bacteroidales > UBA932 > Cryptobacteroides. Next base: position 17,346 of record CAVHYF010000038.1, on the reverse strand, counting down.
AGCGGCGGATTATTCCGGCTTGTAGGAGTCCTTCAGCGCCGTGGTCTTGTTGAATATCGTCTTGTCCTCGGTGCTGTCAGGGTCCTTATAGTAGTAGCCCGTGCGCTCGAACTGAACCGCGATTCCTGACTTGTCGTCGAGAAGGGCTGGCTCGGCGAAGCCCTTGGCGACCGTCAGCGACTCCGGATTGAGGTAGTCCTTGTAGTCCTTGTCCTCAGGGATGGAGTTCATGTCCTCCTTGGTGAAGAGGCGGTCGTAGTTGCGGATTTCGATCTCCTTGGCATATTCTGTCGAAACCCAGTGGATCGTGCCCTTGACGGAACGCCACTCTCCGCCGCCCGGCCTGGTGGTCGGATCGTAGGAGCATTTCAGTTCGACGACATTGCCATCGGCGTCCTTGACGACTTCCTCGCATTTGATGATGTAGGTGTACTTAAGGCGCACCTCCCCGTCCGGCTTGAGGCGGAAGAACTTCTTCGGAGCATCCTCCATGAAATCGTCTCTTTCGATGTAGAACTCGCCGGTGAACGGAACCTTGCGGGTCGCTCCCTCAGGCTCGGCAGGATTGAGAGGGCAGTCGAACCACTCGACCTTGCCCGGCTCCCAGTTGGTCAGAGTGACCTTGAGAGGATTCTGTACGACCATATACCTGTTGGCTCTGGCGTTGAGGTCCTGGCGCACGCACCATTCCAGAAGCTGGATGTCCATCATCTGGTCGCGCTTTGAAACGCCTATCTTCTCGCAGAACATCTTCAGTGCCTCGGCCGTGTAGCCGCGGCGGCGCACTCCGCAGAGCGTAGGCATCCTCGGGTCGTCCCAACCGGAGACGAGACCTTTCTGCACGAGTTCAAGAAGCTTTCTTTTGCTCATCAGAGTGTAGGTCAGATTCAGTCTGGCGAACTCGTACTGATGGCTAGGCCAGATCTCAAGGGTCTTGATGAACCAGTCATAGAGAGGTCTGTGGACATCGAACTCCAACGTGCAGATGGAGTGGGTTATGTGTTCGATGGAGTCGCACTGCCCGTGGGTGAAGTCGTACATCGGGTAGATGCACCACTTGTCGCCGGTACGGTGATGCGAGGCGTGCTTGATGCGGTACAGGATCGGGTCGCGGAACATCATGTTCGGCGAAGCCATATCGATCCTGGCGCGGAGCACCTTCTCACCGTCGGCGTACTTGCCGGCCTTCATCTCTCTGAATATGCGAAGGTTCTCCTCGACGCTGCGGTTCCTGTACGGGCTCTCGGTGCCAGGCTTGTCGATCGTGCCGCGGCCCTTGCTGATCTCTTCCTGGGTCTGGTCATCGACGTAAGCCTGTCCGCGTTCAATCATCTGCTCGGCCCAGGCGTAGAGCTGGTCGAAATAGTCGGAAGCGTAGAGTTCCTTCTCCCACTGGAATCCAAGCCACTTGATGTCCTCCTTGATCGAGTCGACATATTCGGTGTCCTCCTTGGTAGGATTGGTGTCGTCGAAACGGAGGTTGGTCTTGCCGCCGTATTTTTGGGCGAGTCCGAAGTTTATGCAGATGCTCTTGGCGTGTCCGAGGTGGAGGTAGCCGTTAGGCTCCGGAGGGAAACGTGTCATCACGCTTTCCACTTTGCCGGACTTCAGGTCGTCTTCGATTATCTCCTCAAGAAAATTGAGTCTTTTAGGCTCTTCGGCCGTTGGATTCTTCGCTTCTTCCATTGTCTATCAATAATTGCTTGCCGTCAATGACAGCCTGTTAATATCAAATAATATCATCAAACCTGCAAAAGTACAAAAATAATAACATTTATCCTCAACAATATTGACTTCCCGGCAGGCAGGCTCAGAAGCGGAACTCGAGGCCCAGATTCAGGACGAAGCGGTTGTCGTGCGGAACCTTGACACCGTCCTTGACCTCATAGCGGTGCGTCATACGCCAGAAAGCGTCGATGCGGAGAACTCTGAATATGTTCGTGATTCCTACGCCCATCTCTACATAAGGGCGGTTGAGCTTGCCCATCCCGCCGGGGAAAAGCATCACGGCTCCGAATTTGCCGTCGCCCACGATTCCGTTGTTCTCCTTGCGCACCGTACCGTAGGCGGCCCTCAGCGAGGCCACCTCACGCCACTGCAACCTTCTCAGCAGCGGAATCTTGCCCAGAAAGAACCCCTTGAAGTTGTGTTCCCAGAACAGTGTCGCCCAAAGGTCGGAAGCAAACTCGTAGTAGTCCATACAGGCAAACGAATGCCTTGAAAATGAATATGTACCGTTGCCTTCGTGGATTTTGAGCATCGGATAAGGGACCGTACCGACGATCGTACCGGCCGAAATGTCGATCTTCGACAGGCCGACCGGAGGAATCGGCAGCGTGTAGTGCATTGACAGTTCCGGACGGAAGTATGAATATTCATTCTTTCCTATCCCCTTCATCGAAGCGATCAGGTCAAGAGTGACGACAGGATATTTCGAATAAAGATAATGCTTGTCGAAGGTTGTCCTCGTGACGATCTCGTCCTTGGAGAAACGAAGCTGGAGATGGGCCTGGTTGTAGCCCACCGAATTGAACCGCACCCCGTCCGGAGAAAACATAGGGACATATTCATTGGAAAAGATTCTCCTGCTCTCAAGAGCGATGACCGAGTTGAAGTTCTGGGACCACTCGTGCTGGTAGGAAATCGAATAGTCGTTCACCATACTCATCTTCTGGCTGTTGGCCTTGGCGAGAACGGACGTCATCAGGCTTCCGCTCCCGTAAGCATAAGGCCCCTTGCCCAGCTGCATCACATCGTGCTTGTACATAAGCGACAGCTTGCGCGTAGGCTGGTTGCCGAACATATATTCGAAGGTACCTCCGCCCTTGAACGTCTTGTCCCTGAAGCCATAGGCGGCATAGGCCATAATCCTGAACTTCCGGCTCAGGTCGTTTGCCGTACGCACTCCGAACTGGAGCCTCGCACCCTCCAGCCTGTTGAAGCTGACAAGCGAAGAATACGGGCCTATCCCGACATACTTGAGATTCAGGAAACCGTTGACGAACATATCCACAAGAGCATAGACATCCTTGTACAGCGGCACGCTCTTGATGGAATCGACCATATTGTAGATTCCCTGCTCCTTCTCGCTCAGAGGGAACGGCCTGGCCTGCTGCCAGAAGCCGTTGTCATTGTTCATAACGCTCCTGTCGGCAAGGACCTGGGACTTAGTATCTTCCTTGTCTTCCCTGAAGGTCACGTCGAAATCCGGCTCGCCATAGTGAATCTGCCTGTTGCCCAGGAAGGACACCATCTTGGAGGAATCGCGCATCGTGACAGAAAAATCGACATACATCTTCTCCTGGCCGTAGAACCAGGTGGAGTCGGAGATCCTCCGGTTCTCGACATCGATCGCCATATCCCTGACCCAGTTGACGTTGGACCCTTTCTTGAGCCTCGCGTGGATGTCCCTGAGAGCATATTCCTCGGCATCTATGGACATCTCGCCGTCGAAAGTCGGCGAAGACACCCACTTGGACGGATGGAAACGCACCTTGTAGGTCTTGCGCCCATCGACGTTCAGGCTGTCCACAAGATAATAGTTGTAGTAGGTGGTGCCGGAACTTGAAAGCGGAGACGGAATCTCCACCTGGAATATGTTGATGTAATTGTCGTAGAAGTTGGTCTTGACGTACATAGTGCCGGTGAACTGCGCCAGCACAGGATCCTTGTCCACTCCGGAGATTCTGGTGGCCTTGATGACTTCCCTGCTTGCTTCTGGATTTCTCCGATGGTAGAACTTTGACGAAGTTTCCGAAATCAATACCGGCAGGTACGGAAGCCCGGATACGACCGACGTGTCCATATAGTCATAGACGAAATGGAACTTCCTGGGCAGCACGCGGCTTATCATCTGGTTCTCGGGATTCGTCAGGTCCAGTTCCATCTTGGTGTAGACGTCGCAGCCGTACTTCTGTCTGAGCTCTGGATTGTTCCTTTCCTTGGCTTCATCCACTTTCCGAAGAATGGAACGCACGTAACTGTCGTCAGGCTTGATCACGGCGGCGCTCAACTCGTCTGTCACCGGTTTGAGTATGAATATGATCTCGTTGAAACTGTGCGGCGTAACCTTTTTTACGGATTCCGAATATCCCAGAATGGAGGCCGAAAGCTGCGTCAATGTGTCAACCCTTGTTTCGAGGGAGAAGTTGCCGTCAAGGTCGGCGGAGACCCCGACGGTGGAATTCTTGAAATAAATTCCGGCGAATGGGATGCCCTCCCCTGTCGATGCGTCGATTACCCTTCCCTTGACTTTAGTGGCCTGTGCGCAGGCGTCGAAGCTGGAGAAAATCAAGAGCAGGAAGGTTGTAAGGAATAAGCCGGAGATATGTTTTGAAAGTTGTTTCATTTTGGAAGTCTGCATAAGCGGGGTGCCGGAGGCTGATCATCGGATCCGGTCGATCTTCAGCTGCTGGATCCGGTAGCCGCCGCCTCCGTTGCTGACGAAGACGGTCACCTCGAAAACTTCGCCTCCGGCGCTGAGATAACCCAGCGCATACTTGGAATTGGAATGGGAAGCGGTGTGGCTGATTTCGAAGGAACGTGGGGTATGCCCATCGAAGAACGCCTTGAGAATCTGCTTAGCCTGATTCTTGCTTGAGTCATTGGTCGTGGACATTATCGTTATTTCAAGGTTGTCCGCGAACCAGGCTGAAAGTTTCTCGACATCCCCGCGTCCCAGATACTTGGCAATCGGGACAAACACGTCATAACTGTCCGCGGTGGCTGCCGCGCCACCGCAGAAAAGCATCACGGCGGATGCCAGGAATATCCTCAAAAAGGCCTTCATAGCACAAAAACAAAGTTACGCAAAGCGAAACGCAAGCCATTTATGTTGCAAATACCGAGCCACTTTGTTATTTTTGCAGACGATGAAAATCAGCTTGCTGACAGTCGGAAAAACCGACATCGGATGGGTCCGGGAAGGTCTGGAGACATATTCCTCCAGACTGTCCCATTATGTACCGTTCTCCGTCGTCGAGATTCCGGAGCTGAAGAACGTCTCCGCGCTCACCCGCAGCCAGATCAAGGAGAAAGAGGGTGACCTGATACTCAAGAGCGTAAAGCCTTCCGACAGGGTAATCCTGCTGGACGAACACGGCAAAGAATTCCGGTCGGTGGAATTCGCCCGTGAAATAAGCGCGATGATGAGCGGCGGTGGCAAAGATATTGTATTCGTCATCGGCGGCGCCTACGGCTTTTCAGATGCAGTCTATGCAAGATGCTGCGGAAAGATCTCGCTTTCAAAGATGACATTCTCGCACCAGATGGTCAGAACGATATTCGCCGAGCAGCTTTACCGGGCATTCACAATAATCAAAGGGGAACCGTACCATCACGAATGAAAGGGAAAAGATTCGACATAAGGGACTGGCTTGTCAGAGGTTTTATGGCTTGCGCCGTAATCCTCCTGGCCGCCGCCTTGCTTGCCGGAAGATGGTCCGACAACACGGAACGCGAGGCCTTGCGCGCCGGAAGGGAAGCGGGCAAGCGGATGGACATCCTCGAAGGCTACATCTCGGCCGCGCTGTCAGCTGACAAGAGAACCTGGACCGGGCAGAATGACCTGCCTGAGGATATGGTAATCTACCGGTACATAGACGACACGCTGCAGTCCTGGAGCAACCAGTTTCCTGTCCGGAACGATGACATAAGTTCAAGAATCGTCATTCCGAAACTGTCAAGACCGACCGTGGACCTGTACTCCCCTCTTGCCGGCGTGACGCAGGACGTGTCTTTCGTCAACTACGGACAGAAATGGTATCTGATCAAGGCCGAGACGCTCGGAACGAGAAAAGTCATCGCCGGCCTGGAGATAGTCGACCAGATGGACAACGGGAACCGCAACGGCATCAACCGTCATCTGAAGCTCGGGAGAGGCTGCTCGATCGTTCCGCTTTCCGAAACGGAGGGCTCGGTCGTGACGCTGGACGGAAAACCGGTCTTCAAGATTTCGGCGGATTCGCTCACCGGGATGCCGGCGACATCCCATCAGTTCCTTATCTGGATGGCCATCGGATTCTTCATCATAGCGGCACTCCTGCACCTTGCCACCAGAAGGACGATGAAAAGCCTTGTCCTGGTTCTTGCCGGAATCTTCGCGGCGATCTTCGCGGCCTACCTGTGGGGGCTGAAGGCGGATGATTCGTCAAGGCTGTTCTCGCCGGCCGTGTATGCCGACGGCCAGCTGTTCAACTCCATCGGCACAGTGATAGTGACGAGTCTGGTGATAGTGCTGAGCATCGGATGCATCTACGTGACAAGAAACGACATATTCAGAAGAATTCTCGGCACCAAGAGGCCGAAGCTGAGCCTGGCGCTCTACTCATCCGCGATTTCGGCGATTCTTGTCGCGGTGCTTGTATTCACGCACTTTATGCTCAGGAGCATCATCCTGAACTCCAACATATCGCTTGAACTCTACCGCCTCAATGATCTCAGCGTGTTCAGTCTGCTTGTCTATCTGACGATAGGCGGCCTGCTGATGACCGTGCCTCTGCTTGTCCAGATGCTCGCGCCCGCGGTGAAAAGACAGACCGGACTCCGGTTCAACCTGTTCACGAACGGATGTAGGATCCTTACGGCATCCGCCTTCGCTCTCTACCTGGTCGCCGTGGCCGCGACGCTCGGATTCAGGAAAGAGGAAGACCGGGTCAACGTCTGGGCGAACAGGCTGTCAATGGACAGGGACATCAGCCTTGAACTGGATCTCAGACGGATTGAAGACCAGATAGCGTCCGACAGGATGACCGCCGCGCTTGCCGCCATCAAGAACAGCAACAACATCATCCTTGGCAGAATAGTCGAGAACTATATGCTGCGGACCGCGCAGGACTACGACATTGTCGTCGAGCTGTTCCCGGAAAACGAGAAGAATCCGGCCGCAGTGGCCTATTTCACGGAAATGGTGTCCGGCGGGACTCCCATTTCGACAGGTTCCAGGTTCAGGTTCAGACGCGACAACTCCGGACACAGTCTCTACACCGGCAGTTTCGCCTACTACAACGAGGGAAGCGGGGTGACGATGATGCTGCTTACCGTTTCTCCGAAGTCGAACCGGGAAGACAAGGGATACGCCCGGCTTCTGGGATATTCAGCACCGGGGGCCGTGCTTATTCCGGCAAGATATTCATACGCAAAATATTCCGGGAAGAGCTTGATTTCCTGCAAAGGCAATTACTCCTACTCCACGGTTCTTGATGAAGAGGTGGAATACGGGATAGACGAAGCTTCCGACGGCGTGATCAGGCTTAACGGCTACACGCATTTCGTCAACAGGATTTCCGAAGAGGATCTCGTCATCGTCTCCAGGCCGAAGACCGAGAACTTCAACTATGTCGTGGCATTCCTCGTCCTCACTCTGACTTTCTGGGCCTGCCTTTCCCTCCTTACTCTGGCGCGGAACCATTCAGGAAAGAAGGAAAAGAACTACTACAAATCAAGGATCAACGCGGCGATGATGGTGGCTCTGGTGATGACGATGATCACTCTCGCGACGGTCAGCGTACTCTTCGTTTACAGAAGGAACACCGCCAACCTGAAGTCTTCGATGTCCGACAAGGTCAACTCTCTCCAGACCCTGCTCCAGGCAAGATGCCGCTTCGCCCAGGACTATGCTGACCTGAACACTCAGGAAGCCTCGGGACTGCTGGACGAGATAAGCAACACGATGAAGTCGGACATCACTCTCTACACCACTTCCGGCAGAGAGTTCAAGTCAACGACCCAGGAGGTGTTCGACCGTATGCTTCTCGGTTCCAGGATGAACCCCGAGGCCTTCGAGAACATCATCTACAAGAACAAGAGGTTCTACATCGGGAAAGAAGACATCGGCGACAAAGCGACGTATTTCCTCTATGCGCCGGTGTTCAACACGAAGGGCGCGATGATAGCAATAATGTGTTCGCCTTTCACCGATGAAAGCTTCGACTTCAAGTCCGATGCGGTGCTGCACTCTGCGACGGTCGTCACGGTGTTCCTGATCCTGCTGCTGCTCGCGAGGTTCATCACAATGGCGGCCGTGGACAAGATGTTCAAGCCTATTTCCGAAATAGGGCGGAGAATGAACGAGGTCAGCATCAGCAACCTTGAATATATCATCTACGAGCGGGACGATGAGGTGTCAAGGCTTGTCCAGGCCTACAACCGTATGGTGCACGAACTGTACAACTCCTCCAAGCAGCTGGCGGAGGCGGAGAGAAACAAGGCGTGGGGTACGATGGCACGGCAGGTGGCGCACGAAATCAAGAATCCTCTGACCCCTATCAAACTGCAGATTCAGAGGCTCATACGGCTGAAGAAAAACGGCAACCCCGTCTGGGCGGAACGTTTCGACGAAGTCTCGGAAGAAGTCCTCAATCAGATTGACCTTCTGGCCGACACGGCAAGCCAGTTCTCGACATTCGCCAACCTCTACAACGAGCCGCCGGTGGAGATCAATCTGGACAGGCTTCTGAAGGAGGAAATCGCTCTCTTCGACTCGAAGGAGAACATAACGTTCTCGTATATGGGATTGGACGATGCGACGGTAAAAGGTCCGAAGCCTCAGCTGACACGAGTCTTCACGAACATCATCAACAACGCGATTCAGGCTATAGAAAAAGTCCAGGAGGATTGTGCAGGGAACGGCGTGGAGCCTGTCGCCGGAAAGATTCAGATCTCTTTGCGCAAGGACACCAAGTATGGCTTCTATGACATCGTGTTCGAGGACAACGGTGCCGGAGTCGATGAGGAGAGCCGCACGAAACTCTTCACTCCTGCTTTCACGACAAAGAGCAACGGGACCGGGCTGGGGCTTTCCATCTGCAAGAGCATAATCGAGAAATGCAACGGAGAGATTTCCTATTCAAAGTCCTACTACCTCGGGGGTGCCTGCTTCACGGTCCGCTACCCGAAAGGTTAAAAAAAAGGAAGGAAGGAAGGCCCCAAAGGGACTACAAAAGAGGCACGACGATTTTCGTCGTGCCTCTTTTGTAGTCCCAATAGGAATCGAACCTATATTTAAGGTTTAGGAAACCTCCGTTCTATCCGTTGAACTATGGGACCATCAGTTTCTGAAAAGAACTACTCAGCGCTCTTCTCGATGATCTGACGACCTCTGTAATAGCCGCACTCAGGGCATACGTGATGATACATCACAGTAGCGCCGCAGTTGGAGCAAGTACCCAGAGTAGGAACCGGAGCGAAGTCGTGGGTTCTCCTCTTGTCTCTTCTCTGCTTGGAGACTTTGTGTTTCGGATGTGCCATAATTTATACTTTTTAATTTTATTATTTCTTCCCTTCAATCAAATCCTTGAGAGCCGCAAACGGCCTTTCGGAACTTTCTCCCCCGGAATCCTTTCCGGAACAATCTTCAGAACTCAGATACTTCAGCGTCTCGGGATTGCACTCCCCTTCCGGATGGACCCTCTGGACCGGGAACGACAGGCAGACATAATCGTAAACTATCTGTGCCAGATCCAGTTCGGCGTCGGACTCCGGAAGCCAGACGATCTCCCTTCCGCCCTCCACGGCATTTCCTTCGTCAGAAGGTTCCTGACCGAACTTGACGCTCAGGCTGAAACCGGTCTCGACCGGAAGAACCAGATCCTCAAGGCATCTGTCGCAAGTGACGGTGGCATTGCCGGTAATGGTGCAGTCAACGCCCGTGAAACGCCCGGATTTCTCAACCGTGACCCCGACTTCAATGTCGGCGTCGAGTATCTCCGAATTCTCAAATTGTTCAAAGAACTCCTTCCCGACCCTCAGGCGGAACTCCGTCCGTCCCTGGGCCAATCCATTCATCGGAACTGCAAAATCTTCTTTCATCAATCCTATAAACAGATTTGGGGATGCAAAGGTATGAAAAAATTTCCGTAATAAAAATTTTTCATCAATAGTTTTGACTATTCGTCATCAGCGGCACCGCCGGCGCGCTTCCTGTCCATCGGATCGAGGAGAGTCTTGCGGATCCTCAGATGATGCGGAGTCACCTCCACGAGTTCATCCTCACGGATATATTCAAGCATCTCTTCGAGCGACATCTTCATCGCCGGAGGGAGAACTATCTTCTCGTCGGAACCGGCCGCGCGGACGTTGGTGAGCTTCTTCGTCTTGCAGATGTTGATGTTCAGGTCCCTCTCCCTCGTGTGTTCACCCACAACCTGGCCGCAGTAGATCTCCTCGCCCGGGTCGATGAAGAACTTGCCCCTGTCAAGAAGCTTGTTCATTGAATATGCGATCGCCGTTCCCGTCTCGAGAGACACGAGCGAACCGTTGGTGCGGTTGTCGATCTCGCCCTTGTACGGCTGATATTCCTTGAACCTGTGGGCCATTATCGCCTCGCCCTGGGAAGCTGTCAGAAGGTTGCTGCGCAGTCCCATAAGTCCACGCGTAGGGATATCGAAGTTCAGCAGGGTCCTGTCTCCCCTCGGTTCCATATGCAGAAGGGCTCCCTTGCGGCGCGTAGCAAGTTCGATGGCCGCTCCGACGAACTGCTCCGGAACCTCGATGGAAAGATCCTCGATAGGTTCGCAGCGCTGGCCGTTGATGGTCTTGTCCAGAACTTTAGGCTGTCCCACCTGGAGTTCGAAACCCTCACGGCGCATCTCCTCGATCAGCACGGACAGATGCAGGACGCCTCGTCCATAGACCACGAACGAATCGGCGTTCAGGCCCGGCTTGACCTTCAATGCGAGGTTCTTCTCGAGTTCCTTGTCAAGTCTGTCCTTTATATGCCTTGAAGTCACGAACTTGCCGTCCTTGCCGAAGAACGGGGAGTTGTTGATCGTGAAGAGCATGCTCATCGTAGGCTCGTCGATCGAGATTGGAGGCAGGGCCTCCGGATTCTCGAAGTCGGTGATGGTGTCTCCGATTTCGAAACCGTCGATTCCGACGACGGCGCAGATGTCACCGCACTGCACGGTGTCCACATTGCTCTTGCCGAGCCCGTCGAACACCATCAGCTGCTTGATCTTGTGCTTCTCGACAACGTCATACCTCTTGCAGAGGCTGACCTGCTGTCCGGTCTTGAGGACTCCCCTGGTCAGTTTGCCGACCGCTATACGTCCGACGTAAGGAGAATATTCAAGGGAAGTCACCTGAAGCTGCGGAGTGCCTTCGACCACCTTCGGAGCAGGAATTACCTCAAGTATGGCATCCAGCAGCGGTGTGATGTCCGATGCCGGAGTCTTCCAGTCTTCGGACATCCAGCCCTGTTTGGCGCTTCCGAAAATCGTCTTGAAATCCAGCTGGTCGTCAGTGGCGTTCAGTGCGCACATCAGGTCGAAGACCTCTTCCTGCACCTCGTCCGGACGGCAGTTCGGCTTGTCAACCTTGTTGACGACCACTATCGGTTTCTTGCCCAGTTCGAGAGCCTTCTGAAGCACGAACCTCGTCTGAGGCATACAGCCTTCGAAGGCATCCACCAGAAGGAGCACGCCGTCAGCCATATTCAGAACCCTTTCCACCTCTCCTCCGAAGTCGCTATGGCCCGGAGTGTCTATAATGTTGATCTTTACGCCTTTGTAGGTGACGGAGACATTCTTCGCCAGAATTGTGATGCCCCTTTCCCTTTCAATGTCGTTGTTGTCGAGGATCAGCTGACCCAGATTCTCCGGCTGACGCACCAGATTCGCCTGGTAAATCATCCTGTCCACGAGAGTCGTCTTGCCGTGGTCGACGTGCGCGATGAGCGCGATGTTCCTAATCTCTTGCATATACCTTAAAAAAATCCTGCAAAATTACGGATTTTCAGACGAAAACCGAAAATTTGCAGGACTTTATTTTTATGTTCTTCAGCTTTCCTGTCCAAACGCGGCAAGACTGATGTGCGGCGGGCAAGCGGCCGAAGGCGAATCAAAGCATCGGGAGACTATTCCCAGCTGTCCGTACGGAAAGGGACAAGCGGAAGATTGCAGTTTCCGGTCAGGTTTCCTATCTGGAAGTCCTTGAAGCAATAGCGTACGGCAACCGGAGCCGGAACCTTGTCGCTGCTGACGGTAACTTTCCTTCCTCCACTGCCGGACAGGACAGCCTGGGCAGGATAGAAGACCTTGTCTTCGCCTGCTATCTCGAAACCGGTGATGTCGTGCCAAGGGCTGAAGCCATTGTTGTCATTGTAGAAAGAAACCTCTATAGCGCCGCCCTTGATCTCCATACTCTTGTAAACCGGTTCGTTGTAAGGTATTCCGTTCTGGCCGTAGGTCCTGCTCAAAGCGAGATAGGCAAGACGCCGCCCGACCTCCGCCTTCTTGCAAGGATGGATCTGATCATATTCATAGGAATATGCCAGGTCATTGGTGCAGACGATGCCGCTGTTCGGGATGATGCCCACAGCCTTGCGCTGAGCTTCACGGATTTTCGCGCCGACGGTGCCGTCGCCTCCATAGATGTAAGGTGCTAGTTCAACCTCGTAGAACGGGAGTTCACCCTGCCCCCAGAGGTCTCTCCAGACACCGACCATCTTTGCGAGCCTTTCCGCATACCAGCCGTAGCCGCCGGCATTGGTCTCGCCCTGGTACCAGATGTAGCCCGCTATGGTGTAGTTGTGGACAGGGTATATCATTCCGTTGTACATAATGTAGGCATTGCCGCAGTTGTACCCTCCGTCCGGATCCTTTTTCGGAGCATACTGTCCGGTCGGCAGAGTGTTCTCAGGGTATGTTCTTACAATTTCCTCCGGAATCCAGCTTTCCACAGCGGAGCCGCCCCAGTTGCAGGAGAGCAGACCGACCGGCACGTCGAGCACTGCGTTCAGCGCCTTGGCGAAATGCCAGCCCACGGCAGTGAACTGCGCAGTGTTCTCCGGAGAGCTCACCTGCCAGGAGCCTTCAACAGTCTCCTGCGGGCTCAACGCGCCTGTCTTAGGGATTTTGACAAGACGAATCTTGTCCCTGAACTGTCCGGAAAGGGCGATTTCATCGAGAGCGCCCTCCACAGGGCAGGCCCAGAATCCGTTCAGAGGCATTTCCATATTGGACTGACCGCCGCAGAGCCAGACGATTCCGACAAGCACGTCATTCAGGGTGACGGAGCCGTCCTTGTCGGCGACGGTGATTGAATATGGCGTGTAGCTTGCAGCCGGAGTCTTGACGGCAATTTTCCAGTTGCCGCCCTTGTCGCTTTTCACTGAATATTCCTCCGTACTCCAGGAGGCTTTGACCGTCACCTTGGAAGAAGGAGCGGCCTTGCCCCAAAGGTTGGCCGCAGCATCGCGCTGCAGGACCATATGGTCACTTAGAATTTGCGGAAGTTCGATCTTCGCCTCAGCCGGAAAAACGGCCGTCGCAGCTGCGAAAGCGGCCGCTGCAAGTTTCAAAAAGGTACTGTTCTTCATTATCTTTGATATTTAGTTCCAATGCTTCTGCAAACCTTGGCCTTGCAGAATGGTTCACTGCGCCAAAGATTGCTTCCGCAAAGATACAAAATACGGCGGAAAAACCCGACCTTCTTATTTTATTGGCTATATTTGCGGAGTCAAAAAACACAGTACATGGCGAACAAACTTTGGGACAAGGGCTTCAAGGAGGACGAGAGAATCGACGCTTTCACGGTCGGGAACGACCGTGAACTCGACCACGAACTGGCCCCTTACGACATACTGGGCACTATGGCCCACATCACGATGCTGGAGAGCGTCGGACTGCTTGCCAAGGAAGACCTCGACAAGCTTCTGCCTGAGTTGAAGGCATTATATTCATCGGCCTGCAAGGGTGAACTTTACGTCGAAGACGACGTGGAAGACATCCATTCCCAGGTCGAGCTTATGCTCACCCGCAAGCTCGGAGATGTCGGGAAGAAGGTCCACACCGGGCGTTCCCGCAACGACCAGGTGCTGGTGGACCTGAAACTGTTCGCCCGCGCCGAGATCGAGAAGACCGTCGGCAAGGTCGAGTCGCTTTTCCGCACCCTCCAGAAGGCCAGCGAGAAGTACAAGGGCGTGCTGATTCCGGGCTACACCCACCTGCAGGTTGCGATGCCTTCCTCTTTCGGTCTCTGGTTCGGGGCCTACGCCGAGAGCCTCTGCGATGACCTCAGCGTGATGAAGGCAGCCTGGGAAGTCGTGAACCTCAACCCGCTCGGCTCGGCCGCAGGCTACGGTTCGTCAGCTCCGCTGAACAGGACTATGACCACGGAACTCCTTGGATTCGACGATCTTGACTACAACTCCGTCTATGCCCAGATGACCCGAGGCAAGATGGAGCGGGCCGTTGCGTTTGCATATTCATCAATCGCGGAGACCGTCGGAAGGCTCGCGATGGACGGATGCCTCTTTTCAAGCCAGAACTTCGGCTTCATCCACCTGCCGGACGCGCTGACCACCGGCTCCAGCATAATGCCGCACAAGAAGAACCCCGATGTGTTCGAGCTTGTGAGGGCGCACTGCAACAAGCTTCAGGGCGTGCCGGGAACAATCCGCTGCATCACGGGCAACCTGCCGAGCGGCTACTTCCGCGACATGCAGATTCTGAAGGAAGTGTTCTTCCCTATATTCAAGGAAATGAACGACTGTCTCGACATAGTTGAATATGCCGTCAGCGGGATGGAGGTCGCGACCGATGTGATGAGCGACCCGAAATACCGCCTGGCGTTCAGCGTAGAGGAGGTCAACCATCTGGTAGAGAGCGGAGTACCGTTCAGGGACGCCTACCGTCAGGTCGCCGGCTCCATCAGACAGGGTACCTTTGAATATCACGGCGAGCTTCACCACACGCACGAAGGCTCGATCGGCAACCTCTGCAACGACCGCATAGCCGCCAAGATGGAGCGCATCCTGTCAGGATTCGGTTTCGACAAGGTACACGCCGCCGTCGACAGGCTCGCCGGCTGGCTCAGGTAATCCCTTCACGGACCTGCATCAAGACTCCGGGACGAGTCCGTCGAGGAGAGCGGTGTAGATTTCTATGCCGCGGGTGATTTCGTCCAGACGTATGTACTCGTCAGCCGAGTGCGAACGGGCCGAGTCGCCGGGGCCGATTTTCATTGTAGGGAAACTGCAGAGGGACTGATTGCTCGTGGTCGGAGAGCCGAACGGCTCAAGGCCGATGGAAAGGCCTCTTCTGACCGCAGGGTGCTCAAGCGGGATATGCGAGCTCCCGATTCTCGTGGAGCGCTCCCTGACTTCACACGAAACGGAAGCCTTGATCATCTCAAGAAGTTCGGGGTTGGAATACATCCCGTTGGGACGCACGTCCACCACGAACGTGCACTTGTCCGGGACGACGTTGTGCTGCGTTCCGGCATTGACCTGCGTCACTGTCATCTTGACGGCACCCAGAAAGTCCGAAACCTTTTCGAAACGGTGTTCCCGGAACCAGGAGATGTCCTTCAGCGCTTCATAAATCGCATTGACGCCTTCGTTGCGGGCTGCGTGCCCGCTCTTGCCGAAAGCGGTGCAGTCAAGCACCATAAGCCCCCTCTCCGCGACGGCCATCCGCATTCCTGTCGGCTCGCCAATCACCCCGAAGTCGATTCTGCCGAGTTCGGGGAGCAGCAGGTCCAGTCCTCCCCTGCCGCTGACCTCTTCTTCAGCCGTTGCGGAAAAAACAAGCCTGTACTGCTGCGGACGTTTGATGAGTCTTGAATATGTTTCCAGAAGCGCCACCAGGGAGCCTCCGTCGTCATTGCTGCCAAGTCCGTAGAGACAGCCGTCTTCGACTGCAGGGCCGAACGGGTCCCGGGTGTAGCCGGATGCGGGCCGCACAGTGTCTATGTGGGCGTTGAGAAGGACAGTGGGACGGCCGTCCGGCGGGCAGGACTCGATCCACAGATTGTTTCCCGTCCTTCTTACATCGAATCCCGCTCCGGTCATCCACCGTTCAAGGTAATCCGCAACCGGCCCCTCCTCCCTGCTGAAGGACGGGATCCGGATCATATTCTCAAGAAGTTCCGTCGTGTTGATGTTCATTGCACCTGAATTCATTTCACCGAATATGGTTTTCCGACGCGAATGTAATCAATAATCTCGAATCATACTCTTTGCAGTTACGGAAATCTTTGGTAACTTTGACCCCGCAAGGTCCGGAGCAATCCGGACCGATGACCGGTCCCATAGCTCAGTTGGTTAGAGCATCTGACTCATAATCAGGGGGTCGCAGGATCATGCCCTGCTGGGACCACTCTTTTTTCAGTTTCTCCGCACATCATTTCCGGGAATGAACAGACTTACGATCAGCAACGACTTGTTCTTCAGCAACGTGCTGGAACTTCTCCGGGAAGGGAAAAGCGTCACTATTCCGGTCAAGGGCAGCAGCATGCTCCCGTTCATAGCCGGAGGCAAAGACTTAGTCGTGCTGGAAGGCATTGAAGCGGGGACTCCGGCAGGGCTGGACCGCAGGGAGGCCAAGGCCGGCGACATAGTCCTGTTCTGCTTTTCCGGGAAGTTCATAATGCACAGAATCCTGTCGTTCAGCGGCGGCACGGCCGAGATTCAGGGAGACGGCATCCTCAAGGCGAAAGAGCATTGCGGCAGAGACCGGATCTTCGGCAAGGTCGTGACCGTTCTGAAAGACGGACGGCGTCCCGTTGATGTTTCATCGTCCTCCTACCGGATAAAGGTCCGCATCTGGCTCGCCCTGTCTCCTGTCCGCCGCATCCTGCTCGCCGTCCGGAGAAGGTTCGTGTCATAGTCAATTTTCGGTCACAGTCAATCAAAGTCATATCGCGGCCGGCATTTTTTGATGTGCTCTCTAAAAAATTAAAATTTTTTCGCACTTTCAAATTGTAATTTTAAGAGCACTATCCCTTTCAATGTTAAAGCAACGGCTAAGAGCATCTTACGCGCACGAAATTCGTAAAACGGTTGATTTCAGTAATATATTCAATCAATCAAGTTCTTCGCTTCTTGGAATTGTGAAAAATATTCCGTTTATTTGCAATCGGAGAATCAGTTCATTTGGGATTGAACGGCATCAGGCCTCATTTGTTACGGGATCGAAGCGCCGTTGGAATGAATACTTATTTATGTTATATTATAGTTTTTACCAAACGCTGAGTTTAACAAAGTTTTAAGCTTATGAGTAAAAAAATGTTCACATTGGCGCTGTGCCTGCTTGTCAGCATAGGCATAGCCACCGCCCAGACGATCCGGGTGTCCGGATCTGTCAAAGAGGCCGCGACCGGCGATCCTATTCCAGGAGCGACCGTAATGGTTGAAGGCTCCAGGACAGGAACCTCGACAGACATCGACGGAAAGTACACGATCAATGTCCCTTCACAGGGAAAGCTTGTCGTTTCCGTCATCGGTTTCGAAACACAGACCGTAGCGGTCAACGGAAAGACCACTCACGACTTCTTCCTAAAGGAAGACAAGAACGTCCTTGACGATGCAGTCGTTGTAGGTTACGGTTCCGCAAAGAAGGTAAGTTC
>CAVHYF010000037.1:0-19263 GCA_963640265.1 bacterium | reverse complement strand
CGGTGATCGGAGCCGGAATCGTGTCGGCGGAGAAGAAGTCGGTCGGAACGACCAGCGACCTCGACGGCAGGTTCAGCCTCAGGCTTCCGGAAGGGGCCAAGTCAGTCATATTCTCCTCGGTCGGGATGAAAGAGGTTGTCTACAAGATAGTCCCGGGCAAGACAGAAGGAATCACCATCGTTATGGAATGGGAGGACAACCAGCTCGACCAGGTGGTCGTGACAGGTTACGCCCAGACGACCGTCAAGAGGATCACCGGATCCGTGGCCGTGCTGGATTCCGACAAGTTCACCGCCAAAGCCATCTCATCGGTGGACGCCCTTATGCAGGGAGAGGTCGCCGGCGTGACAGTCTCGGCGACATCCGGCCAGCCCGGCACCCAATCCTCCATAAGGATCAGAGGAGCCAACAACATCAGCGGAAGCAGCCAGCCGCTCTGGGTGGTTGACGGAGTGCCGCTGCAGAGCGAATCCCCATCCCTGACATCCGAAGAACTCGCCACCGGAGGCTTCGACAACATATTCGTTAACGGCATCGGCAACATCAACCCGAACGACATCGAGAGCATAACAATCCTGAAGGACGCCGCGGCGGCGGCCATCTACGGCTCGAGGGCGGCGAACGGAGTCATTGTCGTGACCACGAAGAAAGGCGAAGCCGGAAAGATGAGGGTCAGCTACAACAACACCTTCACACTTTCGATAAAGCCACAGCGCTCCCTGAACCTGATGAATTCGGCCGAGAAACTTGCCTGGGAGCAGGAACTCTGGGACGAGTTCTCGGCGGACAAGTACGCCGCCTCCCTGAAGGACAACACTGTGATCTACCCGGTCGTCGGCATAGTCGGCCAGATCCGGGCAGGAGTCGGGCAGTTCGCCTCGATGAAGGGCGACACCGCCGCCCAGGACGCCTGCATCACCTCTCTCAGGAATGTGGACACGGACTGGTACGGTCTGCTTTTCCGCAACGCCTTCTCGCAGGGGCACCACCTTTCGATGAGCGGAGGCACAGAGAAGAACACCTACTATGTCGCGCTCGGAGTCAACGATGAGGACGGAATGCTGATCCACAACGACTACAGGCGCTACAACGTCAACACCAAGATGACCCTAAAGCCGACGGACTGGGTCAGGCTGGACCTCGGAATGGAGGCAGCCAGACAGGAATCGAAGATGCCGACCTCGACCGTGGACCCGTTCCTCTACGCCTATTTCTCGAATCCTTACGAGAAGGCCTACAACGAGGACGGATCCTACGCCGCCGACAACACCTGGTTCACCCTGGGCTACTACAACGGCCGCGGAATCCAGGAGGTTATGCCTGAGAACGGCTTCAGCATCCTCCGCGAACTGGACTCCAACTACAGCGAGACCCGCAACACCAACGGCACGGTCAGGGCGCAGGCCGACTTCAGGATAGCCGAGCCTCTGCACTTCGTCGGACTCGCCTCCTACTCCTTCGCCAACAACGCCACCGACAAGGTGGTGGACAAGTACACCTACAGCGCCTTCAAGGACAGGCTCGGCAACGACGACCGTTCCACGACCAACCTCTACGGCAGCATAGCCCAGAACCGCACCAACCGCGACAGCTACGTGGTCCGCGGCCATTTCGCCTTCAACAGGACCTTCGGCGGGAAGCACACGGTCAACGTGCTGGCGGGAGCGGAACTCCGCGGCGCCAACTCCAACACGGTCTTCACGAAGCGCTACAACTACGACCCGAAGACCGGCACGACCTCCCTGCCCGCCATCAGCGGCACCACTGACGACTGGGTCTCCGACGTCGAGAAGCTGAACGGTGAATATTACAGCAAATCCCGCTACGCGTCTTTCTACGCCTCGGCGGACTACTACCTCGGAAAGACGACAGTCCTGAACGCTTCGTTCAGGACCGACGGCAGTTCCTACTTCGGAAGCAACCGTCAGTTCAACCCGACCTGGAGCGCCGGAGCAGCCTGGCATCTGGGCGAGGAGGACTGGATGAAGCGGTCGCTGCCGGCCGTCTCCCACGCCACGCTCAGAGCCGCCTACGGCTTCACCGGCGACATCAACACAAGCACCTCCCACCTGCTTGTGATGGAATATCTCCAGCAGCAGTACCGCTACTTCGGAGACAACACCTACAGCCTCGGCACGGTCACCTCCGCCCCGAACCCGGACCTCGGCTGGGAAAAGACCCGGGACGCCAAAATCGGGTTTGACTTCGGGTTGTGGAAAGACAGGCTGACCGTCAATTCCGAGTACTACTACAGGCTCAGCACCGATGTGGTGGCATCCTCCTATGTGCAGAGCACGACCGGATTCAGTTATGTCTATTTCAATTCGGCCGACATAATGAACAACGGAGTGGAGGTCACGGTGAACGGAAAGTTCCTCCAGACAAAGGACTGGACCCTCGGAGCGGCGGTGAACTTCGCCTGGAACTACAACAAGGTCCTCAAGTACGCCCCTTCCTCGAGCAGCGGAATATCCTCCAAGGACCGCTACGTGGAGGGCTACCCCACTGGAGCGATCATCAGCGGGAAATATGCAGGAATAGCTTCGGACACAGGACTTTACCAGTTCAAGCTCCGTCCCGACGCAGAGATCTCCTCGGCCACCGACCTCAACAAGGCCGACAACTACAGGTACTATCTCGGCACGACCATAGCCCCGTACACCGGTGGCTTCAACCTGACGGCCTCCTGGAGACAGCTCAAGCTGAGCGTCAACGGAGTGGTCTCTCTCGGCTCGAAGACCTACGAAAAGATGCGCTACCCGGCAGGCTACTCTAGCTGTTCGCATTCAGGAGTCAGCACCGAGACCGTCCAGTCCCAGTTCAGCGACCTCTACGGCAACCATCTCAACGTTGAAAAAGACAGGACTTCCAGATGGACGGCCGAACACACGACCGGAGTCAAGTACCCACGCATCTACGACTACTTCGACGCGAAGTACAACTTCTCGTCCTACTATCCGATGGACTACAAGATCGTCGACGCTGTCTATCTGAAGGACAACTCCTATGTCCGCATCAAGTCCGTCATCCTGACATATTCCCTTCCAGGCGACGCTGTGAAGAAACTCAGGATGAGGGGCCTCAGCTTCAACCTTTCACTGAACAACTTCTTCACGTTCACTGAATATGACGGGATGGACCCGGAGGTTCCGGGGGCCACCTACCCTACAACCAGAAGCATGTCCGGAGGCATAAACGTAGAATTTTAGGAATATGTGCAAAACGCCCTATTTCCCGTCACGGCAGTGACGGAGCACATCCCCCTTCCCGAGGAAGGGGATTTAGGGGAAGGGTAACGTGAAGGCCCTCCGGGGTGTGCGAAGCACATCCCCCTTCCCGAGGAAGGGGATTTAGGGGAAGGGTAACGTAAATTTGTTTTTTCGTGCGATACACTTCGAACGTGTGATAAGGCGCTTTTGCCATATGCATTTAACTACTTGCGAAAGATGAAAAAGACAATGAAAAAAAACAGAATATTCAAGAAATTCTCCGCAGTTGCGCGGGCGGCGGTTCTTCTCGCCACCGCAGGCTGCTCCGGCTACCTCAGCGTCAAGCCGCAGGGCGAGGTGATCCCGGAAACTGACGACGAGTTCGCATCCATCATCCACTACCGCCTGAGGCAGATCGAAGGAGGCGAGGATGAATATGTGGTCGGCAACATCGAGGCGATAGTGCATTTCGACGGGGTGGCCGACGACCTCGACGCCAACATCCGCAACAACGCCAACCTCCCGTCCTTCGCCGGCGACGAGATCAACAGCCGCCAGCTGGCCTACGAGAACGCCTGGGAAGTCGTAAAGGACTGCAACATCGTGATAGAGAACCTTGAGGGACGGGACACCGATGTCGCCAGAGGAGCCCTCGCGGCGGCATATTCAATGAAAGCCATCGTCTACTGCAACCTGCTGAGGGAGTACTGCCAGCCGTGGTCCGACTCGCAGGCTGACGGACTGCCTGGCATCCCGATCGTGGACAAGTTCGACATCAGCGCCACCCCGACACGCGGCACGATGCGCCAGACCTACGACTACGCCAGGTCGCTCTTCTCTTCGGCGCTCGCCCTGGACCCGCAGGACCCGACCTACGTGTTCACCGAATGGATAATCAAGGGCTTCCAGGCGCGCCTCGAGTTCTGGTGCGGCCAGTGGGACAACGTCATCTCCCTCTGCGAGGACATCCTTTCCGGCAGCGGCTACACCCTCACCCCAATTTCTGAATATGCCGACATGATCAACGCCGAATATGACACTAAGGGAGAGGTGATGGTCCGCTCGTACATCAACAACTCCTGCGACATGGCGTGGTACATCAACTATCTGAAGTCCTACATCGGCGCTCGCCCGGCCTGCGCCAGACTCATCAAGCTCTTCGGCGACGAACCGGAGAAGGATGTCCGCTACTCCTGCAGTTTCGACAAGAAGAGGATGAACGTCAAGAATCCTGTCTGCAGGCTCCGGCTTTCGGAGATAGTGCTGATGCTCTCCGAGGCTTATTACCACAAGGGCGATGACGCATCCGCCCTTAAACTGCTGAACGAACTGCGCCGCAACAGGATAAAGGGCGTGGCCGACCTGACAACGGACTCACTTCCGGAAGTGAGGACCGGGGACAGGATCACGGTGGACTGCTACGGACAGCCGCTCACTCCCCTACTCCAGGCCATCTTCGACGAAAGGCGCAAGGAACTCTACCTTGAGAGAGACCGCTGGTTCGAACTGAAGCGGAACGGCCGGCCGGAATGGTGGATCATCAGCAACGGACTGAAATACACCACGAAAGAGTACCTCTACACCTCCCCGATCTCCAAGTCGGACGTGGACAGGAATCCGGAACTGGTGCAGAATCCGGGCTACGTGTATTAAAATTTAATTACGGACTGTAAATAAAATGAGTACAAAATTCAAGATAATTGCTATATTAGCGGCAGTGTTAGCTAGTGTAAGCCTTTGTGGGTGTTCGTACAACGAACTTCCTCCAAAAACAAAGGATGCGGAAAGCTCCTATATCAAACCGAAAGGAGAGATTCCGACCGATGCTGAAAGGGAGGAGGTGAAGGCCATCAAAGCCGAGTACGAAGCGGCAATCAAGGATGCGGGCAAGTAGCTCAGATTACAATCTGAAACTAAAAAGCCCTTTTTCAAGAAAACAATGCTGACCGAAGAACGAAAGAAACGTTAATTAGTAGTAAAACTATGGTTAAAAGATTCATTGCTTTCGTGGCCGCAGCGATAGCGGCGGCCGCCTCTTTCGCCTCCTGCGACAAGGAGGACAAGCCGACCGTCGAGTTCGAGAAGAGCTTCTACACAGTCCACGCCCAGCGCAGCGTCGATGTGACCGTGGTTCTCAGCGAGCCTGCGACAGCCGACGTTTCAGTCAGTGTCACCGGGACGGGAGCCACCGCCGGCTCTGACTACGAGTTCTCCGGAGTTCCCGTCACCGTGAAGGCCGGCCAGACCACCGGGACCTTCAGCGTGAAGAACCTCGGCCTCACCGAAGAGAAACAGCTCAAACTCAGCATCGTGGCTCCTTCAGGCTATGCGACGGGAGCGAAAGAGATCACCGTCATCACTCCCGACCCGGAGGAGACGCTGGTATATTCATTCAAAGCCTCCAAGGCCGAGGTACTCGGCTCCTACATTGCACAGATGACGGTCACGGGTGTCGAGTCAGGCGAGGACCTCTCGCTGGGCAACGATGTCGTCATACCTATGTCCGTCACCGGTGATGCCGCCAAATACATCGTGTACGACACGACTCTCGGCGACGGACCTTGCGCCGTACTGCCTGCCGGAAAGCGCACCGCCAGCTTCAGTTTCTCGCTCGCGGAAGGATTCACCGACGGTGACGCCGTCAGCATAAGTGTCGATCTCGACAAGGCCGAACGGTTCATCCCGGGCGACAACGAGGCGCTTGAACTCACGCTTTTCTCCGTCAACGTTCCCGACAACATCCTCGGCACCTGGGCCTTCGACAAGGTCTTCGACGCCGACGAACTTATGATGTGGTTCGAGGAGATGGAGGACGATTCCGCCCTTCTTCCGTTGAACAACACCGGCTTCACCCTGACCTTCACCAAGGACGCCGCCGGAATCGTGACGGTCACGCCTAACGACAAGGGAGACTTC
Source organism: bacterium (assembly GCA_963640265.1). Lineage (GTDB taxonomy): Bacteria > Bacteroidota > Bacteroidia > Bacteroidales > UBA932 > Cryptobacteroides. The sequence goes on along the minus strand of CAVHYF010000037.1, from coordinate 13,138 downwards.
GCCAACTATTTCAGGGAAGCCACCGTCACCCCGACCGAGCCTAAGAACTACTCGACCGAGGGCAAGGTCGTAGGCAAAAACGCGGTCGAGGAATGCACGATGTTCATGGCGGAGGCAGGCTTCGACGTGCACACCAACAGGTACTACAAGCTGTCGTCAGCCAACAGGGCGTTCAGCAAGACGAAGGAAACGCTCGGCGAGGCCGTGGTGGTGTTCACGGTAATCGACGGCAACCTCGTTGTCGAGCTGCGCGACTACGACACCCCTCCGTTCGGAGAGAACTGGTGGAGCGACGCGAAATTCGACGCGGACATGTTCGGTTTCGCTTCACAGTTCAAGAAGCAATAGCATAATTTTCGCAGTCAAACGCATTCTTGCGAATATAATTGAACAGGAATGTCTGAAGAATTGAATCTGGTTTCCGACCTGGCCGTCATACTCGTGGCGGCCGGGATTTTTACCATAATATCCAAAGCGCTCAAGCAGCCGCTTATCCTGGGCTACATCATAGCCGGTTTCATCGTCGGGCCGCATCTCGGCCTGTTTCCGAAACTGACAAGTATGGAATCGGTGGAGCAGTGGTCGGAAATCGGCATCATATTCCTTCTCTTCGCCCTGGGACTCGAATTCAGTTTCAAGAAGCTGCTGAAAGTAGGAAGCAGCGCCCTGATAATGGCCGGGGCCAAGTTCATAGGGATGTTCGTACTGGGTATGATAACCGGCTACGCACTCAGATGGAGCACGATGGAATGCATATTCCTCGGAGGCCTGCTCTCTATGTCCTCGACCACCATAATCATCAAGGCATACGATGAGATGGGGCTCAAGAAGAGTCCCCACGCTCCCCTGGTGTTCGGGACGCTGGTGGTGGAGGACCTGATAGCCATCCTGCTCCTCGTCCTGCTTTCCACGCTGGCCGTGTCCAACAAGTTCGCCGGCGGAGAAATGCTCTGGGGCATCTGCAAACTTGTGTTCTTCCTTGTCCTGTGGTTCCTTGTCGGAATCTACGTCATTCCTACCGTACTGAGAAAGGCGCGCAAGTTTCTCAACGATGAAATCCTGCTGATAGTCAGCATAGGACTCTGTTTCGCGATGGTTACGATAGCCAGCCTTGCCGGCTTTTCGTCGGCTCTCGGAGCTTTCGTAATGGGTTCGATACTGTCAGAAACAATCGAGGGGGAACACATAGAGCATCTGGTCAAGACCATCAAGGACCTCTTCGGAGCCGTGTTCTTCGTGTCCGTCGGAATGATGATGGACCCTGCGGTCATCATCGAGCACTGGGGGACGGTGCTGGTCATCACCCTCGTCACCATCATAGGCATAGTGATCTTCTCGTCAAGCGGAGTCCTGCTCGCCGGCCAGGGACTGAAAAACGCGATACATTCCGGTTTCAGTCTTGCCCAGCTGGGCGAATTCGCCTTCATCATCGCAGGTCTCGGATGTTCGCTCGGAGTGATGCGCGAATTCATCTACCCTGTGATCATCGCAGTTTCCGTCATAACGACTTTCACGACACCTTACATGATCAAGGCCGCAGACCCTGTCACGGAATTACTTGAAAAGAAACTGCCGAAACACATACTGGACAGGATCAATCCGGACCCGGCGGACAGAGCCGGAAAAAGTTCTGCCGCCGAAGAAAGCGAATGGAAAAGGCTTCTCAAAGCATATTTCCTCAGAATCGGCCTCTACGGAATCCTCCTGCTTGCTATTCTGATCGGCTCGAAACTCTATCTTGAACCTCTGGTCACCAAGATTTTTCCGAAACTGGAAAACACTGTAGCCGACTGCCTCATAGTAGGCATAACCCTGGCGGTGATGGCTCCGTTCATCTACGGACTCAGCGTCAGCAGCGGCTCGATAAACGCCCCCGCCCGGAAGCTGCTTGGAGAGAAACCTTCCAACTTCTGGCCTATCCTCTTCCTGATGCTCATCAGAAGTTTCCTTTCCATTGCCTGCGTTCTTGAGGTATTCATGACACATTTCAAGGTTTCAGGATGGTTCATCATCATTGTCACGGCTGCGGGAATAATCTTCTTCTACCTTGCAAGACGGTCGGCGCACAAATATTCCTCGATCGAGATGCGGTTTATGAACAACCTCAACCAGAAAGAGGAGATAGCCCGAAGCCAGGCCCCGGTCACGTCATCGATACAGGACAAGCTGTCCGGCTACAATGTGCATCTCGCCCCGCTTGAAGTGTCGCCTGACTCAGAATTCATAGGCAGGGAACTGCAGTTCATTCCGATGATCCGGGAAAGCGGCGTGAACATCATAAAGATCCAGAGAGGAACCCACAACATACTCATTCCGCAGGGCAAGGAACACATCTACCCTAACGACAGGCTGCTGGCCGTTGGCACCGACGAGCAGATAGCCTCGTTCGAGGAAGCGATGAACTCCTCTGTAAAAGCGGCGGACAACAAGGCGGACGATGAGTTCTCCGTGGAGAAGGTGGTCCTCGGCCCGGAATCCTACCTCACCGGCAAAGTTCTGAAGGAAATGAATATGCGCGCAGCCGGATGCATGGTCATCAGCGTCCTGAGAAACGGGAAGTTCGACGCCAACCCGAAGGCTGACACAAGGTTCAGGGAGAACGATGTCGTCTGGCTGGCCGGAACCAAGGAAAGCTGCCGCTGGTTCGGCAAATGATGTCCCGGTCAAGCGGCTACTTCACGCCCCATTCAGAAGGCTGAGGCCCCATTTCAAGTTCGAGGGTTCCGCCGGCGGCAATATCCTTGAAATCGATGAAGCAACTGTCAAGCGCCTTACCGTTGAGGGTGGCGCTTTGGATGTAGATGTTCTCAGGGCTGTTCCCGCGCGCGATGACAGTGAAGTTCTTGCCTGAAGCATAGACCGGATCCGTCTTTATCACTATCCTGTCAAAGACAGGACTCGTGATCTCCACCCGGGTGTCGCCCGGGCAGGAAGGATGAAGGCCGGAAGCGGAAAGCACATACCAGGCCGACATCTGGCCTACGTCGTCGTTGCCCACCAGACCTGTCATCATATCGTCCGAATAGGCGTGGCTGCAGATGAAACGTGTCCATTTCTGGGTGTTCCACGGCTCGCCCAGCCGATTGAACAGGAACGGCACAAGATGCACCGGTTCGTTGGCGTGGTTGTAGTAGTCGTTCCACATCATATTGTCCGGTGTGTTCTCGAAGAAATCCTTCAGGTCGGCAAGAGTCATTTCGCGGCCGCCCATCAGTTCCGCCATACCTTCCGGATCGTGAGGCACGAACCAGCCCTGCTGATAAGGGTTGCTCTCGATGCAGCCGTAGCCGTGCCTGGTTCTGGCGCTGTCCGGCCATTCGCCCCAGGAACCGTCGGCGCGGCGCAGCCTGAACCAGCCCTTCCCGCCATCGAATATGTTCCTGTACGCCTGTCCCCTCTCCCGATAGAGAGCCGCGTCCTCCGTCTTGCCCAGAGCGTCGGCCAGTCTTGAGATGCACCAGTCGAAGTAAGCATATTCAAGGGTCTCGGAGATGCCGTTGGAAGAGGGTGACCACCCGAGAGGCCAGTTGCCGAACATCGCGTCGGAATTGACGGCATAGCGGTAAGCCTCCTGCACATCGTAATTACTGCAGATGCCTTTAAGGTAGGCGTCGGCCAGCACGGAGACTGCAGGATTTCCTATCATACATCCTGAATATGCATTCAGAAACTCCCACCTTTCATAATATTCCCTTCCGCTCTCCCTTGCCAGAGAGACGAGCGACTCGAGGACATCGTCGACGACCCCCGGATTGATGATGGTCTGCAGAGGCATCTCGCTTCTGAATACATCCCAACCGCTGAATATGGTCCTTTTGACGAATTTTCCTGAAGCCTCGTGAGGTTTCAGGTCACCGCCGACATAGCGGCCGTCCACGTCGGCATAGATTCTCGGATCGATCATCGAATGGTAAAGAGCCGTGTAGAAAACGGTCTTTTCGGCATCGGAACCTCCGGCTATGCCGATCTTGGAAAGTTCCGAGTTCCAGCTGTCATAGGCTTCAGCCTTGATCCGGTCGAAATCCTTGCCGGCGACCTCCGCCTCGAAATTCTTCCTGGCTCCGTCCTGGTCCACGAAGGAAATCCCGACCTTTACCGTCACCTGCTCGCCGGCGGAAGCAGGAAATTCGGTAAAGAATCCGATGTGCTTCCCTTCAAGTTCGCCGGCATCACGGATGACTTCCGCTTCCGCGACGCGCCGCAGATAAGGAAGGCTCTGGACATCGTCGTTCTTTCTGCTCCACCCGTCCGGAATGTCGGCGCTCCAGAATCCTTCCGACTCGAACGGGCGGCTGAATTCAGCGTGGAACCAGACCGTATAGTTCGCGTCGCCGCCGCCGTTGCCCCAGCCACCGGTCTCCGGCGTGCATTTCATCCAACCCTCTATCGTTCGGTCATCGACGACTTTCACATACTGTCTTTCCGAAGTTCCGCCGACCCTGCGGGCCAGGTCCACCTGCACGCGGGCAAGTTCGTTCTCCGGCCAGGTGAAACGCAGGATTCCGCAGTGAGGAGTGGCGGAACATTCGGCGAGAATTCCGTAACCGTCGAGCAGAACCTTGTAGTAGCCCGGCACGGCCTTCTCCGAAGACTTGTCGTAGACGGATCTCCATCCTTCAATGCTGCCGTCTTCCTTTCCGGCAACGGTACGGAGCGGACCGGTCGTCGGCATCACCAGGAAATTGCCAAGGTCGCCGTACCAGCCGACACCGCTCATCTGGGTGAAGGCAAAGCCTTCTATGGTCTTCATTTCATAGCTGTAGCCGCAGCCGTTGTCTCCACCCGTCACCGTGTTCGGGCTCACCTGAACCATTCCGAAAGGGGTAGTCGCACCGGGGAAGGTCTTCCCAAGGCCGTGGCTGGCGCAGGCGATGTCGGTGTTCGTGCTGGCTCCGATGAACGGATTGACGTAACTTGCCGGATCCTCCACCGTCTGCGGAGTGTCGGAACAGGAGGAGAAAAGCGCCGCTGCCGCAAAAACAGCGGAAACGGAAGCTAGCGCACGGAAAAGATGCTTTTTCATTTTAACAATAATAGAGCGTTATCAATTTCAATTACTTGCCGCCTCTCGGATGATGTTCGAGAATGGCGCGCTGCCAGGTGGACGAGTCGATGTGGGTGTAGATTTCAGTAGTCAGGATGTTCTCGTGCCCCAGCATTTCCTGCACGACACGCAGATCCGCTCCGTTCTCTATCAGGTGGGTGGCGAATGAATGGCGGAAAGTGTGAGGCGAAATCTCCTTGCGGATTCCGGCAAGCATAGCCTGCCTTTTCACCATATTGAACACCGAAATCCTGCTCAGGGGCGAACCGAAACGGTTGAGGAACAGGATGTCGTCGTACTTGGGCGACGACACACCGGGACGGACAGGAAGGTAGCCGGCCACTGCGTCCCTCGCCATCTCCCCAAGCGGGACTATCCTCTCCTTGTCCCCCTTGCCGACGACCCTGACGAAGCCCTCGTCGAAATAGACATTCGAAATCTTCAGTCCGGTGGCCTCGGAAACCCTGAGACCGCATCCGTACAGTACCTCGAGGATGGCGCGGTCCCGCTTTCCGACCCAGCCGGTCAGGTCAACGGACTCCATAATGGCCGCAACCTCATCGACTGAAAGCACTTCCGGAAGGTACCGCCCGATTTTCGGAGAATCCACCTGGTCGCAGGGATTGTCCTTGCGTTCACCTTCCAGAATCAGCCAGTCGAAGAAAGACCTCAGCGAACACAACAGCCTGGCCTGCGAAGTCTTGGACAGGTTCTCCCTGCCGGCAACGTATCCAACGATGTCCTCAGGCGTGACATCGGCCGGGTTCCGCTCTACTGCGGAGAAGAACGCCTTCAGGTCGGAAGCGTACGAAACCACCGTGTTGGGTGACATCGCTCGCTCTATTTTCAGGTAAGAGGAATATTCCTGCAGAGTTCTCGCCGCAAGGTCCATAGTTCCGAAGAAGGGTTACAGAGTCCTGTACTTCCTGCCGTAGTCAAGCTGCTGCCGGAGGAAGTCGTCCACATAGACTATCTTGTAGTCGACCACTTCCCCGTTCTTCTCAACCGGTACGATGTCAGGATTGACGAACCCTCCGTAAGGCTTGAGGTTCAAGGCCTTGTACCTTTCGAGAACCTCCTTGTGGAGCTGTGGGTCGATGTGGACGGCATAGGTCTCCACGAGGTTTTTGCCGGCTGCGTAGTCGCCCTCGGACTTGATCCTCTGAATCTCGGCGAGCAGACGGGCGAACAGGCCGCGCAGAGCCTGGTAGTCGTTGACCACGAAATAGGTCTTGCCGTCACGCACCTTCTTCTCGATGACATTGTCGGCCGCCCCCTTCTCGTAGCACCACTGAGCGATCAGCTTGCGGTTCTGCATATGCGCCTCGGTGTTTTTCTTTCCGAGTTCGACACGGGTGAACTGCACGAACAGGCCGTTCCTTATGTAGTTTGAATATTCCGGCTTCCAGGCCTCGGAATCAGGGATGATGCCCAGTTCGACCATCTTCGGATCGGCTATGTAATAGAGTCCGAAAAGGTCGGCCCTGGCCTCCTCCAGAGTGGACTGGTACTCGCCCAGAGCGTTGGACGAGACTCCCGGCAGAAGCTGTCCCGAACCGTGGCCGAGACATTCGTGAAGGTCGGTGTGGATCTCGTCGGTGTAGGAGCCGTACTTCTTGTAGGCGTCAATCTCGGCCTGGTCGTAGGCGAACTCCTTCAGCGTGCTGTTCGGAGACTCCTGCGCGGCGTAGTCGTAGGCGTGGGTGATGTTGGCGATGGTCACGGACTTGGAGCCGTAGTCCCTTCTGATCCAGTCGGCGTTCGGGAGGTTGATTCCGATCGGAGTGGAAGGATAGGTCGCTCCTGCCAGCGTCACTCCGTTCACGACCTTGGCGGAGACTCCCTTGACCACAGGCTTGCGGAAACGCGGATCGACCGGCGAATTGTCCTCGAACCACTGGGCGTTGGCGCTGAGCACCTCGGTGCGGGCGGAAGCCGCCGAGTCCTTGAGGTTCACATAGCCCTCCCAGGTGGCCTTGCGGCCTAGCGGGTCGTCATAGTTCTCGATGAAGCCGTTGACGAAATCGACAGTGCCCACGGTGTCCTGCACCCAGAGCACATTGAAATCGTCCCAGGTCTTGAGGTCTCCCGTCCTGTAGTAGTCGACGAGGGTCTCGATGGCCTTCTTCTGGAGGTCTGTCTCAGCCACGGCGGCGGCTTTCTCAAGCTCGGCGCAGATCTTCTCGATGGCCTGGCCGTAGATGCCTCCGACCTTCCATAACTTCTCCACTACCTTGCCGTTCTCCTTGACAACCTTCGAATTGAGGCCGTAGGAAACCGGAGTGGTGTCGTTCGGGTCGATGATGGAATTGTAGTAGCCGTCCACCTCGTCGCGGGTCACGCCGTCATAGAAATTGACAGCGGAAAGGCTGACGATGTCCCCCGTCCCGGACGTGGAGCGGCGCTGAGGGTAGATGTCCTTTGAATATATGACCTCAAGCAGTTCGTCGGCGCCTTCGCCGTCACCCACAGCCTCCATCAGCGAGCGGAAATATTCCTTGGAGCATTCCGGGAAGAATTTGTCCTCTGAATAGTGGTGATGCATTCCGTTGGAGAAGAAAAGCCTCTTGGCGTAGACGGTGAAGCTCTGGAAGTCCGCGCAGGAGCGGTCACCTTCATATTCATTGAGGATGTCCTCCACCGCGTGCCTGACAGGCAGGTTCCACTTGCAGTACTGGTCCCACGTTATGTCGCGGCCGAGCTTGGCGGCCTCCGAAAGATGGTAGACATACTCCTTCTGCTTCAGGCTGAGTTCATCCCATCCGGGTACCTGGAAACGCATTATCTTCAGGTCGGCGAATTCATCGAGCAGGTAGCGGAAACCGCCGTCCTGCACATTCTTTTCCTCCTGTCCGCAGGCGCCGAGCGCAGCGGCTGTTCCGATTGTAACGATCATTCTTGATATCTTGTTCATTGTGTTGTTTTGAAATCCTGAAATTGAACCTGTAAATATTTGAACTTGTAAATATAGTCAATTTCCGCGAACCATTTCAAGACATCGGACGCTCGGACAACAAAAAAAGATTGCCTTCCCTCGATCCCCGGGGAAGGCAGTCTGAGCAATGGATGTTGCGGAGTTTCTCTTATTCCCGGCAGATGGTCTCGACGATGCTGCGGCCTTCGCCCTTCTTCTTCACGTGAATCTGGACAGGGATGCGCTCGTCGAGTTCCTCGCGGTGGGAGATGATGCCCACGCGGCGGTTGCTCTCGCCGGCGATTTCGCGAAGTTTCTCGAGCGTGGACATCACCGAGTTGAGGTTCTTCTGGTCCAGAGTGCCGAAGCCCTCGTCGATGAAGAGAATGTCCACATTGAGGTCGGGACGGTTGAGTGATGACAGCGCAAGAGACAACGCCAGCGAAATCATAAAGCGTTCGCCGCCTGAGAGTACGGTGGCGCTTCGTATCTGATTCTTGTTGTAGCGGTCCAGAACGAGGATCGAGAGCTGCTCGTTGTCTTCGCTGCAGGTAAGGCGGTAGCGGTCCGTGATCTTCTCCAGATAGATGTTCGCATTGTTGAGAAGCGGTCTGAGAATATAGGTCTGCACGAGGGTGCGGAATCTGTTGCCGCCGAAAGTTCTGTTGAGCTTTTCCCAACTGGCCGCCCGGGATTTCGCCGAGTTCAGTTTGACCTCGATGGCAGAGAGCCTGGAGAGGTTCTCGGCGTTCTGGTTGAGCCGCGATTCAATGACGTTCACTCTGCCGACAATCCCGTCGTTGCGCTTCTTCAAATCTCCCCGAAGGTCCAGCAGCCCTTGCAGATCCGGCACCTCCTTCTCTTCGGCGACACCGAGTTTGGCGAGGGCGTCGCAGATGTCCTTTAATGCCTTGGCCAGAGCATCGGAGGCCGATGTGAGCTGCGCGTTGGTATCATTCACGAATTTCCTTGCCGGGATGATGTCGGCTTCACGCAAGCTGAGGGCGGTGAGATCCTCGGCGGTTTTGCCGGAAGAGGTGTAGAAATCCTCCAGCACGGTCTTGCATTCGTTGATTCCGGCCTCCAGGTTCGCAATGTTAGCTGCGACAGTCGTGACTCCATTGTTGAGATTGTTCCACTCGGCGGTGATGTTTCCGCACGGGTAAGGCTTCGGGGAAACCGGACGGTCCCACTGCGGATACCTGTTCAAAATGATGTCGCGGATTGAATCAATGGCATTGACGGCCTGATAATCAGCGTTGTACCTCTTGAGCACGGCATCGAGAGGCTTCTTTTCATCCAGCGCCTTCGTAATTTTCTTCTGCAAATCCTCCGCCTGTGCCTGACGGTTGACAAGTCCCGTAAGCCTTTGCTGATAAGACGCCTGGAGAGATGCGATCTGCCCGGCGAGCGGAAGGGAAACGTCGAGACCGAATTTCGCGGCATCCTTAGCGAAATCCTGGCGGTCTTTATCAAGAGACTTCTTGTCCTTCTCGAAACGATTCCTCTTGCCGTTGAGCGCTCCCTTGAATCTATCGCACTGAGACTTGCGCAGATCGCGGATATTCTCTGCGTCGATAAGCTCCGTTTTTGCAGCCTGCTGCTTCTGCTCGTACGGAGTCAGAAGGCCCCGGAACTCTTCCTCCAGCGGAATATTCGTGATGTGGCCTGCGCAGAGCGGGCAGGTCTCCGCATGCTCGCTTATGAGACGTTTGCGGATGTTGACCATAACTTCATCCACTCCGACAGACATTGTCGTCAGGCGGTCGTTAGTCTCGTCGTATTTTTTCTTTGCTTCCTTGTATGCGGCCTCCGCCTTATCATATTCCTGCTGGTATCCGGCTGCGGTTTTCTCGTCGGCGTTGATTTCATCGTCAAGAGCCTTCAGATCCTTATCCTTTTCGCTGATGGATTCTTCTTTCCCGGAGATGGCCGTAAGATTTTTGATGTCGGCGTTGACAGATTTGATGTCGGCGTTTATCCGGCTCGGATTCAGAGCATCGCGCTGCGAGTTGAGACTGTCGATTTCAGCCTGTTTTGCATCCACTTCCTTCTGCGGGTCGCCCATAGCCGCCAGAGCCTGCCGCCTCGCTTCCAGGTCGGCGGAGAGGGAAGTGAAGAGCTTCTCCTGCGTCTGAATATTCACCTTCTCCTGAGAGAGTTTCGCCGAACTGGCATTCAGGTCTTTGAGGCTCTGCCTCTCGTTGGCGGTGGCATCCCAGTCGGTGGCGAGGGCCTTGGCGGACTTGTACTTTTCGCCCTCGGCAACAGCCTCCAGACGGGACTTCTCTTCTCCTTCGCGGTCTGCGTCCTTGCGGCCTTTCCGGACAGCTTCCACAAGCTTTATGGCTTCTTCGTTCTTGCCGTTTCTGTCTTCAAGTTCCTTTTTCTCAGCCTCCAGGATCTTCTTTTCTTCAGTCAGAGCGTCCACCTCGTCCTGCGGGAGAGTGTGCTGGCTTTCGGTGTCATAGCTGACTTGGAGCTTATCCCTGTCGTCCTGCGCTTTCTTGCAGATGCTGCTGACCGCTTCGCCGTATTTAGTGAATACTTCGGTGTTGGTGAGCTGCTCGAGGATGCTCTCGCGCTCTTTCTTGCCCCCGGTGAGGAAGGCGGCGAACTGACCCTGGGCGAGCATCGCCATACGGCTGAACTGCTCGAAGCTTAGTCCTATGGCTTTCAGAATGACTTCGCCGGCTTCGGATTTGTACCAGTTCTCGGCTCCGCGGTGGACCTCCCAAGCCGGTGAGCGGTACTTCAGATGACGGTTGCCTGCGCTGTCCGTGTTGGTCATACCTATCCCCAAGGTCAGCCTGGCGCGGTATTCAGCCCCGTCGTTTCCTGTGAACACAACCTCGCTGTAGCACTCGTCCGAAGGAGAAATGCCCAGGCGGGTGTACTGTGAAATGTCGTTTACCTGTACCAGTTCGCCTTCACGGTTCGTGTACTTGTTGTTGTTCTGGTTGGCTACACCGCTCAAACGCGGGGTATTCTTGTAGAGCGCCATCGAGATGCCGTCGAGGATGACGGATTTGCCGGCTCCGGTGTCGCCGCTGATAAGGAATATCTGGGCCGGCCCGCCGCTGACGGCGTCGTTGAGGTCCTTCTCGAAATTGATGTCAGCCTTCTCGATGGAGGCTATGTTGCGGAGATGCAGTTCTTTGATCTTCATAGTCTTATGTTATTCGTTGATGTTGGACAGCCCGTCGGCCGCATTTTTCTTTGACGTTTTCTTCTTAGATTTCGCTGTGGACTCCTCTTCGAGGCGCTTCATCTCGGCCTTGACCTCATCGAACGCGTCCCGCAGATCGTTGAGGCTAAAGTCCGGGTACTGGTCCGCGGTCTTCTCTATGAAGACCATCGGATCTGTCATCTGCTGGATCTCAGCCACTTCAAAGGTCGGTCTCGTGCTCTCTCCCTCCGTCCGGACAGGCGCGCCTGTCCAGATGTGCTTGGGATTGAAGCGCATATCGTCATCGTTGAGCGCGAGGATGTCGTAGATTTCGTTGTTGAAGTTCGCCTCTATGGAGGCTCCGTAGTCGAAGCGCAGACGGAAATATCCTCTTTCATATTCCTTTATGAGGGCTTCCACGGCGGCCTTGGCATCCTTAGCTGAGTTGAAGCTGCTCCCGTCAAGCGGCAGGTCCCAGAAATGCCTGAGCTGCTTGATGCGGGCCTGGCGGATCCTGACTTCGCCGCCGCGGCTTCCGATCTCGACAATGCTGACGCTGTGCGGGTATTTCTCGTCGCAGCTCACGTGCAGCGCGCTTCCGCTGTAGCGGGCCACCCCGGAAGGGTAGGTCACGTCTTCTTTCATGCAGTCTTCCTGATGGCCGATGGTCTGTGGCTTATGAATATGCCCCAGAGCGAGGTAGTCGTAGCCCGTGCCGAGCGTCTCGATGCCCTGGGTCTTGATCTTGCCTATCTCGAAGTCGTGTCCGGTCGGATCCGAACCGGTGACGGCCAGGTGGCCTGTCATCACGACCGGCTTGCCTTCGGCGTTGTCTTCAGCCACACGGTCAAGAATGCTCTGGATCACCTTCGTGTGTCCGCCGTTCATAAAGGGAAGGGCTACGATGTAGCCGGAGTCCAGCTTGACGATGTAATCATCCTGCCAGCCGTCCTCAGTCTCAGGAAGGTCCGCTGAAGGGGCGGCGCCGACTATCTTCGCGTTGGCCAGTTCCCAGACGGCGCTGTCGGCCTGCAGACGGGCGGCGGAGTCGTGGTTGCCGGCTGTGATGACAATCTTCATCTCCGGGCGGATGCCGTGGAGGCTGACAAAGTTCTCGGTGAAGAACTTGCGTGTGGCCGCGGAAGGCTGCGGGATGTCGAACACGTCGCCGCTGACAACGAGCGCATCCGGTTTTTCTTCGCTGCAGATGTCTCTCAGCTGTTTGAAGAAATGCTCGTGTTCATCGACTCTGTCGTAGTTCTGGTAAATTATCTGCCCCAGATGCAGGTCTGCCGTGTGGATGATTTTCATAAATTTTTCCGTTTTGTCTATATATACTCTTATACTCTCAAGTTACGGAATTCTTTCTGTTTTTTTTCATACTTTTGTGCGGTTTCCGCCCGCGGTATTCAGAAAGTTGATGTATCTGGCTTTTTGCAAGGCCAAGAAGCGCTGGAACAAATAATAGGATAGACTCTAGCTCCGATGAACATCTGGAATCCCTGGCACGGCTGCCGCAAGGACGGCCTGCCCGTCACATCGGCGCAGGTGTACGCCGTCGTGATGCGCCATCCCGACACCTTCGTCAAGGCCGAGGGACGGATAATGCTGATGATATGAGTCTACGCCGCTACTTCCCGAACAGGAACATTATCGCCTCCACAGGATGGTGGAGAATCATCCGTGGACCGCTGTAGCGCATCACCTCGCGGATACTCTCCCGCATATCCTTCCGGTAGCAATGCACCGGACACTTGTGGCACTTGGTCTTGTCCTCGCCGAACTTGCACCGGTCAAGCCTCGCCCAGGAGTACTCCAGCAGTTCCCGGCACTCTCCGCACAGGCCGCCACCTCCGTGACTGTGGCGGCACCACAGCTCTATCATGTGCCGTACCGTCCTCTTCTCCCGTTCTATCCTTCCCATATTTTTCCGCTCAATCCTACAGGTTGATTTTGACATCCTTCCCGAACGGGGTCAGCGAGAGCCCGGCCATCTTGAAGTGCTGCTTCG
>CAVHYF010000036.1:0-19547 GCA_963640265.1 bacterium | reverse complement strand
CCGTTCAAACAGGAAGACATCCCTATCAATTATCCTTCTCCAGATAAATGCGCCTCCGTAATGGCTCTGATGTCCGCTAACAGAGGTAAAGACGATGAATCTCAAGAGGATATTTGCTAATTCTCCTGCAAATGTGCAATACTCATCTAAGTGTTCTTTCAGAAGCTGAAGAGTGGGCGTAATGGCCACAGATGTGCTAACCCCCTTAGTAATGAGAGAATCAATGGCGGACATCGCTTTTTTGAAATGACCTTTACCGCGAATAGCAGAATCACTGATTTCGGAAAATCCATCAATGCTTATCTGAATCGAATCCAAATAAGGGCTGATGTTCTCAATGCGATTCTCCGTCAAAAGGGACCCATTGGTGAGAACCCTGACTTTCAGTCCCAGATCAAATGCGGATTTGACCAGCAAATCGAAATCAGCCCGCAGGGTTGGCTCGCCGCCCGAGAGGGTGACATTATGGCCCCCTGAATTCCTAAAATCCTGGAATAGCTTAAGAATTTCATCAGTAGATAGTTCATCTTCATTCTTCCGTCCTGAAAACATATAGCAGTGCGGACAATTCAAGTTGCATTTGTTCGTTGTGTACAGATGCAGGCTGCGAGACTCCTCAGTCACACTTGACACGACCTTATTACAGAAATCCTTGGCTTCTAACTGATGGGGGAAGTGAGCCTTTTTCATCTTCTTCGCCAGTGACTTCGTTCCGATGTTTGTCTGGCACATCAACTCGCTCGGGCAGCTGCACGGACTGGCCGTCATCCCTGGAGTCGACGAGTATGAAGTATCCAGATGAGTCCAATACCCTTAGTACTAAGATAATTGGGTTACTTTATAGCGGCAAGGATAATTTTTCCGTACATTTGTGGGAATCATTCCCGAATGGGCCGGAACAGTCAATATTATGAGCAATTTTATAGATAAAGACAGAAAGGACAAACTTATGAGATCGGCAATCTACGGCGCTGGGTCACTCGGAACGATACTCGGCGCGTTCATAACCAGAAACGGAGGCGAGATAGACCTCATCAATCACAACGCCGGACACATTGAGGCTCTCCGCAAAAACGGAGCCCATATCACAGGCACGCTTGACTTCACACAGAGGGTCTCCGCTCTCGCTCCTGAGGAGATGAGCGGGAAGTATGACATCATATTCCTTATGACAAAACAGCAGAGCAACTCTTCCACGGTCAGATTTCTCCTGGATTTTCTCGCCCCTGACGGTGTCATCGTGACACTGCAGAACGGCCTTCCTGAACCCGGGATTGCCGAAATCGTAGGAGAGGAAAGGACACTCGGATGCACCGTGGCCTGGGGTGCGACGATGCTGGGGCCCGGAGAATGCGAACTGACGAGTTCTCCCGACAGCCTCACCTTTTCGCTCGGCAGCGCGTTCCGCGCTCCGGACGGCACTACTCTCAAGGGCAACCATTTCGGCGAGGTGAAAGCACTTCTGGAGAAAATGGGCCCGGTGGAGATTGACGAAAACTTCATCGGGACAAGATGGAGCAAGCTTCTCATCAACGCCTCTTTCTCCGGAATGAGCGCCGTGCTGGGATGCACCTTCGGAGAAGCAGCCGGTCCTAAACCTTCCCGCCGCATCGTACAGGCCATAATAAAGGAGTGCATTGACGTGTGCGACGCTTCCGGAATAAAAATCGAGCCGGTTCAGGGCAAGGACATCGTGAAACTGCTGGACTACCGCGGAGCCGTGAAAAAAGCCATCTCGTTTTTCATCATTCCGCTCGCGATCCGCAAGCACGCCCGCCTCAAGGCAAGCATGCTTCAGGACTTGGAAAAGGGCAAGAAAACCGAGGTGGATTCCATCAACGGGGCCGTCTGCGCACAAGGCCGCAAGGCGGGAGTGCCTACGCCTATGAACGACAAGGTGGTGGACATAATCCATCGCATCGAGAAGGGAGAACTCACGGCCTCGAGAGACAACCTCCGGCTCTTCTGACCACGCCCGGGCATCAAGAGACTTAGACCATTTCCAGGAACATCCCTATATGTCCGTTCAGGGTAACGGCCCGGGCGGACATAGTCCCGATGTCATCGCCAGCGACACCGAGACAAAAAGCATCTGCGAAGTAACTCTCTCCGCAGCGTTCTCGCACGCTTTCGCCCAAGTTAAGATCCTTGCTTTGTTCGGTAAGGACTACAGAGATTGTTTCTGACAGAAAAAGGTGAGTGAAAATTCGCTTTTACGGGAGCAGCACACCGGGATTACTTCTCTGGAACCGGCCTGATGTCCAGGTTGAGCTCGTCAAGCTGGGACTGGTCGATCTGGGAAGGAGAGTCGATCATCACGTCGCGGCCCTGGTTGTTCTTCGGGAACGCTATAAAGTCACGGATGGACTCCTTGCCGGCGAACAGCGAGCAGACACGGTCGAAACCGAAGGCCAGACCTCCGTGAGGCGGAGCACCGTACTGGAAGGCGTGGATGATGAAGCCGAACTTGTACTCGGCCTCCTCAGGACCTATTCCCAGAACCTCGAACATTCTCTTCTGGACTTCCGCATCGTGAATTCTGATCGAGCCGCCGCCAAGTTCGGTGCCGTTCAGCACGAAATCGTAGGCATTGGCGCAGACCTTCTCGAGATCCTCTTTTCTGTTGCTGTTGAACCAGTCGATGTGTTCCGGCTTCGGAGCCGTGAACGGATGGTGCATAGCATAGAAACGGCCGTCCTCCTCGCTCCATTCGAGAAGCGGGAAGTCAACGATCCACAACGGGGCGAAGACCTTAGGGTCACGCAGACCGAGCCTGTTGCCCATCTCGATACGCAGCACGCCGAGCATTGTCTGTACCTTGCGGTTGCTGGCTCCGGACATCACGAAGACGATGTCGCCGGTCTTTGCCTCAACCTTCTCAGCAATGGCCTTGAGTTCGTCAGGAGTGTAGAACTTGTCGATTGAAGACTTTACAGAGCCGTCGGCGTTGAGCTTGATGTAGATCAGGCCCTTGGCTCCGACCTGAGGCCTCTTGACCCATTCGGTGAGTTCGTCGATCTGCTTGCGGGTGTAGTCGGCTCCGCCCGGAACGGCGATAGCGCCCACATAGGCCGCGTCCTCAAGCACGGAGAAGCCCTTGCCCTTGACATCGGCGGTGATCTCGTGGATGGTCATTCCGAAACGCACGTCCGGCTTGTCAGAGCCGTACTTGTCCATTGCATCGTACCAGCTCATACGGGGCATCGGGTTCGGGATGTCGACTCCGAGGACGTTTTTGAACATAGTCCTCATCATTCCTTCGAACATATTCAGAACATCCTCCTGCTCGACAAAGGACATCTCGCAGTCGATCTGGGTGAATTCAGGCTGACGGTCGGCGCGCAGGTCCTCGTCGCGGAAGCAGCGCACAATCTGGAAGTAGCGGTCGTAGCCCGCCACCATCAGCAGCTGCTTGAAGGTCTGAGGAGACTGCGGAAGGGCGTAGAACTGACCCGGATTCATCCTTGAAGGCACGACGAAGTCGCGGGCGCCTTCCGGAGTGGACTTGATGAGGTAAGGAGTCTCAATCTCCATAAAGCCTTTGGAATCAAGGTAGTTGCGCACCTCGTGGGCAAGTTTGTGCCTCAGGGCCAGCGCCTTCTGGAGAGGATTCCTTCTCAGGTCAAGATAGCGGTACTTCGCGCGGAGGTCTTCTCCGCCGTCGCTTTCGTCCTCGATCGTGAAAGGAGGAGTGTTTGACTTGTTGAGAATATTTATAGCCTCGAGCTTGATCTCGATCTCGCCGGTGTCCATCTTTGGATTCTTGCTCTGACGCTCGACCACCTCGCCTATGGCCTGGATAACATATTCACGGCCCAGAGAGGTGGCGGTGGCAACCAAGGCGGCGTCGGCATCGGCCTCGACCACAAGTTGGGTGATGCCGTAGCGGTCGCGCAAGTCGATGAAAGTCATACCTCCGAGCTTTCTGGAGCGCTGCACCCAACCGGCGAGCGTCACCTTCTGCCCGACATTTCCGATGCGGAGTTCCCCGCAAGTGTGATCTCTAAACATATCTTTGATCTTTGAATATTCTGAATACGCCGGCGGCAGGCCTCATCCCTGCCTGACGGCAAAATGCAAATTTAGCAATTTCTTGCCAAGAATGTCTGAATATTCAGTAAATTCGCAGTCATATGGAAGTACGAGCGAAAAAGGCGCTTGGCCAGCATTTTCTCACTGACCAGAGCATAGCGAAGAACATAGTCGATGCCCTGAAGGGTTCTCAGGCACTGGAAGTCGGTCCCGGGATGGGTGTGCTGACGCAGTACCTGCTGCCGCGCGAAGAGCTGTCACTTAAGGTTGTGGAAATCGACAAGGAGTCTGTCGTCTATCTGAAGAAACATTTTCCGACACTGGACAGCGGCCTCATCGAGGGGGATTTCCTGAAGATGGACCTGGACGGGGTGTTTGACGGAAACTACTCTGTCATAGGCAATTTCCCGTACAACATCTCCTCACAGATCTTCTTCAGGATCCTTGAGCACCGGGACAGGATTCCGGAAGTTGTCTGCATGATCCAGAAGGAGGTCGCCGAGCGCATCGCGGAGAAGCCCGGCACGAAGACCTACGGCATCCTGTCGGTCTTCCTCCAGACCTGGTACGACATTGAATATCTTTTCTCCGTCGGTCCGGGGGCGTTCAATCCGCCTCCTAAAGTCCAGTCGGCCGTGATCCGTCTGACACGCAACACTCGCACTGCACTCGGCTGTGACGAAAAACTGTTCCGCACCATTGTGAAGACCTCGTTCGGGATGCGTCGCAAGACCCTACGCAATTCCCTCAAGCCGCTGATTCCGGCGGACCTCCTTCAGGATCCGGTCTTCGACCTGCGCCCGGAACGCCTGAGCGTGGAGGACTTCATAGCGCTGACCAACAAACTGCGTCCGGACAGCATTTCTGATTGTCCGGGACGGTAGGGTATAAAAACAAGTCCTCGATTCATCAAAGAATCAAGGACTTCGTTTCTGCGGAGAGAACGAGATTCGAACTCGTGATACGGTTACCCGTATGCAGGTTTAGCAAACCTGTGGATTCAGCCACTCTCCCACCTCTCCGGAATATTCTGGCTGAAAGGTCCTCGGCTAATAAAATTACCAAACCTTTCCGTTGCTATCGGACTGCAAATATACGAATTTTTCTTCTTTTCAAAGAATTTGTTTAAAAAAAAGGGATGGCTGGATTTCAGCCATCCCTTTGCGGTTATGTGAGTCCTCAGATTACTTGTAGTACTCTGCGAATTCGATGTCCTTGGTAGCCCTCTCGGCGAGAGTCTTGTCCTTCTTGGCAACTGAATCGAGGCAAGTCTTGACCTGATCGAAGTTGCCCTGACGGGCGGCGATGATGGCGCGGAGGTAGTCAACCTTTGCATCCTTGCAGTGAGCTGAAGAAGAAGCCTTGTCAAGCTGACCGGTGAGGATGTAGGCAAGAACTGTGTTGTGGCAGCAGCCCTTCACGTCCTTGAGGTCCTGAACAGCCTTGTCGTAGTCACCGGTAAGGATGTCGAGAACGCCCTGGTTAGCCTTGGAAGCATCGGTGCCGGCCTTCTTGAAGGCCTTTGCGGCAGCTGCATAGTCACCGTTGCGCAGAGCGATAACACCCTGAGCGTTGGTGAGGTCGGCGTCCTTGGTCTCAACGGCCTCGAAAGCCTTAGCAGCCTTCTTGACGTCACCTGCGTTGAGGTAGGTAACCGCGAGGTTGAACCTTGCCTTGTCGCTGTCATATTTATTGATGGCCTTGTTGTAGAGCTTGACCTTGCTGTCAACGTCCTTCACGAGATTGGCGGCGTGCAGGAGAGCAGGCTCGTCGAGCACATCGATGTTGTTCTCGACCATCTCGAGAAGCTCGTCTGAAGTGTAGTTCTTGAACTCGACGTTGGCGATGAACCTTGCACGGCGGAGTTCAGGAAGAATGCCGCTCTTGAGTTCGGTGTAAACGGAAGACATATTCTTGATCTCGCTCTCACGCACTGCAGGATCGCTGTACATTGAAAGAACACGGAGAATCAGGTCCTTGTCCTCGATGTCGGAATTCTGGACAAGCTCCTGGAAGCCTTCCCAGTCCTGACCGATGCTCTTCACCTCAGGATCAGCGACATCCTTGCCCTTCATAACCTTGTCCCAAGCCTTGTCGGCTGACTTCGAACGCTTCTCGGAAAGAGTGTTGTTGAGCTTTTCGCCACCGTCAGGTGAAGCGTATGCAACGACCTCCGTTCCCACGAGAGTCTTCCTCTCGTTAGCCTTGATTTCTTCAAGGGCGTTCTGGAAATCCTTGATGGACTGTCCCTTGAGCTGCTTGCTCTGAACGTCTGCGGAGTTGATGTTGTAGAGAATCTGTCCCTCGGCGGTCTGCTGGAGGATGGCCTCGTAGCCGTCAGCCTTGAGCGGAACCTGGCCAGCGCCCTTGACGAGCATATAGGTGGTGTTGACGCCGTCGGCTACCTTCTTGACAGGAAGCTTGTAGGACTTGGTCTTGTACTTGGCGACGCCACGCAGCTCGAGATGAGCCTGCTCCATTCCTTCAACATATTCAAAATGAACCTTCTCGGTGACGGTACCGCCAGCCTTGGCGACTACTTTGTAGTTGTCCTTCACCTTCTCGCCCTGATACATCAGCGGGGTCATCTTGGCCTCGCCTCCGTCATAGACGAGGACAGGGGTGACCTCAAGGATCGCCTTAGGATGGAAATATTTCTCAGGATAGGTAACTGTAACAGTGGCGTCGATGTTGCCGGCGACACATTCCAGAACCGCAGGATCGCATTTTACGATCACACTGTCTGCGAGTTCAGCCATCTTCTCGGCTGAAGAGCAGGCTACGGCAGCCAAACCGATGAAGGCCACCGCCAAAACTTTGAGTGTCTTTTTCATATAATTACAATGATTAAAAGATTGCATTTTCAACTTCCAGGTACTCGTTTAAAAACAATTTGCACAACTTTCGCCAGAACTGCGGCAACTAATTTTCCGCCTCTTGGCAAACAGTGTACAAATATAACCATTATTTTCTTAACTTTGTCAAGTTACGAGCAAATACTGTCCGAACATACAATTCAGCAAACATCTGAAAAGACAAATGATGGACTCACAAGATCTGCAGAGACTGAAAAACAAATACGACATCATCGGAAATGATGCCGCCCTCAACAGGGCGCTGGAGACGGCGATTGCCGTCGCCCCGACCGACCTTACGGTACTTGTCACCGGAGAAAGCGGTGTCGGCAAGGAGAACATTCCGAAAATCATCCACCAGAACAGCCTGAGAAAAAACAGCAAGTACTTCGCGGTGAACTGCGGAGCGATACCTGAAGGAACGATAGATTCCGAGCTTTTCGGCCACGAAAAAGGATCGTTCACCGGAGCTGTGGAGACCAGAAAAGGCTATTTCGAAGAAGCGGACGGAGGCACGCTGTTCCTTGATGAAATCGGGGAGCTTCCTCCGGCTTCCCAGGCAAAGCTTCTGAGAGTCCTGCAAAGCGGAGAGTTCATCAAAGTCGGATCCTCAAAGGTGCAGAAGACGAATGTCCGAGTCATTGCGGCCACCAATGTCAACCTGCTGCACGCCGTCGGAAAGGGCAAGTTCAGGGAAGACCTTTACTATAGGCTGAACGCAATCCAGATAATGATGCCGGCGCTAAGGGAACGCAAGGAAGACATCTACCTGTTTTTCAGAAAGTTCACTTCCGACTTCTCGGAAAAATACGGTATGAGCAAGGTCACTCTGACCAATGACGCGGTGGACCTGCTGATAAACTACCGCTGGCCCGGCAACATCCGCCAGCTGAAGAACGTGGCGGAGACCGTCACGGCGCTGGAATCCGAAAAGCTCACGAGGTCTTCCGAAAGATGCATTGTGAACGCGGCGACCCTGTCAGCCTATATGCCAAAGGAAGAGATGAACCTGCTGCCCGTCGCAGCCGAGGCCAGGTCGGAAAGCACCCTCAGCGATTCGGACAAACAGATGATCGTCAAGGCGATATACGACTTGAAACAGGAAGTTGACAGGCTAAAGGCACGGCTGGATTCCACAGGCGCGGCTCCGGCTCTCAGACCGGCTGCGGCCGAACCCGAAGAAGCGGAATGGCAGGGCCTTGGAGCGCCGGTTTCCAGCGGAGAAATAGGCAAGGTGGTGGACATCCGGGCTGAAGAACCGCCTGTCCCGTCCAACCTGACGCTCAAGAACATCAACAGGGAAATTGTCGTGAAGGCCCTCGAAAAGCACAACGGCAACCGGAAACAGGCGGCGCAGGAGATGGGAATATCCGAAAGAACTCTCTACCGCTGGCTGGAAAAATACGGGCTCGACACCAAAAACAAAAGGTAGCAGGAAATGCACAGGAACAGAAAGATAAACTTTGTACTGACGGTCCTCGCGCTGCTGGCAGCTTTAGCCGCCGGAGGATGCTCGATCGTCAAATATTCATTCTCCGGCACTTCTATCCAGCCGGACGTCAAGACAGTGACCATACAGTATTTTGAATACAAGGCGCTGAAGGTGAACCCGACGCTGAGCAACGACCTGACGGAAGCGCTCAAGGACAAGTTCCGCAAACTGACCAAACTGGAGCAGGTGGAAATGGACGGTGACCTTGAACTTGAAGGCGAGGTCACAGGCTACGAAGTGAGGGCGGCTGCGGTGACAGCCAATGAAGTAGCCGCACAGAACCGTCTGACGGTCACGGTAAAGCTGAAATTCACCAACAGGAAATACCCGGAAGATGATTTCGAGAAGAGTTTCTCGGCATATTCCGATTACGATTCCACGAATTCTCTCGACGCCGTGGAGTCCACCCTGTGCGAGGAAATCATCGAAAAGCTGGTAGAAGACATATTCAATGCCAGCGTGGCACAATGGTGACGTTGCGATGGAAGCGGGAATGAACAGTCTGAAACTGCTGTCCGTGGAAGCCCTTACGGATGCGATCAACGCCTACCCGTGGTTCGGCGCGGCACGCAAGGAACTGTGCGTGAGGATGTCGAAGGTGGGAGGAAGCGAATGGGGCAAGGAGCAGTACTCCGAGGCCGCGATGTATGTCGCCTCAAGAACCATCATCTCCGGGATAATGCGCTCCGCCAGAAGGGAAGATTATTCCGACAAGGACCTCAAGGGCCTCATCAAGGAATATATAGGCGCAGCCTCGGAAGAGTGCCAGGAAGAAAGCCGGCAGGAGACGGAAGAAAAGCCGAAGAACTCGGTTCAAAGGGTTCCGGGAGGAGATTTCTTCTCGCCGGAGCAGTATGCGGCCGTCCGCAGGGACGAGGACAATGTATTCTCAAGATTCAAAGCCGGTCGCTCGGACGAGCGGGAGGACCGGGGATGGGAGGATCCGGAACTCGGATTCTGCACGGAAACGCTGGCGGGAATCTATGCGGACCAAGGTTACACTGCCGAAGCAAAGAAAATTTATTCAAGGCTAATCTTGCGTTATCCGGAAAAAAGTACTTACTTTGCATCCCTTATTGAAAAATTGCAGCAACAGGAAAATTAAAATAAAGGAATATGTTCACATTTCTAACAGTTTGTATTGTCATTGCGGCAATCCTGCTCACCATCGTCGTGCTGCTTCAGAACGGCAAGGGACAGGGTATGGCCAGCAATTTCACTTCAGCAAACCAGACTCTCGGAGTCAGGCAGACCGCCGACTACCTCGAAAAGGTGTCCTGGGGTCTTGTCACCTTCATCCTTGTGGTGTCAATCATCTCCTCCTTCACGACACACACCACCGTTTCCGGCGTTGACGTGACCGAGAAGATCGAGAACGAGGCTCAGCAGCCTGAATTCCCGTCTGCCCCTATCCAGCAGGCCGACCCGTCAGCTGAATCTACGGCCACCGATACTCCGACAAATTAAACTGACATATTGTCAGTTTTCCCGGACTGGAACATAATTTGACCTTTAGCCGTCCAGGTCTTCGGACCTGGCGGTTTGTTTGGTTTCCCCCTACGCTGAAAGAAGGGCCGTTCAGACACCGCAAGGAGACCGGGACAATAAAGAAGATCAGATTATGGAAAACAAAAACAATGGCAGCTCATCGCTGCAGTTCCTGCCCAAGTTCGCGATCAACCTGAACGAACAGGCCGCGAAAGGCAAGCTCGACCCTGTCATCGGCAGGGACGAAGAGATACGAAGAGTCCTTCAGATTCTGAGCAGAAGGACGAAGAACAATCCTATTCTTGTGGGTGAGCCGGGTGTCGGCAAGACGGCGATTTCCGAGGGAATCGCCCAGAAGATCGTCGACGGCGACGTGCCGGAGAACCTGAAGAGCAAGAAGGTATATTCATTGGATATGGGTGCGCTGATCGCGGGAGCGAAGTACCAGGGCGAGTTCGAGGAGCGTCTGAAGGGCGTGGTCAAGGAAGTGGTTGACAGCGCCGGCGAGATCATCCTGTTCATCGATGAGATCCACACGCTGGTCGGAGCCGGAAGGTCCTCGGGAGCGATGGACGCCTCGAATATTCTTAAACCTGCGCTTGCAAGGGGTGAACTGAGGACCATCGGTTCGACAACCCTCGACGAGTACCAGAAGTACTTCGAGACCGACAAGGCGTTGGAGAGGCGCTTCCAGATGGTTATGGTAGACGAGCCTTCACCGGCCGAGTCGATCGCCATCCTGAGAGGGCTGAAGGAGAAGTACGAGAACCACCACAGGGTGAAGATCGAGGACGATGCGCTCATCGCCGCCGTCAACCTCTCGCACAGGTACATCACCAACCGTTTCCTGCCGGACAAGGCCATAGACCTTGTGGACGAGGCCGCCTCCAAACTGCGTCTGGAGATGAACTCCGTGCCGGAGCCTATCGCAGAACTCAACAGCGACATCCGTCAGCTGGAAATCGAGAAGGAAGCCATCAAACGCGAAGGAACTTCCCTTAAATCGGAGAAGATCCAGAAAGAACTTTCCGACAAGATGGCCGAGCGCGACACCCTGATGAAGAGATGGAACGACGAAAAGGACATTCTTTCCGGTCTGCAGGAAGCCCGCCAGAAGATCGAGGACTACAAGATCGAGTCGCAGGCGGCCGAGAGGGCCGGTGATTACGGCAAGGTGGCCGAACTGCGCTACGGCAAGATCGCCGAGGCACAGAGGAAGATCGATGAACTGAGCGCCAGGCAGGCGGCCATCGAAGACCCTATCGTCACCGAGGCTGTCACTCCGCAGGACATTGCCGAAGTCGTGGCCAAGTGGACCGGCATCCCTGTGCAGAAGATGCTTGAGAGCGAGAAGGAGAAACTCCTGCGCATCGAAAGCGAGCTGCACAGGAGGGTTGTCGGACAGGACCAGGCGATACAGGCCGTGGCCGACGCGGTGCGCCGCAGCAGGGCCGGACTTTCCAACGAGAAGAGGCCTATCGGTTCGTTCCTGTTCATGGGTACGACCGGTGTGGGCAAGACCGAACTGGCGAAGGCGCTGGCCGAGTTCCTGTTCAACGACGAGAACATGATCACGAGAATCGATATGAGCGAGTACCAGGAGCGTCACACCGTGAGCCGTCTGGTCGGAGCGCCTCCGGGATACGTCGGCTACGACGAGGGCGGCCAGCTGACCGAGGCCGTGAGGAGAAAGCCTTACTCCGTCATCCTGCTGGACGAGATCGAGAAGGCGCATCCGGACGTGTTCAACGTACTGCTGCAGGTGCTTGACGACGGTCGTCTGACCGACAACAAGGGCCGCACGGTGGACTTCAAGAACACGATTCTGATAATGACTTCGAATGTCGGCTCGGACATCATCCAGGGCTATATGGACAGGCTCCCTGCCGTTGGTCGTCCGGGAGCGGACCCGGCAGACGAGATGAAAGCAGTGGCCACCAGACGCAACCTTCTCGAGGAGTGCAAGAGCAAGGTTATGGACGTGCTGAAGGCCACGGTAAGACCTGAGTTCCTGAACAGGATCGACGAGATCATAATGTTCGACCCTCTGACCCAGAACGATATTCGTGACATTCTGCACATCCAGATGAAGCAGCTCCAGGACAAGCTTTCCGAGGAAGGCGTCACGGTAAGTTTCACGAAGGCATTCGAGGACTATATGGTCACGGGAGGTTACGACCCGGCCTACGGTGCGCGTCCTATCAAGAGACTGATGCAGAGGGAACTGGTCAACCAGCTGGCAAAGGCGATCCTCGCAGGTACCGTCCACAAGGACTCCACCATCGAGGTCGACGCCGCCACCGGACAGATCGTCCTCCGCAACGCCTGAATTACCTTGTGAAGGAAACTTCCCGGAGGATGCGCTTCATTCCGGCGTACTTGTCGAGGACCCACATAACATAACGGATGTCCGTGTTGACGCACTTGTTGAAGCCTTGAGTGTAGGAAGCGTCGCTGGCGAGCGATTCGCGGTTGCCGTCGAAGGCCAACCCGATGAGCTCGCCTTCTGCGTTCAGCACGGGGCTGCCGGAATTGCCGCCCGTGATGTCGTTGTCGGTCAGAAAGTCCACCACGAGAGTTCTGGACCCGTCAGGCATCTTCGCTGCCCATCTTCCCCACTTGCCTTCCTCCATAAGGTACTTCTGCCTGCCCTTGAGGTCGAAATCGTGCGACTGCGAATCGTATTTCTCGAGAAGCCCCTTCGGGGTCGTGTACCAGCCGTACCAGATGCCGTCCACAGGCTGGAACCCTCCGACCGTGCCATAGGCGAGCCTCATTGTGGAATTCGCGTCAGGGTACTGCTCCGTACCCTCGTGGAGTTTCATCCAGTAGAGCGCTCTCCTGTACTCTTTTTGGAGCTCATTGAGGTGCATCATCTTCTCAAGATGTCCGCCCTTTTCGTTGAACGCGGAGACCGGGGTGTCGGCGAAGAACATTCTCAACGGATCCTTCCTGACCTCGTCCAGCGATCCGACCGAGGCAATCCGCTTTTCCGAACTTATGAGACTCTTGTCCCAGAGATATTCGACCATCGCCTCGTAGTTCGTTCCGAACCTGTCGTACATCCTGTTCTGGAACTTTCCGAAATAGTCGCTCTCAAGGTTGGAGAAATATTCCCTGACCGCATAGACGAGCAGGTCCTTCTCGACCCTCGGATCCGTGTCCCTGACCCCGTCGAGCAGCGCCTCCCTGGCCTTTTCCACGCTCGAGGCGTTCCCGGCCCGGAGCAGATAGCGGCAGATGAAGGTGCCCGTGAACATCGTCTCACGGAAATAAGTCTTGTCCCTCTCAATGCTTTCGGTCTGTGAATATGCTTCCTCGATGTCCGGAATCAGAGTCTCCCACATAGCCCTGCGGTTCTGCGCGGCGTTTATCCATTTCTGCATTTTCCTCTCCTGCGCCTTCTTCTCGTCAATCACCGCAAAACGGCTGTAGCACTCCGCCATACCGGCATTGTTCTCCTGCAGGTTGCTCAGGCTGAAGTACCTGTCGGAATATTTCATCCTCACCCGGGGATCAGCGGCCATCCACTTGGAGATGATGGCCATCCGATTGCCTCTCAATTCATTGCTGACAGGCAGGCTGACTCTTTCCTGGTAGTCTATGCTTGCCGAGGAACAGTAACGGTCGGTCTTGCCCGGATAGCCGATGACCATCGTGAACGAACCGGGCCGGTAACCGGAAAGGGAAACCTTCAGGCTTTTCTCCCTTGTGACAGGCTGGCCGTTCTCGTAGATTCTGTAGAGCGCGAAATCGCAGTTGTGCCTCGGCCAGGTCCAATTGTCCTTGTCCCCGCCGAAATAGCCTATCGTGAGCGGCGGAGCGGCCACAAGCCTCAGGTCAGTGTAAACCTTGTAGACTGACACATAGTACTTTTCCCCCGCCCACATCGAACTGAGTATGCATTCAAGACCGGTGGCTTCGTTGTACCGCTTCTCCACGATCGAGGCGATCTTTCTCGACCCGAACTTCTTGCCCGAAGCCCTCATCTCCTTTATCAGCCCCTTCACCTCCTCGGTGACATCGAAAACTCTCTTGAGGAAATAGACCTTCTCGCCCTCTATCGGAATCTCGTCAGTGCTGTTCATCGCCCAGAAGCCGTCCTCAAGATAGTTGTGCTCAGGCGTGCTCAACTTGGAGATGTTGGAATAAGCGCAATGGTGGTTGGTGATTATCAGCCCGTTGTCCGAAATCACGCTGCCGGTGCAGTAGAACCCGATGGAGACTATGGCATCAGCGACAGCCGTCCCGGGGGCCTCGTCATTGTAGATTTCGTTGACGCCAAGCCGCAGTCCGCGCTCCTGCATCTTCTTTTCCAGGGCCTTGTTCAGATCCTGGATCATCCACATCCCTTCATCGGCAAAAGCCGCGACGCTGAGTGTCAGCGCCACGGCCACAGTGAGTATCCTCTTAAAACTCCGCATTTTATCTTTCTCTAATCACGTCACCGTGATCCTTGGCGACAGCCTCTTTCCATTTGTCGGTGTAGCCGGGCTGAGTCAGGCCGGCAGGAGTACCGTCATTCCACTCCGTATGCTTGAACGAGCCGTCCTCGTTCTGCGCCTTGACGTTGCCGTCGATGTACTTCACAAGCAGCAGCTGCTCAAGGGCCACCCAGCTCTCGAACTGCGTCTGGGCGGTGTTCACTGAATATTCAGTCAGCATCTTCCTGACAGGAGCGAACCAGTCCCTGCTGTCGAGACCTTTCTTCTCGGCCTTCGGAAGAATCTTGTTGTAAAGTTCCATAGCCTTGGCGTCTGACTCCGCAAGAGCCTGTCCCATCTGGGCGTTCTCGAATGCGTCGATCGCCTCCACAACCGTAGGAGCCATTATGTTGTAGGCCTTGTAGCAGGCGTTGGCGACGCGGTTATTGATCCAGAACGAAGCAGTCGGGGAATATTCGAGCATATTCCCGTTGCCGACTCTGAAGCACTCCGGAACCTTGTCGGTGCTTGTGTAGATCGGAGTCAGATAGGACGTGGCGGCGTCATCGGTGCCGAACCATATCACTCCCCCGACGACATCCGGAAGTTCCGGACGGGCCTGTCCCACGAACCAGAATCCGGTCTGCTGGGTGGCGATGGCTCTCTCGTTGACATAATGCCAGCCTTTATAGTCAAAGCCCATAGGCCTCCATCTGTAAGGCAGAGCGTTGCCGCCTGCCCCGATGTCGGTGGTCATGTCCAGAGGAGTACCCTCGAAGTGGTCGCGCATCGCGTCGGCGACCTGTTTCAAGGTGATCTTCTTCGCCGGCTTCACGAACAGAGGCATCCTGTGGCTGAGGTTCGCTCCGGTGATGTAGTCGTAGTAGTTCGAGGCCGGCTCGGTGACGGTCTTCCCGTCCTTCTCGTAGGTGAACTCGCCGCCGCACAGGATGTTGAACGCGCTCCAGGCCCTTGCGTCGCAGGCCCTGGCCCCGCCGAAGTCAAGCGGATTGAAGGCGGCGCTGAAGTCGAAGTCCTCGTCCTTGCCGCTGAAATACCCCTTTTCCCTTGCGAAGGAAATCACGTCCGGCGCGTAGAGACAGTTCTCCGGATCGTTCAGAGGAAATGTCTGGATGCGCGCCTGGTTTGCGTGCGAGCAGATGTAGCCGTCAGGAATCCTTCTGGCGACCCAGACCAGGCCCTTGCGCACATTCTTCCCGTCCTTCATCTCGCAGCCTTTGCCTATCAGGTCCATCACCCAGGCTTCATTCTTGTCGGCTATCGAGAAGGACTCCCCTTCCGATGCGTAGCCATATTCATTGGCAAGACTCACGATGACATCTATCGCCTCCCTAGCCGTGCGGGCTCTCTGCAGCGCGACGTAGATGAGTGAACCGTAATCCATTATGGCAGTGGAGTCCATAAGTTCCAGCCTGCCGCCCCAAGTCGTCTCGGCGATGATGAGCTGATGCTCGTTCATATTCCCGACAGTCTTGAAGGTGTGGGCCGCCTGAGGGATCTGCCCCATCGGCCGGTAGGAGTCCCAGTCCGTTATGCTCAGCATCGAGCCGGCCTTCCAGTCCGCTGCCGGATGGAAATAGAGCTCGCCGTAAAGAACGTGCGAATCGGCCGCGTAAGAAACAATCGTCGAGTTGTCGGCGCTGGCGCCTCTGGTTACGATGATGTTGGTGCAGGCATCCGCCTTGAATCCTCCGGCGAGGACAAGGGCTGCCGCCGCAAGGGTGTAGATGGTTGAATTTCTTGCCATTTTGTGATCAGCGTATTATTGTTTGAATATTATTGTTTAAATTTGGTGCACAATTATGAACTTTTGCACTATTACAAATTGTAAAGATATGAAAAATATTTGTCTTGCCGTCATTTGTCTGGTCATTTCGGCTTCAGCAGCCTTCGCCCAGCAGA
This sequence comes from bacterium, assembly GCA_963640265.1. Lineage (GTDB taxonomy): Bacteria > Bacteroidota > Bacteroidia > Bacteroidales > UBA932 > Cryptobacteroides. Next base: position 3,333 of record CAVHYF010000036.1, on the reverse strand, counting down.
GCGAGCTCTCCCCTGAAGAGAAGGAAAAAAAACTGACTGAAATCATTCAGAATGAAGTCGAGCGGCTGGAAACCCTCCTCAAGCTTGAGGACTGGCAGGTTTTCTACGTGGACTCCATCCTGACCAACGATTACCACGAAATGCAGGCGGAAATCGACAATCTGGCAAAGGCGAAGGTGTCCAACGCCGACCTGTACACCAAAGCAAGCGACAAGTGGTCCGACAACATCTACATCGCAATGCGCAAGGTGCTGAAAGACCCTCAATGGGAGAAGTACCTGAAAAACGGTGCGGCAAGGGAGAAGAAGGCCCGCGACAAAAGAAAGGAGAAGATGGAGAAATCCGCAGCCAAACTGCAGGAAAATGATTAACTTTGCAGGAATATCCAAGGAATATTATGAAAGAGAAGATAGAACAGCTGCTGGCTCAGATCAGCGAGCTTAAGTGCAAAAGCGCCAAGGAAGTCGAAGAAGCCCGCGTGAGGCTTCTGGGCAAGAAAGGTGAAGTGACAAGGCTTTTCGAAGAGTTCAGGACCTACGGCCCGGAACTCAAGAAGGAATTCGGACGCACGATCAACGAACTGAAGCAGGCTGCGCAAGCCAAGATCGAGGAACTCAAGGAGCAGACAGCCCTGGAAGGAACTGCGGAAGGGCCGAAAGAGGACCTTTCAATGCCCGGAATTCCTTTCGAACTGGGCTCAAGGCATCCGGTTTCGATTGTCCGTCAGGAAATCGTGGACATATTCAGAAAATTCGGCTACGATGTCGCTGAAGGGCCGGAAATCGAGGATGACTACCACGTCTTCGAGGCGCTGAACTTCCCGCTCAACCACCCGGCAAGGGACATGCAGGACACTTTCTTCGTGTCAGCCGGCCACCTGAACCCGCTGCTTCTCAGGACTCACACATCTTCGGTGCAGGTCCGCGCAATGGAATCGATGAAGCTTCCGATCAGAGTGATCTGCCCGGGACGAGTGTTCAGGAACGAGGCCATCTCCGCGCGTGCGCACTGCATCTTCCATCAGGTGGAAGGCCTGTACATCGATGAGAACGTGACCTTCGCAGACCTCAAGCAGGCCATCCTGCTGTTCGCGCGCGAAATGTTCGGACCGGACACGGCAATCAGGATGCGGCCTTCATACTTCCCGTTCACCGAGCCGTCCAGCGAGGTTGACGTGAGCTGCAACATCTGCCACGGCAAGGGTTGCAACATCTGCAAGGGGACCGGCTGGCTCGAAATCCTGGGCTGCGGAATGGTTGATCCTAATGTCCTGGAGGCTTCCGGAATCGACAGCAGGAAGTACAGCGGATTCGCATTCGGTATGGGTCTTGAACGCATCGCAATGCTGAAGTGGCAGGTCAACGACCTTCGCCACTATTTCGAGAACGATCTCCGCTTCCTGTCCGAATTCAAGACCTCAATAGAAGTTTAGAATGAGAGTTCCGGTTTTCCTGCTTGCAATTCTGCTCTGCCTCTCCTGCGGAACGCAGGCCGAACTGGAGGAGATTTCGATTCTGCTTGACAAGGAAACCCTGAACCCCGTGCGCAATCCGGGAGAACAGGGAACAGTCAGCGTCGTAGGACTTTATTCCAACGGGAAATCGTCTGAAATTCCGCTGTCCGATGTCAATCTGTCCGTACGTACAGTCAGCGCAAGCGGGAACGTGGAGGTGGCCGGATTGTCAGGTGACCGGCTGATTCCCAAGGAAGGCGGCGTGGGTGAAGTCACCGCTGTCTTCCAGAAGGACGGAGCCACGCTTGCTGCGGCAAAGAGGTTCATCGTCGCTCCGTACTACCGGGACTATCACCAGACTCTCGTCCTGAAACTCTTTATGGGACAGGACGGAGAACAGAAGAACCCGAATCCGGACAACCTGACTTTCCGGCACGAGGATCCGTCCCGCATCTGCACCTTCAGCCGGGCTCTCGAAGTCGTGAAGCGGGTGGACAACCTGACACGGGGAATCCCGAAGATCATCTATCTGGTAGGCTGGCAAAGAGGAGGACACGACCATCTCTATCCGGATTGGAGCATCGTCAATCCGAAACTCAAGCGGGAAGAGGACTCCACGGCACTCGAGAGTCTCCGGTGGCTGATCCGCGAAGCCCGCAACTACAACACCACGGTCAGCCTGCACATCAATATGGTTGACGCTTTCAAGGAAAGCCCTCTGTGGGACACCTATGTAAGCAACGACATCATCGGCCGCGACGAGAACGGCAAGCTGAAGCCGGTCTGGGAAGACATCAAAGGACACGAGGCCTATCACGTCAGCTACACCAGGGAATGGGAGAAAGGCTTCACCAAACAGCGCATCGACAACCTCATCGCTATGGTGCCGGAGCTGAAGGAAGGCCACACAATCCAAGTGGATGCGTTCATCGCATACTGGCCTCCAGAGAAATGTCCTCTGAGTCCCTGGCATGCCAAGCCGGAGAACGGAGGCATCGATATGTACAAGGAAGTCGAAACCCAGCGGAAGATTTTCAAGTACTGGAGGGAGAACGGTTTCGACGTGACGGGAGAAGGCCTTTTCTGGGCCCATCCTGCAGGAGAGGGTTTTGTCGGGCTCCAGCCTATGTCCTGGTGGTTCCCTGACGACAAGGACTTCCAGATGGAGATTCCCGAACGCCTTTCGGCAAGGGGGCGTACCCATCGCGACGGACCGGGAGATTTCCGCTTCGGCTCGAGCATGCACGGAGAAGACATATTCCAGAAAGATATGGAAGGCCTGACCGGATTCCTTTCCCAGTTCTGCACGATGACGCTGCCCTGGTACTATCTGAGCCGTCTGGAACGGGTCGCCTTCGCCGATGAAGCCCTGTACTACAGCGAAGGTGTCGTGGCCCGCGTGGAGGACGGGAAGAACATCATCCGCAAGGGAGATTTCATCCTCCGTGAGAATGACAACCTCTTCGTTCCGGCTCTCTGGCACGACAACGAAATCATCGCATATTCAGAGGAAGGCTACGAAGACCGCAGGTGGCTGATGCCTGACGGATGGGAAAAGACGAACTCCGTTGACATCTATTCCATAACCGTTGACGGTCCGGTTCTCAAGGCAACCGCGATGCCGACGGACAACGGTTCGCTCAAACTGACTTTGGAAAAAAGGGAAGCCGTTTCGATAGTACCCGCCGGACAGGTTCCAGCACGATAGACACGATAATTCAACGGTAGAATTAAAGTTTCTTCGCAATTTTTTCAAAAAAAATTTGCAGAAAAGGAATTAATTCCTACCTTTGCAATCCCAAGGCAATGCTACGGGAACAATTTTGCGGAAATAGCTCAGTTGGTAGAGCACGACCTTGCCAAGGTCGGGGTCGCGAGTT
>CAVHYF010000035.1:0-19561 GCA_963640265.1 bacterium | reverse complement strand
AACGTGAGATAAGGTTCTTTGTCACATGCATTTAGTTACTTGCGAAAGTTGAATTATTTGTATTCATTCATTGGATTTTTCCTTTGAGGATATTCCACCCTTTCGTGGTAAATCTGCGAAAGGTAACCCTTCAGGACCTCCTTGACGATGCACAGTTCCTTTATGGAGATGTCCGCCTCGTCAAACTGTCCTGCGTTCATCTTCAAGGCCACGATGTTCTCCACGAATTCGGAGAACCTGGCCTGCGAGTTATCCTTCAGAGTCCTCGACGCCGCCTCGAGCGTGTCGCATATCATCAGAATGATCTGTTCCTTGGTCCGGGGCTTCCGGCCGGGATAGAAGAAGTCCGCGACATCGTCGGGATTCCCGCCCTCATTGAGATACTTGTTGTAGAAATACGATGTGCTGGTCGTACCGTGGTGCGTCAGGATGAATTCTCTTATGACACCCGGCAGATTGTACTGTCTGGCGAGTTCCAGACCGTCGGACACGTGCTTTATGATGGCTCTTGCGCTTTCCTTGGGAGCAAGTCCGGAATGATAGCGCACGCCTGACGGTGACATGCTTTCGTTCTCTATGAAGCACTGGGGATTCTTCATCTTTCCTATGTCGTGGTACAGGGCGCCCGCGCGCACGAGAAGCACATTGGCGTCAATCGCCCTCGCGGCGGCGTCGCACATGTTCATCACCTGGAGCGAGTGCTGGAAAGTTCCGGGAGCGAGATGCTCCAGCTCCTGCAGAAGCTTGTTGCTGCCTGTTTCGCAGAGTTCCCTCAGGCGGGTTCCGGAAACGAGGTTGAACATCTTCTCGAAAAGATAGATCAGCGGGTAGCCGGCCACGATCAGCAGAGACCCGATGAACATATACAGCATCGCGTGGTAAGGGTCATCGTTCACCATGCCCACAAGCCTGAATCCGAAATAGGTCACAAGCATGCTCAGGAAGACGACACCCGACATTATGAACTGCTGCCACCCCCGGTTGAAGTACTTGAAGACGAAAACGGCCACGATGCTCGCGACGATGAACATCACGAAGAACACGACTCCGTTGTCGGCGAAGACCAGAAGCGGGAGGAAGGACACGCTGCAGATCGGAAGGATCACCTTGTTCTTGAAGAAGGCCTCAAGGTACAGGCCAGTCAGCGCCAGCGGCAGCATGTACAGTGCCTTCGGCGCGAACTTGCTGACCGTCAGCGACAGGATGGCGGTGAGCAGGAATATGAAGATCAGGTACCAGAACTTGCCGCCGTCATAGAACAGCCTGCGGTTCAGAAAGTAGATCATCAGGAAGAAGATAAGCACCATCGTGAAGGCCAGCAGAACGTTGCCGACCCAGAAGAACAGCCTCGGACCTGCATAGCCCATGCTGTTCTCGTACTCTACCTTGTAGGAGTCGAGTATCTGCGCTATCTCAGCGGTCACGATTTCGCCCTCGGAGACGATCAGCTGGCCGGCGCTCACGAATCCCTGGGTCGTGGAGACCTGGGAGGACGTTTCGGAATTGACCAGTTCCGTCGTTCTGGAATCATATTCAAGATTCGGGACGATGTAGTCATAAAGTCCCGTTGCGCGCAGAACCGAGTCCACATTGACCGACGGGTACTTGGAAGCCACGACCGAAAGGAGCCTGTCCTTCGCGAACGATTCCTTGTACACCTCGGACACGGGTTTCTTCATCGCCCTCTTGCCTTTCTGGACATACAGGACGGCGGTCGCGGCGTCGGTCCTCTGGTCAAGTTCGACCCCTTCGTCGGACACGATGCCGTTCGAGTAGATGTCGTCCATCGAAGATACGACGGCGGGGCGGATGTATGAATATGCCCCCATATCTATCCCTTCCGCGGCCCTGCGGCAGTTGTCGACCACGGTCTGGTTGTACCTGTAGTAAGGAATGTCGGCGGCCTTGTTCGAACTCCTTTCCTCCCGAAGCTGTTCGTCGGTCTTTAGGATCGGGAAATCGAACTGGGCGATAAGAGTCTCGTGCGCCCACGGCGAGCCTTTCCGGTAATCATAGCTGAACTTCGCCGCTCTCGGGAAGACCAGCGCCAGCACTACGAAAAGCACGGTCAGAGGGCCGAAGACCCTGAGATTCTTCACGGACAGATTCTTTATGTACACGTGGGGCAGTTTCATCTTGATTCGCTGTTATTTGAACGGGCTGCCGGCTTCCTTGGCGATGAAGCCGTAGGTAAGTTTGTCCGTAAGCCTAGGGAAGAGCCTGTGCGCAAGCACGGTGGCCTTTCCGAGACCGGTGAGGATCATCTCGGACTTTCTCTTCGCCAGTCCCTTTGCAAGGTACTCGGCGCATTTCTCGGCGCTCATCAGCTTGTCCTCCTTCAGAGGAGTTTCACCCTGAGGGCTGCCGTCGGCGGTGAGAGCCGCCTTGCGGACATTGGAGTCAGTGTAGCCGGGAGCAAACACGAGCACGTTGAGTCCGTCCTTGAGATGCTCGATGCGGATGGTGTCAAGGAAACCGCGCACCGCGTATTTTGACGATGAATATCCTGTCCTGGCAGGCAAGGCCGAATAACCTGCGATCGATATCACTCCGACCACCTGGCCCTTGCTCTGCAGAAGGTAAGGCAGCGCGAACTTGGTGCACTGGACGGTACCCCAGAAGTTGACATCCATCAAAGAACGGATCACGCTCAGGTCAAGGTCCTTGAACATCGCCCTCATCGAGATGCCGGCGTTGTTGACAAGTATGTCAATGCGGCCGAACTTGCGCACGGTCTCGCCGATGAGATGCCTGCAGTCTTCCTCCGAAGTCACGTCCGTCTTGACGCAAAGCACCTTGTCCGCATTCCCGTTCACGGAAGGGGCGAGCGAGAGCAGCTTTTCGTAAGAGCGGGCGGCCATCACGACGTTCGCACCGAACGAACCGAAAAGACGAGCGGAAGCCAACCCTATTCCAGAGCTGGCTCCCGTTATGATGACCACCTTATCCTTGAAATAATCAGGATGCATACAGATTACTGATAAACAATCAATTACATAATCGTCTTGGCAGCGACGTCGTCTCCGTCGTACATTCCGGCATCAAGTTTCTGCTTGATTTCCTTGAATGCGTTGAGAGTGTACTGGACGTCCTCCATCGTGTGGGCCGCCGTGCAGACGATTCTGAAGATGACCATTCCCTTAGGTATGACAGGGTAGATGACCATCGAGCAGAAGATGCGGTAGTTCTCGCGGAGATCCATAGCGATCTTCGTGGCCTGGGCCACTCCGCCGCCGTCGATGTGGATAGGAATCACGCAGGCCTGGGCCTCTCCGATGTCGAAGCCGAGCTTCTTGAATCCTTCCTGGAGAGTGTGGGTCACGTTCCAGCATTTTCTGCGGAGCTCATCGCCTTCAGGAGACATTATTATCTCGAGACGCTTGATGTTGCCGTACACGATAGGCATAGGCTGCGACTTGGCGTACATCTGCGAACGCATATTCAGACGCAGGTAGTTGATGATCTTGCGAGGTCCTGCGATGAAGCCTCCGATCGAGGCCATCGACTTGGCGAACGCGCCGATGTACAGGTCGATGCCGTCCATGCAGTGGAGTTCCTCGGAGGTGCCGCGTCCGTGCTCGCCGAGAAGGCCGAATCCGTGCGCGTCGTCAATGAATATGCGGAAGGAATATTTCTTCTTCAGTTCGACGATCTTGTCCAGGATGCCCATGGCGCCGGTCATTCCGAAGACGCCCTCGGTGATCAGGAGTACTCCCCCGCCGTTCTCTTCAGCCTCCTTGCAGGCCCTTGCAAGAACCTTCTCGCAATCAACTATGTTGTTGTGGCGGTACTTGTACTTGCTGCCGATGTGGAGGCGGATGCCGTCAAGAAGACAGGCGTGAGCCTCGGCGTCATAAACTATGACATCGTGACGGGCGGTGAGGCAGTCGATGGCGGAAACGATTCCCTGATAGCCGAAGTTGAAAAGGAAAGCGTCCTCCTTCTTCTCGAAATCGGCGAACATCTTTTCAAGCTTCTCGTGGAGTGCAGTGTGTCCGGAAAGCATACGGCTTCCCATAGGATAGGCAAGCCCCCACTTGGCCGCACCCTCGGCGTCGGCCTTGCGCACTTCAGGATGGTTTGCGAGGCCGAGGTAGTTGTTCAGGCTCCAGTTCAGGACTTCCTTTCCGTTGAAGACCATGTGCGGGCCGAGTTCACCCTCAAGTTTCGGATACATATAATAGCCGAAGCCCTGGTCGAAATACTGTCCGATAGGACCGCCCGAGTCCCTCTCGATTCTGTCGAAAATGTCAAGCATTTTATTCTGTTTTTAGATATTTGCAAGATATTGATAAATGAGGCGCTACGCGTCGATGTTGGCATAGTGCGCGTTCTCCTCGATGAACTGCCGTCTCGGAGGCACGTCGTCGCCCATCAGCATCGAGAATGTCCTCTCGGCCTCGGCGGCGTTGTCGATGGTGATCTTGCGCAGACGCCTCTTGCTCGGATCCATAGTGGTGTCCCAGAGCTGCTGGTCGCTCATTTCGCCCAGACCTTTGTAGCGCTGCACCGTGATTCCCTTCTCGGAGCCGTTTCCCAGACGTGCGGTAGCCTCGAAACGCTGCTCGTCCGTCCAGCAGTATTCCTCGTACTTGCCCTTCTTGACAAGATAGAGCGGAGGTGTGGCGAGATAGACGTAGCCGTTCTTGATGAGGTCGAACATATAGCGGAAGAAGAACGTCAGGATGAGACAGGCGATGTGGCTTCCGTCGACATCGGCATCGGTCATTATGATGACCTTGTGGTAACGGAGCTTGCTAAGGTCCATCCTCTTCACTCCATCCTCGTCCTCCTTGGCGACGGTCACGCCGAGCGCGGTGTAGATGTTGCGGATCTCCTCGCTGTCGAAAGCCCTGTCGCCGGCCGCCTTCTCCACGTTGAGGATCTTTCCCCTCAGCGGCAGGATGGCCTGGATCCTTCTGTCGCGGCCCTGCTTGGCGGTGCCGCCGGCGGAGTCTCCCTCGACGAGGAACAGCTCGCACTTCTCCGGATCCCTCTCCGAGCAGTCGGCCAGTTTGCCGGGCATTCCCGCGCCGGTCATAGCGGACTTTCTCTGCACCATTTCGCGGGCCTTGCGGGCAGCATTGCGCGCGGTGGCGGCAAGGACGATCTTCTCGATGATCAGCTTGCCCTCCTTCGGATGCTCCTCAAGGTACTGGTCCATGGCCGCGGAAGTGGCCTGGGACACGGCGGAGGTGGCTTCAGGGTTGCCGAGCTTGGTCTTGGTCTGTCCTTCGAACTGAGGTTCGGCCACCTTGACCGAAACTACAGCGGTAAGGCCTTCCCTGAAATCCTCAGGCGCAAGGTCGCCCTTGAACTTTGCGAGCAGGTTGTTCTTCTCGGCGTAGTTCTTCAGGGAGCGGGAAAGTCCCATCTTGAAGCCCTGGAGGTGCGTGCCGCCTTCTATGGTGTTGATGTTGTTGACGTAGGAATATATCTTCTCGGAGTAGCCGTTGTTGTACGAGAGCGCTATGTCGATCGGGATTACCTTGTCGCTCTGCACGCAGACCGGCTCGGGGATGAGCTGCATCGCTCCGGCGTCGAGGTAGTCGATGAACTCCTTGAGGCCTTCCCTGGAGTAGAACACGTCTGACCGGAAGACCTGCTTTCCGGTAGGAACGGAGTTGCCGTTCACGTCGGTGGCATATTCATCGACAAGCTCCCTCTCGTCCGTGATGGCGATGCGGATGCCCTTGTTCAGATAGGCAAGCTCGCGCATCCTGGCGGCAAGGGTGTCGTATTTGTAGACTATAGTCTGGGTGAATATGGTCGCGTCCGGGTGGAAGGTGATGGTGGTGCCGGTGTCATCGCAGTCACCGACTATCTCAACCGGCCCGAGCGGCTTGCCTTTTGAATATTTCTGGACGAAGACGTGACCCTCGCGGTGGACTTCGGCGACAAGGCTGTCGGACAGCGCGTTAACGCAGGAAACGCCCACACCGTGAAGTCCTCCGGACACCTTGTAGCTGTCCTTGTTGAACTTTCCTCCGGCGTGGAGGACCGTCATAACGACCTCAAGGGCGGAGCGGTGTTCCTTAGGGTGCATCCCCGTAGGGATTCCTCGTCCGTTGTCCGTCACCTTTATGGAATTGTCGGGGAGTATCGTCACGCTGATGTCGTTGCAGAATCCGGCCATCGCTTCGTCGATTCCGTTGTCAACAACCTCATAGACCAGATGGTGAAGTCCTCTCTCGCCCACGTCGCCGATGTACATCGACGGCCTTTTTCTCACTGCCTCAAGTCCTTCAAGCACCTGAATGCTGCTCGCGGAATACTGTTCCTCCGCTTTTTTCATCTCTTCTTTCTCTACCATTGTATCCTTTCGTCTTTAGGCCGCAAAAACGGCTTTCCGTAAAACGGACAAAGATAATAATTTTTTTCTACAAATTAAGCGTTATCCCCAGGGTGCCCCACGGTCCCCTCTCCGCATAGAACGGATTTCTCTGGATGTTGAAGCACGCGAGATTGCCGGATTCCAGCCAGAGCCCCCACTTCCTGTTCAGGTTGAAGGAAGCGAAAACCCCGACATCGACATAGCCCGGCAGACGCACAGTCCTTGCAGCCTCCGTCTCACTTCCGGCGACCGCGCAGAGACCGTCCCTGACGGAAGCCGCGTCGATGTCCACGCCGGCGCTCAGACGCGAAGTGAATTCATACGACGCTCTCAGCGTGCCGCTCACTTCCGGCAGTCTGAAGCCATAAACGGTTTCTTCTTCATCTTCAGGGAAAGACATCGAGCTGTATGCTACGGAAGCGTCAACCTTGAACCTGTCAGGCCGCCAGGAAAGCAAAGCCCCGGCATAGATCAGATTGTAGTCCGAGTACGTGATGACAGGCACCGGGACGAAACTGTCCGCAGCGGTGAAGAGTCCGGACTCCATCAGCGCATTCTCGCGGATGGCCACTCCCCCCTTGACGTCGAACTGAAGTCTGGACGAAATGTTGCCCTTTACTCCTATCGCGGCGTTCAGGTCCTCGACGGTGTTGTCAGGCAATGAAAGGAGAGCTCCGGAAGCAGGCGAGGCGGCGAAGGCCGCATCCGCAAGGAAAGCCGGAGTGAAATGGTGGTTCAGACCGGTAAGCGATGAATATGTGTTCAGACGGTTGCCGCCCGTGGCGCTCGCGTAAAGAAGCACGTTGTCCGAAGCGAGGAAGCCCACGTGGACATCCGGATAGACGATCCGGCCTTTGCCTCCGGCCATCTTTCCGAAGGCGAGCGTGTCCGTGGCCTCTCCTCTGAGCATCGCCTCTATCTTCACGCCGAGGCTCAGGTTCCAGCGTCCGGAAGACAGCACATATTTCGGCACCAGGGCCAGACGCCCTATGCTTCCTTCATAGAATTCCCTGTACGAGGCGCTTTCGACTTCGAATCCGAGAGCCGCGCTGCTTTTCTCATTGAACACCTTACCGACATTTCCGTTGAACAGGACCGTGCCTTCGTTCAGGCGGGTGACATCCTTGCCGCCCGGGAATGACGTGAAGTCATAGGAATCGGCACCGACCCTGGCGCGGAGGCCGAAATCATAGGTGAAGCGCGGACAGGCGGCGGAATTGGAACGCAGCCTTATGTTGAAATCCACCGCATTTAAGGCGCGTCTGGCGACAGTATCCTTCGTGGCGAGACCGTGATAGCCTATTCCGAAAGAGAGAATCGCACGTTCCCAGGAATACAGCCCGTCGAAACCGGCATCCGTCAGGGCATCGTAACCGCTGAAGGACCGGCCTGTCTTGACGCTTCTGAACAGTCCGTCGTCCCCCTTCTCCGTTTCCAGGTCGTGATAATTACCGAAATACGACTTGTGCGAGGCATAGACGCTCATCTGGAACGGTCCGCTCTGCTCAGGGCTGTAGACGAAATCGAACTGCGGCCTGAGAGAGTATCCGGCGCCTGCCTTAAGGTAAAGCTTGCGGCCTCTCCAGGCATCTTTCTCCGGCCTCATCTCGAGCACATACGGCTTGAAGCTGTAGGCTCCTTCATAAGGCTTGTCGAAGACTTCGTAATTGAAGTCGAGATCGAACCTCAGCAGGGAATCCGGGACGCTCATCTCCAGAAGCGGCTTGTGCACGTCGGAAGGCTTGCCCTGGTAGACATTGGTGACCTCAACCGTAGGATTGAAGTTCTGTCCGAAAGAAACCGCCGCCGACAATGTCAGCGCAGACGCGGCCAAAAACATTCTTATCTTGCTGTTCATTTTCTCAAATCAACCTGTTTCTCAAATCTTTTCTACTTCAGTTTCTTGAGTTTCTCAAGTCTCATCCTGACGTTGTCGAGCACGTCGTCGGACGTGCCTTCGGCCGGAGTGTAGCCGTTGAGGATGCTCTCGAAGGTCGCTTTCGCCTGGGAGTAGTTGTCCTGCTCGGCGAAGGAATCTCCAAGCACGATGAACGCCTTGGCCAGCCAGTAACTCTGGTCTCCGGACTTCTCGGCGAAGGCGTAAACCTTGCTGGCGACAGTGTCGTACTTGCCCTGGTCGTAGGCATCCTGAATGACCATATAGGCGGATTCGGCGCCCTCGGCAGTGGCAGGGGCGGCGCTCAGCTTCTCGAATATCGCGAACGCTGCGCTGCGCTCGTTGGTCGACAGCAGCGACTTGGCCTCAAGATAGTCGGCCTCGCGGACTTCGGCCTGCGAACTTGCGGAATCGGACCTGACCTTGGCCGCGCAGGAGATTGCCGTGCGGTAGTCCGCGGCCTTGTAGGCGGAACGCATCATGCCGACCCTGGCGGTGTGCCTGTTGTTCTCTATCCCGGCCGACTGAAGCAGCGAGGAGTAACCGCCGTAGGCATCCTTGTAGCGCTGCAGGTCGTAGGACAGGCGGGAGAAGTTCAGCATCGCGGTCTCGGCGAACGATGCTTCATCGCCCGACTCGAGAGCCTTGTTGTACCAGTCGCAGGCCTGCTCCTTCTTTCCGGTCAGGCGGTAGCATTCGGCCACATAGAACTGAGCCTGCGCCACGTGGCTTCCCGACGGATAACGGTCCAGGTAGTTCAGCAGGGATGTGCGGGCCTTGGCGTAGTTCTCGGTGAGGAACATCTGCTCTGCCGCCGTGAAGTACATTCCTTCCTTCTCGCTGTCGGACTTGTCCTTGATCGCGCCGACCTTGTCGGCGAAATCCAGGTACTCGTCAGCACGGCCCTGGGACTGGTAGATGGATTCGATGGCAAGAAGCGCGTCCCGGGCATATTCAGTGCCGGGCATCTCCGAAATCACCTGCTTGTAGTAGTCCAGGGACTTGTCATACTCGGACATATTCCTTGAAATCATTCCGAGCTCGATGAGGGTGCGGGCGGCGATGGTCTTGTCCTTCGTCCCCTCGCTCAGCTTCGTGAACGCGCCTATGGCCGCGTCGTTGTTTCCGGAGGCGACGTAGGCTCTGCCGAGCTCATAGACCGCCTCGGACCAGTATTCCGCAGAAGAGTCCGCCCTGAGGGCGCGCGAAAGGGCCTCGATCTTCTTGTCGTTGCTGCCGAGAAGGCCCTGGGCGATTCCGGCACGGTAGGCCGGATAGAGATTGTCGCTGTACGGGAATCGGTCCATAGCGCTCTCGTAGCCGCTGACGGCGGCCTTGTAGTCCTGGCGTATGAAGTCGCAGTCGGCGCGGCGCGCGGCCGCATCCTCCCCTTCCGAAGGATTGTTTTCGCGGAGATATTCATCGAACCACTTGGCTGCGCCGGAGTAATCCTCCTGACTGAAAAGACAGTATGCGATGTCGTAAGGGATAAGCCTGCCTTCCTTCTTGCCGTCAAGGGCCGAATTGTTGTACAGGTCCTTGAACGTGTCGGCTGCTTCATCGTACTTTCCGCTCCTGTACTCGGCCTCGCCCAGCCAGTACTTCGCCAGCTGGTTGAGCGAAGAATGCCTGTCGGAATAGAGCGAGGCTGCCTTCAGGTAAGGCACGGCGTCCCTCCAGGAGCCGTTCCCGATCAGCTGGTCGGCCCTCAGGTAGTTGGCCTTCACGTAGTTGCTCTTCTGGTCCTTGTCCAGAAGGTCGATGTTCGAATATGCCTCCACCGCTCCGGCGTAGTCGTGGCCGTAGAGGGAAGCGAGAGCCATATAGCTGTAGATTCCGTCGCCTTTCTTCTTGTCGGAGTACTTGGCGATGTAGTCGTTGAACACTGTCGGATTGTGGTTCAGGTCGAAGGAAAGCTTGGCATAGTTGAAATGGGCGTCTTCCTGAACGTCAGGGTTGAAGGAAAGCTCCGAAGCATCCTTGAACGCCTCCAGCGCCGCCACCTTGTTGCCGGTCCTGATGTAGCTGTAGGCCAGCTGGTAGTTTGCGATCTGGCCGATGGAGTCAGTCCTGTCCTTCATAAGCGAATAGTTCTCGACGGCCCCCTTGTAGTCTCCCGTGGCGTAAAGCACGGAGCCTGCGTAGAACCTGTCGTCGCGGTCCATCCCCGCGCTCCCGAGATTGACCTTGTCGTAATATTCCCTCGCGCCTTCAGCGTCCCCCCTGGCAAGGAAGGACTCGGAGATTATCCTCGCGAGATGCTGCTGGCGTTCCTTCGGCTGGGAGTCATAGATCGCCTTTCCCGTCTTGAGTACATAGGAATAGTCCTTCAGCATATAGCGGCAATCGACCATATAGTACTGCGAGATTTCGGCGAAACGCGGGTCGCCGGCGGCCTTTTCGAACCAGGAGCAGGCCTCCTTGAAGTCCTTCTGCGAATAGAGGATGTAGGCCAGTGAATATCTCGACGGCGCAGTGTAGTCGGAGTGCGGCATATTCTCGGTGCGGGCGAAAAGCTTCGCGGCCCTGTCAAGGTCGCCCAGCCCGAACCAGGAATATGCTTCCTTGAATGAATATTCAGCGATCTGGTCCTTGCGGAGGGTTCTGGTTCCGACAAGGGAGAATTCACGCGCCGCCGCCTCGTAGTCCTGTCTGTCGAAACAGTTCAGGGCCTTGTAGAATCTGATCTGCGGGACCAGGCTCGAGTACGGATGAGTTTCAAGATATTCATCGGCAAGAGTGTCGCAGCCCCTTTCCTGAAGACGGACCGCGCAGAGCGCTTCGTAACCGCCGGCCATCACGTCGCCGGTGGAAGCGTAGATTTCGCCGAAAATGGTCCCGGCCCGTCCGAACATTCCGTGTGTGTACAGTTCAACGGCTCCGGCGAAGCCTTCGGGAGCCTTCTCCTGTGCGGCGACGCCCAGCGGGAGGCTCAGGGAAGCCACCGAAATGAGCGCAGCGATGAGTTTGCCTTTCATATTGTTTCCAATGTTAAAGTTTCCTAAATAACTTACAAATTTACTCAAATATACCCGAAAAATAAAGAGGACACCCTCCTATGATGCTGAATATTTCCTAAAGGATTACTATCTTTGTGTTTATGATTGAAGAAAACGCACTGGCAACAAAAAGCGAACCGCTGGTTTCTTTCAAGGGAGCGGACATTCTGAACGGGGAGAACACCGTCATCTACGGGCTGGACCTTGAGATCTTCCCGGGAGATTTCGCCTACATCGTGGGCAAGGTCGGCACGGGCAAGACGTCTGTCATCCGCACTATGATCGGAGAAAATCCTCTGGTGAACGGGACTGGCGAAGTCTGCGGATACAAACTCAACGGACTGAGAGAGAAGGACATACCTTACCTCAGACGTAAAATCGGAGTCGTTTTCCAGGATTTTCAGCTGCTGATGGACAGAAGCGTGGAGAGCAACCTGGAATTCGTGCTCAAGGCCACAGGCTGGAAGGACAGGAATGAAATCGACCGGAGAATCGTAGAAGTCCTCAAGGCCGTAGGAATGGAGAGCAAGGCGCACAAGATGCCGCACCAGCTTTCCGGCGGGGAGCAGCAGCGAATCGCCATCGCACGTTCCCTGCTCAACAGGCCGCAGCTGATCATCGCCGACGAGCCGACCGGCAATCTGGACAACGAGACGGCCGACGGCATCCTGCGGCTACTGACCGGCATCAACAGGGACGAGGGAACCGCCGTCGTTATGGTGACCCACAACAGGGGGATATTCGAAAAGTACCCCGGCAGGGTCTTCGTCTGCAAGGAAGAGAAGTGCACCGAAGTGATCGACGACGAAGCGATCGACCTGTCGATAACAATCTAGAATATGCTACGCAAGGAACGCTGCGCACACATTCTGGCCGCATTCCAGGCCGCGAGTCCCGCTCCGGAGACCGAACTCCGGTACGCCTCGCCTTTCGGTCTGCTTGTCGCAGTCATCCTCAGCGCCCAGTGTACGGACAGAAGGGTGAACACCGTCACCCCTGCCCTGCTTGAGCGCTACCCCGATGCCGACTCGCTCGCATCGGCCACTCCCGAAGAAGTTTTCGGATTCATCAGAAGCATTTCATTTCCGAACAGCAAGGCCGCACATCTTGTCGGGATGGCAAAGAAACTGAAGGCGGACTTCGGCGGCATCGTGCCTTCGGACGTGGATTCGCTGATGACTCTGCCCGGAGTCGGACGCAAAACCGCCAACGTTATCGCTTCGATCGTCTATGACAAGCCCGTGATAGCCGTGGACACGCACGTATTCAGGGTCTCGCACAGGCTCGGGCTTTCCTCGGGCAGGACTCCCGAAGCGGTGGAGAAGGATCTCGAAGCCCTGATTCCCGCCGGGCAGCGGGCCAGTTCGCACCACTGGCTGATTCTGCACGGACGCTACGTCTGCACGGCCCGCAAGCCCAGATGCACGGAATGTCCGGTAAAGGACTGGTGCAAGGACTATGAAGAACAAAAAAAGAAGGTATGATACAGTTCACCGCTGAAAACATATTGCTGATCAGCTCAGTGCTGATTTTCACAGCCATACTGATAAGCCGCGCCGGCTACAAGTTCGGCATCCCTGTCCTGCTCCTTTTCATCCTTGTCGGGATGGCCTTCGGAGAGGACGGCCTGGGACTTTCATTCGACAATTTCGGCATAGCGCAGTTCATCGGTACGATAGCGCTCTGCATAATCCTGTTCTGCGGCGGTCTCGAGACCAAGTTCGACACCATCAGGCCCGTGATGAAGGAAGGAATCGTCCTCTCGACCGTCGGGGTCTTTCTGACGGCCCTGTTCACAGGAGGGTTCATCTATCTCCTGACCAGAGTCGGCCATATGTCCGAGGACATGTCCATCGTTATGTGCTTCCTGCTTGCGGCAGTGATGTCGTCAACCGATTCGGCTTCAGTGTTCAACATTCTCCGAAACGCGAACATGAGGCTGAAGGAGAACCTGCAGCCGGTGCTGGAGCTAGAATCAGGTTCCAACGACCCGATGGCCTATGTCATCACCGTCGTGCTGATCCAGTGCGCACAGCAGCTGTTCGAGCCGGCTTCCGGAATAGACATAGACTACACGAGGATGATCGGAAACGCAATCGTGACTTTCATCATGCAGCTGGGAATCGGCGCCGTTATGGGCGTGGGACTTGGCCGTGCCTTTTCCTGGGCCCTGGGCAGGCTCAAGCTCAACGGAGCGTCGCTGTACGCAATCCTCGTGATGAGCATCGGTTTCTTCATCTATTCACTGACGGGACTCGTGAAAGGAAACGGATTCCTGGCCATCTATCTTGCCGGAGTGATCATCGGCAACCACCCGATGTCCTTCAAGAAAGAGGTTTTCCGGTTCAGCGACACCACGACCTGGCTGATGCAGATGGCGATGTTCCTCACGCTGGGACTTCTCGTGAGTCCCAAGGAAATGCTGTCGGTCGCTCCTGTGGCCCTTCTTGTGGGAATATTCCTCATTCTTGTCGGAAGGCCGCTGGCCGTGTTCATATCCCTGTTGCCGTTCAGGAAGATGTCCTTCAAGGCCCGGGTGTTCATCTCCTGGGTCGGTCTGAAGGGCGCGACTCCGATCATCTTCGCGATCTTCACCGTCGTGGCGGACATTCCAGGATCCGAACAGATCTTCAACATCGTGTTCTTCATCACGATGATCTCAATGCTCGTGCAGGGAATGAGCATCCCGGCCGTGGCAAAGGCGCTGCATCTGGCTCTGCCTCAGGAGAAAAAGCCGGAGACCTTCGGCATCGAGATTCCGGAGGAAGCAGGCAAACTGATGGACCACAGGCTGACGGAAAGAGACCTGGACGGAGGGGACACATTGAAAGAAATAGTGCTGCCTGAAGGCACCCGTGTGGTGATGATCCAGAGAGACGGGGAACTGATCGTGCCGGACGGTTCCGTGAAGCTCAAGGCCGGGGACAAACTGCTGATGATTATGGGCAATCAGTTTGACGAATCGGAATAATGATGTAAATTTGCGGTTTAGTCCGCGCAGGAATCCGACTATGTTTCCGTTCCGTGCGGCAGGCAAAAGCGAAAACCTTTAAAGATTTGATAATATGAAGAGAATTGTACTGATCCGCCACGGCGAAAGCCAGTGGAACAAGGAGAACAGGTTCACAGGCTGGACCAACGTTGACCTCAGCGAGAAGGGTGTTCAGGAAGCCCTCGATGCAGGAAAAGCCCTCAAGGAGGCAGGCATCACCTTCGAGGTCGCCTACACTTCCTACCTCAAGAGAGCCATCAAGACCCTGAACAACGTCCTCGACGCGATGGATCTCGACTGGATTCCTGTAAAGAAGACCTGGAGGCTCAACGAGAAGCACTACGGAATGCTCCAGGGACTCAACAAGGCCGAGACTGCGCAGAAGTACGGCGACGAGCAGGTTCTGATCTGGCGCCGCAGCTTCGACGTGGCTCCTCACAACCTTCCTGAGGACGATCCTAACAGCGCAACCAAGGATCCGCGCTACGCTCTCGTTCCTGACCAGTACGTTCCTCGCACCGAGGCCCTGAAGAACTGCATCGAGAGGGTTATGCCTTACTGGGAGTGCGAGATCTTCCCTGCGCTCAAGGAGCACGACAACATCGTGGTCGTAGCCCACGGCAACAGCCTCCGCGGTGTCGTAAAGCATCTCAAGGGCATCTCCGACGCTGACATCGTCGGTCTGAACATCCCTACCGCAACCCCTTACGTCTTCGAGTTCGACGACAACCTCAACCTCGTCAAGGATTATTACCTTGCCGACCCTGAGGAGCTCAAGCGCAAGCAGGAAGCCGTCGCCAAGCAGGGCAAGGCGAAATAAATTGCCGTGGCGGGCAACCGCCTGACAGTCAAGCTACAAAGCGATGTCCTGGTACGGGAATGCGTACCAGGACATCGTTTTTCTCATTAACATTCAGCGACTTGCCTGCCACGGCCGCTATTTTCCCCGCCTTGTAACCGAATTGTAACACGGATGCAACAGTCCGGTAACATTATTTCATCAATTTTGCGGCGAAATCCAGAAGCAGTCTTAAGCTGTATAAAACAGAAAGAAGAAAATAAAAGAATATTGTCATGAACGGAATTTTTCTAGCAATCGTGGTGTTCCTTTTCGTGCTGGCGGTTTTCGACCTGATGGTCGGAGTCAGCAACGATGCCGTCAACTTCCTCAACTCGGCCATAGGCGCGAAAGTCGCCCGGTTCAGAACCATCATCATAGTGGCGTCCGTCGGAGTGTTCCTCGGAGCCACGATGAGCAACGGAATGATGGAGATAGCCCGGCACGGAATATTCCACCCGTCGATGTTCTCGCTGAAGGAACTGATGTTCATCTTCCTCGCCGTGATGATTTCCGACGTGGTGCTGCTTGACATATTCAACAACCTCGGCCTGCCGACCTCAACCACAGTTTCCCTGGTGTTCGAACTGCTCGGAGGCACGGCGGCCTTCACGCTTCTGAAGCTCGCCTCCGACGACACGGGACTCACGGTAGGAGACCTGATGAACACGGAAAAGGCCCTAGCGGTGATAATGGCGATCTTCGTCTCGGTGGCGATAGCCTTCTTCTTCGGAATCGTGCTGCAGTACATTTCCCGACTCATATTCACCTTCACCTACAAGAACGACAGCTTCAAATGGAAGATCGGCATATTCGGCGGCATCGCCACCACGGCCATTTTCTACTTCATGCTCTTCAAGGGCATCGAGAACATGTCCTTCGTCACTCCGGAAATGAACCAGTACATCCAGAGCCACACCCTTCCGATTTTAGGAATATGCTTCGTCGCATCCACGCTGATAATGCAGCTGCTGTATTTCCTTAAGGTCAACGTGTTCAAGATCCTGGTGCTGATGGGCACGTTCGCCCTTGCGATGGCTTTCGCCGGCAACGACCTCGTGAACTTCATCGGAGTGCCTCTGGCTGGATATTCATCGTTCATCGACTATGCCGCCAACGGAGCGGGAGCGGACCCTTCGACTTACATGATGTCCGCGCTTGACGGTCCCGCCAAGACCCCTGTAGTGTTCCTGATTGCGGCCGGAGCGATAATGGTAATCTCGCTTGCCACTTCCAAGAAGGCACGCAACGTGATCCGCACCTCCGTGGACCTCTCACGCCAGAGCGAAGGAGACGAGATGTTCGGTTCTTCGAAGATCGCCAGGGTGCTGGTCCGCTTCTCGAACAACACCGCAAATTTCTTCGCCGACGTAATCCCTGACGGAGTCAAGCGCTGGTGCGAAAGGAGATTCAACACGGACGAGGCCAGACTTCCGGAAGGAGCCGCGTTCGATGAGGTCAGGGCCACCGTCAACCTTGTCGTGGCCGGCCTTCTGATAGCGTTGGGAACATCTCTGAAACTCCCTCTCTCGACGACCTACGTGACCTTTATGGTGGCGATGGGATCCTCCCTCGCCGACCGTGCCTGGGGCAGGGAAAGCGCCGTCTACAGGGTGACGGGAGTGGTTTCTGTCATCGGCGGCTGGTTCATCACGGCCGGAGCCGCGTTCACCCTCTGCTTCCTGGTGGCTATGCTGATGCACATCGGCGGATTCGTGGCCGCCTGCATCCTCATCGCGCTCGCGATCTTCATCCTGATCCGCAGCAACATCCGCTACAACAGGAAATCCGAGGAGGAGAAAGGCGACACCGTCTTCAACCAGATGATGCTCACCACCGACAAGGGCGAGATTCTCTCCCTTCTGAGCAGGCACATCTCGGAAAGTCAGGCGGAGTTTCTTGAATATGTCAACACTACGTTCCGCCAGATCACCGACGGTTTCCTCAACGAGAATCTCAGCATGCTCCACAGGGCCGAGGACTCGATGAGGCGCAAGAGGGACGAACTGAAGAACAGCCGCCGCAAGGAGATGATCGGCTTCAGGCGCATCGATCCGGAAACGGCGATGGAGAAGAACACCTGGTTCCATCTGGGCAGGAACTCCTGCGAGGAGATCCTGTACTGCCTGCGGCGTATCGCCGACCCTTGCGAAGAACACGTGGACAACAATTTCGTTCCTCTCAGCACCGAACAGATCAAGGAATTCATTCCGCTGAGGGACACCGTTCTCTTCCTTCTGAGACGTACCGAAAAGATATTCCAGACCGGTTCCTACGGCGAGGTGGACGAGGTGCGTCACGAGTGCGAGCAGCTCAAGGACTGCCTTGAGAAGGCCCGCGAGGAGCAGATGAAGAGGATGCAGTCCTCCAAGGAGAACATCACCGTAGCCTACCTCTACCTGAACCTGCTTCAGGAGACGCGCGAGCTCACCAGTTCAGTCCGCCACCTTCTCAGAGCCGCCAAAGGATTCAGGGAATAGCGGAAAGAGCCGTCCCGCTGAAGGCTGCATTTGCAATTCCGGCGCAGTGTCACTATATTTGGTGGACACTGCTGAAGACTGACGAAAGGACCGGCACCGGTTCTTCCTTCAGTTCATCACACTGAAACCAAATACAGACACTATGCGCTCCATTACAATTCTCACGCTCGCCGCGGCAATCGCTCTCAGCCAGCCGGCAGGCGGCACCGTCAAGGAAAACCCGGAATCCGGGCAAGGCTCTGTCAGAACCGCAGACGGAACCCGCACCAGAGGCTACACGAACCCTATAGTCAAAGGCTTCCATCCAGATCCCAGCGTCTGCGCGGTCGGGGAGGACTACTACCTTGTCAACAGCACGTTCCAGTACTTCCCCGGAGTGCCGCTTTTCCACAGCAAGGACCTTGTCAACTGGGAGCAGATCGGGAACGTGCTGACCCGCAGATCCCAATTGGAACTGGACGGTGCGCTCTGCTGGGGCGGAATCTACGCCCCGACCATCCGGTACAATGACGGTACGTTCTATATGATCACGACCAACGTCAGCCACGGCGGGAATTTCATAGTGCACACCGAAGACCCGGCCGGAGAATGGTCGGATCCTGTCAGCGTGGACATCGGCGGCATCGACCCTTCACTGTACTTCGAGAACGGGCGCTGCTGGTACACCGGCACCTGCGACAGCTGGATAGTCCTGTGCGAGATCGATCCGATGACCGGTGAGAAAAAGAGTGAAGTGAGGAAGATCTGGCAGGGTACGGGCGGCCGCTACCCGGAAGGTCCGCACATCTACAGGAAGGACGGATGGTACTACCTTCTCATCGCCGAGGGCGGCACTGAGTATGCCCACAGCATCACCATTGCCAGAAGCCGGACTATAGACGGTCCATACGAGGGCAATCCTGACAACCCGATTCTCACCCACTGCTCGATGAAATCCCAGGGCAACGTAATCCAGGGCATAGGGCACGGAGACCTTGTCCAGGCTTCCGATGGTTCCTGGTGGATGACCTGCCTCGGGTTCAGGACCCAGGGCGGCAGCTTCCATCTTATGGGCCGCGAAACCTTTATGGTTCCGGTCGAGTGGAAGGACGGTGGATGGCCGGCCGTCGAAGGAGGAGAGATATTCCTGAATATGGATGTTCCGACTCTGCCTCAGACCACGCCTGTGCCGGCCCCGAAGAGCCTTGATTTCAGTAAGGACGCCACCGGCCCGGAGTGGGTGCACATCCGCAATCCGTTCCCGGAAAACTATGTCCGCACAGGAAAGGCCCTCAGGCTGAAGTCCGCAGGGAGCCTTGACGAGATGAAGACATCGCCCACGTTCATAGGCCGCAGGCAGGAAGACACGGATTTCAAGGCCGTCACCTCGCTTGAAGTTTCTCCCGGAGCCGAAGGTGGACTGTCAGTCTATATGGACGCGGACTCACGCTACGACATATTCCTGAAAGGCGGCAATGAGCCGAAACTGTGTCTTCGCTACAGGCTCGGTGTCCTCACTCACGCTGAAGAGTTTCCGGCAGTCGCCGGACGGATCTGGCTTCGGGTGGAGGGCAATGAATATTTCTACGTGTTCTCCTGGTCCGACGATGGCGAGAATTTCAGGACCTTAGGCCAGATGAACGCCAAGTACCTCAGCACAGAGGCATCCGGCGGATTCACCGGAATAGTCCTCGGTCTTTTCGCGGCCGGAGAACCGGAGTCGTACGCCGACTTCCGGACTTTCTCCTACCTGCCGTAAGACCGGGCGGAGAGCCTAGGATTTCCCGGCCGCTTTCATATCGCTTTCCGGTTTCATTAGGCAGTGGGAGCCTCCAACCTGAATTTTGCACGTAACGCTACAACACTACTACAATACTATAATACAGAGGGAGTCACGAACCTGAATTTTGCACGTTACCAAAATTCAGAACCGTGATTTCCTCTGTATTTCCTGCAAATTCGCACGTTATCAAAATTCAGATACACTGGTTGCAACTTCCGGCAATATGACAGCAGAGGGAGCCTCCAACCCGAATTTTGCA
>CAVHYF010000034.1:0-19633 GCA_963640265.1 bacterium | reverse complement strand
GACTGATAAATCAATAAAATGAAGAGAATATTATTCATCATCAGCCTTTTGGCGGCGGCGGTGTCCTGCACGCAGAAGGACTGGAAGGACGTTTCGCTGCCGGCCGATGAAAGGGCGCGGCTGCTGCTCAAGGAGATGACCCTTGAGGAGAAAGTCGGCCAGATGTGCCAGTACGTAGCTCCGTGCTATGTCGAGCCGGGAAAGGGTTCGGCCAAAAAGAACATAGACGCTTCCGACGAGAACCTGGGCAACAAGGATCTGACCGACAAGATCCGCAGAGGCGAGGTCGGAGCGTTCCTGCACGTGATGACCAGTACCGAGGCGGTGGCGCTCCAGAAGATTGCGCAGGAAAGCCGTCTGCGGATCCCGCTTCTGCTCGGAATCGACGCGATCCACGGCAACGCCCTGATCGAGGGTTGCACCGTCTATCCTACGAACATCAATATGGCCGCCACCTTCAATCCGCAGTTTATGGAAAGAATCGGTGAAGAGACCGCTCTTGAGATGCGCCAGAGAGGACTTTTCTGGACTTTCGCGCCGAACCTCGACATCGCCCGCGACGCCCGCTGGGGCAGGATGGGCGAGACTTTCGGCGAGGATGCGCTGCTGACCTCCGAGATGGGCAAATATGCCATCTGGGGACTCCAGGGACGTGACGGGAAGTATTCAGGCAACCACGTCGTCGCCTGCGCCAAGCACCTCATCGCCGGGGGTGAGCCGTTCGGAGGACTGAACGCCGCGCCGATGGACATCTCCGAGCGCAAACTCCGAGAGCTCTATCTGCCGCCTTTCATCGCCGCCGTCAAGGAGGCGAAAGTCGGCACGGTGATGGCTGCCCACAACGAGATCAACGGCATTCCTTGTCACGGCAACCATTGGCTGCTGAACGACTTGCTGCGCGATGAACTCGGCTTCGACGGTTTCGTGGTCAGCGACTGGATGGACATAGAGAGGCTTCACTCGATGCATCACTGGGTTCCGGATTCGACGGAAGCCTATGTGGTGTCGGTGGAGGCCGGAATCGATATGCATATGCAGGGCGACAAATATTTCGAGGCCGTGGTCGGAGCAGTGAAGTCTGGCCGCATTCCTGAAAGCAGGATCGACCAGGCGGCCGGAAAGATTCTGGCCGTGAAGTTCGCCCTCGGTCTTTTCGAGCATCCTGTACCTGAGATCCCCGCAGTCCTCGAAGGAGCGGCCGAGCATCGTCGGACAGCCCTCGAGGCCGCGAGACAGAGCCTCGTGCTGCTGAAGAACGACGGGACCCTTCCGCTGAAGGCTCCACGCCGGATTTTCGTGGCAGGCCCGAACGCCGACAGCCAGACCATACTCGGAGACTGGGCGGTCCCTCAGCCGGATTCATCCGTAATAACCGTCCTTGATGGTCTCAAAGCCGCGATGCCGGGAGTCTCCATCGACACGATGTGCTTCGGCGGCAAGATCGACAATGTCAACGCCAAGGGCATAATGGCAGCCCACCACAAGGCGACGGCGGCGGATGTGAACATAGTCGTCGTCGGAGAGAATTCGCAGAGATATTCGGCCTATGGGCGTACCTGCGGCGAGAACTGCGACCGTGACGACCTCAACCTGCCGGGAATGCAGGAGGAGCTCCTGGAGGCCATTATGGCTTCAGGCAAGCCTACGGTCGTCGTGCTGATGAGCGGCAGGGCGCTGAGCGTCGGCTGTGCAAAAGACCACGCCAACGCCATCCTGAATGTCTGGGAGCCGGGCCAGATGGGTGGACAGGCCATCGCCGAGGTCCTGACCGGACAGGTCAACCCGTCAGGCAAACTGCCTGTGACCGTGCCTCGCAACGTGGGCCAGGTGCAGACTGTCTACAACTACAAGCATTCTCAGTACTCCCGCCAGTTCGCGACTTCCGTGAGCGGCGCTCTCTGGCCGTTCGGCTACGGCCTGAGTTACAGCGACTTCGCCTACTCGGACGCCAGCATTTCAAAGACTGAGATCGGCACCGGTGAGTCCCTCAAGGCCAGCGTCACCGTCACCAACAACGGACCTTACGACGGCGACGAGGTCGTGCAGCTCTACATCAGGGATGAATATGGTTCCGTGACCCGTCCGGTCAAGGAACTGAAGGCGTTCAGCCGAATCAGCCTGAAGAACGGCGAAAGCCGGACCGTAGAGTTCGACATCACCCCTGAGATGCTTCAGTGCTGGGGTGCCGGAGAGAAATGGACCGTGGAGCCTGGCGACTTCACGATCCTGCTCGGCTCATCGTCAGCCGATGCAGACCTGGTTCCGCTGCGGCTTGAAGTAAAGTGATTCAATCCTTCTGCCGGTACTATCTTGCTATCGGCCGCGTCTTCTTCCGGAGCCAGACTGAGACTTCGGGAGAGAGGCGAGGGGAGAGCGTCCTGTACACCTGCTCGTTGTAAGCGTTGAGCCAGTCGATTTCGGACCGGTCCAGCAGATCGGCGATTATGGCCGAAGTGTCGAAATGGCAAAGCGTGAGCGGCTCGAACCTGAGCCAGTGCCCGAATTCATTCTCTCCCGCATCCACGCACAGGACAAGATTCTCGTGCCTGACCCCGTGCTTTCCTTCACGGTAGATTCCCGGCTCGTCGCTTGTCACCATTCCCGGCAGAATCGCCTGCCGGTTGAAATTCTGCCTGATGTCCTGCGGACCTTCGTGGACGTTGAGGTAGAACCCGACACCGTGACCTGTTCCGTGACCGAAATTCCTCCCGGCATTCCACAGCGGCTCCCTGGCGAGAGCGTCCAGCTGGCATCCTGCAGTTCCTTTCGGGAATATGGCCTTAGACAATGCGATGTGTCCTTTCAGGACTAGAGTGTAGTCTTCCTTTTCAAGTTGAGTGCAAGGGCCGAGAGGTACGGTCCTGGTGATGTCTGTCGTCCCGAACAGGTACTGTCCGCCGGAGTCGCAGAGGTAGAAACCTTCCCTGCGGAGTTCAGAGGAATCCTCTTCGGGAGTCACGTAATGTGGCAGCGCCGCATTCTGTCCATAGGCCGAGATGGTTTCGAAACTCTCGCCGCGGAAGCCCTCGATTTCGCTCCGGAACTCGTGAAGACGGACCGATGCGGAATATTCATTGATGGCCTTCCCTTCCGCAAGGGATGTTTCCAGCCAATGGAGGAATCGCTCCATCGCTATCCCGTCTTCGAAATGGGCCTCCCGCATCCCCGAGACCTCCACGTCGTTCTTGATCGCTTTCCAGAGTCCGACCGGAGATGCCCCCAAGGAGATTGACGCCGGTTCGGTATTTTCCTTCAGAATGCTGTAGAGGCTGAAGTTGGTGGTGGACGGGTCGATGAATATGCTTCCGAGGCTGCCGTCGCCCGCCATTCCTGCAAGCGTTACTTCGGTTTCCGAATATTCAAGGATGCTTATTCCGTCCGATTCCATTTCGGCGAAACTGGCTTCAGTTTCGTCGTCGCCTTCCTGGACAGGCCCCTTTCTTACGAACCAGAGGACGCTGTCCGATGTCACGAGCAGGTAGGACATCACGACCGGGTTGTAGGCGACATCCTGCCCTCTGACGTTAAGCAGCCAGGCAATCTCGTCCAGAGCCGTAAGCAGCGCCGCATCGTGGCCGTTGTCCCGCATCCACCTGCGCATCCTGCCGATCTTTTCCAGCCTTGACGCTCCGACCTGCTCTTCTCCGAGAGTCAGGACCGGAGTCCGGGGAATCATAGGCCTGTCTTTCCAGAACGCATCCAGCATGTCGGGGACGTTGACCGTCACCGCTTTGCCGCCAAGCGCATCCGTGATGTTCCCGACCGACGACGCGGTCACGCAGAGTCCGTCGATTGCCACGGTGACTTCATCGAAGTCCCGGAAGTGCCGGGACAGCCATTCCGGTATAAGCACCTGTTCCGGCACCCTTGTCTTGTGCAATTCTATTCCGGTGCCGGGCAGCTGCCGCGAGGCCTGGATGAAGTACCGGGTGTCCGTCCACAGCCCTGCGTGGTCTTCGGTGATGACAAGGTCACCTTCTCCGGTGTAGCCGGAAACCCAGGCGACCTGATGCCATCGTTCAGCGGAATATTCGCTGTTGTGCGGGTCGTTTCCGGTCAGTATGACCGCGTCGAGATCCTTCGAGCGCATCATCGCGCGGATCGCTTCAATCCTGTTTCTGAATATTTCCGGGCCCGCAGTGCCGCCTTCGGACAATGTGCAGTAGTTCATAATCGTTATCTCTTAAAGCACCAACGTCCACAAATATAGAAAATTGTCCGCTATTATTGAACAGGCAGAAGCAGTCTGCTATGCTTCTGCCTTGCGGTCCACGGTGAATCAGGCATCTTGCGGCTCTCAGATGAAGTTGAAGGTGACGCTCACATCGCCGAAGCGGTTCGGAGAACCGTTGTACTTCTCGAAGTAGCTGCTTGACAGTTTGCCCCTCCAGACGAGATCGTCGTTGCGGTTGAGCGGAAACTCCACTTCGAAGCCATAGGACTTGGACTTGACCTTGACCACGCCGGTGGCCTTCCAGGTGGTCTGCTTGCCTCCGTCATCCTCAATCATCAGGAACACGCATTCCTCCAGCTGCGGAGTCCATTCGGAAACGACTACGGTGTTGAACCTCAGAAACTTCCCGACCTGCTTGCGCTTTACGTTGATCATAAGGTCCGTCACGGAAGGGTAGAAGAGTTTGATCTCTTCCTCCGTCTGGGCGTTGAATCCCTCGATCGAACCGCATTTGATGAAGAATTCCGAAGCTCCCGCCAGCCAGGAATCATAGTTCCGGTGCGCCTTGAACTCCTTGACGACAAGAGTCTTGAAATCGCTGTTGGCCCGGGTTGAAACTGACCGTTCCGGATAGAGCGACTCCAGCATCTGGGGCGTCATCCTGCCGGCATCTTCATTACGGTTGACGACCCAGACGGGGTGCTGTCTGGCATAGTCCTCGTCCACGATGATTTCGTTGATGATCACCGAGCCGTCAGGCAGCAGCTCTCTGTGGAAACCGATGCTGGAATCTTCCGGCAGGTCCCGGCAGATTCCGGCGCTTGAGGAACCCGTGCCGGTGCCGCCGCCGTCCGGGCAGGCTTCAGGGTTGAATGTGATGACCGGGAATGTCCTGCCGTCCCAGTCTTCCGAATACGGCCAGTAGATCTGCAGTCCCGATCCTGAGAGCGCTTCTTCGATGCCGGCAGAGCGCGTGCTGATGTCGGAGCTGGAGGAAATCAGTCCGGCCAGGGTGGCGGAACCATCGCCGGCAACGGCGGAACGAGTCTGCAGCAGTTCGTCGCCGACGCCAAGTCCCGGAGTGCTGAAGATGCTGCTGAACGTGTACTCTTCGTCGTACCCGTTTGCGGAAGATGCGCTGACCGCCGAATGGACTTCGCGCAGATGGTCAACGGTAAGCGGCAGCGAAGAGAGCATTCTGGCGATTCCCTCGGGAGAGACATCGGGAGCAGCTGCCGGTTCCACGGTGGCAGGCTGGGGTTCGGGAGCGCAGTCTCCGGACCTGTCGAAGTTGTCGCAGGACTGCAGCAGGGTGGCTGACAGTGCAGCAAGAAGAAGGAATGATGCCGCCGGCACCGTGTACCTTCCGAATCTGTTGAAATTCTTCATCTGAAAAAGTTTTTGAGAATTTGACTTTCTTTCAGGCGGCCAAACGGAGCCGCCTTCGGGTACAAAGAGACATAAAAACAGCCGTGGAAGCAAAAAGTCCACGGCTAATTTTCAAAATCCTGCGCTGAACGGCCTGCGGCCCTTATTTCGAATAGAACACGAAGCGGTTTTTGTCGTAAAAGTCCTTGATTACCTCGGTTTTGCCGAATCCGGCGTCGCTGAAAACCTTGGCAGACTCCTTTCCGAGCAGTTCGTTGACTTCGGAAATGCCTTTCCCATCCGTTGAAAAGCACTCGCGCGAGATGGCCGCTATCGCCTTGTAGAAGACCAGCGGGTTCTCATTTTTCACGAAAAGGGCGGAAGCCGGTTCGTAATTGAGCACGTTGGCTCTCATCTGGCTCTTTTCGGACTCCATTATGTAAGGAGGGTTGCTCAGGATCAGGTCGTATTCTCCGCTGATGCAGGTCCTGTCGTCGGAAAGCACGTCACCGACGACGAAGCGCGGCGCTACGGCCCCGGTTTCGGCTATCTGCTGGGCGAAATCCTGACCGGAAGCCACCGCAACCGCCTTCTCGGAGATGTCGACACCGGTCACGACCGCCCCGGGCATGTTCAGCGCCACTGTCCAGGCAATGCATCCGGAGCCGGTGCACAGATCAAGAATCCTTACCGGAGGCGCGGACTTGCCGTAGGCCTTTCTCATTCTCTGCAGCCTTGAGCCGATCTTGATGGCTTCCCGGCAGAGAAGTTCGGTCTCCGGCCTGGGAATCAGCACGTCAGGAGTGGTCTTGAACTTGAACCCGCAGAAATCCGCGACCCCGATGACATACTGTATCGGCTCTCCTTTGGAAAGCCTGTCCAGGTCCGCCTTCAGGCCGCCAAGATTCTTGTCCTTGATGGCATATTCAGGTTCCACTATGTGCGTGTAGCTTCTGGTGCCTATCCTGGCCTCGCAGAGCATCAGCATTATGTTCCTGGCCTCCTTGGTCGGATAAAGGTGTTCAAGAGCCGCCACTCCTTCGTTGAGGAAATCTTTCAAAAGCATAGGTGAGTGAAGTTCAGGAGTTTTCTATGATGCCGGTGAGGAATGCTGTGACATCGATTCCTGCGGCTTTGAGCATCTTCGGAACCAGCGAGGCGCTGGTCATTCCCGGGATGGTGTTGACTTCCAGGAAATAAAGACCGTCTTCCGCCGCGATGTAGTCCATCCTCACGATGCCGGAGCACCCGAGGTGCGAATAGATTCTCCTGCTGACTTCCTGAATGTGCCTGCTCAGGCTTTCTTCGACCGGCGCCGGGCAGAGTTCCTGACTGTGTCCGTTGTACTTGGCGTCGTAGTCGAAATATTCATTCTCGCTTACTATCTCCGTCACTGGCAGCGATTTGACTCCCTCCGCATCGGAATAGGCGGCGCAGGTCAGCTCGCGCCCTGCCACGCCCTGTTCGATGATCAGGGTCTGGCTCTCCGAGAAAGCGAAGCGCACAGCCTCGGGCAGATCCTCGGCCTTCTTGACCTTCGTTATCCCGAAACTTGAACCGCCGGACGTCGGCTTCACGAACACCGGGAACTTCAGCTTGCCGGCGGCCTTTGCGCAGACCTCGCCGATGTCCATCCCGTTCCGCACGAACACGTCCGGAGCGCATTTCACGAAGGTTTCGTCCCTGAGGTAGCATTTGCAGGCGAACTTGTCGAATGCGATAGTCGAGACGAATGCGCTGCAGCAGCTGAACGGAATCCCGAGCATTTCAAGATAGCCGGGCAGAAGCCCGTTCTCGCCGGGAGTGCCGTGCTGCATTATGAAGGCATAGTCGAATTTCACCTTCTCTCCATAGACGCTGACCGAAAAGTCAGTCTTGTCGATTTCCGGCCTCGCCTCTTCAGGGAAGGGGATCCTCATCGAATCCTTCTTCCTCATCGCGGCAAGCTGCCATTTGCCGAAGCGTGCGAAGATTTCGTACACATCGTATTCAGTCCCGTCTATGCGGGACGCCGTGAATTCTCCGCTGCGGCAGGAGACCTCCCATTCGGACGAGTCGCTCCCGTAGATTACCGCAATCTTCCTGTACTTCCCCATTTATGAATATTTTCTAGTCAAAATAATAGTCTTCAACCTTCTTTTCCTGGCTGTCCGAGGCATCGCTGTCGCCGCCGGTGCAGTTCAGGTTCAAAGACACTCCCGGAGGGGCGACGAACCTGTCGCTTTCAGAAATGCCTAGAGTACCGTCGGCAATGACCTTCTGCATGAATATTCCCCAGGTCGGAAGCGACATATGTGCGCCCTGGCCGTAGGCTATGGACTGGAAGTGGACCTGACGGTCCTCCGCTCCCGTCCAGATGCCGGCCACGAGGGACGGGGTGTAGCCGATGAACCAGCCGTCGGCGTTGTCGTTGGTGGTGCCGGTCTTTCCAGCAATCTCGCCCATCAGCTTGTAGCGGTAGCGCAGCCTGCTGGCCGTGCCTCCCTGCACCACGCCTTCCATCAGGTTGACCATAAGGTAGGCCGTGCTTTCTCCGATGGCTTCACGCTTGCGGTTGGTGAATTCGCTGATGACGTTGCCCTGGCTGTCTTCTATCCTTGTCACGAAGAGAGGCTCGATGTAAACGCCCCTTGAAGGGAAGGTGTTGTAGGCCGCCACCATCTCCCAGAGCGACAGGTCCGCAGGCCCTACGCACAAGGCCGGAACCTCGTCGATGTGGCTGCGTATGCCCATCCTGCGCATCATATCGGCCATCGCTTCCGGTCCGAACTGCTTCATCAGGTAGGCCGAGATGTTGTTGGAACTGTTCGTCAGTCCCCATTTCAAGGTGACTGTCTTGCCTATCCACTGTTCCTTGTCCGTGCTTCGGGGAGTCCAGGTGTTGCCGTCCGGCAGCACGAAGGTCTGAGGCAGGTTGACCACCTTGTCGCAAGGGGTCATGCCCTCCTGCATAGCAAGCGTGTAGAGGAACGGCTTGATGGTAGATCCGACCTGGCGCTTTCCCTGCCGCACGTTGTCATACTTGAAATAGCGGTAGTTCGGTCCCCCGACGTAAGCCTTGACGTGTCCCGTGCCGGGCTCCATCGCGACGAAAGCCGTGCGGAGTATGGACTTGTAGTAGCGGATCGAGTCGTCCGGAGTCATAGTCGTGTCCGCGTAGCCCTTCTTGTTGTAGGCGAAAACGCGCATACGCACCGGCTGGGAGAAAGTGGCGAGAATCTGCGACTCGCTCCTGCCTTCCTTCTTGAGCATCCTGTAGCGGTCGCTCCAGCGTCTTGCCTGGCGCATAACCCTGTCCCTGGTCTCTTCGTCTATGTCGTTGGAGAATGGCTTGTTGGTCTTGCTCCTGAGGTCTCTTCTGAAGTCCGCCTGAAGGCTGCGGATTCTCTCCGCCACCGCCTCTTCGGCATATTGCTGCATCTTGTAGTTGATGGTCGTGTAGATCCTGAGGCCGTCCCTGTCAAGGTCGTATTTCGTGCCATCGGCCTTCCTGTTCTTCTCGAGCCAGCCGTAGAGGTCGTCCGTGGCCCAGGACAGCGAGTCGGAAGAATAGTCCTCGCTGACCGAATAGTCGCTTCTGCGAGGCTTCTTCGCGTTCATCACGCGGCGGACCATATCCCTGAAGTAAGGTGCGAGACCGGCATTGTGGTCCTGAACCTCGTAGTTGAGGTCGATCGGAATCAGACGGATGGAATCCCTCTGCGTCTTGTCGAGGAAGCCGGCCTTTTCCATCTGGCCGATCACGAAGTTCCTCCTGTTCAAGGCCTTGTCGGGATTGATGGCAGGATTGTACCTGGTAGGCTTGTTGACCATCCCCACAAGCATCGCGCTCTCTTCGACGGTCAGTTCGGACGGCTGCTTCCCGAAAAACGTCTCCGCAGCCGAGCGCACACCGTAGGCGCCGCTGCCGAAGAATATCGAGTTGAGGTACATCGTCATTATCTCGTCCTTGGTGTAGTCCCTTTCGAGCTTGACGGCGGTAATCCACTCCTTCAGCTTGATCCAGACCATCTTGATGTGGTATATTCCCGGAATCTTCCTGCCCATCTCGGCGCGCGGGTAGAGCGTCTTGGCCAGCTGCTGGGTGATCGTGCTGCCGCCTCCCTGGCTGGAGTTGTGCAGCAGGATGGTCTTGACCAGCACGCGTGCAAGTCCCTTGAAGTCGATGCCCGAATGCCTGTAGAAACGGACATCCTCGGTGGCTACGGCCGCGTGGACGAGATTCGGAGAAATCTCGTCGTAGGAAACGTAGGTCCTGTTTTCTATGTGGAATGTCGTGAGGATCTCTCCGTCTTCGGCGAGAACCTGCGTGGCGAGCTTGTTGTCCGGGTTCTCCAGATCCTTGAATGACGGGATGTCGGCGAAGGCCCAGACAAGCAGGAGCATAAAAGCCAGAAGCAGCACCGGAAGCGTCAGAAGAATCCAGAACCACTTGATGATTTTCTTTCGAGTTGCGTCGGTCATAATAAGGACAAATTTATAACAAAATTTGGAAAATTGCCCCGATTGTGGCTTACTTTGCAGGCTGAAAATGAAAACGAACTATGAAACGCTTACAAAATAGATCATTATGGCAGACAATTTAGTTATCGTCGAGTCTCCGACGAAAGTCAAGAGCTTGCAGAAATTCCTGGGAAAAGACTATGTGGTGAAGTCTAGTTTCGGCCACATCAGGGATCTTCAGGACAAGAAACTGAGCGTGGACGTGGAAAACGGCTTCACTCCTGAATATGTGATTCCGGCCGACAAGAAAAAGGTGGTGGCCGAACTCAAGAAGGCGGCTGAAGACGCAAGGACAGTGTGGCTCGCGTCCGATGAGGACCGTGAGGGGGAGGCCATCTCGTGGCATCTCGCCACCACACTTGGACTGGACCCGGCGAACACGAAGAGAATCGTCTTCCACGAAATCACGAAGGACGCCATCCTGAACGCCGTTAAGAATCCCCGCACGATCGACATGAACCTGGTCAACGCCCAGCAGGCCCGCAGGGTCCTCGACAGGCTTGTAGGCTTCGAACTTTCTCCTATCCTCTGGAGGAAAATCCAGCCGAAGCTTTCAGCCGGACGCTGCCAGTCCGTGGCGCTGAGGCTTGTCGTTGAAAGGGAGAAGGAGATAATGCGGTTCCAGAATGAACCATACTACAAGGTGGACGGTGTTTTCCATCCGGCAGTCTGCCCGGCCGATGTGACCGTCAAGGCCGCCCTCGACACCCGGTTCCGGAACATAGAGGAAGCCCGCGGCTTCCTTGAGGACTGCGCAGGAGCATCTTTCCAGGTCTGCGACGTGGACAGGAAGGAGGGCACACGCAGTCCGGCGGCGCCTTTCACGACCTCGACTCTACAGCAGGAAGCGTCGAGGAAACTTCACTTCTCGGTCAGCCTCACGATGAGGGTGGCCCAGGGCCTGTACGAGAAAGGTCTCATCACATATATGCGAACCGATTCGACCAACCTCTCCAGCCTCGCTCTCGGCACGGCCAAGAAGTTCATCGTCGAGAATTTCGGTGAGGAATATTCAAAGACCCGCCAGTACAGGACGCACAGCAAGGGGGCCCAGGAGGCGCACGAGGCGATCCGTCCGACTTTCATCGAGAACACGGCCATCGAAGGCACGGATCAGGAAAAGAAGCTCTACAGCCTCATCTGGAAGAGGACCGTGGCCTCGCAGATGGCGGATTCCAAGGTCCTGAACACCACCCTGAAGATCTCCTCAGACAAGAGGCCGGAGAAATGGATCGCCAAGGCGGAGCAGGTGCTGTTCGACGGCTTCAGGAAAGTCTATATGGAAAGCGTCGAGAACGACGGCGAAGAAGAGCAGGCTCTTCTTCCTGACCTTCAGACAGGCACCGTGATGGAGGAGAAAGGCATAAAGGCGGAAAGCAAGTTCACGGCGGCTCCGCCAAGATATTCGGAAGCCAGTCTCGTAAAGAAACTCGAGGAACTCGGGATCGGCAGGCCTTCCACCTACGCCGCCATTATCACCACCCTGAGCAGCGAAAGAGGCTACATCGTCAAGGGTGACAAGGAAGGTAAAGAGGTGAAAGTCAAGGATCTGTTTTTCTCCAAAGGCGTCATTTCCGAGAAAGAGAGAGTCGAGAAGATCGGAGCGGAAAGAGGAAAATTCCTGCCTCAGGAGATCGGAATGATAGTCTCGGACTACCTTGAGAAGAACTTCACCGACATAATGGACTACGACTTCACGGCCAACGTCGAGAAGGAGTTCGACCAGATTGCCAGCGGCAGCCTTGTCTGGAACGAGGTCATCGGGGAATTCTACACTCCGTTCCACAAGAAGGTCGACGAGGTGATGCACGACGGCAACTACAGCCACGTCTCAAGGGAACTCGGCGAGGATTCCGAGGGCAACAGGATCACGGCCAAGTTCGGCAAGTTCGGCCCTTACATCCAGAAGGGCGAGGGCGAGAAGGTCCAGTACGCATCCCTGGGCAAGGACCAGCTCATCGAGAACATCACCCTCGAGGAGGCTCTCAAGATGTTCCAGCTGCCGCGTACCGTCGGAAGCCGCGAGGGCGTGGACATCATCGCGACCAAAGGCCGCTTCGGGCCTTACCTGAAATACGGAGATAGCAACTTCTCGATCCCTCGCGGCAAGGACCCGCTCAAAATCACCCTCGAGGAGTGCCTCGCCATCATCGAAGCAGGTCTGAACAAAGGCTCCGCGAACGCGGTGATCTCTGAATATGCCGACAGCGGCATCCAGGTCATCAACGGCCGGTACGGCCCTTACATCAAGCACGCAGGCTCGAACTACAGAATCCCAAAGGAGACCGACGCCACCAAGCTGACCGAAGCCGACTGCCTTGAAATCGTCAACAATTCGAAGCCGACAGTCAAAGGCCGCCGCAGATTCGGCAAGTGACGTGGTATAAGGTGTTTCGCATTTGCGGGAATTAAAAATTTTATATAATTTAGCGGTCAAAAACTTATAAACCGTAAGCAATGGCAACATATCACATCGATCAGATTGACCAGAAAATCCTGTCTTTCCTGGTTAACAATGCCAGGATGCCTTTCTTGGAGATAGCCCGTGCCTGTGGCGTTTCGGGTGCAGCCATCCATCAGAGGGTCAAGAGATTGGAGGCAAATGGGGTGATCACCGGCTCAAGGCTTCTGGTGAAGCCGCAGGCGCTCGGGCTGAACGTCTGCGCATTCATCAGCGTGACCCTGTCGGAAGCCAACAAATATTCAGAGGTGGTTTCAAATCTTAAGAAGATAGCCGAAATCGTCGAGTGCCATTTCGTGACGGGCAAAGCCGCTCTGCTCCTTAAGGCATATTGCTTTGACAATGACCATCTTATGGAGATTCTTATCAATACGATACAGAACATCCCGTACATCCAGTCCACCGAGACGATGATTTCCCTCGACCAGGCCATCGAACGTCAGGTCTGGGTCAAGGACTACAAGCGTCAGGGACTCGGCTTACCGGCCTCCAAATGAAGATGAGACGATGACCTCAGCCAACGCGAGGTCTTCGGGTGCCGTAATCTTGAAATTCAGCCTTTCCCCTTTGCAGAAAGAAAGCGGGATTCCTTTCCTCGCCGCGACGGAAGCGTCATCGGTGAAGTTCGTGTCGTAGGCTTGTGAATATGCTTCCTTGATGTCTTCCGAGAGGAACATCTGAGGAGTCTGAGCGCCGAATATCCGGCTTCTGTCAGCCGTTTCTCCTATGGCCTGCACCAGAGTCTCCTTGCCGTCCGCACCTGTTGCCTTGTCCAGCACTTTCAGGGTGTCAACTGTCGGCAGCACGGGGATCAATGCCCTGACCTCGCCGGATTCCATTTTCGCGAACATATTCACTATTAACTCCTTACTTACGAGCGGCCGCACTCCGTCGTGGATTGCCACGATGGCCCCGCCGGGGACTTTCTCCAAAGCGTTCCGCACCGAGTGGAAGCGGGTGAATCCGCCTGCCGCCAGCGTCTGCGGGCAATGGAAACCGGATGCCGTACAATATTCTTTCCAGAAGGGAATATGCTCCTTCGGAAGGACCGTGATGACCTTGATGTCCGGTACCGCGGAAACGAAAGTCTCGATCGTCCGGCGCAGGACAAGCACGCCTCCGAGGTTGAGGAACTGCTTCGGGACTTTGGTCCCCATCCTGGTTCCGCTGCCGGCCGCCATCGCTATCAATATTTTTTTTGCTTCCATAATGAATTTTAACTGCAATATATAACTTTTTTCGTATATTTACACCTTGTATGTTGGCTTAAGTTTCGCAAGGGCGGAATTTGAGTGTTTTCATATTCACTGTTTAGGAAATTTAAAAGATACAAGACGTATATGCCATTCTCATTTCTGACACAAGAGATAGCTATGGACCTCGGAACGGCGAACACTGTCATCTTCCGCAATGACCAGATCGTTCTCGACCAGCCTAGCATTGTCGCGATAGACAACACGACACAGAAATGCATAGCGATCGGCCGGCAGGCGAAGCTTATGCACGAGCACACCAATCCCGGAATCAAGACCATCAGGCCTTTGAGGAAAGGCGTCATAGCGGATTTCAACGCCGCCGAAATGATGATCAAGGGATTCATCAAGGAAGTGAACAACAAGAAGAGCCGCTTCTTTTCTCCGAACCTCAAGATTGTCGTCGGCATCCCGTCCGGCAGCACCCAGGTCGAAGTGAGGGCCGTGCGTGATTCCTGCGAGCGTGCCGGAGGCCGCGACGTCTATCTGATCTACGAACCGATGGCCGCCGCCCTCGGTATCGGTCTGGACGTCGAGGCTCCTAAGGGGAATATGGTCGTGGACATAGGCGGCGGTACCGCCGAGATCGCGGTGATTTCTCTTGGCGGCATCGTTCAGCAGGAGAGCATCACGACGGCCGGCGACGTGTTCAACGAGGACATCCAGTACTATATGCGCCAGCAGCACAACATCAAGATCGGCGAGACGACGGCAGAGAAGATCAAGATTGCCGTCGGTGCCGTGATTCCTGACCTCGACGAGGAACCGGAGCCGTTCGTGGTAAGAGGTCCGAACCTGATGACCGCGCATCCTGTCGAGGCCACCGTGACCTACCAGGAGATAGCCCACTGCCTGGACAAGTCAGTGGCGAAACTGGAATCTTCAATCCTGCACGCTCTTGAGATGACGCCTCCGGAACTGTATTCGGACATCGTCGAGAACGGAATATTCCTCTCCGGCGGCGGCGCTCTTCTGCGCGGCCTGGCCAAGAGGTTCTCCGAAAAGGTCAACATTCAGTTCCACGTTGCGGAGGATCCGCTGAGGGCCGTCGCAAGAGGAACCTGCATCGCACTCAAAAAGACATCCAACTATCCGTTCCTGATGAGGTAATGGCAAAGGAGAAGTCTGTAGTCCATTCCATCCTGACCGTTGCGGTTTTCATTCTGCTGGAGGCTGCCGCTTTCTTTATGCTTTCGCACAACGGAACGCTTCAGCAGTTGTGGATAGCCAGGATTTCGCACGGGTTCATGGCTAAGACCTGGGGTGTGGCGCAGTCGGTCTCCGACTATTTCTCTCTCCGCAGGCAGAACGATGAACTGGCGCTGGAGAACGACAGGCTTGCGAAACTTGTCCGCGGCTACGAGCAGGCCGCGCTGGACGCGGATCCGGCTCTCAAGCCTGTAATGGACGCGGACGGCTTCAAGTACACTCCCGCCAAGATCGTCAGGTCCGGCAAGAACTCCCAGCACAACTACATCATCATCGACAAAGGCAGTGACGACGGAATCGTGCGCAATTCCGGAATCATCACGCCGAAGGGAGTCGTGGGCATCGTGGACGCTGTCAGCCGCCACTATTCCTACGCCATCTCATTCCTCAACACCGAACTGTTCATCAGCGCGAGGCTCGGGATTTCCGGAGCCGTGGGACCGCTGGCCTGGGACGGAATGACAAGCGACGGAGCCATCCTCAAGGAGATCCCGCTTCAGTTCAAGTTCGCCCCCGGCGACACAGTCTTCACGAGCGGCTATTCCACCATATTCCCTCCCGACATTCCCATCGGCATCGCGGGGGAGGCCAGGATCATCAACGGCGCAACGAACGAAATCAAGGTCAATCTGTTCCAGAACCAGGTGGCTTTGAAGCACGTTACCGTGGTCGAGAACACGCGCGCCTCGGAGATCGCTGAAATCGAAAACAACGAAGACCAGCGGAAAAAATGAGGAACAGCTTTACATTGAACTACATTCTGTTGGCCATCGCGCAGATGGTCCTTACCAGCTATTTCCATTTCACGCCTTTCATTATGCTGAGCATCCTCCCGGTGATGGTGCTGTGCATTCCGACCAAGGTCGGTTCCGTGCCGGCGATGCTGATAGCTTTCGCCACGGGACTGGCGGTGGACTATTTCGCTGAAGGGACTCTGGGTATCAATGCGCTGTCTCTGGTCCCGGTGGCCTTCCTGAGGAAGCCCGTGATCGGAATGATGTTCGGAAAGGAACCTTTCGAGCAGAAGGAGAGCGTAACAGTCAAGAAATACGGTGTGCCGAAGGTCTCGCTTGCGATTGTCCTGATGACTCTGGTCTATCTTCTGTTCTACATACTGGCAGACTGCGCCGGCACACGTCCGCTCTGGTTCATGGCCGCCCGTCTCGGACTCTCGACGCTTGCCTGCACCCTGCTCTCTCTCTGCGTTGTCAATCTGCTGACTTATGAAGACAGAAGGTAGAAGCAAGACTCTCGTGCTCGGCCTGCTTGTCGTCGCCGCCATCCTTGTCGGGAAACTCTTCCTGATTCAGATCATCGATGACAAGTACAAGATCACTTCGGAGAACAATTCGATGGTCTATGACATCATCTATCCGACGCGCGGCATCATCTACGACCGCAACGGAAAGATAATCGTCAGCAACAAAGTCACCTATGACATACTCGTCACCCCGCGCGAAGTGCAGCCGTTCGACACACTGCTGCTGGCCGGCGCGCTGAATGTCTCCCCTGAATTCATCCGTGAAAAGATGAAGGAATATGCCCGCAACCGCAGACGCATAGGCTATCAGAGCGTGGTGATGCTCAAGCAGATAAAGCCGGAGACATATATGAAGTTCGCTGAACTGCAGTACAACTTCCCGGGATTCCGCGGCCAGGTCAGAAGCATCAGGGACTATCCTGTCAATGCGGGCGGCAACCTTCTGGGCTATGTTTCCGAAGTTGACGCCAACTACATCGAGAAGCATCCGGGGGAGTACAGGCCTGGGGACTATGCAGGAAAGACCGGCATCGAAGCTGCCCGCGAGAAGGAACTGCGCGGAGAAAAGGGCTACCACATCTACCTGCGCAACTCGAGGAACCAGATAGAGCAGAAGTTCAAGGACGGCGAGATGGACAAGGAGGCGGTTCCGGGACACGACGTCGTCACCACAATCGACGCGGACCTGCAGCAGTACGGACAGGAGCTGATGAAGAACAAGGTCGGAAGCCTTGTAGCAATAGAGCCGCGCACGGGCGAGATCCTCACGCTTGTCTCCAGTCCCGGAGTTGACGTGAGCATGCTTGCCGACATCGGTCAGCATTACGACGAGATCATAAAGAATCCGCACAAGCCGATGTTCAACAGGGCTGTCCAGGCCCCTTATCCTCCGGGTTCGGTGTTCAAGCTCGTCAACGGGCTGATCGGACTCCAGGAAGGCACGCTCACGACGGAGATGGCCTATCCGTGCTACCAGGGCTACCATTTCGGCAGCCACAAGCTAGGCTGCCACAACCACCGCTCCCCGATTGTCCTTGAGGAGGCCATAATGATGTCCTGCAACGGCTTCTTCTGCTATGTGCTCAAGAATATCCTCGAGAACAGGAAGTACCGAGACATCGGCGAGGCCCTTGACAAATGGAATGAATATGTCCAGAGTTTCGGCTTCGGACACAAGCTCGGGAGCGATTTCCCTGCCGAACTCGGAGGCACGCTTCCGACTTCGAAGCTTTACAACAAGCGCTACGGAAAGGGAGGATGGAAATTCACGACCATCATCTCGATTTCGATCGGTCAGGGAGAGGTCGGAGTGACTCCGCTCCAGATCGCGAACCTGTCGGCCACGGTAGCGAACAGGGGCTGGTACAGGATCCCGCACATCATCAAGGCGTCCGAAGGTGTCGAAATCGACCCTAAGTACTACGAAAAGCAGTACACGATGGTGGACACGACCAATTTCAAGAAAGTCATAAAAGGAATGTGGCGTGCCGTGAACAGCGGTTTCGGTTCGGGCGGAACGGCTTCCATCGCCGCGGTCCCTGGACTGGACATCTGCGGAAAGACCGGCACCGCCCAGAATCCGCGCGGAGCGGACAATTCGGTGTTCATCTGCTTTGCTCCGAAAGACAATCCGAAGATAGCGGTGGCGGCTTATGTGGAGAATGCCGGTTTCGGTGCGACCTGGGCCGCGCCTATCGCTTCCCTGCTGATAGAGAAGTATCTCAACGGCGAGATAAGCGATGAACGAAAGGGTCTTGAAGACAGGGTTCTGCAGGGCAATCTCATGTCAAGAGTCAAAGGAAATTAAAGGTTGGAGCGATGACGGGTAATTTTTCTGACAGAGGCATAAAGCAGAGCGTTGACTGGGCTCTTGTAGTGACTTATCTTATCCTTGTTCTGATAGGTTGGGTGAACATCTATGCTTCAATCCATTCCGAGAATCCGGCCACGATATTCGACTTCAACTTCCGCTGCGGAAAGCAGTTCGTCTGGATAATGACATCGTTCGTGCTTGCCGCCGTCATCCTTTTTGCCGTCAATGCGCAGATCTGGGAAAGCGCTTCGATACCTTTGTATCTTTTTGTGCTGGTCCTGCTTGTGGCGGTGATATTCTTAGGTTCCGATGTCAAAGGTTCGAAATCCTGGTTTGATTTCGGCGGGGGAGTGAAATTCCAGCCGGCCGAGGTCTCGAAGATCACGACTTCCCTGCTGCTGGCCACACTGATGAGCCAGACTAATTTCCGGATTACCAGATTCCGTGATTTCGTGCTGACTGCGCTGGTGCTTGCAATCCCTATGGTCGTGATTCTGGCGGAGAGCGAGACAGGTTCCGCGCTTGTCTATGCAGGATTCATATTCGTGATGTACAGGGAGGGCTTCTCCGGCTGGTGGCTGTTCTGCATTGGCGTCGCCGCTCTCCTGTTCATTCTGACGCTCACGGCCTCGCCTTGCGTCTCCGTCCTGGTCCTTCTGGGCATAATCCTGGTCTGCAATCTGTTCGACACCGGCAAGTTCGGAACATATTTCTGGATAAACCTCGGCGTCTTCGTCCTGCTTTGCCTGGTTCCCTGGCTGTTCGGCAAAGTGGCGGCTCCGCACACCGTCATAGGCAAGACCGATCCGCTCTATGTCCTAGTCGGCTTCTGCGCCGTCTCGCTCGTGCTGCTTTTCATCAGGGGATACAGGTCACGCAGGAAGTTCCTTTCCCTGTCGGCCATCGGTCTCGCGGCCGGAATCGCGCTTGTCTTCTCCACGCAGTTCATATTCAACAACATCCTTCAGGACCACCAGCGCAAGAGAATCGAGGTGCTTCTCGGAATGAAGGAAGATCCTTCCGGAGTCGGTTACAATGTCAACCAAAGCATGATAGCCATAGGCTCCGGCGGTTTGACCGGCAAGGGTTTCCTCTGCGGGACCCAGACGACTTTCGGTTTCGTGCCGGAGCAGAGCACTGACTTCATCTTCTGCACTGTCGGTGAGGAGTGGGGCTTCATCGGATGCCTGGT
Source organism: bacterium (assembly GCA_963640265.1). Classification (GTDB taxonomy): domain Bacteria; phylum Bacteroidota; class Bacteroidia; order Bacteroidales; family UBA932; genus Cryptobacteroides. The sequence goes on along the minus strand of CAVHYF010000034.1, from coordinate 399 downwards.
GGTGATTTCGCTGTATGTGTTCCTGATACTGAGGCTGATCTCCGATGCGGAGAAATCGCGCGAGGCCTTCACCAGGATATTCGGGTACTGTGTCGCCTCGTGCATATTCATGCATCTTTTCATCAACATCGGAATGACGATCGGTCTTGTGCCTGTCATCGGCATCCCGCTGCCGCTGCTCAGTTACGGAGGGTCTTCGCTCTGGGCTTTCACAATCCTGATTTTCATCTTTGTCGCGCTCTACCGCCAGGAGAAGAAGTACTACTAGCAGGATGTAGGATTCCAAGTATTTTTATTAAATTTGCAGACTGTAGCCTTGGTGGTGGAATGGTAGACACGAGGGACTTAAAATCCCTTGGACAGAAATGTTCGTGCGGGTTCGAGTCCCGCCCGAGGCAC
>CAVHYF010000033.1:0-19719 GCA_963640265.1 bacterium | reverse complement strand
GGGCTGTCTGACGCACGGACGCCCTGACGGAGCCATCCCGTGCGTGGAAAGGGGCCTCTGACGCACGGACTCCCTGACGGAGCAACACCGTGCGTAGAAAGGGGCATTTGACGCACGGACACCATGCCGGAGCCATCACCCGAAGCCATCACCCGGAGCCATCACCCGGACTCAAGACCCACCCGTACGCAGGGAGTGTGCCGGGACCGGCGCTCAGATGATGCGCGGGGTGTGGGAGAAAGCGGGGAGATAGACGTCCAGGAGGTCGGAGGTCCGGATCTTCATAAAACAGCCGACAGTGCCGTCGGCGCAGCAGAAATATTCATTGTCAAGGACTTCCCTGTCGATTACGAAATTCACGTCGGCGGCCGAGTCGAGGCACGCGCTCAGAATCGTGGATGCGCCGTGCTCCGTGCCGACCTTCTCCATCAGCAGTTCAGCCGAAGCGAAGGACACTCTCGGGATGCCCAGCGCCGCACCGAAATCCTTGGTCACGAACGGCTTGTCATCGCGGGTGACATAGAGGTAGAAGACGGTCTGCTGGCGGTTGCAGAGGAAGAGGGTCTTGACGATCCTTCCCCCGATGCCGGAGTTGATGTTCCGGCAATCCTCCATCGTGATGCCGGGGTCAGTGTCCACCCGCTCGAACGCGATGCCGAGCCTATCCAAAGTCTGATACACCTTCTCCTGCAGGGGCGTTGCGAACCGCTCAGGAGCAGCAGTCTTTATTTCACTGACGTAGAATGCCATAATGTTTTACGAATATGCTTGCGGAGCGCGAATTTAGCAATAGTTTGGAAATTACTTTCCGATTAATTGCTAAATTCGCAGTCAGAAACCGGTTCCAAGGGCAACTGACGGTTACTTAAAGGATAAAACAGCTTCTGAATATGGCAAATCTGAAGTCACTGGCAAAGGACACCGCAATCTACGGTCTGAGCAGCATAATAGGGAGATTCCTCAACTATCTCCTGACTCCGTTGTACACGTACAAGATAGCTTCGTCAAGCGGAGACTACGGGACAGTCACCAATCTCTACGCCTACACTGCGCTTCTTCTTGTCATCCTCACCTACGGAATGGAGACCACGTTCTTCCGCTACGCCAACCGCAGCGACGAGAATCCGGACAAGGTCTATTCAACCATCCTGACATCGGTCCTGACCACTTCCCTGCTCTTCTTCGGACTTGTCCTGCTGTTCATCAACCCGATTTCATCGGCCCTCGGTTACGCCTCACATCCGTCATATGTCTGGGCTATGGCCGCCACGGTGGCTCTGGACGCATTCCAGTGCATTCCGTTCGCCTATCTCCGCTACAAGAAGCGTCCGCTCAAGTTCGCTGCGCTCAAACTGCTGTTCATAGGGCTGAACATCTCCCTGAACCTCATTTACTTCGTAGTCCTTCCGGCGCTCGGGCTGAACCCTTGGGGCATCTACGATGACGGCCTGGACGTAGGCTTCGTGTTCTACATCAATCTGGCCTGCACCGGCCTCATAACGCTTTTCTTCTACAAGGAACTTAAAGGATTCCGCTACGGATTCGACGGAAAACTGCTGCGCCGGATGCTGGGCTACAGCTGGCCGATCCTGGTGCTCGGCATCGCCGGCATACTCAACCAGAGCGGCTCGCAGATCATATTCCCGTTCATTTACGGCGAGGGGGCGTCCGTTCCGCTTGGCATCTACGGCGCCAGCGTGAAGATAGCGATGATAATGGCGATGATAACCCAGGCGTTCCGTTATGCCTACGAACCTTTCGTGTTCGGCAGTTCAGCGGAAAAAGACAGCAAGGAGACTTACGCCAGGGCGATGAAGTATTTCATCATATTCACGCTTCTGGCCTTTCTCTGCGTCATCGGGTTCCTCGATCTGCTGAAGTACATCATCGGCCCGGGCTACTGGGAAGGCCTCAAGGTCGTCCCGATTGTGATGGCCGCCGAGATAATGATGGGAATATATTTCAACCTTTCGTTCTGGTACAAGCTGACTGACCAGACACTGTGGGGAGCAGTGTTTTCAGGAGCCGGATGCCTTGTGCTGTTCGCGGTCAACATAATTTTCATTCCTAAGGCGGGATATATGGCCTGCGCCTGGGCCGGATTCGCGGGCTATGCGACTGCAATGCTTCTGTCCTATTTCGTCGGGCAGAAGAAATACCCTATCGACTATCCGCTCAAGGACATCGGAATCTATGTGACAGCAGCCGCCGTGCTTTGCGCCGGGATGGTGCTGGCCAACAAGTTCCTCGGCACGGTGCCGGCGCTTGCGGTCAACGCCGTTCTCGTGCTGGCGTTCTGCGTTCTGATCGTCAGGAGAGACTTCCCGCTCTCGGCGGTTCCTGTCATCGGTAAATATTTCCGCAGGAAATAGGTGCCGGCCCGACGGCTGACCGCGTCCGAAGAGTGAAAGATTCAGCCGTTGTCAAAGCCGAGGATTGTCCCGGTCAAAGAATCGGCGCAAGGATTGACTTCCGGTAAAGGGCAGTCTGATAGGCCGAGCGGAAAATCAAGTGAGCGTAGTAGGCGGCAAAGAGGAGATGGGCCGCTGCGAGGCCAGAAGGTCTGAACAGGCATATTCCTGCAAACCATACCGCGAAGAACGCAACGACGCATCCGATGTTGGAGTCCCGCATAGCGCGAGTCGCGGTGGCGCCTGTGTAGATTCCGTCCCAGGTGAACGCAGGGCAGCCGACCAGAGGAATCAGAATCAGCCAGGGCAGGAATACGCGCGCAGCATCGACCACAGCGCCGTCGGACGTCATCAGACGGAGCAGCGGCACGCCTGTCAGAGCGTATATTCCCACAAAAAGCAACCCGATTCCCATACTCCAGGCAAAGACCAGCCTGACGGTCTGCCTGACTGAGTCCGGAGCACGCATTCCGACGAACCGCCCGGTCAGAGCCTCGCCCGCAAATGCGAATCCGTCCGTGAAATAGGAGAAGATCAGGAGAAGTTTCATCATTATCGAACAGGCTGCGAGCAGAACATCGCCGAATCTGGCGGAAATGGCGGTGAAAGCAAGATAGACGATTATCAGGCAGACAGAACGGACAAAAAGGTCACGGTTGACGGAGAAGAAACGCCTGAGCGTTGCGCTTCCGAAAGCCTGCTTCCAGTCCCCGGAACCAAGGCCGGCACCGACAATCTTCCGGAATTTTATGAATATGACAGCGAAGGCGAAGGCCAGACCCGAGTACTGGGCCAGGACGGTTCCCCAGGCGATTCCGGCATAGCCTATCCCCCCGAAGCCTGTCCCGGGAACGCCGAAGGCGAGAACCAGGCTGAGCGCGACATTCATTCCGTTCACCACGAGGTCGGTCAACATCGAACTGAAAGTGTCCTGCATCCCGATGAACCATCCGCGGAACGCCATCAGGCTCAAGGTCGCCGGAGCGGCCCAGATTCGTATGTAGAAATATTTCAGGGCGAGAGTCCGGACTTCGTCCGTGCAGCCGACAAAGAAGAAGATGAGTTTCTGGAACGGCCACTGGATTGCCAGAAGCAGCAGGGCGACAGCAAGCGCAAGGCCGACACCTCGCACGAGATTCGCCGAACAGTCTTTCCAGTCCTCCCGGCCGAAAGCCTGAGCGGTCAGTCCGCCGGTGCCGGCCCTGAGGAATCCGAAGTTCCAGTAGAGCAGGTCGAACATCAGCGAACCGACTGAGATTCCGCCGATGAGCGCCGCGGCCGAAACGTCAAGATGGCCGGCGACGGCTATGTCCACCATCCCGACCAGCGGCACGGACAGATTGGCAAGGATGCTCGGCAACGCAAGCCTTAGAACTTCCTTGTTCAGCGAACTCATAATGAATCTGAAGATTGTACCGGGAATCCTACCTCCTGTCCTTCACGGCTTTGATCGCGCACTTCCTGCAGAGGCGGGCATCCCTGGCGGAAATGCTGTACTCAGTGTCGCGCAGAGTGTAGGGATTGCCTTTGACGGAAATTCCGAGAGTAGGCCTGATAAGGGTCTCGAACCAGGTGCAGGCGGCGATGTAGCGCCCGAACTGGCGCGACAGGTGGTAGCCGTCACGTGTCAGGTCATAGACCTTGCAGTCGGAAGGCACTTCGCCGATGTTGTTGAGACGTGTACCTCGGGCATACTGCACCGCATCTCCGCACGGAATCACAACCGGTATGTTGAACTCCTCCGTGGCCTTGGCCACACATTCGACTATGGAGGAGTACATCTCCTGCTGGTCATTGCCGTAAACCTTGAACATTCCGTGTTCTGAATTGGAGGCATAGGCCCAGGTCTCGTGCCAGACGATGGCGGCCCGCGGGTTGAGAGCCTCCTTCCTTATTATGTCTATCAGCTGCGGCAACCATTTCCGATAATTTTCATAAGTTCCCGTGTAGCCGGAGGATTCCTGGACCGTTATCACATCCCAGGCCTCATCCTTCAGGCCGTCCAGCATCGAAGCATTCTTGCTCACAGTCACCCACCTGTTGTCCGTGGACTTGTAGTAAGTGTAGTTTTTCAGGCCCTGAGAATACTCCTTGCAATGCCTCTCAAGAGAGCAGCCGCCTATGTACAGCCTGGCTATGATGACATTGCGGATGCCTGCCGCCTCAAGAAGGCCCGGAATGTACTCGGTGCCGTCATCTGAGAAGCTGTTGCCGACGGCAAGAATCCTCAGAGTGTCGGGAGCCGACGGAAGAGGATAATTGTCAAAGCGTTCCTTCGCACACAGGGCGGCGAATGAGAAAACACAAAGGATGAAGCAAATGATATTTTTCATAAATGCGCGATTTTGCCTGCCGGTGGATTTACCGGCCGCTAAGTTAGTCAATATTGTCCAATCAGCCAATACTGTCCAACCAGCCGCCGGAAACAGATAAGACGGCTCTTTCCCGGGACCTCAGGCACTTTCTTTTCCAACATTACGGCAAAATGACCATAAATGACTATCTTTGTCTGTTGGCAGCTTTATACAAAAGCTTTATACAAAAGCTGACTGACATAAACTGACAAAAGGCTATGACTATGATAAAGCACATCATCAGGCTTGCGGCCGTCGCGGCAATCGCCGCGACGATTTCGTGCTGCCACAAGCACACACCGGACGAACCCGACTACGAGAACCGCCGGGTGCTGCTGTTTTACGCCTGCGGATTCAACAATCTGAACACTGACATCAAAAGCGATCTGGACAAGGAACTGATGGAAGGCAGTTTTCCGGACAAGAACGGTGATGTCGTGCTTGTATATTCAAGAATAGCCGGCAGGGACTACACCCCTGTCAAATCCTATGTCAGACGCCTCTACAAGTCGAAAGGGAAGATAATCTCCGACACGTTGAAAACCTACAGCGAAACTACGGTAGCGGCAGACCCGACGACGCTGAGGACAGTTCTTGAATATGTCCGCGAAGAATTCCCCGCCAAAGGCTACGGGATGGTCTTCTCCTCCCACGGCTCCGGATGGCTGCCGGCCGGCTACTACTCAAACCCGTCTAGCTTCGAGCGCGACCACAGGCTCAAGACAGATTCAGGGTCCGCTATCCTGCCCGCTTCGGTTTCCTCTGAAGACACCGCCAGGCTTCCGGTCCCGGACGGAGACCTTGCCGACATTGACCCGTGGCACGGAATGGTCAGAAGCCTCGGCTACGACGAGATCGAGGGAAAGTACTACGGCTACGAGATGACGGTTTCGGATCTTGCCGGCGCGATTCCATACCATCTTGACTACCTGCTTTTCGACATGTGCTTCACCGCCGGAGTGGAAGTCCTCTACGGGCTCAAGGATGTGGCGGACTACATAGGCGCATCCCCAACCGAAGTGCTGGCGGACGGCTATTTCGACTATTCCAAGATTACCGGTTTCCTTCTGGGAGGCTCGTCGCCGGACCTTGTAGGCCTGTACAAGGATTCCTTCGACAGGTACAACAGACAGACTGACGAGACTTACCGTTCGGTGACCCTGAATCTTGTGAAGACCCGGGAGCTGGAAAACCTGGCCGAAGTCTGCCGGAAACTCATCTCGACCTACAGGGACGGCATCGACGATGCTCCGACAGATGACATCCAAGGCTACTTCAGGTATATGTCCAGCGGGACAAGGCACTATTTTTACGATCTTGAGGACATCTTCGTCAAATGCGGAGCTGCGGACTCGGACCTGAAAGAGCTGCGGAGCGCGATGAACGGCTGTGTAGTTTACAAGAACGCCACGCCCAAGTTCATCAGCCTGAAGATCGACACTTTCTCAGGATTCAGTATGTACCTCCCGAAGGCCGGCACTCCCCTGCTCGACTCCTACTACCGTGACGAGCCGTGGAACAAGGCGACAGGGCTCGTGCAATAGGAACGGCGGCACGTGCAGGACGCTGAAAACATTCCGCACGTTTCTTTGTTGATTTACAAATTATTCCTATCTTTGCCGCGCAATTACAAAGCGCGTGCGCTTTTGGTGCAATGGGGTTCCGGAAACCCGGAACTGAGTAACACATTTTAAACAAACAGCAAAATGAAGCATTTTGAACTCAACGGCAAAGTCCGTGAAGTCGGCAACAAGGCCGTAATCAAAGAGTTCCGTAAGCAGGGTCTTGTTCCTTGCAACCTTTACGGACCGGGAGTGGAGAACGTTCTCTTCACAGTTTCAGAGAAAGACCTGATGGGCATCACCCACACTCCTGCATCCTACATCGTCGACATCAAGCTTGACAACGGCAAGACATATATGGCCGTAGCTCACGAGCTCCAGTACCATCCTGTAAAGGACAACTGCCTCCACGCCGACTTCCTCGCAGTCAACGAAGAGAAGCCGATCACAGTCAATGTTCCTATCGAGGTGACCGGCCACCCTGTCGGAGTACAGAGGGGCGGTAAGTTCGTTCTCGTCAGCAGAAAGATTCGCGTCAGCGCCCTTATGAAGGATCTTCCTGATGTTGTCACTCTCAATGTGACCAAACTTGACATCGAAAAGAGGATCGTTGCCGGTGACGTCAACATCGAGAACGTGAAAGTGGTTTCTCCTAAGCAGATGATCATCTGCACAGTCAAGGCTACACGCCAGATTTCAGCCCAGGCCGCCCAGGAGAGCTTCGAAGATGATGAAACTGCTGAATCTGCTGAGTAGATTCCGTCGTCAACCTGTTGAAGAAAACTCTGGAATGAACTACCTTGTCGCAGGATTGGGAAACATCGGCGCCGAGTACGCTTCTACCAGACACAATATAGGTTTTATGGTGTTGGATGCCTGGTCACAGGCATCCAATGCTGTTTTCAGGACGGAACGGTACGGTGACGTTGCGGAAGTCACCTTCAAAGGACGCAAATTCTACCTCCTGAAGCCTTCCACATATATGAATCTCAGCGGAAACGCTGTCCGTTACTGGATGGACAAGCTGAAACTTCCGCTTGAGAATCTCGTGGTGGTCTGTGATGACCTGTACCTGCCTTTGGGTACGATAAGGATGCGCAAAAGCGGCAGTGACGGCGGACACAATGGCCTGAAGGACATTCAGGACAAGCTCAACTCAGCTCAGTGGACAAGAATCAGGGTCGGGATAGGCAACAACTTCTCCAGAGGAAATCAGGTGGACTATGTCATCGGAGAAATGACGGCCGAGGAAAAGGCTGCGATTCCGCAGTTGTGCTCAAAAGTGATTGAAGGAATCAAGAACTTCGCTCTCGTCGGACCGGACAGGGCAATGAATCAGCTCAACGTCAAGCCGCAAAACGCCGGAAAAGAGGTCTGAAACAGCGAAAAACGTAAAATTTTCAAGCCAATAGTTTGTTTATTTCATTTTTTTGCATATCTTGCACACAAGATTGGACTGCATATATCAGACAAACAATACTCTAACAATTACAAAAAGCAAAAAAATGGAAAATCTTGTCGCGAAAATCAAGGAAGAGATCAACGTTTTCGTAGAGAACGCTGACGCTCAGGTTGAGAAGGGCAACAAGGCCGCCGGCGCCCGCGCCCGCAAGGCCGCCCTCGAACTGATGAAGGACCTTAAGGAGTTCAGAAAGGTTTCTGTAGCCGAAACAAAGAAATAATTTTTCGCTCCAACCCCTTATAAGGACGGCCATCCGACAGTTGGCCGTCCTTATTTTTTGACTGCCGGTTCAACTGGCGGAGACCGTTCCCGGCTCTGGTGCGGCAAAAAAAAGACCCGGACGGCGATCACCGTCCGGGTCGTGAAGTATAACTATCTGTATCCCTGTGGATCAGCAGTTCCCGGGCCTAGTAGCTCTGGGCGATGGCGATGAAGTCGTCTGCCTTGAGGGCTGCGCCGCCGATGAGTCCGCCGTCGATGTCCTTCTGGGCGAAGAGTTCCTTGGCGTTGGACGGCTTGCAGCTTCCGCCGTAGAGGATTGTGGTGTCCTCGGCTACGGTCTCACCGAACTTCTCGGCGAGGACCTTGCGGATGCAGGCGTGGATTTCCTCGGCCTGCTCTGCAGTAGCGGTCTTGCCTGTGCCGATGGCCCATACAGGCTCATAAGCTACGATGATCTTTGCCATCTCCTCGGCGGTGAAGTTGTAGAGGACGTTCTTCGTCTGCTCTGTAACTACCTCGAAATGCTTTCCGGCCTCTCTCTGCTCAAGGTTCTCTCCTACGCAGAGGATCACGCCGAGACCGGCGGCAAGGGCGAGCTTGGTCTTCTCGACAAGCTTCTCATCGGTCTCACCGTAGTACTGCCTTCTCTCGGAGTGTCCGAGGATGGTCCACTGGCAGCCGACAGAAGTAAGCATATTCACTGAAACCTCACCCGTGTAGGCACCCTTCTCGTGGTCAGCGCAGTTCTGGGCAGAAAGTTCAACCTTTGAGCCTTTCAGCACCTCTGCAACGGAGGCGAGATGAGTGAAAGGAGCGGCCACGATGAGGCCTACGTTCTCAGGAGTTTCAACTGACTTGGCTGCGACTGCTTTCGCGAGTTCGATGCCTTCAGGAAGAGTCGTGTTCATCTTCCAGTTTCCGGCTACGATTTTCTTTCTCATATTCATTAATCTTTAAACTGTTAATTTCGTTTCCAGCCTGCAAATTTACGTTATTTTTGCCTAACTTTGCACAAAATTGCTTGAAAAGCATAAAATTGATTGGAAATAAGAAAAAACAGATCATAAGATGAAGAATTTCGTAGAGGAACTCAAATGGAGAGGAATGATCCAGGACATAATGCCCGGGACTGAGGAGAAACTTATGGAAGGCCCGCAGGCAGCCTACGTCGGAATCGACCCGACGGCGGATTCCCTGCACATCGGGCACCTTGTCAGCATAATGATCCTGAAGCACTTCCAGCAGTGCGGCCACAAGCCTATCGCGCTGATCGGCGGAGCAACCGGAATGATCGGCGACCCTTCGATGAAGTCGCAGGAAAGGAACCTGCTGGACGAGGAGACGCTCCAGCACAACATCGCCGGCATCAAGAAGCAGCTGTCCAGAATCCTGGACTTCGATTCTGACGCTCCCAACAAGGCTGAACTTGTCAACAACTACGAATGGATGAAGGGATATTCCTTTCTCAATTTCATCCGCGACGTGGGCAAGCACATCACCGTCAACTATATGATGGCAAAGGATTCGGTGAAGAAGCGTCTTTCCAGCGAATCGCGCGAAGGAATGTCCTTCACCGAATTCAGCTACCAGCTGCTCCAGGGCTACGACTATCTCTGGCTCTACGAGAACAAGGGCTGCCGTCTCCAGCTCGGCGGAAGCGACCAGTGGGGCAACATCACCACCGGCACGGAACTGATCCGCAGGATGCTCGGCAAGACCGACGCGTTCGCCCTCACCTGCCCTCTGATCCGCAAGGCCGACGGCACCAAGTTCGGCAAGACCGAAAAGGGCAACATCTGGCTCGATCCTGAAAAGACCTCCCCTTACGAATTCTACCAGTTCTGGCTCAACGTCAGCGACGAGGATGCCGAGAGGTACATCAAGATCTTCACACTTCTGGACAAGGAGACCATCGACGCCGCCATCGAGGAGCACCGTCAGGATCCGGGACGCAGGTCGCTCCAGCAGCTTCTGGCAAAGGAGATCACAACGACCATCCACGGGGCCGATGAATATGCCAACGCGGTTTCCGCTTCAAAGATGCTGTTCGGCAACTCCACTTCAGACGAGCTGCGCAAACTGGACGAGAAGACCTTCCTCGCAGTGTTCAGCGGCGTGCCTACATTCGACGTGCAGAAAGCCGACCTGCCTTGCAACATCCTCGACTTCCTCGCCGTCAAGACCCAGGTTTTCCCTTCAAAGGGCGAGGCCAGAAAGATGGTACAGGGCAACGGCGTGAGCATCAACAAGGACAAGGTCGCCGATGTCAACTACGAGATTTCCGAGAAGGACATCGTGGACGGGAAGTACATCCTCGCCCAGAAAGGCAAGAAGAACTACTTCATTATCAACATTCTGTAATATGGAGAAACCGGCAAGCACCCGGCAACTGAAGGTTGCGAGGGAGATTCAGAAGGATCTTGCGGAGATCATCCGAGGCAAGGGGATGGCCGCTTTCGGCGGGGCAATGGTCACGGTCAGCGAAGTCAGGGTGAGTCCTGACCTTTCCGTGGCCAAGACCTACGTGAGCATATTCCCTTCCGCCAAGGCCGAAGAGGTGATGAAGCTTCTGCAGGAAAACGTGAAGACAATAAGGGGCGAACTCGGGCACCAGGTAGCGAAGCAGCTGCGCATAGTTCCGGAAATAGTATTCTACCTCGATTCCACGCTGGACTACGCCGAACACATCGACGAGCTCCTGAAGAAATAGGTTCTACGCTTCATTTTCCGCTAAAGCGATATATTCGCAAGCTGCTTTCAGTCCTGGCCTTCCCTGACTTGAATTGACCTATTTGCGGAACTTGAAGATCTGGGCGTCACCCGGGTCAAGCCTGCAGGATTTCTCTCTGTTTTCAAGTTTTGAAGCCGCGCCTTCGTGGTCAATCGACCACGCCCTGGTGTCAAAGCTTACGGTCAGGTCAACAGCCTTGTCAAGAGAACGGCTGACGACCACCAGATAGTTCCATTTCCCATTCTCAAGAAGCGAAACGACCGCGCCTTCCGAACCTGCGGACAGAGATGTCACGTGAGCCGGCAGAGACTCCAGCCTTGTGCAGCCCTTGAACATCTTCTCGCCGATGTGCGCAATCGAAACTACCTTGGAGCCAAGGAAGACGAACGCACGATTCCGGATTTCCCTGTTCATCTGCTGAACAAGAGAATAGGCCTCCGAGCGCTGCTTGTCCTGATTGATTGGGGCATCGTGAAAATCCCAGACTTCCGTTCCCGGATTCCAATAGGTGAAATACTGTAGCCCCTGGGCACCATAGGCCAGATCCGTGTAGAGCTGAAGTCTGAGGCTTGCCATAGTCGGAAGAGGGTAAGTACCGTGGGCCGTCGAAAGTGCGAAAGCCCAGAACGGAAGACCCGCAGCTTCCGATTCATCATGCACAATCTGCAGGTTGTCGTACCAGTTTTCGCGGATTCCTTCGAAAGTGACAGGATAGTTGTCAAAAGAAACCATCGGGAGCTTGACCTCCTCGATGAATCTGCGGACATATTCCTTGTAGGTGCAGCCCAGAGCTGCGCTGTCCACATAATTTGGGAAAAGGTTCAGGTAAAGAGGATGCTTGCCTCCATCGGCCTTCTTGATCCGGCCGGCCCAGGCAGCGAGTTCCGGGAAGGACACAGGAAGAGGTTCGTCGCGCAGAAAGTACCCGTACAAAGCCGGATGATCCTTGATTGCGGCCACTGCACTGTCCGTGTCCGATTCAAGTTCATCACACATTGCCATAACCTTCACACCGGCCTGTTGAGCCAGATCCAGGGAGGTCTGAAGTTCATTAAGGCTGTGCAAATGGGAGAAGTTGATGTTGAAACCGCACTCCGCAAGCTCCTGATACCTTTCAAGGGTTGCATCTTCAGCCGGTATCGAGTACCAGGCCATAACCGGAAGCTCTTCCCCATCGTTGCGGGCGGAATTTGAAAAGCTTTCAGTACACGAGGTAATGAGCAGTACAGCTACAACTGCAGCCGCCGCCTTTGCCATAATTTTGGTTTCCATTTCTTCTGTATTCCTTTTATGTGGTTATAATTTCATTGCCGGAAGCAATATTGCCCGACAAACATTAGTCGACTACAGGATTACTCCACGTAGAGCAGGAGGCCTTTAAGGTATTCGCCTTCCGGATGGTAGATGTTGACCGCGTGGTCAGCAGGCTGGTTGAGACGGTCAAGGATGCGGACGCTTCTGCCGGTCTGCGCGGCTGCGGAGAACACGGCTAGGGCGAAAGCCTCCTTGTCAACGGCCTGCGAACAGCTGAACGTGAAGACGAGTCCGCCGGGAGCCACCTTCGAGATTGCTGCCGCATTGAGCCTCTGGTAGGCCCTGAGAGCATTGTTCAACGCTCCCCTGTGCTTGGCGAATGCAGGCGGATCCACGATGATCAGGTCATACTTGTCCTCCGGAACCTTGTGCAGAAAGTCAATGGCGTCGCAGCAGAAGGACGTGTGGACCGAACTGTCGAAACCGTTCAGAGCCACGTTCCTGTCCACCATATCGACAGCCTTTCTGGAACTGTCCACAGAGTCAGCGTGGACGGCACCGGCACCGAGCGCATAAATGGAGAATCCTCCTGTGTAGCAGAAGAGGTTCAGGACGTTGCGGCCCTTGGCATACCTGGCGACAAGAGCGCGGTTCTCCCTCTGGTCAAGGAAGAATCCTGTCTTCTGCCCCTCGGTCCAGTTGACCAGAAACCTGTGTCCGTTCTCGCGTACTACCTGCTCGTCGTCAGTGAATCCCGGAGCCTTGTAGAGGTACCCGTCCACCAGTTCCAGACCGGCCTTGAAAGGGGCTGTTCCGGAGCTCTTGTCGTAAACCGCCTTGAGAGACGTGCCGTAGACGGACTTTAAAGCCTCGCAGACCGCAGATTTGGAGCGGAACATCCCGACTGAATGAGCCTGCATCACACAGACACCATCGTAATAGTCTATTATCAGACCCGGGAGTCCGTCTCCTTCCCCGTGGACAAGGCGGTAACAGTCGGTGGCCTTCTGAGCTGAGGCGGAGCGCTTATCTCCACCTGCGGAAGGCGGGACGGCAAGTCCAGCAGCGACGCGCACGTTCAGAGCCCTCGCTATCATATTCCTCCAATATTCAGGAGAAAGGACATCCTCACCGGTAAAGCTGAGGACGCGCACAGCGATGGAGCCTATCTGATAGTGACCGTATGCCAGAAACCGTCCGTCCTGGGCAAAGACTCCGACCACATCGCCCTCGGCAGGCTCGCCGACAATCTGGGCGATAGCTCCGGAAAAGACCCACGGATGGAATCTCAGCAGAGAATCTTCCCTACCTCTCTTTAGAATTATTTTTGTCATTTTCTGTTTGCTTTTTCGGGACAGGCATCATCTGCTCGGGAGTCAGAGGATTCTTCGGGGAAGCCATAAGCTGGAAATACATTTCCCTGCAGATCCAGGCATCGGTAGCGGCATAGGCCTGCTGGGACTCGGAGAGTTCCTCTGCTTCCCAGTTGGACAGCTGCTGCGTCTTGGAAATCCTAACTCCAAGAATGATGGCGGCCATCTTCTTGACGCTCTTGTCTTTGATGCCATATTCCCAGACCATTTTCTGGAGGTCGACGAAGCCTTGAGGTACGAAGTCGTGATGTTTCTCCAGACCGCGCACGTCATCGTTGACCGCCGCTCCTATCTTGAGAATCCCGGGATTCGAAAGGATTTTCCGCAGTGGTTTCGGGATGCCGCCCATCAGTTTGATTCTGAAAAGGAAAGCCCGTTCCTTGCCGGAAAGCTGCAGAAGAGAGACTCCGTAGTGCGGCTGGTTGGCGGAAAAGCAAGGTCTGGACTCCGTGTCGAACCCTATCACCTTCTGCCTTCTCAAATAGGCGACTGCCTTTATGAACTCGATTCCGAGAGAGTCTATCACTTTAATCTCACCGGGAAAAGTCGAGGGCTGCAGTTTTTCTATTTCTTCCGGACTAATGCTGATTTTGTACGACATAAGAATAATAGGTGTTTGGAGCCAGCACACCGACAGTGTCCGGGAAAGATGCAGGGACGAGGCTGTCGACGAACGGTATGACGGAAACTTTCAAGTCCGAAGAATCACTGGCGGCGAGAAAAAGTCTCGCGGAAGGACGTGAAATATTGTGAGTGAATATGTTTCTTTCCCTCATCACCCGGAAGCAGGAGTCAGCGCAATTGAACAGGGTGTCAGCCGGACAGATCACAGGCACATCGCACCCGATCCGCCCGAAAAGATCGCGGACATCCTCGGCGGCATATTCACAAAAGACCGGAGAAGAGATTATCAGGACCTTGCAGCGGTAAGGTTCCCCAAGCGCGAGAAGCGCGCTGCGCACCGCCGTCTCACGCACTGCTTCATCTTCGCCCGACGCCAGACTGTCAATAGGGAAACTGTTGAAATCCAAGATGGAGCATATCGTCTCGCCGGCGAAATCAGGCAGCCCGTCGGGGAGCGGCCTCGCATCGACGTTGTCGAAATCGTCGCAGAGCATCAGCTTTTCGCTGAGCCGCAGGCAGGAGGAAGGGTCACCCACCAGCACGATGTCTCCTGACGGCTTGCCGGACTCGCGCGCCAGGGCCTGCAAGGCCGGCAGCGAGTCAGAAATCAAAGCGTTCACATAGCCGATGGCCGGATAGGCGCTTTCAGCCCGTCTGCTGCAGCACGGGAAAGCAAGAATCGAAAAAACTATGACCGACGTTGTGAAGAACCTCATTCCTGAACATCAATTATTATCCGGAAACAAGCGCTTCCGAAAACAAACACAAAGGTAAAAAAAACTTCACTATCTTTTGAGAAGTAGCGGACAAAACCCCGGACAAATTTCAATAAAGAACATTGAAAACCGGATTAGCTGCTTTCTGACGGTCAGAACGATGTCATTCGCCTGTCTGTACCTCCAGAATCGCGCGGATCTTGGGGATGAGGAGCGAGAGGACATATTCATTCTCCATAAAATGAGTGCCGTCGTAGATTGTCCAGGTGCCGTCGCCGAAGAGCCGCCGCCACGCGCGGACTGAGACCACCCCGCTGCGGCGGTAATGGTCGCGGGTGCCGAAGAAGGCGTGGAAATAGTCGCCGCTGCCGGCTGCGGTTGTGTTCCTCATCGCATCTGAATAGACCGGTTTCCACTTCAAAAGCACACTGCGGGTGAAATGGATTTTCTGGCGGTCGCCAGGGCGGGGACGGTAGATTCTGTCGAAAAGGGCGGTCATCCCCGGAACCAGGGTCAGCCACGACAGGGAGATGAAGAAACGAGGAGCGTTCAGAGACGGGGAGACGAAAAGATGAGGGCAGCCTCTGAGCGCGATGGCGTGCGTCGCTCCCATGCTCTCCCCTATCACCAGGTCAGGCCGCACTTCCTCCGCCCAAGAGGCAAGCTGCCCTGCTGCCACTTCGGGGTCAAAATCATAAGTCCGGATTACAACATTGTACTCCGGACCAAGATTTTCTTTCAGTATGGACGGGATGCGGCTGTCTCCGCCGCCGCCCATTCCGTGGACGTAAAGTATAGTGTGCATCTGCATTGTTCTGCCAACCGTCAAGACCGGCGGACACATACGAGGTTGATGACCACATAGCCCACAAAGGCCGTGAAGAACACATAGGACCAGTGCAAGCGCGTGACGATGACCACAATGACGGCCAGAACCACGACTGCAAGGAAGGAAATCCTCTTGAACATCTCCCACCTTGAGGCTTTGTCGCCCGTTCCGAACTTCATCGAGAACATCGGAATCTCGCACACGAGAAGATAGCAAAGGACAAGGCTCAGCACCGGAATGAAGACCGGTCCGGAACACCACTGTGCCAGCAACCCATCTGGATTGGCGGTCGCGAGCGTTGCCAGCGAGCCGCAGATCATCGCGCAGGCCGGAGTCGGAAGTCCTATGAAACTGCTGTGCTGCCTCTCGTCAAGGTTGAACTTGGCGAGCCTGAGCGCCGAAAAAGCGGCGATGAGCAGAGGGACATAGCGCAGGACAGTGACCTGGGTGGTGCAGACCGTGAACAGCATCACGGCGGGCAGTACTCCGAAACTGACGTCGTCAGCCAGCGAATCCAATTCCTTCCCGATGTCCGAATATGCCTTCAGAAGCCTCGCGGCGAGTCCGTCGCAGAAGTCGAACACAGCGGCGAGGATCATCAGCAGAAACGCAAGTTCAAGTCTGCCGTTCAAAGAAACGATCACCCCCAGAACTCCGCAGAGGAGGTTCATGGAGGTAATCGTGTTAGGAATATGCTTGACTATGCGCATCGGCTATTTGATGCCAAGCTTCTTCTTGAGGTCCTTCGAGAGAGCGTCCTTGTGGACAAGGACATCCATCGTCTTGGCCCTTACGAAAGAATCGGAGCAGTACCAGATGCCGTTATACTTGCTTGAAGTTCCCCAGGAGTTCTTGACCATAAAGTACTTGGTGCCGTTCTGGTCGGTGGCGACTCCGAAAATCTGCATTCCGTGGTCGTCGGTCGTGGTCTTGTTGTCGAAACCTTCCTGACGGGATTCCTGGGTGACGGAAGCCTCCTTAGGAAGAGCGGCCATAACCTCCTTATTCTCGCCGGCCTTGCCTACCCAGCGCTCCTGGTCGGAGCCGGCGGTGGACTTGACGTCGTCAAGAAGTACGCCGATACCGTTTCTCGTGAAGCCTTTCTCACTCACGTCAGAACCCCAGGCCAGCGTGTAGCCCTTGTCGATGGCGTTGTAGATCACCTCCATGAACTCGTCGAGAGGAATGTTGTAGGCTGAATCCCATCTCCAGTTGTCGGAAAGTTCCATAATGAACGATGTGTAGAAAGGATGGTGGGTGAACGAAGTGAGGGTCACGTAGTCAGAAGGAACGAAACCGAGCTCATCCCTGTAGGAAGCAGGAGTGTAGGTCTTTCCGTTGTACTCGAAAGACTCCGGGGTCTCGCCGAGATAGGTGTCGACGACGGCGTCGAAGCCCTTCTTCCAGGTAGTAGAGAGAGTCTTGTTAGGGTTCTTGGCGATAGCCTGCACGTATGCTTTTGTCGTGGCGTCAAGCTCGCCGTGTACAGGGAGCTTCTGCACTCCTGGCATAGCCTCCTGAGGAACGATGCCGTAGTCCTCGATCACGTGGAGAACGTCGTCGGCCTCTGAACCCGCGGCGAAGTTGATGTTGCCGTCAGTGCGGACATATTTCACAGCCCTGTCCTTGTAGGAGTGGGAAACCACGAACATCTCGGAAAGGTCAGGATAGGCTGTGGTGTCCTTGATGTTGTTGATTCTGATAACCTCGGACTCAACGAAACCGAGGGTCGAGAAACACCAGCAGGTACCTGAACGGTACTGATTCTTGACAGGGGTGATCGGGTTCTCCTTGACTACCGTGAACTTGTACTCAGGTTCCGGCTGGGCCGGTCTTGGCTGCGCCGAAGCGGCAAGCGGCATCGCGGCTACAAGAGCCGCCGCAAACAAAAGCTTTTTGCTCATTACTGTAAGTTGTTTTATAAAATGTTAATAATTCTCAGCCTTTACCTGGAAATAGCTCTTCGGATGCTTGCAGACAGGGCAGATCTCCGGAGCCTTCTTTCCGACCACGATGTGGCCGCAGTTGGAGCATTCCCAGATCATGTCCTCGTCGCGCGAGAATACGACTCCGCCCTCGATGTTGGCGAGCAGTTTCCTGTAGCGCTCCTCGTGGGTCTTCTCGATGGCTCCCACCTTCTCGAAGAGGAATGCTATCTCGTTGAAGCCCTCTTCCTTGGCGGTGGCGGCGAACTCGGCGTACATATCCGTCCACTCGTAGTTCTCGCCGGCGGCGGCGTCGGCCAGGTTGACCTCGGTCGAAGGCACCTCGCCGTCGTGCAGAAGCTTGAACCAGATCTTGGCGTGTTCCTTCTCGTTCTTCGCGGTCTCCTCGAACAGTTTGCCGATCTGGACGTAGCCGTCCTTCATCGCCTTCGAGGAATAGTATAAATACTTAGTGTGGGCCTGGCTTTCTCCGGCAAACGCGGCGCGCAGGTTCGCTTCAGTTTTTGTTCCTTTGAGTTCCATAATGAAATAAATTTAATTTCCACAAAAATAGCAAAAAACTACAGATGTCCTACAGAGCCTCCAAGAAAATTTCACTGTCTCTGAATATGTGCGCCAAGGAAAAGAAAAGCCTTCCGGGAGAGTCTCGGAACCCTCAGCCGGGGAACTCTCATTGTCTCTGAATATGTGCGCCGAGGGCGTTGAGACGCTCGTCGATGGACTCGTAGCCCCTGTCTATCTGGCCGATGTTGCCGATGACGCTCGTACCCTTGGCGGACATCGCGGCGATCAGCAGGGCGATGCCGGCCCTGATGTCCGGCGAAAGCATATTCGCGGCCTTCAGGCGGAAACGGTGGTCGTGGCCGATGACGACGGCCCTGTGAGGGTCGCAGAGGATGATCTGCGCTCCCATCTCGATGAGCCTGTCGACGAAGAACAGCCTGCTCTCGAACATCTTCTGGTGGATCAGCACGCTGCCTCTGCACTGGGTCGCCACGACAAGCATGACGCTCAGAAGGTCAGGTGAAAGTCCCGGCCACGGAGCGTCGGCCACGGTCATTATCGAGCCGTCGATGAAGGAGTCGATGACATAACTGTCCTGCTCCGGGACGATGAGGTCGTCGCCTCTCTGCTCGACCATCACGCCGAGCCTGCGGAAGCTTTCCGGGATGATGCCCAGATTCTGGACGGACACGTTCTTGATGGTGATTCCGCTGCGGTTCATAGCCGCCATACCGATGAAACTTCCGACCTCGATCATGTCGGGGAGAACCCTGTGCGAAGCTCCGTGAAGTTCTTTCACTCCTTTGACGGTCAGCAGGTTGGATCCGATTCCCTGGATCGATGCGCCCATCGCCACGAGCATCCGGCTCAGCTGCTGGATGTAAGGCTCGCAGGCGGCGTTGTAGATCACGGTCTCCCCTTCCGCAAGCACGGCCGCCATCAGGATGTTGGCCGTACCAGTGATCGAAGCCTCGTCGAGAAGCATACGGCAGCCTTTCAGCCTCCTGTCGGGAGCCGATGAAGGAATATTCAGAAAAAAGGCTTTGCGGCGCTCGTCATATTCATAGACCGCACCGAGGTCGACGAGGCCTCTGATGTGGGTGTCGATTCGGCGGCGGCCGATCCTGTCGCCGCCCGGTTTAGGCAGCCAGGTCCTTCCGAAGCGGGCCAGCAGCGGTCCGGCAAGCATCACCGACCCCCGCAGGGCGGCGCAGCCTTTCACGAACTCGGCGCTGTCGATGTACGCCGTGTCCACGTTCTCCGCCTTGAATGAATATTCTCCCTTGGCTATGCGGGTGACCTTCACGCCCATTTCCTCCAGCAGGTGGATAAGGTTCAGAACGTCAAGGATTTCCGGCAGATTGCCTATCGTGACTTCGTCATTGGTCAACAGGACGGCGCAGATGACCTCAAGCGCCTCGTTCTTCGCTCCCTGCGGCGTGATCTCGCCGCTGAGCCTGTGTCCTCCCTCGACTATGAAACTATGTTCGTCCATTATTATTGTTTGTTTTTATTTCAACTCAACTTTCGCAAGTAACTAAATGCATATGGCAAAAGCACCTTATCACGCGTTCTAAAGGTATCGCACGAAATAATCAACTTTCGTTACCATTCCCCTAAATCCCCTTCCTCGGGAAGGGATGTATTCCGTCACATAAGTGACGGGAAATAAGGTGTTTCGCACATGCGAAACTTAACTTTTTTCAACTTCCCGGGGCGAGCCGTCCCCGA
>CAVHYF010000032.1:0-20054 GCA_963640265.1 bacterium | reverse complement strand
TCGGATAGCCGTGGCGGGCAACACATTGGAAATCAAGCAAATCAACGAAGGTCTGGTTGTGATTTTACGACCAGGCCTTCGTCCTTTCAAATGACAGTCAAGCAGTTATCTGCCACGTAAAACTACCCTATGACCCCGGCGGCGGCCAACACAAAAAAGGGTTGGCCGGATTTCCGGTCAACCCTTTATCGGAAAAGCGTCTCCGCCCTGGGCTTCGCAGCCGCAGGCAGTCCGCTATGAGAAGTTGTCGTAGAGAATGCTCTCTGGCTGTACCCCGAGGCTGTCAAGCAGTTTGTTGACGGAAGCGACCATCATAGGAGGTCCGCACATGAAGTACTTGATGTCTTCCGGAGTCTCGTGGTTCTTGAGGTAGGTCTCGTACATCACATTGTGGACGAAACCTGCGGTGTACTTGACGCCGGCAGCATCTGCTGCAGGGTCAGGACGATCAAGAGCCAGATGGAAGTGGAAGTTAGGGAACTCTTTCTCCAGTTCGGCGTAGTCCTCGAGGTAGAAGGCCTCGACAAGGCTGCGGGCTCCGTAGAAGAAGTTTACCTCGCGCTTGGTCTTGAGAGTCTTGAACAGATGCATGATGTGGCTGCGCAGAGGAGCCATACCGGCACCGCCGCCAACGAAGACATATTCCTGAGAGTCAGGGTCGTCGGTAGGGAGAAGGAACTCTCCGAACGGACCGGAGATCCAGACCTTGTCGCCCGGCTTGCGGGTGAAGACATAGGATGAGGAGACTCCCGGAGGCACAGGCAGCATCTTGAACACGCCCTTAGGCTGGCTCCTGTCGAACGGAGGAGTGGCGATACGGACGTTCAGCTTGATGATGTCGCCTTCAGCAGGATAAGAGGCCATTGAGTAAGCCCTGATCGTAGGAACGGTGTTCTTGGCCTTGATGCCGAAGAAACCGTATTTTTCCCAGTCACCCCTGTAGATGTCGTCCACGTCGATCGTGGAGAAGTCGATGTCATATTCAGGGATGTCGATCTGGATGTACTCGCCTGACTTGAAGTCGAGATGCTCTCCGGCAGGAAGCTTGACCGTGAACTCCTTGATGAAGGTGGCCACGTTCTTGTTGGAGATTACCTCGCACTCGAGTTTCTTGACGCTGAGGGTTGACTCAGGAACCTGGATCTTGAGATTCTCCTTCACCTTGACCTGGCAGCCGAGACGGTAGCCGTCCTTGATCTGCTTGCGGCTGAAGAAGCCGGTCTCGGTAGGAAG
Organism: bacterium; assembly: GCA_963640265.1. Taxonomy (GTDB): domain Bacteria; phylum Bacteroidota; class Bacteroidia; order Bacteroidales; family UBA932; genus Cryptobacteroides. The sequence continues at coordinate 18,821 of CAVHYF010000032.1, read as the reverse complement.
GATGGTCCCGCCGCCTTCAAGCACCTGTACCTTGCACTGGCCGCAGTTCGCCTTTCCTCCGCAGGCGGAAGGAAGGAAAATCTTCTGGTCGGCGAGAGTGTGGAGAAGGTCTCCGCCCTGAGGGACGTCGAGAGTCTTCTTGCCGGCGTTGATGTCGATCTTTACGGTGCCTTCCGGGGTAAGCTTGATCTTCACATAAAGAAGCAGCGCCACCAGAATCACTGTCACAATCACGATTGTGATTATAGCTGCAATAATTGTTGAAAACATATTTCTGCCTCCTTAGTTTAGATTGTAAGTCCCATAAAGGTCATGAAGGCCATTGCCATCAGACCTACGGTGATGAAGGTGATACCGATGCCGCGGAGTCCCGCAGGCACTTTCGAATATGCCATCTTCTCCCTGATAGCGGCGAGGGTGACGATGGCGATGAACCAGCCGAGACCCGAACCGAGCGAATAGACGGTGGCCTCGCCTACATTGGCGAAGTCACGCTGCTGCATGAAGAGCGAGCCACCGAGGATGGCGCAGTTCACGGCGATCAGCGGAAGGAAGATTCCGAGTTCTGAATATAGTGCCGGAGCGAACTTCTCGACGATCATCTCCACAAGCTGCGTGATGGCGGCGATGACGGCGATGAAGGTGATGAAGCTCAGGAAGCTCAGGTCAACGTTCGCCAGCGACGGGCTGATCCATTTCATTGCACCCGGATTGAGGATGTACTGGTTCAGCAGGTAGTTGATCGGAAGGGTGACCAGGAGCACGAACACGACAGCCACACCAAGACCGGAAGCCGTCTTCACGTTTTTCGATACCGCCAGGTATGAGCACATACCGAGGAAGTACGAAAAGATCATATTGTCAACGAATATTGACTTTACGAATAAGCTAAGATATTCCATAATTCTTGTGTGTCAGATGTTACTTTTCCTGAAGGTCTTTCTGGATGCTCCTCTGGATCCACACGATGCAGCCCAGAAGAATCAGGGCCATCGGAGGGAGGATTACAAGACCGTTGTTGACATAGCCGGCGGCGTAGAAGCTCTCCGGGATGATCCTGACGCCGAAGAGTGTTCCCGAGCCGAAGAGCTCGCGGAAGAAGGCGAGGACAATCAGGATGGCGGCGTAGCCGGCACCGTTGGCGAGACCGTCAAGGAGTGACGGGATCGGCTTGTTGCAGAGACCGAAGGCCTCGATGCGGCCCATCACGATACAGTTCGTGATGATCAGGCCGACGTACACGGACAACTGCTTCTCGATGCTGTAGGAATAGGCCTTGAGGAACTGGTCCACAAGGATAACCATCAGCGAGACGACTACCAGCTGGACGATGATGCGGACTCTGTTAGGAATGGAGTTTCTCATCATCGAAACGACTAAGCTGGAAAGTCCGGTCACGATCATGACCGAGAGACCCATCACGAAAGCTCCCTTCAGCTGTACGGTTACAGCCAGAGAGGAACAGATTCCGAGGATAAGGACAGTCACAGGATTGCCCTTGAATATCGGATTCAAAATTGTTTCTTTAAGTTTTGCGTTCATATCAGTTCCTCCTCATTATTCTGCTGCGACAGCTGTGGTGTCAGCCTGCTCGGCAGGTGTTTCAGAAACCTCGATAGTCTGTACGGCCGGCTTGGCTGATGTCAGGTACGGCTTGTAGGCGTTGAGCCAGGTGGCGATGGAAACCCCGAGGGCCTTGCTGGTGATGGAAGCGCCTGTGATCGCGTCGACCGCGTTCACCTGACCCTCCGGAGCTCCGCCTTTGACAACCTCGAAAGGTGTGGCCTCGCCGCTCTTGTTCACGTCCTCGAAGTCAATCTTCTTGCCCTCGAACTGCTGGCGGAATGAAGGATCGTCCTTGATCTTGGCGCCGAGACCGGGGGTCTCGCTTTCGTGGTCGAAATAGGCTCCTACGATGGTCAGGTCGTCGGAGATGGCGAGATAACCCCAGATAGGTCCCCAAAGACCCGCGCCGTAGCAAGGGAGCACTGTCACTTTCTGACCGTCCTTGGAGAAGATGAAGACAGGAAGGGCGATGTTGTCGGTCTTTCCGTCCTTGATAAGCTTGTTCTGTGCCTTGAGCTGGCCGGTGGTGTAGATCTCGCTCTTCTCCTTGTCGAGGGAGCCGATCTCCTGACCTTCGGCGTTAACGAGGATGGAGGACTGGATGCTGCCTACATATTCCTCAAGCACTTTGCTGTTGCCCATAGCCTCAAGTTCGCTTTTCTCGTAGAACTTGGCCGCCGCGAGCATCTGGCTGATTGTCTCCGCCTTGACGTTCTCGTCCTGCTTAGGGGCGAGAACCTGTGAGGCGAAGGCCAGGATCGCTGCCACAAGGGCCACGACTACCGTCGTGTAAACTACTGTGTATACGTTACCGTTGGTATTCATATTCCTTGAAAATTAAGCGATTGTGACCTTTTTTGCTCTTCTGTTCGCCGCTGATGAAGTCACGCAGTGGTCGATGAGCGGAGCGAATGTGTTCATAAGAAGGATGGCCAGCATCATACCCTCGGCGTAGCCAGGGTTGAACAGTCTGACAACCACGCAGAGAGCGCCGATGAGGAATCCGTAGATCCACTTGCCGGTCTCGGTCTGTGCGGAGGTGACAGGGTCGGTGGCCATGAAGACGGAACCGAAAGCGAAACCTCCCATCACTAGCTGGTAGTAGGCAGGAACGTCAGTGGCACCGCCGACATTGCCGAGCCAGCCGACGAGCAGGGCTCCGGCGACGGAGGAAACCATAATCTTCCAGCTGGCGACTCCGGTCCACAGAAGGATGACGGCGCCGATCAGGATGGCGATCACGGAAGTCTCACCCACGGATCCCGGGATGATTCCGGCGAACATGTCCCAGAAACTGTAGTTGGCCGTGATGCTCGCGAAAGCGCCCTGGCCGTCGGCGAGGTAGGACAGAGGTGTCGCGCCCGTGATGGCGTCAGCGCCGCAGCGGTGGGCGATCCAGACCTGTGAGCCTGACATCGAACTAGGGTAGGCGAAGAACAGGAACGCGCGGCAGAGAAGAGCCGGGTTCAGGAAGTTCATTCCGGTGCCGCCGAACACTTCCTTGCCGAAGATGACCGCGAAGGCCACGGCGATGGCGAGCATCCAGAGCGGAACGTCCACAGGGACGATCAGCGGAATGAGCATACCGGAGACGAGGTAGCCCTCGTTGACCTCCTCACCCTTGATCTGGGCTCCGGCGAACTCGATGCCGAGGCCGACGATGTAGGAAACAAGGTAGAGAGGGAGAACCTTGAGGAAGCCCCAGAAGAACTGGTTCCAGAAGCCCGGAAGGTCTCCGTTGGAGGCGATGTTGTACTGATAGCCGACGTTCCACATTCCGAACAGGGCTGCAGGAACGAGAGCCAGCACGACGATGATCATTATTCTTTTGATGTCGACCGCATCCCTGACGTGAGCGCCCTTGGCGGTCACTGTGGCAGGAACCCGGAGGAAGGTGTCAAAGGCATCCCAGGTAGAATGCAGCCACCCCAACTTGCCGCCTTTTTCGAAAAGGCCTGGTTTTACTGTGTTTTCTTCCATTGTGATAATCCTTTAAGCCATTTCCTTTATCATAAGGTCGATTCCCTTGCCGATGATCGCCTGGATGTCGTTCTTCGAAGGATCGACGAACTCGCAGAGGGCGAAATCCTCGGGCAGGACCTCGTAGATTCCGAACTTCTCCATCTTCTCGATGTCGCCGGCGAGGCAGGCCTTGATCAGATAGACAGGGAAAAGGTCCATAGGAAGAACCTTGCCGTAAACATCCGAGACGACGAAAGCGCGCACGCCTCCGTGGGTGTTGGTGTCCATATTGTACTTCTTCTTCGGCAGCAGCCAGGAGAAGTAAGCCATCGAAGAACTGAACTGGTTGAATCTGAACGGCTTCGCCCATCCGAGAACTTCCCTTTCGCGGCCTTCCTTGATCAGGGTCACCTGATTGTCGAAGAAGCCGAGATAGCCGCCTTCGCCGACATTCTCGCCGGTGAGGACGTCTCCGCTGATGAAACGGGTTTCGACGCTGCCGTCATAGTAGCCGGCCAGAGCCTTGACAGGCATTCCCGGAAGAGTGGTGACATAGGAAGGATCCACGGCGACAGGGCCGGTGACGGCTACCTTGCGGGTAAGGTCAAGCTTCCCTGTGGTCAGCACCTTGCCGATGGCGGCGAGGGCCAGCAGTGAAAGAGTCCAGACCGTCTCGCCCTTCTTGATAGGGGAGATGTGGCTGATCTGCACTCCGACGTTGCCGGCAGGATGCTTCTTGCCGTTGACGACATAAATCTTGGCGTCGGCCAGTTTGGCGAAGGCCGAAGCCTCGCTGTTCACGCAGACATTGACAGGGGCGAGTTTTGACACGGCCGTCACGGCCGCCTGGATGGCAGGCACCTCGTCCTTGAAGACGAACTCGGTGTCGGCGGCCAGAGGCGCTGTCGAGAATGCGGACACAAAAATAGCCTTAGGGGTCAGCGCCGGATCGGCGACTACACCGTAAGGCCTCTGAATGATGAATGGCCACAGACCGCTCTTGAGAAGGAGTTCCTTGGTTTCCTCGGCCTTGAGGCCGGAAGGTTTGCAGGCTCCGAAATCGACGGCCGCGTTGGCTCCGTCCGGTTTCACGAGCACGGCAAGGAGTTTCCTCTTCTCGCCTCTGACGATTTCCTGAACCGTTCCGCTCACCGGAGAGGTCAGGAGAATGTCCTGGCGCTGCTTGTCTGCCAAAACAGGGGATCCTGCCAGCACTTTGTCGCCTTCCTTGACGAGGAGTCTCGGGGAGAAACCCTTGAAATCCGTCGGTTTGACAGCGACCACGTCAGGCACGATCGTCTTCTTTGCTTCTAGGGCCGCCGCTCCGCTGATCGGAATGTTCAGACCCTTTTTCAAATCGATGATGTTTGACATATAATAATTGTTGATTGTAATACAACCATATTTTTACAACTTGCAAAGGTACTCATTTTTTTTGAGGATTACTTAAGAAAATTCCGTAATTTCGTGCCGTTATGGAAAACAATGAAAGCTCAATTTTTGAAGGGCTGAACGCTGAACAGAAGAAGGCGGTCGGCAGTGTTGACGGACCGGTGCTTATTGTTGCCGGAGCGGGGTCGGGCAAGACGAGGGTGTTGACGAGCAGGATTGCCTACATCCTTGAAAGGGGATGTGATCCGTCGAGGGTGATGGCTCTGACTTTCACCAAGAAGGCGGCCGGCGAGATGAAGGAAAGAATAGCTGTGATGGTGGGGGAGCGCAAGGCCCGGAGACTCTATATGGGCACCTTCCATTCGATATTCATAAGATTTCTAAGGGAATATGCCGGCGTGCTCGGCTACCCTGAGGCATTCACAATCTATGACACGAGCGACTCCGTCAGCGGCATCAAGGCGTGCATCAAGGAACTCGGACTCGACGACAAGGTCTACAAGCCGAAGGAGGTCCTTTCCCGGATCTCCCTCGCCAAGAACAACCTCGTCACGGCGGCTGCCTACCGCGCGAACCAGCAGGCAATAATCAACGACACGCACGCGCGCAAGCCCCGCATATGCGACATCTACTCCCTCTATGCTCAGAAGTGCAAGAATTCCGGCGTGATGGACTTCGATGACATATTGCTGAATATGAACATCCTGCTCCGGGACTTCCCCGAGGCCCGCGAGGCGGTTGCATCCCGCTTCGACTACATCCTGGTCGATGAATATCAGGACACCAACTACGCGCAGTACGTGATCCTCAAGAAACTGACGCTGACCCACAGGAACATCTGCGTGGTGGGTGACGACTCGCAGTCCATCTACGCATTCCGCGGTGCGAAGATCGAGAACATCCTGAACTTCAAGAAGGACTATCCGGAGTGCAGAATCTACAGGCTGGAGAGGAACTACCGCTCGACGGCCAACATTGTCAATGCAGCCAACTCGCTGATAGCCAAGAACGAGAACAGAATTCCGAAAACCTGCGTCGCGGTCGGGGAGGAGGGGGAGAAGATCCGTCTCCTGGACAGCTGGTCAGAGCAGGACGAAGCCGTCTCCATAGCCTCCGAGATCGTGTCGCGGATGCAGTCCGACCATTCCAGGTACCAGGATTTCGCTATTCTCTACCGCACGAACTCCCAGTCAAGAGCGATCGAGGAGGCGCTGAGGAAGAGGAACCTGCCGTACATGATCTACTCCGGCAACTCGTTCTTCGACCGTGCCGAGGTCAAGGATATGATGGCCTACTTCAAGCTGGTGTGCAACGTCAACGACGACGAGTCCTTCAAGAGAGTCGTCAACACTCCGGCCAGGGGAATCGGCGACACTTCGCTCAGCGCTCTGGGCGCTATGGCGTCAGACCTGAAGACCTCCCTGTTCAAGTCGGCATTTTCGGAGAAGTTCGCCGACTACGGGCTGCGTCCGGCGGCTGTGGCGAAGATCCGCTCATTCTGCGGAATGATCGACGGGTTCGCCTCCAAGGTCACCTCTACCGACGCCGACACCCTTGCCCTGGACCTGTCCAATGCCAGCGGGCTTTTCGCCTTTTACAAGAACGACCCTTCGATCGAGGCCCAGTCCAAGGCGGCGAACATCGAGGAACTCATCAACAGCGTCACCAATTTCATTGAAGACAGACGTGACGAATATCTCCACGACCTGATTTCCGAAGGACAGGCCGAAGATGATTCCGAGGTTGACTACCCGGTCTTCTCCCTTGCGGACTTTCTGGAGAACATCTCCCTGCTTACCAACGTTGACCTTGAAGACGATGACGACACCAACAACAAGATTGCACTGATGACAGTCCATTCCGCAAAAGGACTGGAGTTCCCTTACGTTTTCGTGGCCGGTCTCGAGGAAAACCTTTTCCCGTCGGGAGGAATGCTGGCGTCCCCTGCCGACATCGAGGAGGAGCGTCGTCTGTTCTATGTGGCGATGACAAGGGCCAAGAAGGCCGTCAGCCTGTCCTTTGCAAAGACAAGGATGCGCAACGGCAAGCACGAGTCCAACTCCCCGAGCCGTTTCATCAAGGAGATCGATTCAGCCTACATAGCGAATCCATTGCGCAGGGACTGCCGGGACGCCTCCGATGATTCTGATTCCGGCACCGGGGGCAGATTCGGCTCATTCGGCTCATTCGGCTCCTTTGGTTCCTTCGGTTCCGGCCGCGTCAGGACTGAACGCAGACAGGCTCCGGCGGCTCATACACCAAGTCCGGTTCCCGGTGCAGGCGCTCTCAGGAACCGTCCTCTGCCTCCGAAAATAGCGGACACGGACTTCGTTCCGGCTCCTATGACCGAATTCAAGGTCGGCCAGAGAGTCCAGCACAACAGGTTCGGCTTCGGGAAGATCCTTGAGATTTCCGGCAAGATCCCCGACCTTAAGGCCAGGGTGGCGTTCGACGACTATGGCGAGAAGCTCCTGCTTCTGAAATACGCCAAGATGAGGCTGGCGTAGAAACGGGAAAAGGGTTACAGCGCCGATTACGGATGCGTTATGCGCCTCCGGCCGCCGTCAGTCCGGCAGGTGATTCCTACAGGCTGACGGTCACGGCGGAGCCGGTGTAGGCCACCTCGATGCCCTGAGGAGTCTTCGGGAAGGCGAGGCCGTTCTCCGGAGTGACAAGCACCACGTTGAACTTCCTGTCCTTCAGCATACCCGGGAACTCGCCGGAGCGGTCACCGATGGTCAAAGTCCTAGAACCGTCGTCGTAGGAGAACGTGATGGTTGAATATGCCCCCTTCTCGTAGTTGTAGTTGACACCTTCATCCTCATAGAGAGTGAAGGACGCATCCTTGCCGGCATAGACGTAGAGGTCTATCACATCGGCAGGCTTCTCGTCGGACCACTGGATTTCCGGACCGAACGGGATGATGGAACCCGCCCTCACATACAAAGGAACATATTCATAAGGAGCGTCCACGGTGAGCGTCTGGCCGCCGGAGATGAACCTGCCGCTGTAGAAATCGTACCAGCCCTCGCATTCAGGGAAATAGACGCTGCGGGAGCGGGCCTTGTATTCAGAGACAGGGCAAGGCATCAGGGCCGGGCCGAACATCCACTGGTCGCTGATGTCCGCCACGTTCCTGTCGGCCGCGAAGTCCATCGGAAGGCCGCGGAGCATCGTGTAGTCCTCGAAATGCACCGCGCCCGTCAGAGAGTAAAGGTAAGGCATCAGGCGGTAGCGCAGCTTCATATAGTAGAGAATGCTTGAATATGCCGGCGTCCCCTCCGGGGCGATGTTCCAGAGTTCCCTCCTCGGCCACTGCCCGTGGGTGCGGAACAGCGGAACGAAGGCTCCGAACTGGTGCCAGCGGGTCTGAAGTTCGCGCCACTCCTCAAGGTCGGGGGTCACCTTGCCCGTGGCCTCGAAAGTGCCGGCCGCAGCCATGAACTTGTCCATCACGCTGAAGCCGCCGATGTCCATTCCCCAGAACGGCACGCCGCTCATCGAGAAGTTGAGGCCGGCCGCCATCTGCGCGCGCATATCGTTCCAGCAGGTGCCGATGTCGCCGCTCCAGGTGGCCGTTGAATATCTCTGCAGACCTGCGAATCCGCTTCTTGTGAGCAGGAAGACGCGTTTGTCCGGATCCACGCTCCTCTGTCCGTTGTAGATGGCGTCTGCGTTGACGATCGAGTAGGCGTTGAGATATTCAGTGGAAGGGCCGAGAGCGGTCGGGGTCGTGAGAGCCTTGAGGTAGTCCATCGGCAGGCAGTCGCGCAGGTTGGGTTCGCTGGCGTCCATCCACCAGGCGTCGATCTTCCTGCCGTACTTCGAGTAGAGGCAGTCGTCCATCTGCCGCCAGAACATCTTCCTGCCGCCCTCTGAATAGGCGTCGTAGAACGACTCGACGTGGCCGAGCCAATCCTTCAGGCTGTCCTTCTCGGCGAGAGGATAGACATAGCCGGAGGCCTTGAGTTCCTTGTAGTTGTCAGTGTTGACGTAGAATTTAGGCCAGACGCTGATCATATAGCGGGCGTGCATCCCGTGGATGTCGTCCAGCATCTTCTCAGGATCCGGATAGCGGGCTTCGTCGAAGGTGTGGCTTCCCCACTGGTCGTCCTTCCAGTACTGCCAGTCCTGCACTATGTTGTCCACAGGAATGTTCCTGCGCCTGAGTTCGGCCAGTGTGCCGACTATGTCGTCCTGGGTGCTGTAGCGCTCGCGGCTCTGCCAGAAGCCGAGAACCCATTTCGGCATCACCTGGGCCTTGCCGGTCAGGGTGCGGTAACCGGAGATCACCTCGTCCATATCCTTGCCGGCGATGTAGTAGTAGTCCAGTTCAGGACTCATCTCCGACCAGAAGGAGAATCGGCTCTGCTCGGCCTCCGTCCTCGGCTCAGCCACGCGCAGTCCGATGTAGGACACGTCTCCGTCAGGCCTCCAGCAGACCTTTACAGGGGTCTTCTCGCCGGCCTTCAGGCTGGCGGTGAACTTGTAGGAGTTCGGATTCCAGGCCGGTCTCCAGCGTTCTGAGACGACTTCCTTGCCGCCCAGAGTGACGGACTGGAAGCCGGCGTAGTAGAGTATGAAGTGATATTCAGCGTCCTGAGGAGCCTCAAGGAAGCCTTCGTAGGTGACCGTAGCGCCCTTGAGAGGCATTTTCGGAAGGTTCTTTATCACCCACTCGTTCTCATAGTAGAGAGAATCCTCCTGCCTTATGACAGGGTCGCCGGAAGCCGGCGTGTAGGTGGCTGTAAGCCCGCCTTCTCTGCCGTCCTTGCCGTAGAGCTTGAACTCCTGGCCCAGCTGCCTGTAAGGCTCGGGGTTGCCCCAGCGGCTCAGCGAATAGTTGTCCACAAGGATGCCGTAGTTGCGGCTGCTGAGTACGAACGGAATCGAGACTTTGGTGTTGTACTGGAAAAGCTCCTCGTCCCCGCCCTTGTGGTTGAATTCCATCGACTGCTGCTGTCCGAGGCCGTAGAAGGCCTCGTCCTGAGGTGAGTCGAAGGTGAAGAGGGTGGAATATTCATTCCTGCCTTCCACGCTTATCGGCGTGAAAGCCATCGTGTTGCCTTGGACAACGGCGTTCCCGTCCTTGTCCCGGAAACTTACCGCTCCGTCATTCAGGCGGACGGTTGCGGTGACGGCGTCAGTGAGGACGGACACCGTGCTGTCCGTGCTTGACACGGCGAACTTCGGGGTCACCGTCCGCGGCACGATGACAAGGCTGTTCCTGTCGGCGAACTTCGGTTCCGGAGTGGCGGTGACTCTGATGAGTTTGTCGCCCTTTACCTGCAGCCTGACCATAGCCGGACCGTCGGCGGTTTTTTCAGCGACTTTGACGGTCACTCCGTCGGAGGTCTTCCGCCAGCCCTGGCCGGAGCAGCCTGCGGCCAGCGTCAGGACGGCAGCCGCCAATAGTAAAGCAAAGCTCTGTTTCATCTTGTTATCGGTTAAATTGTAGCAGTTGTCAACGGTGGTCTGTTTTCTTTATGATCAAACTGAAATCAAGGGAAATCAGTCAGGGGAATCTTCAGTGGCGGCCATAAGCCTGCGAATCGGTTTCAGCTCAGGAAAGAACCTTGTGGCGATGACCCTGATGACCGTGTAGGCCGGAATCGCGACCAGCATCCCCGCTATGCCGCCGAGGTGTCCGGCCATCAGCAGCACGATGAATATCTCCAGAGGGCTGGACTTGATGCTTGTCGAGTAGATCAGGGGCTGGAACAGGAAATTGTCCACCAGCTGGGTGCAGATGAAGACCGCCACCAGGGTTACGGTCACCATCATGAAGTCCGGATAGACTCCGAGCGCTGCCGTGCTGCTGTACTTCAGCACGATGCCGAGCACTGTTCCGATTGCGCCTCCGATCCACGGACCTACGTAGGGGATTATGTTCAGAAGGCCGGTCATAAAGGCGATGCCGACGGCAGGGTAGAATCCGATCCGCGCTATCAGCCAGAGTCCCAGGAAATTGAGCAGCGCCACCCCGAGAATTTCGACCAGAAGTCCGACAAAATAGCGGCTGAGAAGATGCTCGATGTCTCCTATGGCGCTGATGGCAGTGTCTTCAGCCTTGTCCGGCACCAGGGATCCGACGATTCTGCGGAAAAGGGTTTCGTCCTTCACGAAGAAGAAACCGATGAACATCACGGAGAACAATCCGATGCCGAAGGAACCTAGAGCCGATGCGACCGAACCTACGACGGACGTGACGGATGAGACATCGAAGGCGTTCTTTATCCATCCTATGACTGCTTCCTGAATCTTGAAGTCCTGCCCGAGCACCGGGATTCTGCCGGCCAGCCAGGCATTGGCATTGTCAAACCAGGCAGTAATCCCGGTGGCTTTGAACGAAGCCGCCTGCAGACTGCCGCTGACATTGGAGATGATGCTGGTGAAGACCGGGATTATCTGTGTCACGATTCCGAGGAACACCGTAAGTATCAGCAGCAGGGTGATGACGGACGAGAGCCAGGCCGGTGCGTTCTTGCCTTTTATTCTGATGCGTCCGAGGCCTTTCATTACAGGCCGGCCCAGAAGTGACACGACGGCGGCCAGGATGATGTAGACCAGAACGCTCCTGAAATACCAGCAGAAAGCCGCAGCCGCTGCTGCCACGGCTGTCCAGATTACGTAACGGGCAAGTCTGTCCGTGCTTCTTTCTTCGCTCATAAGTCGTTTCCTCAGTTGTCGGTTGTCTGCAAATGTAATAAAATACATTCATCAATCGTCAAAAACAGTCAGGATTGTTCGCCCGGATTGCGGTTTTGCCTCAAGTTTCGTATCTTCGCGTTGTCTGAACAAAGCGGTTTGGACAAAAGATGGTTATGGAGAAATATGGTCTTGTCGGCGATCCGATAAAAGGGTCGGGAAGTCCGGCGCTCTTTGCGGCGGCATACAATGGGAAATATTCATACGACCTTATCGAGGGGGGCGATTTCGAAGCCTCTTTCGGCAGGTTTTCTAATGAATATGCCTCCGTCAACGTGACCTCTCCGTTCAAGGAGCAGGCATATTCAAAGGTCCTGGAGCTTGCCCGCAAGGGGGAAGGCGCCGTTTCAGGCCCTGCCGCCCGCATCGGTGCGGCCAATCTTCTTGTCAAGACCGACAAGGGGGTGGAGGCCCACAATTCGGATTTCACCGGAATCGTGACTTCCGTGGTCGAAGCATATTTCCCGGGCATAGTGGAGGAGTTCATCGGCAATTTCGGTGACAGGTTCTTCGTCAAGATGCACCAGTTCTTCCTTATGACGCTCAGCCGCACTTTCTCGCGCCAGCCTCAGGCGCTGGTGGTGGGCTGCGGGGGAGCGGGCAGGGCCGCCGCAGTTGCCGCCGCCGAACTCGGCTTTGCCACAATGCTGATGAACCGCACTCCGCAGAAGGCTCAGGCCATTGCCGAACAGATGCCTGAATACGGCTTCCTGCCTGACCCGATGTCCGATTTCAAGGAAGCGGTGAAGGAGTGCGACCTTGTCATCTATACTCTGCCGATGGCTTTGCCGGAGATTGCAGAGCTCACTGCTGATGATTTCGCATATTCCTATGCCGAAGAAGGCGTCGGGGGCGGTCAGCCGAAAGTCATCCTCGAGGCAAACTACAAGACGCCGTCCTTCGACGGGGCCGCCAGACAGAAAATAGCCTCAGCCGACGGAATCTACATCCCGGGCACGCGCTGGCTCCTTTACCAGGGGCTGACAGGCTACTCCCTGATGACCGGGGAACAGCCCGACTTGAAGGCTATGGCCGCCGCCATAGGACTCCAGCCCGTCCCCGAACGACAATAACACTATTTCTGACAAATCATTCACATAGTATGAAAAGAATCATTCTCACTGTCGCTTCATTGGTGGTCTGCATCCTTTGCGGCGCACAAGAAAAGGCCGCTTCGGGCGACAATCTTGAAATCCGTTTCGACACACCGACATCGCTGCGCCGGTTCCCTGTCTGGCTGGGCGACGGGAAGAGTCCGTTCTCCGTCGGCAAGGCTGCGGACTTCACCGACTCCGAGTGGGAGACCCAGTCTCTTCCCCTGGGCAACGGAAGCGTGGGGGCGAGCATTATGGGTTCCGTTCCCGTGGAGAGGATAACCCTCAATGAAAAATCCCTTTGGCACGGAGGTCCGGGCACAGCCGGCGGCGCCGCCCATTACTGGGATGCCAACAAAGAATCAGCTAAGTACCTTCCGGAGATACGCAAGGCTCTGGCGGACGGAGATTATGAAAAGGCTGAGGCTCTGACCCTAAAGAACTTCAACGGTCTTGTAGATTATGGAAGAGCCGGAGAGAAAATGTTCCGCTTCGGCGGTTTCACAACGGCCGGGGAGCTGCGCATCAGCACGGGCATCGATTCGGCTTCGGTGTCCGGCTATCGCAGGATTCTGTCATTGGACGATGCTGTCGCGAGCGTGTCGTTCACCAGCGGCGGGACCTCCTATGTCAGGGAATATTTCATCTCCTATCCTGCAAATGTTATGGTGATGCGTTTCAGGGCGGACAAGCCGGGAATGCAGAATCTGAAATTGAAATATTCACCGAATCCGACAGCCGTCGGCAGGACCGCTCCGGACGGAAAGGATGCGCTACTGTATTCAGGCAAACTTCAAAACAACGGTATGGAATACGCTGTCCGCATCAGGATGGAGGTCAAGGGAGGCACCTTTTCCAACAGGGGCGGCTCGCTTGTGGCCACCGGAGCCGATGAGGTTGTCTTCTACCTTACCGCCGACACGGACTACAAGATGAATTACGCACCGGACTACAACGATCCGAAGGCTTATGTCGGGGTGGATCCGAAGGTGACCACGGGGCAGTGGCTCAAGTCTGCCTGCTCTGAAGGTTACGATGAACTGCTCCGCGAGCATGTCCGGGATTATTCATCGCTTTTCGGCAGGGTGAAGATTTCATTGTCGAAGGATGGCGGGCAGGCCGATCTTCCGACCCCTGAACGCCTGAAGCGCTATCGCTCCGGTGCTTCCGACCCTGGCCTTGAAGCCTTGTACTTCCAGTTCGGACGCTATCTTATGATAGCTTCTTCGCGTCCCGGCAATCTGCCGTCCAACCTTCAGGGAATATGGCACAACAACGTTGACGGTCCGTGGAATGTGGATTACCACAACAACATCAACATCCAGATGAACTACTGGCCGGCCTTCTCGACCAACCTCGCGGAGTGCGCGGAGCCTTACAACGAGTTTGTCCTTTCGCTAGTGAAACCGGGCGAGAGAGTCGCGCGCTCTTACTTCGGCGCCAGAGGATGGACAGCGTCCATCTCCAGCAATCCTTTCGGCTTCACTTCTCCGATTTCTTCTGAAAACGTGTCCTTCAACCTTTGTCCGATGGCAGGCCCGTGGCTTGCGACACATTTGTGGGAACAGTACGATTTCACAAGGGATACCGCCTTCCTCCGCAACACCGCATATGAAATCCTCCGTGCCGGCGCCAGGTTCACGGTCGATTATCTGTGGCACAAACCGGACGGATCGTACACTGCCGCTCCGTCATCTTCTCCTGAACACGGTACGGTGGATGAAGGCACGACTTTTTCGCACGCTGTTGCCCGTGAGATATTGCTGGACGCTGCAGCCGCTGCGGATGTGCTGGGGTGCGATTCCGAGGAGAGGGAGCAGTGGCTGTCAGTTCTGGAGAAGATTCCTCCGTACAAGATCGGACGTTTCGGCCAGCTTATGGAGTGGTCCCGTGACATTGACGACCCGGATGACCACCACCGGCACGTGAATCATCTTTTCGGCCTTCATCCCGGCCACACATTGTCTCCGGTCACCACGCCGGAACTCGCCGGGGCCGCCCGTGTTACGCTCAATCACCGCGGAGATGGAGCGACAGGCTGGAGCATGGGCTGGAAGCTGAACCAGTGGGCCAGACTCCACGATGGGAACAGGGCTTACACCCTTTTCAGAAATCTGATTTCGAACGGAACAACCGACAATCTCTGGGACACTCATCCACCGTTTCAGATCGACGGTAATTTCGGGGGTACGGCCGGTGTCGCGGAAATGCTCCTTCAGAGCCATATGGGCTTCATCCATCTGCTTCCGTCTCTTCCTGATTCCTGGTCTGACGGCTATGTCTCCGGTCTGCTTGCAAGAGGAGGCTTCGTAGTTGATATGGAATGGGCTGACGGCAAACTGAAGGAAACGACCATACATTCAAGACGCGGCGGCGAGTGTACGGTACGCTACGGCGAAAAGACCAGGACCTTCAGCACGAGGCCCGGCGGAGTCTACACCGTAAAATTCTAGAGATTATTTCGTTCTTCCGACCAGACGGTCGGCGAAGCTGCGCAGGAGTTCAAGACGTTCTCCTGCGCAGATTTCTTCTGCACAGGAGAGAGCCTTCCCGGTCAGGGCCACGATGGCTTCCCGGGCATCGTCGCCGACGCTGAGGGCATTGTAGAACTCCTTCACGCCGTCGATCTTGTGCGCTTTCTCCTCTTCGGACACAGCCTTTACGGAAAGTGCGTCGGCCAGACTCTTTCTCTGAGCGTCGTCGGCTTTCTCGAACGCGCGGACCGTCAGCCAGCTCTTCTTGCCGTTGAGGATGTCCCCGCCGATAGGTTTGCCGAACACTTTCTCGTCACCGAAGGCATCGAGGTAGTCGTCCGCGACCTGGAAGGCCAGGCCTAGGTTGTAGCCGTAATCGTAAAGCAGGTCGCAGTCCTTCTCCGGAGCACCGGCCACGAGGGCCCCCATTTTGGCGGCGCAGGCGATCAGCACGCCGGTCTTGAGACCTATCATGTTCATATAGTCCTTCATCGGGACGGTGGTCTCCTTCTCGAAGTCCATATCGTACTGCTGCCCTTCACACACTTGCGCAGCAGTCCTGGAAAACAGGCCCAGCGCCGCTCCTACAACCTCGCGGGGAGCTTTGGCGATGCGAGAATAGCTGTCTATGCACATCACGTCTCCTGACAGAATGGCCACGTCCTGGCTCCATCTCTTCCAGACGGTGTCCACCCCTCTTCTGAGAGGGGACCGGTCCATTATGTCGTCGTGGATGAGGGTGAAACTGTGGAACACCTCGAGACCTGCGGCCGGCTCGAGAATATCCGGACCGAGGTCGTCCCTGTAGAGTGAATATGTCAGCAGACACAACGTAGGGCGGAGGCGCTTGCCTCCGATCGCGATCATGTATCTCAGCGGGTCGTAGAGATCCGTCGGTTCGTCCGGAAACTTTATGTCCTTGAAGATGCTTCTGACTGCCTCGTCGATGGTTTTCTGGTTCAGCATAGCTTGTCTGTCTCCTGTAAGTCTTTGTTTTTGTAAGGTGATTCCCTTGCCTTGCAGTTCCTGTCTTGATGTACTGACGGATTCTTTGCCCGGCAAAGATAGATAATTTTCGGCGCAAAACGTGGGTTGTCAGCCGGATTCGCTATCTTTGCCGTTGATTTCATAATGACAGGAGAAGCGACAGTAGTAAAGAACGCGGGAAGCCATTTCCTGCTCTCAAGGTTGCCCGAGTGGCAGCCTTTCCCGGCCGTGCTCAAGGGCAAGGTCCGCCTTTCGGGCAGCGAGGCCACCAATCCGGTGGCCGTCGGAGACAAAGTGGCCTACGAATACGTTCAGGAACCGTCCCTGACGCACCCTGCGGCGATCGTCGAAGTTCTCGACCGCAGGAACTACCTCATCAGGCGCTCCACCAACCTCTCCAGACAGTCGCACGTCATCGCCGCGAACCTTGACAGGGCGTTCCTTGTCGTGACTCTGTTCTTCCCGGAAATCAAACTGCCTTTCCTCGACAGGCTGCTGGTCACCTGCGAAGTCTATGGCATCCCCGCTACCATAGTTCTCAACAAGGTGGACATATTCAGAAAGGAGTTCCCGGAGCAGCTGGCCGACTTTCACCGCATCTATGAAAGTGCCGGCTATCCGGTCATCGAGACTTCCGCGCTGACCGGCGAGGGTATTGACGCGCTGAAGGCCTCCGTCGGCGGCCGCGAAGACGGCCGCATCTGCCTCTTCTCCGGAGAATCCGGAGTGGGGAAGTCCTCGATAATCAAGGCTCTGGACCCATCCCTGAATCCGAAGGTCGGGGACATCTCCCTCGCGCATCTTCAGGGAAGGCACACGACATCGCTTTATGAGATGTATCCTCTTTCTTCCGGTGGATTCATGATCGATTCGCCTGGCCTGAGGGGCTTCGGTCTCGTGGCTCTTGAGAAGGAGGAGATCGCGCTTTATTTCCCGGAGATGCTCAAGGTCTCCGGAGGCTGCAGGTTCACTCCCTGCACCCACACCCACGAACCGGACTGTGCGGTAAAACAAGCCGTCGAGGACGGCCTGATCTCCCGCGAGCGTTACAGCTCCTATCTCGGAATGCTTGAGGACGACCGGAAATTCAGATAGCGCAGACTCCGGTCGGCGGGCCGGTTCATCTGCCGGTATTTCTTTGCCTTACAGCTTCGAACACCAGAATCGCCGATGACACGGAAACGTTCAGCGAATCCAGCTGACCGAGCATCGGGATGCGTATGTGCGCGTCCGCCGCTTCCCTCCATACATCCGTAAGTCCGGTGGATTCGGTTCCCATCACTATCGCCGTCGGCCCTGTCATATCCCTGTCGTAATAGAGGGACGAGTCCTGAAGCTGCGCGGTGAGTATCTGAATATGCTTGCTCTTCAGCCAGGCTATGGTGTCTTCGGAGGATGCCGCGGCCACCTGGCGGGAGAACACGGCCCCGATGCTGGCCCGGATCAGATTGGGATTGTAGATGTCGGTCAGAGGATCGCAGATGATGACTGCATCGGCCCCGGCGGCGTCGGCGCTGCGCAGCACCGCGCCCAGGTTGCCGGGCTTCTCCACTCCTTCCAGCACGATCACCAGCGGATTCTCGCTCAGACTGATGCCGCCCAGAGTTCTCTGCGCGGACTCCACTTCGGCTATGATTCCTTCGGTGCCTTCCCGGTAGGCTATCTTGCCGTAAAGTTCGTAAGGCACCTGGACCACTCCGACCTTCGGGTTAAGTTTCTCGGCCTTGCCCAGCAGGCCGTTGAGTTCCTCTTCGGTCAAAATTTCGCCGCAGATGAACAGTGTTCTCGGAACGAACCCCGCGTCGAGGCAGTGTCCGAGTTCCCTGCGGCCTTCAACCACGAAAAGTCCCGCCGCTTTCCTCGCGCGGGACTTTTCCTGGAGAGCCAGCAGCTCCTTGATCTTCTGGTTCTGGGCCGAAGTGATGTTCTCGATCCTCATCTACTCGTTCTCGGCGGTCTTGTCGCTCTTGACGATCTTCTCAGGACGCATCTGCGGGAAGAAGAGGACATCCTGGATGGTGGTCTGGCCGGTCATGAACATAGTCAGACGGTCGATGCCCATTCCAAGGCCGGATGTCGGAGGCATACCGTACTCGAGGGCGCGCACGAAGTCGTAGTCGATGAACATCGCCTCGTCGTCGCCGTGGCTCTTGAGGGCCGCCTGCTCCTCGAACCTCTCCAGCTGGTCGATCGGGTCGTTCAGCTCTGAATATGCGTTAGCCAGTTCCTTGCCGCAGACGAACAGCTCGAAGCGTTCGGTGAGGGTAGGATCCTCGCGGTGTCTCTTGGTGAGAGGCGACATCTCCACAGGGTAGTCGATCACGAACGTAGGCTCGATGAGATGCTCCTCGCAGTAGGCTCCGAAGATGGCGTCGATCAGCTTGCCGACACCCATCGAAGGCTCGTACTCGACATTGAGATTCTTGCAGGTCTCGCGGAGTTCGTCCACTCCCATACCCTTGACGTCCACGCCTGCATATTCCTTGATGGCCTGGAGAATCGGAAGCCTGCGGTAGCCGGCCTTGAAGTCGATCTCGTTCTCGCCGATCTTGACGACCGTTGTGCCGTGCAGCTTGAGGGCGATCTTCTCGAGCATCTTCTCCACGAAGTCCATCATCCAGATGTAGTCCTTGTAGGC
>CAVHYF010000031.1:0-20245 GCA_963640265.1 bacterium | reverse complement strand
TCAAGGAGTTCCTCTTCCGACAGGGGATCGTCCACCGTTTCGCGCGACAACTCCCAGGACAACAACCGCCGTACCCGTGAAGCGACCTCAACGTCGGGCCGTTCTTCAGTAACTTCAGACAGAAGGGTGGCCAGGCAGATCGGCTCATCTTCCTCAAGGTCTGCCGGCAGCAGCAACTCCTCGTCCGCAGACAATTCTTCCGACAGGAGGAATTCTTCAGTCAGAAGTTCATCCGCAAGAAACTCGTCGGCCCGCATTTCGGCCCGGGATTCCAGAAGGGAACAGTCCCAGAGAGTTGGCAACGCCACCAGAGGAGGCCTTACGTCCTATGAAAGGAACATTTCCGGTTCAAGGACCGATGTGATGAAGGAGAACCGCAGCGATTTCATAAGGATAGGCGAAGACAGGAATGTCCACAGAATTCCTCCGCGTGAGCGCAATTTCACCGAATATGACAGACCTTGTCACTTCTGGGGACACGACCCTCACTTCTACGGCTACAGGGTCCACACTCTTCCTCCACGTTACAGAAGGCTGACCGCCTGGGGAATAGACTACTATCTCTATGATGGAATATATTACCGTCCTTACGGAGACATATTCGTCGTCAGCCGCCCGCCTTTCGGAGTCTGCATCGAGCGCGCCGTCACCGACCTTGTCTTCACCGCCGTACGCTTCGCCTACTACAACAGCACATACCGGATGTACCGTGCGATCGACTCCAACAACAGGATCATAGAAGAGCAGAACAGGATCATTGCGCAGAACAACGCCACCATCGCGGCGCAGAACAGCGCGTTCGCGTTGAACTCCACCCGGGCGAACAGCGCCTACAGCCTGGCTGACAAACTCGGACTCGTCCAGAGCTACGCTTATGCCAATCAGACTTACTACTGCCAGGACGGAGTGTTCTACATCGTCAATTCCAACGGGCAGTACGAAGTCATTGTCCCTCCTTCCGGCGCGCTGGTCGAGGAACTTCCTGACGACTACGACACTATAACGATCGACGGAACCGATCTCTATAAGGTGGACGACACCGTTTACAGGCTTACCCTCGTCGAAGGCCGTCCTTACCTTGAAGTTCTCGGACAGATGTACGGAAGCCTGGCAAGGCAGTACAACTACAATTACGGCACAACCTCCTACAGCAGTCTCTATTAGGAATGGATAAACTTGCAGGGAAAGACAGCCTCGAAGGTTTGTTTGAAGGCTGCACCGGCCGGAAGGTGGACAAAACAGAAGAATTGAACTCTTCGGGCAGCAACAGGAGATATTTCCGTCTCAGGGGCGGTGATATCTCCGTTGTCGGTGTCATCGGCACCGATGGTGACGAGAACAACGCCTTCATCAGTTTGAGTTCGCATTTCCTGGGCAAGGGAATCAATGTGCCGAAGGTGCTTGCCGTCAGCGGAGACGGGATGCGGTACCTCCAGGAGGATCTGGGAGACGGACAGCTTTACTCCCTTGTTGCCCGCGGACGAGAGGACGGCACGTATGGTCCTTGCGAGGTTCAGCTTCTGCGCCGGACGATGGAGATGCTCCCGAAACTGCAGTTCAAGGGCGCGGAAGGCCTTGACTGGTCGGTCTGCTATCCTGAGCCGGAATTCAACGGAAGAATGATTCTTTTCGACCTCAACTATTTCAAGTACTGTTTCCTGAAGGCGACTGGGCTGGAGTTCAACGAGGTAAGGCTTCAGGATGACTTTGACAGGCTGAGAGACGACCTGATGCAGGACATGTCCGGCACGTTCATGTACCGGGATTTCCAGGCAAGGAATGTGATGGTCAAGGACGGAGAGCCGTATTTCATCGATTTCCAGGGAGGACGCAAAGGACCGGTCTACTATGACGTGGCTTCTTTCGTCTGGCAGGCGAAGGCCCGCTATCCCGAGAGCCTGCGCAAGGAACTGGTGCGTTCCTACCTTGACGCATTGAAAGAGTACGCCGAAGTGGATGAAACCCATTTTGCTGAGAGACTCAGGCTGTTCGTGCTTTTCCGCACCCTGCAGGTCCTCGGAGCCTACGGATTCAGAGGCTATCTGGAGAGAAAGCCTCATTTCCTGGCCAGCGTGCCTTACGCCCTGGAAAATCTTCGCCAGCTTCTGCGGGAACCTTTTGAAGATTATCCTTATCTTGACGAAGTGCTTGCGAAATTGACTTCGATGCCTCGGTTCAACGGAACGGGCGATGTGCCGGGCGATGGAACGATGCTGGAAGTGAAGGTGGTCAGCTTTTCCTACAGGAAAGGGATTCCTGCCGACGCATCGGGCAACGGCGGCGGCTATGTCTTTGACTGCCGGGCCATAAACAATCCGGGCAAGTTCGAGTACTACAGACAGTTCACCGGACGGGACGGTGAGGTCGTGAAGTTCCTTGAGGATGACGGGGGAGTGACGCTGTTCCTGGACAATGTCTATGACCTTGTCGACAGGCACGTCAGGAAATTCATCGAGAGGAAGTTCACTCATCTGCAGGTCTGCTTCGGCTGCACCGGAGGCCAGCATCGCTCGGTGTATTGCGCCGAACGTCTGGCGAAGCATCTGGCTGACAGGTTCAACATCAAGGTCGCATTGGTACACAGGGAGTTGGGAATAGAAAAATTCTTGTAGATGAAAGCATTGGTTTTCGCCGCAGGTCTGGGAACGAGACTCAAGCCCGTAACCGACACAATCCCGAAGGCTCTGGTGCAGGTCGGCGGGAAGCCTCTGCTTTACTGGGTAGTAACCAGGCTGAAGGCTGCCGGAGTCAATGACTTCGTCATCAATGTGCATCATTTCGCTGACTCCATAATCGGCTATGTGCGGGAACAGAACGGTTTCGGCGTCAATGTCAGCTTCTCCGACGAGCGTGATTTTCTCAGGGACACAGGCGGAGGAATCAGGTATGCTCGCAATCTGCTTGAAGGCGGGCCTTTCCTTGTGCACAACGTGGACATCCTTTCGGACCTTGACATCGGATGGTTTCTTTCGCAGACGCACCCGGACGCTTTGTCCAACATTCTGGTCAGCGAAAGGAAGACGCAGCGCTATTTCCTGTTCGATGAACAGATGAGGCTTGTCGGCTGGACCAACACGGCCACGGGAGAGGTCAGGAGCCCATTCGGCGACATCGATCCCGGCAAGTACAGAAAATTCGCCTTCGCCGGCATCCACTGTATCTCCGAAGGCATATTCAAAGTCTTTGACGAAGATGGCTGGGGGGACCGGTTCTCCGTCACCGACTTCTACATCAGGGAGTGCGGGCGTCACCTGATCCGCGGCATCGCTTCTCCCGACCTCCATCTGCTTGACGTTGGAAAGACGGAAACGCTCTCAGCTGCGGATGAGTTCATAAGAAACTCACTTCAAAGCATTCAGCAATATGGCATAAAGTGAATTCTGGCCAGAATCCAAGGAATTCGCAATGAAGGGGAAACGTCATCGATGTCTTCCTTGCCATCAAAGGCCTGTCCAAGCTTCAGCAGCTCAAGAAAAAAAGGCTCCTGCAGAGCCTGCCGCACCGGCCGCTCCTGCACCTAAGGCTGAGGACGTTGTTCTTCCTGAAGAGATTCGTGACCTTTTGAAGGAAAAGCGTTAGGATTCTTCTGGAATTCCCTTGGCGAGCATCCTACCGCAGACTTGAAGTACTTGCCGAAAAACGACTGGTTGGCGAAGTGCAGCGAGTCGCTCACTTCCTGGACAGTGTAGTTGCCGCTGGCAAGCATCGTCTTGGCATCCTTGATGACGAAATCCTTGATCCAGTCCTTGGCGTATCTTCCGCTCTCCTCCAGGATCACTTTAGCGAAGTATTTGGTCGAGAGGCACAGCTTTTCCGCATAGAAGGCTATGCCTCTTTCTTCGGTGTAGTGCTGTCCGATTTCTGAGATGAATCTCTGGACAATAGCGCTCCTGCCGACTTTGTTGTCGGAGAGCGAAGTCACTCCAACTCCGGCGACCAGTTTGGCTGACAGGTAGCTTATGAGCATCAGCAGGCCTCCTTCCACACCTTCTTCCTTGAAAATTTCGCTGTCAAAGACTACCATATGGCGCAGTGAACTGAAGAAAGCCTCCATCCTGTCTCCCTGCGATTCGCTCAATGACAGGATTTCCGGACTGAAAAGCCGTCTGCGTAGGTAGCGCATGCTCCTGTTCGTGTACTTGACGATGGGACTGTCGGCCGCAAGCGAAAGGCCTGCGCCTCTGTAGTCGGAACTGATTTCGATTTTCTCGACTATAGTTCCGTCGCTGATCATGAAGAGGTCGTTCCTCTTCATAAGAAACTCCTTCATCGCCACCCTGACTTTGACCGTGCCTTGCCGGCAGAGTATGAACGAGGTGAAGCGCATCCTGGCCGGCAGGAACGAAAAAACCTCGTTGCTGTTCGGCCAGTCCTCCTTGAGATTGTCGTTCATAAACACCTGTCCGTCATAGATCGCCAGCGAAGGAACCTTGTACAGCAGGGACAATTCGATGTCGGAAATCTTCTTGAACTTCTCCATCTGTGCTGAAGCCTTTTTGAAAATTTCTCTAAAATACGATTTTTTTCGCATATTTACGCAAGGATTCGGCAATGTCGGATTTGGTTGGATGTGAATTGAAAAAATACAGCGTTATGAAACAGATGGAAAATTTCACTTTTAAGGCGGTCAGCGGTCTGTGCGGCTTCGTTGCCCTTATGCTCTCTGCAATAGGGGCCGTTTCTTCGTGCTCCAACCTCGACTACGATAGCGACTGTCCATTGATTCCGGACGGAATCGTGACAGTTAAGACGACGGATTCCGGAAAGTCATATTTCCAGCTGGACGCCAGAACAACCCTTGAACCTGTCGACTGGAAGAACCCTTACAAGAAGGAGGTCAGAGCGCTTGTCAGCTACGAAGAACTGGATGACACAAGCGGACTCTGCTCTAAGAAGGTGAAGGTGAAGGCGATAGACTCCGTGCTGACCAAGAGCGCCGTTCCTTTCGACGATGAATTCAGAAAAGGAGCCGACGATCCTGTGGAACTTGTCCTTGACTGGCTCACGAACTGCGAGGACGGCTATCTGACAATCCATTTCGCCGCGCAGTGGGGCGGAAACAACGTTACTCACTACGTGCATCTCGGAATAGATCCGGAGAATCCCCGCGAAATCTATTTCAGACACGATGACAACGGTGACAGCGCATATTCCTGGCTCGACGGCGTCGTGTCCTTCAAGATCGATGACCTGATGGGGGACCTGGCCGACGGTGAAGAACTGACGCTGCACTGGACAACGTTCACCGGTCAGAAGACCACCAGGACGCTGAAATATTACAAGCGGTTCTCCCTGTCGGATTCCGTCAAATAAAAAGGATCCGGTTCGTCCGGCTCGCCGGCAGCGGTATTGGATGAGAGCACTTGGATGGGAATATTGACCGAAGAAGCTGAAAGGTCGGTTGTCAACCGCGCCAAGAAGGGTGACCGCAATGCGATGAAGCAGATCTATGACTGCTATTCGCGCTATCTTGCGGCCACCTGTTCCCGTTTCCTGTCCGACGGCGAAGCTGTTAACGATGTGCTGCAGGACAGTTTCGTGAAGATATTCACATCCATCGGAAATTTCGACTACAGGGGAGAGGGGTCGCTCAAGGCCTGGATGAGGCAGATTGCGGTGAATGAAGTTCTTAAACTTCTGCGCAAGCGGCGGCGCAGCGACACCGTGGAGTACAGACGGGAATTGCCGGACGCCGGTGGTGAGGATGATGTGGAGGAGAAGGATGTGGCCGAAATTCCGGCTCCCGTGATCCAGAATATGATAAAGTCTTTGCCGGAGGGTTACAGGACGGTCCTGAATCTTTATGTCTTCGAGGATAAGAGCCACAGGGAGATAGCTTCGCTGCTCGGAATCACCGAGAGCACGTCGGCATCACAGCTTCACAGGGCCAGGGCGCTGCTGGCCAGACAGATCACTGAATACAAAAAAAACATTGCGAAAGGATGAAAGAGGAAAACAAGTGGCTGGACAGCCTGAAAAGCAAGATGGAGGATTACGAGTGCGACGTCCCGGAGAATCTCTGGAACGATGTCGAATCGTCCATATTCAGGAAAGACGGGCACCGCCGGACTGTTGTTCCGTCCTGGCTGTGGCGTGGTGCGGCAGTCGCCGCCGTCATCGTTTCGGGAGTGTTTGCAGGCATCCGCATCTCCGACAGATCGGGGAATGCCGTCGATGAACCGTACGGGAATGTCCCGGTTCCATCTCAAAACAATCCTTCTTCAGTTATCGCTGAGGGGAACCGGGATTCTTCCTTGACATTAATGCAGGACGCCGGCGCTGAACTTCAAACCGAAAGGGTCGGGAACCTGATCGCTGATGCCGGAAAGAAATCCAGACCCGTAGAAGCGGTTTCTGCCGTGACGTCCGTGCCTGAAGAAAACCTGGAATCCGAAGTCAGTCAGGAATCAGCGGATATGCCTGCGGCGGAGATCGAAGAGGACACTGCCGGCGTTAAGCCTCTGAACAATCACGATGATGAGGACTGGTCAGGCTATGCAGCCGCCGACAGCCATCCGGTCCGGAAACACAGGATTCCCGCAACGATTGACCTGTCCGTTTCCGGTTCGCCTTCCGAGGGCCGGAATGTCAGTTCATACGATCCTATGATGTTCTACCGCGGATCTTCTCCGGATTTCTCCCCTTCGTCTATGGAATTCGGCAACCCTGTCGACCGCAGCGGCGGTCTGGTCAGCACCAGGGCCGCGACTCCGGCCATGCTGGCGTCTTCTTTACCGGTCAACACGACAGTCGAACACAAGCGCCCGATCCGCATAGCGCTGACAGTGCGTGTGCCTTTGTACGGCCGTCTGGGCATAGAGTCCGGATTGTCCTACACGATGCTGCACAGTTCGTTCTCGACCGTGTCCGGAACCTCCGGCACTTCAATGGTGGAAGATGTCCAGCTCGTTCGCTGCCTGGGCATACCGGTGAACCTCACTTGTTCCCTGCTTGACAGAAAACTGCTTTCGGCCTATGTGAGCGCCGGAGGAATGGCCGAAAAGGTGCTTTCCGGCTACGTTGCGACCACGCAGGCGATCAACGAAGTCCCTCAGGGAAGTTCCGTTGCCAACCCTCTGAAGGACAAGCCTATGTACTGGTCGTTGAACGCCAGTGCGGGACTTCAGGCCAATGTCGGCAGGTATTTCGGTATTTATGCCGCCCCGGGTGTGAGCTGGCATCTGGACAACGGCTCGCAGCTGAGGACAATCTACAGCGACCGTCCTGTCGATTTCGTGATGACCTTCGGAGCAAGATTCTCCTTCTGATTCCTATTTCCCTGTGAACCGCCTTACCAGCGCCGCCAGCAGTGTAAGGACGAACATCAGCGTGCAGATGCGTCCGACGTAGTCGCCGTGCGTGACGAAGAATGTCTTGGAGTCTCTCAATCCGACCTCGCCTTTCAGAGTCTCGGGCTGCCACCACGAAGTCCTGCTGACGACTTTTCCTGTGGGGTCTATGATGGCAGAGATGCCCGTGTTGGCTGAACGGACAACCCATCGGCGTGTTTCGATGGCCCGCAGGCCGGCGTAGGAAAGATGCTGGACGTAGCCCGGCGTGTCTCCCCACCAGGCATCGTTGGTGATGACGGCCAGCAGTTTCGCTCCGTCCCTTACGTAACCTGTGCAGTATTCTCCGAAGACGGATTCGTAGCAGACCGCGCATCCGACCGGAACGCATCCGGTGACGACGGCCGCCGAATCGGTGCTGCCGGATGCATATTCATTGAAATGAAGCGCGCGGACGTCCTTCTGTCCGACGCAGCGCCCCATCACACCTCCGAGCCAGTCGTCGACCTTGCTGAAGAAGGCCGGATACGGCATCATTTCGACTCCCACGACGAGCTTGCTTTTATGGAATATCCCGGGCTCGCCGAAAGCGTCCAGCATCAGCGCTGAATTGTGCGCTTCAATCCAGGTCCCGCTTCCGATTCTGCGCGCCGTGTGCGAAGGCCTTGCAGCCTGGTGGATTCGAGTGTAGGATGACGCTCCCACGAGCATTCCGGCATTCGGATGATCCTTGAGGAAAGACTTGAAACGCGCAATTGTAGGACTTGCCGTCAGGTCGTTGGTGATGACGTCGCCGGTGAAGGTCTCGGGAGCGGCAAGAAGAATCGGCACGCTGTCCGGAATGTCGCTGAACTGGCCCAGCAGCAGTTCGTTCTGTTCGCTTTGCGTCATACCGCCGAACTTGTTGTAAGGGTCAATGTTCGGCTGTGCGATCACCGTTTCCAGCGTTCCGCAGTCCGGCTCCGGCCTGATGAAGAGAGAGGCCGCCGGAGGGGCGATGAACAGGAAGGCCGTTCCTGCTACCGCCGCTGTCCTGGCCTTCGTGTTGAATGTCTGCCAGCTGCCTTCCGCAAGCGACCTGAGAATGCCGAAAACGCTCAGGTTGGCGGCCCAGACGAGCAGGGAGCCGCCCAGCGTGCCGGTATATTCATACCATTGGATCCAGCCGGTCGTGCGCGCGAATGCGTTGCCGAGCACAAGCCACGGCCAGCTGATCTGCGCGCTTGTCAGGTACCATCTTTCCCAGGCGATCCAGGCGAAGGCGAGGAACAGATAGGGTACGGCGCCGCCGAGCCATTTCCGGCTCCATCTGAACAGCCCGAAGATCAGGGACATCTGCAGAGAGTTGGCCAGAATTGCGAATATCCCGCCTCCGACCGTGGCGTTGCAGACCCAGAAGGTGGTTGCCGCGTTCCATAGTACGAAACACAGGTAGTGCCACAGGCAGAATCCGCGCATTCCGTCCCCGTCGGCGATTTCCTCGGCCCAGAGAAGCGGCACGAATGCGATCAGTGAAAGCCATCCTGTCCCTTGTACAAGGAAAGGAATGCTGAGAAGCGCGGCTGACATCACGGTCAGCAGCAGTATTGTCATCTTTCTGGGCATATCTCTGAGATGTTTAAAAAGGAAATTTCCGAAGCCGGCCGCTGTTTCAGTGCTTGAAGCAGTTCTTGACCGGCTTTTCTGACATTTCAAAATGGAGGAGCGCTCCGTACTTGATGTCGGAATACTTTATGACAGGCGAGGTGATGCGCTTGCCGTTGAGATAGACGGCCTTGACATAAGGGGCATCCTTGCTCCAGCCTTTGGTCGTCATCTCGATTGTTCCGCCGTCCGAAAGCTTGACCTTCAGCCCCGGAACGCAAGGGGAGCCGATGTAATATTCATCGGAGCCGGGACAGAAAGGATAGAAGCCGATGCAGTTGAATATGTACCAGGCGGACATCTGCCCGCAGTCGTCGTTGCCGCTGAGCGAGCCGGGTTCGTTGCCGTAGAAATGGTCGGCGATGTAGCGCACCCATTTCTGGCATTTCCAGGCCTGGCCGAACCAGTCGTAGAGGTAGGTCACGTGGTGGCAAGGCTCGTTGCCGTGCCAGTAGCCGCCGATGCGGCCCCAGATGTCGTGCGCTCCGGGAATATCTTCGGGCAGTTCAATGGTGAACAGGCTGTCGAGACGGCTCAGGAGCAGTTCGCGGCCGGCTGCCGTGACGTATCCTCCGAAATCGTGCGGCACGGTCCAGGTGTACTGCATCGTGAATCCTTCGGTGATGTCTCCCCATCCGTGGACCGAATTCGGACCCTGGTATGCTACAGGGGCGAACGGGTCACGCCAGTTGCCCTTGGAATCCCTGCCGCGCATATATCCTGTTTCCGGATCGATGAGGTTCCTGTAGTTCATCGAGCGGTTGAGGAAGAACTCGTAGTCCTTGTCGTGTCCCAGAAGTTTGGCCGCCTGTGCGATGCACCAGTCGTCGTAGGCATATTCAAGAGTCTTGGAGACGGATTCCTTTTCCTTGTCGAACGGCACGTAGCCGAGGGCCGTGTACTCCGGAATGCAGTCGTAGTGAGGGTTGGTGGCTGTTGTCTTCATTGCCTGGTAGGCGCGTTCGTAGTCGAAGCCCTTGACACCCTTGAGCATCATGTCGGCCAGCACCGAGCAGGCGTGGTAGCCGATCATGCACCAGGTCTCCCCGCCGTAGAACGACCAGATCGGGAGCATCTTCTCGGTGCTCTTGTCGAAATGGGCGAGCATCGAGTTGGCTATGTCGGCCTGAAGCGGTCTGTTGACAAGGTTCAGGAGAGGGTGGAACGCCCTGTAGGTGTCCCAGAGCGAGAACGTAGTGACGTTCCTGAAATCGTCAGCCTTGCCTATCGTTCCGTCGTGTTCCCTGAAGCGTCCGTCAGTGTCCTGGAATATGAAAGGATGGAGGGCGGTGCGGTAAACGCTTGTGTAGAAAGTCTCCCTCAGCACCTTGTCTTCGGAGTCGAGTTCGTATTTGCCGAGTTCCTTTTCCCAGAGGCTTTCGGCGTTCTTTCTGACAGCTGAAAAGTCTTTGCCCTCGATTTCCTTGAGGTTGAGCAGCGCACCGTCGGTGCCGACACCCGACACGGCGACTTCAACGCAGATGCTTTCGTTTTCCTCAGTGCTGAACCTGGCCACAGCCTTGAGCTTCCTGCCCCAGGCTTCAAGCGAAGAGCGGAATCGTTTGGTGTTGTAGATGACAGGCTTGCCGTCCTGCAAGATGTTGAATTCCTCTATCGGCCTGGAGAACCTTGCCACGAAATAGACGTAGCGTCCGGGATTCCAGCCGTTCACGATCTTGCTTCCGATGATGGTCCTTTCGTCCAGCAGTTTCACCGTTGACCAGAGGCAGTCCCATTTGAGGGTGTGGTCCAGGTCTATCATCACGAAGGCGCTGTCCGACTGAGGGTAGGTGAATCTGAATATTCCGCTGCGGGTGGAGGCTGTCATCTCGGCCTTCACTCCGTAGTCCTTCAGGACGACTCCGTAGTAGCCGGGCTTGCCCCATTCCTGCGAGTGGTCGAACCTGGAAGGCTCCATTCCGCTTCCTGTTCCCGGAAGGAAAAGGAAGTCGCCCATATCCGGGATTCCGGCTCCGCTGATGTGCGTGAGGCTGAAGCCCTGGATGAAAGGCTTGGAATATTTGTAGCCGGCCGCGCAGTCGTAGTCCTTGTCGTCGCAGTCGGGACTGATCTGGATTCCTCCGAAAGGCACCTGAGGTCCCGGATAGACGTTTCCGAATCCGTCCGTGCCCACGAACACGTTCACATCGTCGGTCAGCCGCCTGTCATTTCCTGCATAGCCTGGAGTCTTGTCCGCGCCGGGGGCTCCGGCCGCCACTGCGGCAGCCGCGATGATCGCCGCGACGGAAGCCGTCAGTCTGTTCAAGTTCATATTCATGTCAGCTGTTTTTTAAGGGCATAAAGTTACCATTAATTGTCGTCTTTCCCAAAAAAGAAAGGGGACCTAAATCCGGTCCCCTTTCTCATCGTAGAGTTCATTCTGCAGAACTGTGAAGTCGGTCACCTCGACTATGGTGATCCGGCATTTGTACTTTTTCTTCCACTTCCCGACGAAGGATCTGTCCGAGATGACGGCGGTTCCCCTTTTTAGGTAGGCACCAAGAATAGGGCTGACCTTAAGGGTGAGGCTGGTCTTGCCGTGTTCCGTCGCGTAAGCGATGTTGCGCTCTATCTGCTCGTCGATCACCACGCTCGAGGAAATCTTGCCTGTGCCGTGGCAAACGGGGCAGACTTCGGCCGTGTTGATCTCCGTTACCGGACGGATTCGCTGGCGGGTGATCTGCATAAGCCCGAACTTCGTGAGCGGCAGCACGTTGTGCTTTGCCCGGTCGCTTTCCATCAGCGACTGCATGTACTTGTGAAGTTCATTGCGGTGCTCGCCCGACTCCATGTCTATGAAGTCCACGATCACAATTCCGCCCATATCCCTCAGCCTGAGCTGCCTGGCGATTTCTTCCGCAGCGATCTTGTTGACCTCGAAAGTGTTCTCTTCCTGGTCGGAAGTCTTTGCGCGGATTCCGCTGTTGACGTCTATGACGTTGAGGGCTTCGGTCGTCTCGATGACCAGATACGCTCCCTGCTTCATCGGCACCACCTTGCCGAAAGAGCTCTTGATTTGCCGTGTGACCTCGAAATGGTCGAAGATCGGGTCCTTGCCGTTGTACAGTTTCACAATCTTTTCCTGGTCAGGCGAGATCAGGGAAATATACTTCTTTGTCTCCTCGAAGACATTCTCGTTGTTGACGAAGATGTTGGAGAACGAATCGTTCAGAAGGTCTCTGAGGATGGTGGTGGTCTTGCTGTACTCGGTGAAGAGAAGCTGGATGCCTTTTGATTTCGCGACTTTCTTCCAGGAAGCCTCCCATTTCTCTATCAGGGATTTCAGCTCGGCGACCAGCACCGCGGCGTTCTTGCCTTCGGCAGCCGTGCGGATGATCGCGCCGTAGTTTTTCGGCAGAATGCTCCTGACAAGAGTCTCGAGCCTTCTCTTCTCCTCCTTGGAAGAAATCTTCTGTGAAATGCTCACCTTCTCGGCGAACGGCATCAGTACAATGTTGCGTCCTGCCAATGAAATTTCCGCTGTCAGTCTTGAACCTTTGGTGGAGATCGGTTCCTTGACGATCTGCACGATCATCATCTGGCCTGGCTTGAGCACATTCTCGATGCGGCCTTCCTTTTCAAGGATGGGCCCTATCTTGATGCTTGAATACAGCGCCCCCAGGTCGGTGTTCGGATTGCTCTTGCACACGAACTCGTCGAAGGCGGTGAAGTAAAGCCCGAGGTCCAGATAGTGAACGAACGCCTCCTTCTTGTCTCCGATGTCCACAAAGGCAGCATTGAGCGCGGGAAGAATCTTCTTCACTTTTCCCAGGTACACGTCCCCGACAGAAAAGCTGTGCCCCTTGCTGGACTCTTTGTTGAGTTCAATCAGCCGGTGGTTTTCCATCAGCGCGATGTGAACTTCGGTCGATGTGACATCGACAATAAGGTCTTTCTCCGTTTTTTCAGACTCCATAAGGAAATTGCAATGGTGACTTGAATCTGCTTTCCGACAGATGCAGATGACAATGAAATGCATCTGCTTCCGGCAGAATCGATAAATTTGAAAAAAAGGCTGTCCGGCATCTCCCGGTCAGCCTTTTTCTTCTAGCAGACTGCTAAAATGGCAGGCACAGCAAGATTACTTCTTCTTGTGTCTGTTCTTGCGCAAGCGCTTTTTACGCTTGTGCGTAGACATCTTATGTCTCTTTCTTTTCTTACCGCTTGGCATAATTCAAAGAAATTTAAAATGACAGTTATATTGATTACTTTTCTTCCTTGACAGCGTTCACGAAAACCTTTGCCGGCTTGAATGCCGGGATGTCGTGTGCAGGGATAGTCATAGTAGTCTTCTTGGTGATATTGCGGGCTGCCTTCTTGGCTCTGTGCTTTACGATGAAACTTCCGAAGCCGCGGAGATAAACCGGCTCCTTCCTGATGATGGAACCCTTCACGGTGTCCATAAATGCTTCAACTACGGACTGTACCGCAATCTTCTCGATTCCTGTTGCTTTAGCAACCTCGTTAACGATTTCTGCCTTTGTCATAATTATTAAATTTATAAGGATATCAACCCAAAACTTGTCCCCGAATCGGTTCGGGAGTGCAAAAATAGGCTTATTTTTTTAATATTCAAAATCATAACTGCAAAATTAATTTATTTGGTCAGTTTTGGAATCATTCGGTCAGTTTTGATGGTTCCGGGTCTTGTGGCACGGTGATTGACCATATGTCCGGTCGCGCCGCAACGCCCGGCGGTTCTGACAAAATGTCAGACGGGGTTTTTGCCGCATTATTCGGAAGTACACTATGAATGCAAACGAAAATAAGAATCTGTTCTTTCCGGGAACTACGGAAGTCAACATCATCCCTGTGATGCAGGGGGAAGACCAGGTGAAGGTGGAACCGGGCGACCTGCCTGAAACTCTGCCGATTCTCGCTCTCAGAAACGCCGTCCTCTTTCCGGGGATGGTCTATCCAGTCACGATAGGCAGGGAGAAGTCGATCAGCCTGATAAAGAATGCTGAAAGGGAAGGTTCCTTCATCGGAGCCGTCCCGCAGAATGACATCACAGTCGAGGAGCCAGGCGAGAAGGACCTTAATGAATACGGTACCGTCGCCAGGATAATGAAGGTGCTGGATATGCCCGACGGCACGATGACGGCAATCCTTCAGGGAATCAAGAGGCTGAAAATCAGAAGGCTCGTTGCGAAGGAGCCTTTCCTTGTCGCGGAAGTAAGCTATGTCGAGGACATAGTCCCTGAAGCGAGCGACAGCACGAGGATGATAGTCGAAGCCCTCAAGGAAAAGGCTGAGATCATCATCAAGTCATCTTCCTTCGCTCCCAAGGAGGCGGTAACCGCCCTGAAGTCCATCGACAATTTCTCCTTTCTCGTCAACTTCATCGCGACGACGATCGAAATCGAGAATTATCTGGAGAAGGTGCAGCTCCTTTCCATCGACGATCTCGGCGAAAGGGCGATGAAGCTTCTCGCCGTGCTGGACACGCAGATACAGCTGCTGAAGATCAAGCAGGAGATCAACCAGAAGGTCAAGAGCGACATAGACCAGCAGCAGAGGGAATACTATCTGAACAACCAGCTCCGCACCATCCAGGAGGAACTCGGAATGGACGACGAGGAGGAATTCGAGAAGTTCCGTGCTCGGGCGAAGTCTAAGAAATGGCCGGAAGAAGTTGCCAGGCAGTTCGACAAGGAACTTTCCAAGCTGGAGAAGTATAATCCTTCATCTCCGGAGTACAGCATCCAGTACAACTACATCGAGTTCATGCTTGGACTTCCGTGGGGCGAGGTGTCAAAGGACAATCTTGACCTCAAGCACGCCCAGAAGGTTCTCGACAGCGACCATTACGGACTCGAGACAGTCAAGGACAGAATCATCGAGTATCTTGCGGTCCTGAAACTCAAGGGGAACATGAAGTCTCCCATCCTCTGCCTCTACGGCCCTCCGGGCGTCGGCAAGACCAGCCTCGGAAAGTCGGTGGCCAAGGCGCTTGGCAGAAAGTATGTCAGGATCGCTCTCGGCGGAATGCACGACGAGGCCGAGCTGAGGGGACACAGGAAGA
The DNA here is from genome assembly GCA_963640265.1 of bacterium. GTDB lineage: Bacteria > Bacteroidota > Bacteroidia > Bacteroidales > UBA932 > Cryptobacteroides. The sequence goes on along the minus strand of CAVHYF010000031.1, from coordinate 5,287 downwards.
CCTATGTCGGAGCGCTGCCCGGCAGGATTCTGAACGGCATAGCCAAGGCCGGGACATCCAACCCGGTGATAGTCCTCGACGAGATTGACAAGGTGGGCAACGACTACAAGGGCGACCCGTCCTCCGCGCTGCTCGAAATCCTTGACCCCGAGCAGAACGTGGCGTTCCACGACAACTATCTGGACATCGACTACGACCTTTCCAACGTCCTGTTCATCACCACGGCCAACAGCATCTCCTCGATCCAGTCGGCGCTGCTTGACAGGATGGAACTGATCAACGTGACCGGCTACCTCGCCGAGGAGAAGATGGAGATCGCCAAGCGCTATCTTGTGCCTAAGCAGCTTGAAGAGCACGGGATAGACAGGAAGGAACTCCGCATCGACAAGGACGCCCTCGCCGGAATCATCGATGAATATACCCACGAATCCGGAGTCCGCGGCCTCGAGAAGCAGATAGCGAAGATCGCCAGGGTGACGGCCAGGAAGATAGCCTTGGGCGAGGAGTATCCGAAAGTCATCCGGAAGTCCCATCTCAAGGAATATCTCGGGCTTCCGACCAACTTCCACGACCTTCAGAAAGGCAACGAAGCTCCCGGCGTCGTCACGGGCCTTGCCTGGACCCAGATGGGCGGCGAAGTGCTTTTCGTGGAGAGTTCCGTCAGCAACGGAAAGGGCGTGATGACGATGACCGGCAATCTGGGTGACGTGATGAAGGAGTCCGCCACCATTGCCTACCAGTACATCAAGGCTCATCCGCAGCTCGCCGGGATGACATCCGAGCAGTTCTCCGCAAAGGACCTGCACGTCCACGTGCCTGAGGGAGCCGTGCCTAAGGACGGTCCGTCCGCCGGCATCACGATGGTCAGCTCGATGGTCTCAGCCCTGAGGGGAGCGGCCGTGAAGTCAGGAATCGCGATGACGGGCGAGATGACCCTCAGGGGCAGGGTGCTGCCTGTCGGGGGCATCAAGGAGAAGATTCTCGCCGCCAAAAGGGCGGGCGTGACCGAGATCGTCATTTCCGAGGACAACCGCAAGGACATCGAGGACATCAAACCGGTGTACATCGAGGGCTTGTCCTTCCATTATGTGAAGAACATCGAGGATGTGATTTCGTACATATTCGCGTGATTCGGAAATATTGCTTATCTTTACCCCGATTATGGATGTAAGGATAGAAGAAAGCTGGAAGCGGGCGCTGCAAGGTGAGTTCGAAAAACCCTACTTTGCCGCGCTTTCGCGTTGTCTGCATCAGGAGAAGGCGCAGGGGAAAGTGATATTCCCTCCCGGCCCCGAGATATTCAAAGCCTTTGAACTCACTCCGCTGGACCGGGTCAAGGCTGTCATTCTGGGGCAGGACCCCTATCACGGGGCAGGTCAGGCGATGGGGCTGAGCTTTTCGGTTCCGGACGGCGTGCCGGCCCCTCCGTCCCTGAAGAACATATTCAAGGAGATTGAAAGCGATCTCGGAATCAGGATGAGCGGAAGGCCGAACCTTGAAAACTGGGCCCTGCAGGGAGTCCTGCTCCTGAATTCCATTCTCACCGTGCGCAGCGGCGAACCGGCTTCCCACAGCGCCATCGGCTGGCAGACTTTCACCGACGCGGTCATCCGCTGCGTCTCGGACAATTGTACCGGCGTTGTGTTCCTGCTCTGGGGCAACTATGCGCGCAGCAAGAGGGACCTTGTGGACCGGACAAGGCACACGGTGCTGGAGGCCGCGCATCCGTCGCCTCTGGCGAGAGGGGCGTTCTTCGGCTGCCGTCATTTCTCGAAAACCAACGAAATCCTCGTAAGCGAGGGCAAGACTCCCATCGACTGGCAATTATAGAGTTATAGCGAAATGAAAACCACAGCATTGTTTCCAGGATCCTTCGATCCGTTCACGGCGGGACATCTGAACATCCTCTGCCGTGCCCTCACCATCTTCGACGAAGTGGTGGTCGCGGTGGGGATAAACCAGGACAAGCGCGGCTTCTTCACGATGGAACAGCGCGAGGACATCATCCGTCAGGCCACGGCGGGGATGGAGGGAGTGAAGATAATCCATTACGAGAACCTCACCGTGGACATATGCCGCGAACTCGGAATCCGGCACATAGTGCGCGGCGTGAGGAATATGACCGACTTCGACAACGAGCAGGCGATAGCGGATGCCAACCGTCATCTTGCTCCGGAGGTCGACACGCTGATCATCCCGACCGCCCAGGAATATTCCCACATATCTTCTTCCGCCGTGCGCGACGTAATCCGTCACCGCGGCGACCTTTCGCAGTTCATCCCTGCCGGAGTCGTTCTTCCCGAAGTCAGATGAAAAGGTTCGCGGTAATAGTCTGCTGCGTCCTCGCCTGGCTTCTCCCGGCGCGGTTCTGCGGCGCTCAGGTGGACTCCGCGAGGCTGGCCGCTCTTGACGGGCGGCTTGAACAGTATTTCAAGATGCTTGAGCCGGAAACCATAGAGGTGAAGAACCGGGAATGCGACACCCTGATCGTCTCGGCAAAGGACTCCGCATTGCGCAGGCACATCGCCCTGAAGATTTACGAACACTATCTCGAATCACCGGTAATGGGCGATGAAGCTGTGGCTGTTCATCTGACGGACAGGTGGTTCGCCACCAGGCTGATCGATATGGGCGGGGAGCAGATCCTGCTGAATGCCAAGATTTACGCCGATTTCAACAGGCAGTCTCTTCTTGGAATGAAAGCTCCGGTCATCGGGATGGAGACCCCGGACGGAGTGCGTGTGACAGTCGGCGGACGGTCAGGCCGCTACAAAGTTCTCTTCTTCTTCGACACCGACTGCTCCAAGTGCCGCCTTGAAACGGCCCTGTTGCGTTCGAAACTCAACCAGCGGAACTGGCCGGTGGACATTTACGCCATCTACACAGGCGCGGACGCCGCTTCCTGGGAGGAGTGGCGCAGCCGGAAGTTCACCGTCACCGCACCCCGCACCACCGTGACCCATCTTTGGGATCCGGAAGTCGAGTCTGATTTCCAGATGAAGTACGGAGTGATCCAGACCCCTCGGATGTTCCTGCTGGACAAGTCCGGGACCATCGTAGGACGCGGTCTCGACACCTCAGCCCTTGACCGTCTTCTCGGAATCTTCCTTTCGGACGCTCCTTATGAATATGGCGGCACAGCTTCCGCCGCTCTTTTGGACAAGCTTTTCGGGTCCTACGACAAGCTGGAACCCCGGACTGTGACGGAAGTGGCCAAAATCTTGGAGGACAGGACATTGTCAAAAGGTGACACTACTTTTTTCAAGCATCTCGAAGGGGACCTGCTCTACTGGCTCCTTTCCAGACGTGACGAAGGTTGCCGGGAAGGCACGGTGCCTTTCATCGATGAATATGTTCTTTCCAGACCTGATATCTGGAACACCGCCGACGACACCCTCAAGGTGGTCGGTCTGGCCAGGATGATGAACGAACTGCTTTCCAGGACTCCTGTCGGTTCCAGAATCCCGAAGATGAAAGGAATCGCAGGATGGAACGCTCTCCGCAGACGCGGAGGCTTCATCTTGTTCCATTCCCGCGGCTGTCCTGTCTGCCGCCGGGAACTTGCCGCCGCCGATTCTCTCGGACTGAGGGTTCTCGAAGTGGATGTGGACGGAATTCTTGCCTCCGATCCGGACCTCGGCAAACTCCTTCTCGACACGTTCGACCTCTCCTCGATGCCGTTCACCGTTGAAGTTTCCGGACGTGGAACGGTCAGGAGGCGCTACGTCTCCTTCACCGGGAAGTTCTGACAGGGGAGTCCGGAGATCCCTTGGCGTGGAATCAGCCTATCGTCTTCCTGAGAATCCTTGTCAGCTGGTCGGAACACGAAGTCCCTTTGCCGTGGCAGTCGACTCCTGCCAGAATGTCTATCGCTCTTGTAGCCTCCATTCCTTCAAGAAGCCTTCCGATCGCCTGAAGGTTGCCGTTGCATCCCTTGATGTAGCGCAGGTTGCGGATTTTTCCGTCAACGAGGTCGAAGTCGATCTGCATCGAACACACGATTGCGCTCGGCACTGCGGTGATGTGCCTGACTCCGTCAGCGGTGACGTCGCTGACTATTTTGAAATCATCTCCTATCGTCATCTTAAGAAGTTCTGATTATTAAACGATTAATATCACAAAATTACAATTTTTTCATAAAATTTAAAGTAAATTTGCACAACAATTGAAGGCTGGAGCAGCCTGGGAAATCGATTGCGAAAATTTCTAAATCTTATAGAATTATGGTTTCATACAAAGAAATTGGCCTGGTCAACACCAGAGAGATGTTCGCTAAGGCCGTAGCGGGTGGTTATGCCATTCCTGCGTTCAACTTCAACAATATGGAGCAGCTACAGGCCATCATCCAGGCCTCTGCCGCACAGAAGTCACCTGTAATCCTTCAGGTTTCCAAGGGCGCCCGCAACTATGCCAACCAGACCCTTCTCCGTTATATGGCTGAAGGCGCTGTCCAGTACGCCAAAGAACTCGGATGGGAGCATCCTCAGATCGTTCTCCATCTCGACCACGGCGACAGCTTCGAACTTTGCAAGAGCTGCGTCGATATGGGATTCTCCTCAGTGATGATCGACGGTTCCGCCCTCCCTTATGAGGACAACATCGCTCTCACCAAGAAGGTCGTCGAGTACGCTCACCAGTATGATGTCACCGTTGAGGCCGAGCTCGGCGTTCTCGCCGGCGTGGAGGACGAGGTTGCAGCCGAAGAATCCCACTACACGAAGCCTGAGGAGGTCATCGACTTCGCCACCCGCACGGGCTGCGATTCCCTCGCCATCTCCATCGGTACGTCACACGGCGCTTACAAGTTCAAGCCGGAGCAGTGCACAAGAGACCCTAAGACCGGCCGTCTCGTACCTCCGCCACTTGCGTTCGACGTTCTTCACGAGGTTGAGAAGAAGCTTCCTGGATTCCCTATCGTTCTCCACGGATCGTCTTCAGTTCCTCAGGAGTATGTTGACATCATCAACGCCAACGGCGGAAAGCTTCCTGATGCGGTAGGTATCCCTGAGGAGCAGCTCCGCGAGGCTGCAAAGAGCGCCGTCTGCAAGATCAACATCGACTCCGACAGCCGTCTCGCGATGACCGCCGCCGTCCGCAAGGTCTTCAACGAGAAGCCTGGCGAGTTCGATCCGAGAAAGTACCTCGGACCTGCCCGCGACGAGATGAAGAAGCTCTACGAGCACAAGATCGTTGACGTGCTCGGTTCAAACGGCAAGGCTGAATAATCTTCCTTGAACAGATAAATGAAAGCGGCCGGAAGTCGAACTGACTTCCGGCCGTCTTTCTT
>CAVHYF010000030.1:0-21993 GCA_963640265.1 bacterium | reverse complement strand
TGCGAAACACCTTATTTCCCGTCACTTCTGTGACGGAGCAAGTCCCTCCCCCGAGGGGAGGGATTTAGGGGAAGGGTAACGTAGAGGCCCTCCGGGGTGTGCGACTTATTCAGTTTCAATAAGTCTTAACAGGGCACTAGAGTCAGACGAACGGAAGGCCGGTGTACTGCTTTCGTATCCAGAAAGCGAAAAAACGATTCGTTATGAAATACGCATCCTGCTCCTTGGAGACGGCTTCAGTCTCATAAAGGCTATTTAGAGCGCTTTGCACGGTGCTGGGACTTTTCAATGAATGCTTTTTGGCGAACGCTATTGATGTCACGGACCTGGCCTTGCCCTCTCTGGCGATGGCGACAAGCACCTGTTTCTGAGAATTTGAAATGGTGCTGAACATCTCTTCAAATGTCCTGGTATTTAGTTTTATGAGGAAATCAAGAACTTTAAGGAAATCTTCCCGAGTGGCGTTCCCTCCGGCAGGGGTGGCTGCATATAATTCATTCAGAATCCTTTGCATATACCAGGTATGTCCTTCGAGGGTGTTATAGATATATTCAAAACAATCCTTGCTAATATCTTTCCCCGCTTTCCTGAAATGTCCTGCAGAGAAATCATAATAGGAGTCTCTATCGATCGTTTCCAGATATAAAGGGGAACAGCTCATATAGAATGGCTCTGACGGCGAATTGAAAAGCTTGTCCATCAGCCTCCGTTTGCTTCCTGAAAAAATGAAATGCGTCTTTTTGCATTTTTGGACAAACGTATATTGAACTTTAAATAATCATACATTCTCTTCTTCTCACCCCGAGGCTGAAACTTCCCGCTGATTTCTTAACCGACCGGCAGGAATATCTGCGAACTATTCATAAATTTGCCGGATAAAATTTATCTGACAGATTATCTGATAAAATATTCATCGATTATGAGAAAAATCCTTCTCGCCGCCCTGGTGGCGCTTTGCGGCTGCGGCACCGCCCTCCGCGCACAGATAAACTTCCCGCCGGTGGAGTACTACGAAATCAGCCAGAGTGACATCGACCGCGCCCAAAAGCTTCTGGACACCCCGCTGAAGAAGCCGCTGGAGTACCCGAACCCGGCGAAAGGGGCACAGTGGTATCCTGAGGCGAGTCTCGGACTCTTCATGCACTGGGGCATCCACAGCATGCTCGGAGCGCAGCCGTCCTGGGCGATGATCAACCACTACCGCTACAACGGCGGCTACAAATCAAAGGAACTATACTACGGTCAGGCGGAGAAATTCAACCCCGAATTCAAACTTGACAAGTACCTCGAAGCCGCGAAGGAAGCAGGCTTCAACTACGCCGTCCTCACATCCCGCCACCACGACGGCTACTGCCTCTGGCCATCCAGGTACGGCATCGGCACGAAGCAGTTTCTCGGCGGCCGCGACCTGCTCAAGGAATATGTCGAAGCCTGCCGGAAGGCCGGTCTGCGTGTCGGACTGTACTACTCTCCGCGCGACTGGCTGTACCCGGGTACCTACGATGACAGGTTCTTCGACAACGATACCCGCGGCCAGATGACAGCCATCAGCGACCCGGTGGAAAGGGAGAATGAGTACACGAAGATGCTCGGCTACGTGATGGCCCAAATCGAGGAGCTGCTCACGAACTATGGCAAGATCGACATCCTCTGGCTGGACGGAATGTGGATGATGGGCGTGACCGACCACCACAATGACCAGGTCTATGCCTGGATCCGTTCCCTGCAGCCGGACATCGTCATCAACGACCGCTGGTCGAACATAGTGAACCCTGACAACCCCGACGGGACGAGCGTGCGCGTAGGCGACTTCACCACTCCTTTCGAGTGCATCAAACCGACCTACTCGCCTTCACAGTGGTGGGAGCACTGCCACATCTGGACCTGCGGCGGAGGCGGCTGGGGCTACGACAAGACCGGCACCTTCCGCCCGATGAGCTGGTTCTTTGATGAATATGTCACCACAAGATCCCTGGGAGGCAATTTCCTGCCTAACGCAAGTCCTGACGGCAACGGAGACATGCACCCGAATTTCTACAGGCAGATAGACTCGCTGAAGACCTGGATGGCGCACAGCAGGGAATCCCTCGACGGGGCCGGCCCGACACCTGGCGCGCGCCTTGCCAACGTGCCTCTGACGACCCGCGGCAAGGACATCTGGTACGCTCACCTTCTCCCTCAGTTCAAGGGTCAGGCGAGCGTGCTCACAGGAAAGAAACCGAAGTCCGTCATCCTTCTGCGCACCGGCGAATCAGTTGATTTTGAATATGTCTGCGGAGCAGTCATCTTCAAGCTTCCGGATTCGGCCCGCACGAAGACCGACGATGTCGTGAAGATTAGTCTGTAAAGACAAGCCGGGTAATGAAGCAAAACGGCGCCGATTTTTCAGTCGGCGCCGTTTCTTCTAAAGTTTGGCGATGGATGATGCGAGCTGGTCTCCGAGGCCGATCGTGTAGCCTTCGGTCGTGAAGAACACTCTGTTGAAAGTGTCGGCAAGCAGGAAGTACGGTGTCCTGTGGTCACCCACGACATCGTTCTCTGGCATCAGGCCCATAATCACGTTCGACGGCAGTCTTCCTGAATATTCCTTCATCCAGTCAAGGCCGTCGGCGGTGGTAAGGAGCAGGATCGGCCTTCCCCATTTCTCCAGTTTGTCCTTCGCGGCGGACAGGTCGTTCAGTGCGTGTACAGACGGCTCCTGGCGAGGCGTGAGGAATCCGATGATGTAGAATCCTCTTCCTGTGGTCGAGAGCACCGAGACAGGCTCTGCACCTGGTTCCGGGCGGTATTTCGTCTCCGCGTCGAACTGCCCGATCACTGTCAGTTTGTCCTGCGGAACCGCGATGCGGAGTTCCAGGTCGGTCGTCTCGCCTTCCTTGACGGAGAACTGCTGCACGGTGACAGGCACGCTTCCGTCGGCCAGACGGTTGCCGCTCACAAGGACATATTCACCGGCATCCAGTGTCGTCCCCTTCCTGAAGACATTGCTCCAGCTGACTCCGCCGCCCATATCCACCTGTCCTTCGTCGAAGGTCAGAAGCCGAGTGCGGCCGTTTGCGATCTTGCTGATGGTGAAGTGGGAATAATATCCCGGATTGGACAGCAGTTCCGTAGGGGCATATTCCAGAACAAGCGTTCCGGTAGGGGCTGCAGTCTGCTCCACGGCTTCGAAATCGACATCGATCCACTGTCCGTTCTCCTTGTACTGGATCTTTCCCGTCACAGGGTCCTTGCGTGCATCGGTTCCGAGAGTTCTGGCCAAAGCCACGAAGAATATGTTCCTGGCTCTGACATCCGCCAGCCTTGAACGGTAGACTCCTTCCGGAGACATCGGTATGCTCCAGGCTTTCGGGTCGCGAAGGACCGTGATGCTGTCCTTTACCCACTTCACGAGATTGGAAGGGACCGAAAGCTCTTCCTTCGAAAGTTCCGTTCCGAAGCGTTCACCGAAGAACGACTTGTAAGGGCTGAGGAACTCGTTCTCGATTCTAGGGCAGAGAATCGCGTCAGAAGCATTGTAACTGTCCTCGAGAATCTCTCTTGTGACATCGACCAGATCCTTGTTGCTTAAGGACTTGAGCAGATCTATGGCTCTCTGGTCAGGGTGGTCGCCGAGGAATCCCTCGATCACCTTGTGGTTTCCTGCCGAGGCGGCGAGAAGCCTTCCCTTTTCCGTGCCGTCGGACTCGATGAAGGTCGCCATATAGGCCTTGCGTATGCTGTCTTCGGCAGCGAACCTGCGGTTGTTCTCTTCACGCTGCTCCGGAGTCACTTCCGGAACGTTGTATGACTCCGGCGGAGGAACTATCATCATCGTCTGCGGATCCGTGGAGTGGCTGTCGGAAACGGTTACGGTTACGGTCGAATCCTTGCCGAAGGAAACCTTGGAATAGCCGTACTTGCCGTCCTTGGAGGCCCAGACAAGCATATCGCCCATTCCCGCGGTGAGGAACGTGTGGCCTTGGGCGTCAGTGTATTTCGAGAGGGCCGGGTAGAATTCGGCGTAGTTGTAGATCTTGAAATCGACGAGAGCGCTGTCCACAGGTGCGCCGTTGTCGTCCAGAACTGTGAAATCCACCCTGGCGGTCTTCGCATAATTGTCGATCAGGTTGATTTCAGTGAAGTTGGGTCCTTCCATCACCTTCTCTTCCGGTCCGTCGTACCTTCCGAATGTCCTTGTGTGCATCAGAAGTCCGCGGCTCGCAGGAGCATTGAACCAGCCGAGATTCAGCACGGGTTCCGGCTCGCAGGCGCCCATAAAGTACCACTGGCCGTCCGCCCAGGCCTCGACCCAGGCGTGGTTGTCGTCGGTGTGCGCCCAGCGCGGTGTGTAAACCTGGCGTGCAGGGATGCCGACCGACCTGAGGGCGGCCACGGTGAACGTGGACTCCTCTCCGCACCGCCCGAGCGAACTGCACAGAGAGGCCAGCGGAGACAGTGTCCTTGCATCGGAAGGCTTGTAGGTCAGCTTTTCGTGGCACCAGTGGTTGACTTCCAGGATGGCGTCCTTCATGTCCATACCTTCCACCCTCGGTTTCAGTTCGCGGTAGAAGGCGACCCTTGAAGTGTCAAGGTTCTCGTTGTTCACCCTTATCGGAAGCACGAAATGCCTGAATATCCTTTCGGGAACGTTCCAGCCAAGTTCTTCGCGTGTCCTGAACGAGGACCGCACGTTCTGGAGATAATAATCCGTCGGATAGTCCGTAAGGTCCGCCAGCGGCATATAGGCATAGAGGAATTCCAGGGCTTCCGTTTCTTCTGTCGTGAGACGCGTGTCCTCCACGAAGCCGTCTGTGGACGAAAGGCACTTGCGGCCGTAGTCCACGCGGAAGAACTGCTCGAGTCTGCCGGAACTGCCAAGCCTCTCTTCCAGGTCTGACTTGACCTGCGTGCGGAAGGCTTTGTCCGTGATGAAGTGGTCACCCTGGCAGGATGCCAGGATGATTGCGGCCGAAACTGCTGCGGCCAGGCGTAGTGAACGGGACACTGTCTTGATCATAACGATGAATCTTGATGTTTGTTTGAAAAAAGCCCCCCTCCTGCGCTTGCGGCCGGGGAGGAGGGCTGGTGTTCTAATTGACGGCCATTACTCGTCTTCTTTCTCCTGGGCCGCGTATTCGGCAAGGAGCTTGGTCTGTACGTCAGCAGGTACAGGCTGGTAGTCGGCGAACGTCATCGTGAACGTGGCCGCGCCTGAAGTCAGCGAGCTGAGCGTGGTGGAGTAGCGGTAGAGTTCCGCCAGCGGAACGCGGGCCTTGAGCACCGAGAATCCCTTGTCCGAACTCATTCCTTCGATGATGGCTCTCTTGTTCTGGAGGTCTGACATGCAGGCTCCCATATAATCTGCCGGCGTCATAATCTCTACATTGTAGATAGGCTCCATAATCTTCGGACCGGCGTTGCGGAACGCCTCCTTGAAGGCGTTGCGGGAAGCGAGGATGAAGGAGATTTCGTTGGAGTCAACAGGATGCATCTTTCCGTCATAGACGAACACCCTGATGTCGCGTGCGTAGGAACCGGTAAGAGGCCCTTCGGTCATCTTGTCGTTGAGACCCTTGAGGATGGCCGGCATGAAGCGCGCGTCGATGGCGCCTCCGACGACGCAGTTGTAGAACTCGAGCTTGCCGCCCCAGTCAAGGTTGAATTCTTCCTTGGTCTTGACGTTGAGCACGGCGTCCTTGCCGTCGATCTTGAACTTGTTCGTGAACGGAACGCCTTCCACGATAGGGCAGATGAGCAGAGAAACTTCTCCGAACTGGCCGGCTCCTCCGGACTGCTTCTTGTGGCGGTAAGTTGCGTTCGCGACCTTCGTGATGGTCTCGCGGTAAGGAATCTTAGGGGCGAAGAGGACGATCTTGATGCCGAATTCGTTCTCGATGCGCCACTTGCAGACATTGATGTGCTGCTCGCCCTGTCCGCTGAGGATAGTCTGCTTGAGTTCCTTGGAGTACTCCACGATGATCGTAGGATCCTGTGCGGAAATCTTGTTGAGGGCCTCGCCGAGCTTGGTCTCGTCGTTCTGCGACTCGGCCTTGACGGCGCAGCGGTACTTGGATGCAGGGAAGTTGATGTGCTCGTAGGCTATGCCTGAACCTGGCTGTGCCAGAGTGACGTTGGTCTTTCCTGCACGCAGCTTGACGGTACATCCGATGTCTCCGGCCATAAGACCGGTCACTTTCTCCTTCTTGGCACCGGCCACGGCGTAGATGGTGGAGATTCTTTCCTTGTCACCTGTTTCAGGATTCTCAAGGTCCATACCTTCGGTCAGATGTCCTGACATTACCTTGAAGTAGGAAACTTCTCCGAGGTGCTGCTCGACGTCGGTCTTGTAGATGAAGATGGATGCAGGGCCTTCTGCATTGCACTCGATTTCGTTGCCGTCCTTTGTCATTGACTTTGTTTCGGCAGGCGAGATGGCTGTCTTGATAGTGAATTCCATCAGTCTCTTGACACCGATGTCCTTCTTGCCGGAGAGGCAGAAGATAGGAAGCACTTCCTTGTTGCGGATGCCGTGTCCGAGACCTTCGCGGATCTCGTCTTCGGTGAGCGAGCCGTTTTCGAAGAACTTGTCCATCAGGGAGTCGTCGCCCTCGGCGGCCTTTTCGATGAGTTCCTGGCGGAGAGTCTCGGCCTCGTCGGCGAATTCTGCAGGAATCTCAAGCTCTTCGCGGGTGCCGTTGTCATCCTTGAAGTGGTAGTACTTCATCTTCAGCACGTCGATGAAACCGTCGAAAGCGGTGCCCGGATTGACAGGGAACTGAACGATGACAGGCTTCTTGCCGAAAGTCTCCTTTATTTCCGAGAGGGTCTTCTCCCAGTCGGCCTTTTCGGAATCGAGCTGGTTCACGGCCAGGATGAGCGGAAGCCTGTACTGGTCGGCGTAGCGCGCGAAGATGTCAGTGCCCACTTCGACGCCCTGCTGTGCGTTTATGACAAGAATACCGTTCTCGCAGACCTTGAAGGCGGACACTGCGCCTCCGATGAAGTCGTCGGAACCCGGAGCGTCGATCACGTTGAACTTCGTGTTCATGAACTCGGCGTAGAGCGGAGTCGCGAAGATCGACCTCTGGTTCATCTTTTCGATTTCTTCATTGTCCGAAACGGTGTTCTTGTCCTCGACCGTGCCTCTTCTGGCGATGACCTTGCCCTCATAGAGCATGGCTTCAGACAATGTGGTCTTGCCTGACTTGGCGCTGCCAATCAGAACCACATTGCGGATGTCTTTAGTAGAATATTCTTTCATTACTATAAGTTATTAATTATGAAATCTTTGTCAATACCGCAGCGGCAACCTGGCGAATCCGTCCGGATGCCGAAAGGCAAATCTAATAAAAAATTGTCCCAATAGCAACACTATGGCAGCATATTCATTGAATATTCCTGCCTGCGGCGAGGTAGGCTTCCACAAGTTCCTGTCCGTGAAAACCAAGCTCTTCGAACAGTTTCCCGTCCAGGCTGCCGGCGTCGGCGCCGAGCAGCGAGCATATTCCATTGAAATCATCGTTCCGGAGATAGACCTTCTCCTCGTCCATCGCGCGCTCGAAAGCCGCATAGTCCATTTCTGTCTTTTCCATAACGTCAGTTGTTTTCCGCAAAGAAGGCGACAGTTCTCCTGAATTGCAACTTATGGTTGCAATCTGCCGGTGGTATGAACCGGAAATTATATGTTTTTTATCTTTTTTGTGTGTTTGTTACAACCGCAGGTTGTCATTTGCAACTTCCTGTTGCAAGACTATCAGGTTTCTTTTGAATATTTTTGTCGCGACTGCAAACTGTACATTTTACCGCCGATGGATGACGCCACGATAAAGAGCAATCTCGAAAGAAAGAGGACGGAACTTGGTTATTCACAGACCGAGATGGCTCGTCGGCTGGAGATTTCTCTTAACGCCTACCGTAAGCTCGAGCGAGGAACGACACGGATTCTGAATGAGCATATTGAAAAGTTTGCCAGAGAGACGGGAGTCTCGGTCGCTGAACTCGTGAACGGATTCGAGCCCATCGATTCGGTCGAGACCGGTCTGCACGAGGTGAAGGACAACTATTCCAGAATCATCGGCGAGATCGAGAACAACTACAGGAAGGAGCTCGAAGCCCTCAGGGCGGAGAATGCGATTCTGAAGGAAAAGCTCAAGAGCAAGGAGGAAACGCTTGAGTACGACCGCAAGCTCATCAGCCGGTACGAAAGAGAACTTGGCCGTCTCTCGGAGAACGGGAAAGGATGAACTTCTTGTGTCCTTTTGTCTGCATAGTCGTCCGCATATTCATTAATAATGCCTAAATTTGCATCTTCCGCCTTTGGCGGACACGTTGATAAATTATAGATTTCAATGAATATGAAAAAGTTGATTTGTGCGCTCGCTGCTGCCCTGATGATGGGGACGGCGGCTTTTGCAGATGAGGGTATGTGGATGCTTCCGCTCCTTCAGAAACTCAATGCCGATGCGATGAAGGATCTCGGATGCAGACTCACTCCGGACCAGATCTACAGTGTGAACCATTCATCGCTCAAGGATGCGATCGTCATTTTCGGCGGAGGATGCACCGGCGAGATGATTTCGGACAAAGGTCTGCTGGTGACCAACCATCACTGCGGCTACAGCAGCATCCAGCAGCTTTCCAGCGACGAGCACAACTATCTTGAGGACGGGTACTGGGCGATGAACAGCAAGGAGGAAATCCCTGTTCCCGGCCTGTCGGTTACATTCCTCGTGAATATGACCGACGTGACCGAAGCTGTCGCCGCGGCCGATGAATCCGCGAGGGAAAGCGTGGTCGAAGGGCTTGAGAAGGCTGCCGAAGAGGCCAACCCGAACTGCAGGGCGATGGTCCAGTCGTTCTACAACGACAACGTCTATTATCTGATCGTTTACAAAATCTACAGGGATGTCCGCTTCGTGGGCGCTCCTCCGGCATCGATAGGCAAGTTCGGAGGCGAGACCGACAACTGGATGTGGCCGCGCCACACCGGCGATTTCTCGATGTTCAGGGTCTATGCGGGCAAGGACAACGAACCGGCGGAATATTCGGAAGGCAACAGGCCTTATGTGCCTAAGCAGTCTCTGAAGATTTCCCTCAAGGGCATCAACGAAGGCGACTTCTCGATGATTATGGGCTATCCGGGCAGCACCCAGAGGTTCCAGACCGAGGCTCAGCTTCAGAACATGATGGACGTGCACGACATTTCGATTGCCGCCAGGACAGTCCGTCAGGACATAATGTGGAAATGGATGGAGAAGGATCCTTCGGTCAGGCTGAAGTACGCCAACAAGTACGCAGGCTCGGCCAACGGCTGGAAGAAGTGGATCGGAGAGAAGAAGGCTTTCGAGGACCTGGACATCATCGGCAAGGAACACGCCAAGGAGGCCGATTTCCAGAAGTGGGTCGAGAAGAAGAGTGACCGCAAGGCCCGCTACGGTTCCGCCGTTGCTGACATCGCCGCCGGCGTCGAAGCCAATGCTCAGCGCGTCAAGGACACAAGGCTGCTAACGGAAACGATATTCAACATCGAACTTGTCGGACTCGCCGCCAACTTTGACAACTTTTACAAGCGTGAGACGAGGAACGGCACGGACTCTGTGACCGCCGTCGAAAAGGCAGTCGAGGCTTTGAAAGACCGTTACGAGGATTACTGGGAGCCTCTCGACCGTGAAGAAGCGGTCGCGCTGCTCAAGCACTACAGGGAGAACGCCCGCCCGGAGAACTATCTTGAAGGGCTCGGCGAGGACTTCGCCGACCTGAACGTGGAAGCCTATGTCGACAAACTGTTTGCCGAGAGCATGTTCACTTCCTTCGGGAAAGTGAAGGAGACGATTGCGGCGGACGGATTCGCCGCAGTCGGAAAGGACCCGGTAAGCAAGCTGATGTCCTCCGTGCTGTCGGTTTACAGGAAAATAAACGGAAATATGGACAATGAAGCCGGAGCGAAGGTGCGGGCCGCTTCGAAGGCCTACACCGCCGGTCTGATGGAATGGCAGAAGGGCAAGGCCATGTACCCTGACGCCAACTTCACGATGAGGCTCACTTACGGCTCCGTCAAGTCATATTCCCCGAAGGACGCAGTGAACTACAAGTACTTCTCCACCATCTACGGTGTGATCGAGAAGGAAGACCCTGACAACTACGAATTCAAGGTTCCGGCAAAGCTCAAGCAGCTCTATGCCAAGCGTGACTACGGCCGCTATGCGATGGCCGACGGCAACCTGCCTTGCTGCTTCCTCACCAACAACGACATCACCGGCGGCAACTCCGGCAGCCCTGTGCTCAACGCCGACGGCGAACTCATCGGTCTGGCCTTCGACGGCAACTGGGAGTCGATGTCCAGCGATGTGATGTTCGAGCCAGACCTGCAGAGGTGCATCTGCGTGGACATCCGTTACGTTCTCTTCCTCGTGGACAAATTCGGCGGCGCGGGCTATCTCACCAAAGAAATGAACATTGTCAAGTAATATGACGGAACAGGAAATTCTGAATATGCTCGCGGAGGTCGTGCATCCCGCGAAGGAGAGCAGAAACATCGTCGAACTCGGAATGGTCGAGGGAGTGGCCGTCGACGGGAACAAAGTCACCGTCACCCTCGCCTTCCCGAAGAGGCGGGACCCTCTCACTGAATATCTTGTCGGCAGCACCCGGGCGACAGTCATCCGCCACGCTCCGCAAGGTACCGAGGTTGAGGTCAGGACCGTTGTCAAAGCCGAGGAAACCCCGAAGAAGAAGGCGGGCCTTGACCTCGGAATGGATGAGATAAACAACGTCCGCCACATAATCGGCATAGCCTCCGGCAAGGGAGGCGTCGGCAAGTCAACCGTGGCGGTCAATCTGGCCGTGGCCCTGGCCCGTCTCGGGTACAAGGTAGGTCTGGCCGACGCGGATGTCTACGGCCCTTCAGTTCCTCTGATGACCGGCACCGAGGGAGCCGTTCCCGAAGCCGAGGCCGTCGGGGAAGGCAAGGAAGTCATCCTGCCGATAGAAAAGTACGGAGTGAAATGGATGTCCATCGGCTATTTCGCAGAACCGGGACAGGCTTTGATCTGGAGAGGCCCTATGGCCTGCAACGCGCTCAAGCAGATGATTCTGCAGGTGCGCTGGGGCGTGCTTGACTTCCTTCTCATAGATATGCCTCCGGGGACCGGCGACATCCACATCTCCCTGGTGAACGACATTCCTATGGAAGGGGCGCTGATCGTGACGACCCCTCAGCCGGTGGCTCTTTCAGACGTTGAGAAAGGCGTGAACATGTTCCGCAACAAGAGCATCAACCGCAGGATTTACGGTCTAGTGGAGAATATGGCCTGGTTCACTCCGGCCGAACTTCCCGAGAACAAATACTACATATTCGGAAAGGACGGAGGCAGGCAGATGGCCGAGAAGTACGGGATCCCGCTTCTGGGTCAGATTCCTATAGTGCAGTCCATCCGCGAATGCGGCGATGCCGGCGAACCGGTCGCGCTTTCCACCCGTCCTGACAGCCAGGCGTTCATCGACCTTGCCGGCCGTCTTGCCCGGGCAGCTGAATCAGCCGAATCCTGAAAGCCTTTGGAAGCCACATTATCCTGAACAGATGACCGGAATATTCAGAAGCATATTCATTGTGGCGGCCTTCCTTGCCGGGAGTGTGCCGCAGGGAAGGTGTGTAACTCCGGAATTCATTGATTCGCTGAGGGTGGAACTTAAAGAAAGGAATATGCCTGAAAATTTCATCCTGCTTCCTTGCGCCCTGTCGGACCAGCGTCTTTCGGATGACCGCAGAGGAATATGGTCGCTTTCGACCCTGGATGCTGTCCGCTGGAAGGGTCGGAACGCAACATCCGCTGCCGGAGATTCGACGGACATAAGGGACGATGCCGTCAGATCCACCGAAATAGCCCTTGACCGCCTTCAGGAACTTTTTGAAGAATATTCCGACTGGGACAAGGCTGTCGTGGCCTTCGCGCAGAGTCCTACTGCGCTGGCCGTGATGGATTCTTCCGCATTCGCATCGGCGCCCGTGCTGACCAGCCTGAAAAAGATGGAGGAAGAATATTCGGGAGACATAGTTTCCGCCTTCGGCAGGATTGAAACCCTTGCGGCCGCAAGGGAGGCGGAACGGCAGGCTTTCCTCCGCGAGCAGGCCGCCCTCCGGAAGGCCAGGCTGGATTCGCTCCGGAAGCAGCAGGCCTTGAACACGGCCAAAATAACGTATGTCATCAGGCGCGGAGACACACTCGGAGGCATCGCGGCGAAGTACAGGGTGAAGGTTTCCGATCTGAAGAAATGGAACGGTCTTAAGAGCGATATGATTCGCGAAGGTCGTAAACTCTTGATTTACAGGTAAGGATAATGAAACAATCAGGGATATTGCTCTTTTTCCTGGCGATTTTCGCCTTGCTCTTTTCGGTCTGGTACTGCTATCCGGCCAAAGGAGTCCGGGTAGGTGGCCTCAAACTGAGGTTCCCGTCCTACGAATCGAGCCTTGCCAAACTGAGCGAGCGCGGCTCCGAGGTCGATGTCGATTCCGTGCTTCTTGCCGTGCAGAAGAGTTACGAGATGGTCGAGGCCTCGAAGGACACCCTCAGCTACTACCGTAACTACATCCACAACAATCCGAACCGGATTTATATGCCTGACGACGACTACACCTTCCTGGATTCCCTCTTCAAGGAGATGACCGAAGCCAGGACGGAGGGCCGGACTGTGAGAATCCTGCACTATGGCGACTCGCAGCTGGAAATGGACAGGATCTCCGCCATTCTCAGGCAGAACATCCAGACCCGCTTCGGCGGTTCGGGTCCGGGAATGGTGCCGATGGTCCAGAGAATTCCGACGGTGTCGCTTTCCCAGAGCGCTTCGGGCGGCATAACCCGTTATGCGATGGTAGGGGATTCGCTGACGAGGAAGATGTCCACCAAGCGCTACGGTCCGCTGACCCAGGCTTCGGCGGTTTCCGGCAAGGCGGCATTCACGTTCAGCAGGACCAAAAACAGATACTCCCAGGAACTGGTGAAATCCATTTCAAGAGTTTCCGTGCTTCTGGGACAGAACAGCGCCGGCTTCGGGATGACCTTGAAATGCGACACGCTTCCGGTTCAGAGCGCCGTCATCGATTCGTCGTCGTCGGACGTCTCGCTCGTGTCCTGGGACCTGCCGTGCGATGCAGGAAAGGGGACGATAAACTTTTCGGGAAACGCTGAAATCTACGGCATAATGCTGGACAGCCGCGATGGCGGAGTTACCGTGGACAATGTGGCGCTGCGCGGTTGCGCCGGCTTCATCTTCTCTTCAATAAACCGTAAGCTGATGAAGGAAAGTTTCGAGAAGACCGGCACGAGGCTGATAATTCTTCAGTTCGGAGGCAACGCGATGCCGGGAATGAGTTCAAACAGGACAATCTCCTCCTATGTCAGGAAGATAGTTTCTCAGTTCGCCTACTTCAGGGAGGTCGCGCCGCAGGCGCAGCTGATGTTCATCGGACCGGCCGATATGTGCAAGAGCGTGGACGGCAACCTTGTGACCTGGCCTCTCCTGACCCAGCTGAACGATTCGCTGAGAGTCAACTGCCTGAAGAATGGGGTGGCCTACTGGGACACGTTCCA
This sequence comes from bacterium, assembly GCA_963640265.1. Classification (GTDB taxonomy): domain Bacteria; phylum Bacteroidota; class Bacteroidia; order Bacteroidales; family UBA932; genus Cryptobacteroides. The sequence goes on along the minus strand of CAVHYF010000030.1, from coordinate 8,422 downwards.
CGTCATGGGCGGAGCTGGGTCGATGAAACAGTGGGTCAACCACAAGCCGGCCCTGGGCAGCCCCGACCATATTCATTTCACCCACAAGGGTGCGGTGGAGATCGGCGATGCGCTTTCCAGGTCGTTCCTACTCTACCACGATTTCTACAAGCTCCGCCAGGGGCTTTCCGAAGAGGCGGTCCGGGACTACATTTTCGAAGGACGCACCGATCCGAGGAAGGTTCGCGCCGCGGCGCAGGATTCCACAGCGCAGGATTCCACTGCAATTGAAGGAATATGACGGGACGGAGACATATTCACACGCAATCAATGGCGGCTGCCGTCATTCTCTGCCTGCTTCTGCTCTGGCAGCCGCGTCTTGGCGCCCAGACACTCAGGAAGCCGGTGAATGAATATGATTTCGCGCAGTTCGGCCTCAACTGCATCAGGTTTCAGGGTGACAGTTCGTCGTTCGAGCGCCTTTACTGCAAGATGGATTCTGTCCTTTTCAAGGGGCAGGGCAATCTCCGGATAGTCCACATCGGCGGTTCGCACGTGCAGGCCGGCACATTCACGGGTCAGATAAGGAGGAATCTTCTGTCTCTCAGGCCGATGCTGGACGGAGGACGCGGACTAGTGTTTCCTTTCTCCGCAGCCCGTACCAACAATCCGAGCAGTTTCACCACAAGCGGCACCGGAGAATGGAAAGTGACGAAGAACGTGCAAAAGTCGCCTGACCGCAGGCTCGGGCTTGCCGGCATCGCCCTTTCCACGAGCGATGCCAAGGCATCCGTGACCGTGACGGCCGTGGCAAGGGATCCGAAGCCGTCCGATCCTGTCTTCACCTTCAACGATGTGACCGTGCTGGGTTATTCTTCCGGCGACAGGGTGCCGGTGGTCGTGCTGGAGAAGGGGGACACTCTTGCCGGCACGCTGGTCGAGGCCGATTCAAGCTGGTTTTTCCGCCTTCCTTCGCTGACGGATTCGGTCAAGGTCTCCACCCGCGGACAATCCGGAGAATTCACGCTGACAGGCATTCTGCTGGACAATCCTTTCCCCGGCATAACGGTGACGGAAATCGGAGTGAACGGTGCTTCTTTGAATTCCTATGCGAAATGTTCCGGCCTTGAAAGGGATCTTGAGCGGCTGAATCCGGATCTTGTGCTGCTGGGCATAGGAATCAACGATGCCGCCGCGCCTGATTTCTCGGCGGACGATTTCGTGATGCGCTACAAGCGGCTTGTCGCTCAGATACATTCGGCGGCACCCGGCTGCGCTGTGCTTTTCATCACCAACAACGACAGTTTCCGCCGCATCCGAAGGAAAGGCTATGTCGTCAATTCCAACGGACAACTTGCCGAGCAGGCTTTCCTCAGGCTCGGAAAGGATTGCGGCGCCGGAGTCTGGGACCTTTTCGAGATAATGGGCGGACTCGGTTCGATGAAGAGATGGGAGGAGGCCGGACTTGCCAAGCGCGACAAGGTGCATTTCACCGAGGCAGGCTACGAACTGCTTGGCGATTTGCTGTTCAATGCGCTGATGGACAGATATGTGGAACATTTAACCAGATAAAGAGATGGGCTTTCGGGACGTAGCGTCGGATTTTCTCAACAGTTTGTTTTCATTTGACCAGGCTCACCCCCTGCTTTTCACCCAGTTCTACTTCTGGGCTTTCTTCGCCATCGTGCTGGCCTTCCTTTGCGTGTTCAGGAGCAAGGTCCTGCTGCGCAATGCCTTCCTGTTCATAGTCAGCCTGTTCTTCTACTACAAGACAAGCGGTCTGTTCCTGATTCTTTTCGGCTTCGTCATCGTCTATAACTACCTGGCCGGCTTTGTGCTGCCGAAGATTGCGGGAGGCTTCTGGCGGAAGACCGTCGTAGTGCTGAGCACTGTTGTCGACCTCTCTCTGCTCTGCTACTACAAGTACGCCTATTTCGTGACCGATGTGGTCAACAACCTTTTCGGCACTGAGTTCATCGTCAGGGACTGGTTCGCGCAGGTAGGAAACGGGATTGCCGGAGCTCCGGTGTTCAACGTGGATTCGATTTTCCTGCCTGTCGGTATTTCGTTCTTCATCTTCCAGGCCATAAGTTATGTGGTCGATGTTTCGCGCAGAACAATCGAGCCGATAAGGAACTTCCTGGATTTCGGATTCTATCTGAGTTTCTTCCCTCAGCTGGTGGCAGGACCTATAGTCCGCGCCAAGGAATTCATCCCCCAGCTGCACAAGCCGTTCTTCCTCGGGCGAAGACAGTTCGGAATCGCTGTGTTCTGGATAATGAACGGTCTTGCGAAGAAGCTGATACTCAGTGATTATCTCGCCGTGAACTTCTGCGACCGCGTCTTCGAGAATCCTCTGCTCTACACCGGTTTCGAAAACCTTACCGCCTTGTTCGGCTATTCGCTTCAGGTCTATGCCGACTTCTCCGGCTACACCGACATCGCCACCGGAACCGCTATGCTGATGGGCTTCTATCTTCCGAAGAACTTCAATTCTCCTTACAAGGCGCGCAATGCCGGGGAGTTCTGGAAACGGTGGCATATCTCTCTTTCCAAATGGCTGCAGGACTACCTCTACATTCCTCTGGGCGGCAACCGCAACGGCACTTTCGGCTCGTATGCCATCATTCTCGGAATAGCATTCCTGGCTTCGGCCCTGGCGAAGAACTGGTGGGTTTTCGGAGTGGTCCTTGTCATAGCCGCCATCCTCGGCCTGCTGATATCCTTCTGCAGGAAGTACCGCAAGGAACTGATCTCGGACATCAACAGGATGGACACGATGCTGCTTGGCGGACTCTGGCACGGCGCGAGCTGGAACTTCATGATCTGGGGCGGTCTGAACGGCCTCGGAATGCTCATCTACAGGTTCTGGAAAAGCTGCAACGTCTATTTCAGAACTCTTGTCATAGGACTTGTCTGCCTGACGTTCTATCTTTTGAAGATTTACGTTCCGGCTTCAGTGTTCAATATGTTCTTCGTCTGGACGCTCATCATATTCATCGGCGCCTTTGTCCGGATGGTTTACCACCTCTGCCGTTTCAAGGCCGCCTTCTCCTGGCTCGAGACAGCCTGGGCCGTGCTGATGACCTTCATATTCATAACTTTCACCCGTCTTTTCTTCCGCAGCGGCTCCAACCTTGATCCTGCCGAAGCGAACGAGAAGGCCTGGAGCACGGCGAAGAATATGGTCGAGCGCATCGGCGGCGATTGGGACCTGTCGCTGATTCCGGCTATGGTTCAGCAGCATCTCGGCGTGCTCCTGGTTTTCGTCATCGGTATGGTCATCCATTGGCTTCCGGAACGCTTCAAGCGCCGCTACCGTCTCTGGTTCGCCGGTATGCCGCTTCCGCTGATGGTGCTCGTCTGCGTCTTAGCGGTCTTTGTCATCTGTCAGTTCATCACTTCCGACCTTCAGACTTTCATTTATTTCCAATTCTGATATTATGGTTTCATTTCTGTCCACTCTGCTGGTTTCATCCTTGGTCAGCGTCTACAATCCAAGGATTCCCGTCATACTCGACAGGGACCACAACATCGTTTCCGAGATCGTGATTCCGAGCGAATCCGCAAGACAGGCCTCCGGTGAGGTCGAAGTTTCCATCGAGGGCATCCCGCGCGCTGCCGTGAAGGATGTCCGTCTGGTCTCCACAGGCACGGTTCCGTGCCTTAACACGAAATCCGGCTCCATCGTGATCTGGTCCCATTTCCGTCAGTGGGGAAGCGGACACTCCGCCTGGTGCGACCCCCGTTACGTCATTGACGTGGACAGTTCCAGGCCTGACAAGGCCGGCAAGGTGACCCTGTCCTTCGACAGACCGCTTGTGCGCGGTGACAACAGGTTCTACGTGAGCGTTTCCGTCGCTTCGTCCAAAGTGAACCTCACAGACACCTTCTCCGTAAAGGTCTCCTCGATGAAACTGGACGGGGAATCCGTGGACATTTCCGAGACAGGTCCGTCTTCCGGAAGGCGCTATGCCATAGCTCTCCGCAACCACGGCGACGACGGAATCGACACCTTCAGGATTCCTGCCCTGGCGACTGCCAAGAACGGCGACCTGATAGCCGCCTACGACATCCGCTGGGATTCCAGCATGGATCTGCAGAGCGACATCGATGTCGGCGTGCAGAGAAGTTCCGACGGCGGAAAGACGTGGAGCAAGATGCAGGTGGCGATGGATATGGGAGAATATGGCGGACTGCCGCGCGCCCAGAACGGGACCGGGGATCCGTGCATTCTTGTGGACGAGAAGTCCGGAGACATATTCATTTTCGCTCTCTGGGCCCACGGTCTGAAGGGGCAGACGGCGACAACGTCCTCTTCGAAGGGTTTCGATCCGATCGATGTGCCTCAGCTGATTATGGTCAGAAGCCGTGACGGCGGCCGCAGCTGGGAAACTCCGGTCAACATCACGAAGCAGGTCAAGGACCCTGAATGCGCTCAGATTTTCCAGGGACCCGGACGCGGAATCACAATGTCCGACGGCACTCTCGTCGTTCCGATCCAGGTCTGGGATTCGCCCGAGAACGCTTCCGGCGGCATCATCTACAGCAAGGACGGCGGCGACACCTGGCAGATCTCTTCGCTTGCCGTAGCGCACGTCTGCGAGGATCAGGTGGCGGAAATCGAACCGGGAGTCCTTCTTCTGAATATGCGCAATTACAGGACTAAGGACAAGACCCGCAAGGTCTATGTGACCGATGATCTCGGCAAGACCTGGAGAGTCCACGAGTCCAACAACGTGCTGATTGAGCCTCAGTGTCAGGCAAGTCTGCTGATGTGCCGTCCGAAGGGTGTCCTTCTGTACGCCAATCCGGCCTCAAAGACCGACAGGGTCGACTTTACGGTCCGAGCCAGCAAGGACGGAGGAGTCACCTGGCCATATTCGTTGATGATCGACGAGGAAAAGGGCTGGGGATATTCCTGCATGACGATGATTGATGACGACACTCTGGGCATCCTCTACGAAGGCAGCACCGCCCAGATAGTCTTCCAGGCCATCAAACTCTCCGACATAGTCCATCTGGACTGACAGGCAGTCATTCCCGTGCGTCAATCCGGCCAATCCGCGCACAGGATAGAGCCGGCGTGGGATTTCGTGCGTGGAACGATGCGTCTGACGCACGGGAAAAAGCAGAAAGCAGGCGTTTTACTTGAAAAGCTTCTGGGCGAAGTCCACGAGATAGATTCTCCAGTTCCGCCAGATGTGACCGCCCGGAGTCTCGACATAGACGTAAGGGTAGCCCTTCTCGTCGAGATGCTTGCGAAGCTCCTCGTTGGCCTTGTAGAGGAAATCCGTTTCCCCTATGGCTATGTAGTAGAGTTTCGGCCGGTTGGCGAAGAGAACATCCAGCTTTTCGTAGGTGTTCTGGTAGAAATCCGGAGCAAGGTAACCGGCAGTGTCCTCGTTATGTATTCCTACCGCTGCCGAGAAAAGCCCCACGTAATCAAATGTCTTCGGGTAGTTCAGCGAAAGCTCGAAGCTGTGGCCACCGCCCATCGAAAGCCCGGCGACAGCGCGGGACGAAGATTTCCTGACCGTGCGGAAGTGGCTGTCCACGAACGTAATCACATCCTTGAAATGAGCCTCGAAAGAGGTGTCGAAAGAGCCGCAGCTGTAGGGCTTGTACATTCCTGAGGCGTCCTCCCCAGGAGCAGCCTGATGCTTGGTGTTGCCGTTGGTCATCACCACGATCATCGGCTGTGCCTTGCCGCTTGCGATGAGGTTGTCCATTATCTGGGCCGAACGTCCGGTGCAGAGCCAAGCCTCTTCATCGCCGCCCATACCGTGTAGCAGATAGAGGACGGGATATCTGGACTTGCCGTCCTCGTAGCCCGCAGGAGTATAGACTGACATTTTGCGGTCTTTGCCAAGCACGTCCGAGTGGTACCAGATCCGTGACACAGTGCCGTGTGGGACATTCTGCACCATATAGTCATCGGCTTTGCCACCTCCGATGATGAAGTAGTTCGTCTGGGAGGCGATGTCGCGCTGCAGATAGGCGTTGTTCGGATCCTTGACTGAAAGCCCGTCCACGATGAAACTGTAGTTGTAGAGCTCGCTCTCAAGAGGTTCGGAAGTATATTCCCAAACCCCGTCCGCTCCTTCTTTCAGGTCTGCCACGCCCGGGGCATCGAAGCTGAAATCTCCCATTTTGACTGGAGTCGTCGGGAGGAAGTCGCCGGTCACCTGGACCTTGATGGCCTTGGGGGCGGCGAAACGGAAGGTGACGGAGTTGTCCGCGTTGATTTCAGGTGAAATGATCGGCTGGCCTCCCCGGAGAGACTGCTGTGCGTAAGCGCCGCCGCTCACCAGAAGCGCCGCCGCCAGGATAATCATTTTCTTTATATTCATTTAATTGGATTTTAATAAATTGCTGTTGCCGGTGGCAGGGGTCTTGTCTTTTTTTTGCCTTTACTTCAGCTTTTTGCCGTCCGAGAAGGCGTTGCCTACCCTTTCACCGAGCTGGATGTAGCCGTTGCGGGTCGGGTCGAAGGTGATCAGGTGCATCTTCTCCACATCCGGCTTGCCGTCGGCGGCGAGGAACTTCTCGTCGCAAAGGATGTTCACGATTTCGGCGATGATGTAGTACCCCGTTTCGCTCTCGTCGATCTTCCGGCAGATGCGGCACTCGAGCGTCAGCGGGAAGTCCGAGAACACGGGAGCGTTCACATTCTTCGATTTCACGGCCGTCCATCCGGTCTTCTTCATCTTGTCCGGATCGTTCTTCGCGCTCACAATTCCCACGAAGTCGGCGGCCACGAGAGTCTCCGCAGTAGCAAAAGCCACCGTGAACTCGCCGTTGGCGTTGAGGTTCTCCGTCGTGGCGTGGCACCCCATCGAAATCATGATCTCTCCGGCGTCCCATTGCCCCGCCCAAGCGGCGTTCATAGCGTTCGGTTCGCCATTCTTGTTGTAGGTGCCTATCACCAGCACCGGCTGCGGCAGAAGCCACGCCCTTTTCCCAAAATCTTTCATATTCCTTGAAATTTATGAATATCCTGAATAGACAGAATATCCTGAAGCACCTACGAATATAGTGTTTTCATCCGACATTGCCACGATTCCGATGTCAGTTTCCGCGATTCCGAAGGGCCGTGACAGAATTGCAACCGGAAGCGATACTAACCGTTTTCACTGCATATCTGTTTCCGGAAGACCGGCGAAATATGCCCTGTGGTGTCGTGTGGCGGGGGTATTCTTCAAATGACCGGATCAGATTTGCAACTGTAAGTCATATACTGGACTTCTTGCGAAATTCTGTCACCGTTCCAATAAATGTGTTAATATTATTCAAAATATTTGTTAGTGTAAATACTACGCAGTATTTTTGTGCTGCAAATCTTGATGCATCGAATCATTCTGCGGATCTGAAATATGCGGAAAGAATTCAGCACAAGAGGAGTATATAAATTTGGCGGTTACAAGTTTCAAGTGGACTGATATTTATGGGCGATGCCCTTTGAACGTGAGATAAGGCATTTTGTCATAGGTACTTAGTTGTAAATAAAAGTTAAAGTTATGAATATGGTTACAATCATCATCGCGGTGCTGGCTGCTGTGTCCGCTGTCTTCGCGGCGCTGTTCTTCCATAACAGGAAGGACGCTGAAAAGTATGAAAAAATGTTCATCGACCAGATGAAGGAGACATCCGGTCTGAAGGAGGAACTCGCCCGTAGGGACGCTACGGACGGAAACTACATGAAACGTCTCGACCAAGAGACCTTGGTGGATTTCCTCCGCAAAGAGAAGACCACGAAGGTTGAATCCAAGGACGGAGGTATCTCCTTTGAACTGGGCGGGGAGATGTACGGCATAGATTGCAGTCGTCTCCCTGAGCGGGTGGGAGTCCAAAATATGTGGAGCCTCGATGGCCCCATCCATTGGCACTGGGATGCGCTGGCCAGGGCGGCGATGGCGGTCACGGAAGGGATGGTGATGGTGAAGTCGAACGTCTATCCAGAGAACAAGACCTACTCCTCCTGCATCGTGACCGCGGACAAAACTCTCGGAAGCTTCCGGGAGAACTTCAACTTATATATCTCTGTGCTGCGTGAAGCCGACCGTATGCTTAATGGAGAGTACTGGAAGATAATGATGGATGAACACCCGGACGAGTGCGGCCCTGACGGGCAGAACGCCGCGGCAAACGTTGAAGATGTGGCCATGAAGTTCGCCGATATGGCCGGCGGCCAGAAGAAACCGCAGTCGTAAAGGAAGAAAATTGACGCAGAAAGCGCTCCTTATTCGGCCAAAAGTGGTGCGAATGATGCTGTTTTGGCTGAATTAAATTTCTTATTTGGCCAAAACGATTACTTTTTATGCCTTTGTGGCTAAATAAGTAACCACTATGATAGGCAGATTCGCCAAAGTCATAACCCTTGACGATCTGTTCAGGTAGGCAATACTGATGGAGGTACGTTGCGGGAATTTTTAACTATTTA
>CAVHYF010000029.1:0-22713 GCA_963640265.1 bacterium | reverse complement strand
ATTTTTCAGCTAAATTGCAATCTGCAAAGGTATCCATAATCTCCGAGAACGAGAAATATTTTTTAGCTACACAACATCATTCAGCTGTTGCAACCTACCAGGCCTTTTTAACGGATTTCCGTGTCCTGACTCTGGCCAGGCAGAACACCCGGCTTTCTGACATAAAGTACTTGATGTCATAGCATCTGTACTCGTTACGTTTCCTGACCTTGTGGTAGGATGTGATGCAATCGAAATTGTATCCTCTCTGCGCAAGGTCAGGGATGTCTATTGATGTCACTCCCTCGTCAAGCAGCGACTCAAGAATCCCGTAGTTGCGGTCGATTGCGCCTATGGTCTTCATCCGGAAGCTTTTCAGCTGCCCTCCGTTGACATAGTGGTACCTGCTTTTGCAGTTGACGCTGCAGAACTTCATGTCGCTGCGTCCGTAGGGAAGAACATTCCCGCATTCAAGACATCTCCCCCTCGATTCCTTCTCAATTGTCTTCATACGGCAAATATTTCAAACTCGTGGCAAATATGTCGAATACGGTCGTAAAAAGAAAGAAACAGAAAGAAACATACAGCCGATTTTTCTGTTTCTTTCCGACCGGGACAGGCTATGAATTTGAAATCCGACACTGCCGAATGTTTTTGGAACGCAAAATAAATACGCTGGAAGGACGTGCGGCGCAAAGAAAAACTGAAAAGAAGGAAAAAAACACATCACGATGCAAAGAAACGGAAACTTATTCGTGAAGTTTCTTACTGACCGGCCGATCTTGTCCGCGGCATTGATAACTTTGCTGCAGTCAACAAAAAACTTTTTGATTATGGAACAACTCAACAGAATCGAAATCCGCGGGAATGTCGGCAACGTCAACATTCTCAAGGTCGGAGAATCGCGCGTGGCACACTTCTCCGTTGCGACGAACTTCGCCTACAAGGGAAGAAACGGCGAACCGGTGTTCGAGACAACGTGGCACTACGTAACCGCCTGGGAAGGCAACAAGGGCATTCCTTCCCTGGATGTGATCGCCAAAGGATTCCCAATCTATGTCGCCGGTCGCCTCAGGACGCAGAAATACACAGGAAGCGACGGAATCGAGAGGACAAGCACTGAGATTCTGGCTTCCAGTGTCGAATCCGTCGAAGATACCGTCTCGGCCCAATGCTGACGGACACCGGATAACGTACACCTGTAAACTATGAGAACCGCCGTCGGACGGCTTGTGAAGGATTGAGGGGGAGATGCCTGACGACGGCTTTTAGAATCGCAATTCACTTGAAATAGTACTTTAGGTACAGTATTCGGTAATGATAGTCCTGTCAAATAGGAAGTTATTTATTGTCAAATAAAGATTTTTTTCAACAATTTGCAGAAAAATATTTGGAGATAACAAAATAATGTGTACCTTTGCGTACACTTTCTGTCTGGCAGGAAAAGGCTGATGGACGCCGAAGCGGAATTCCTTGATTTCCTTCAAGGCCGCGGGGCAGCAGAAATGCCAGGACCGTATGCGATCCTCCATCAGAAATCCTTACCGCAAACGGAAAGTTTCTTTTTTGCCCGCGCGACACGGGAAACACTTAAGAGCGAGGCACGTGTCACGGCAAGCATAAAAAGAATGTCCCGATGCGGAATGCGCACCGGGACATTTCTTTTCCGCGGCTTTCCCTACAGATTCTTCTTCAGGTTCTCAAGCACGTCAGCCGAGACTTCAAACGCGGTTCCGTGACGAACTCCCTCAGGGAAAGTGACCTTGTCGGAGACATCTTCCCAAGTTTTTCCTCCATCGGAAGAACGCACAGCACCGTAGCAAGCTTCCATATATTTGTCGAAATATACATAAATCGTCCCTTCAATTACGAGAGGTGAAGGGCCTTCAGCCCAATATTTTCCGGTAATCGGAGCGGACACTTCGGTCGGGAATCCCCTGCTGATTCTCCTTGTTGTTGTTACGCGCAGGTTCTTCTCCGGCGGATTCGAGTTCTCGTTCTTCAGAATCATCATAACCTCCTTGCTGCCCGGCACCTTGACAATGCTTGCGTCTATAACGCTGAAGTCAGGATTGAAAAACATCTTCGTTTCCGAAAAGGTGACGAAATCCTTTGTCGTGATGTAATACATCCTGTGATTCCACTCCTTTTCGCTCTCGCTGGTCGGAACATATTTGTGGCGTCCCGGGATTGTAGTTGCCCAGAAAATATAATAAGTTTTGGAAGGCTTGTCATAGAATATTTCCGGAGCCCAGCAATTTCTGGCTTCCGGCTCGTCTTTCATCACCGGGATTGACTGCTGCTCACTCCAATGGATGAGATCCTTTGAATTGGCGTAGCCGATCTGCCTGTCCCGCCAACCGGTAGTCCAGACCATATGGAATGTGCCATCGGGAGCCTGACAGATGCAAGGGTCGCGCATAAGTTTGTCCTTACCGACCTGCGGGGCGAGAATAGACTTGCCGCCGGCAAGATTCTTCCAGACCAGGCCATCTTCACTGTAGGCGAAGTGAAGTCCGTCCTGGCCATTGTCGGTGAAATAGGAGAACAAATAGGCCTTTTCCCGGGCCGCTCCAAGCAGACAAGCCGCTGCCAAGAGAATTGTCAGAATGACTTTTTTCATTTCTTGATAAGTTATGTGATTGTTATGTGATTGTTATGTGATTGTCAGGCAAATTTATGAAAATTACAGCTTAGATGCAACCGCAACATCACATCGGTTGCAAGGCCTCGGTGCAAAACCGCATTTTTTGTGTAATTTTGCATCTGCAAGCCGATGCCCGCCGGCGGCATACGGTCATCGGAATATTAAAGAAACTGAAGAACTACGGCAATGACTTACGATGGCATAATAGAACTTGAAGGAATGGAGTTCCACGCATTCCACGGCTGTCTGGAAAAGGAAAAGCAGGAAGGTAACACATTCATCGTGGACTTCCACGCGGAACTTGACGTGAAAAAGGCCGTCAAAACGGACAATCTTGAGAACACCGTCGACTATGGCCGCATCTATGACATCGTGGCGGAAGAGATGGCCAAGCCGTCGAACCTGCTGGAGAACGTCGCCGGCAGAATTCTGAAGAGAATCCACGACGAGTTCTTTGAGATTCTGTTCTGCAAGGTAAGGGTGTCGAAGAAGAATCCGCCCGTGAACGGAGTATGCTCCTGGTCAAGGGTCACTGTAATGAACGGAACCCCAATCCTGAGATTCTAAGATGAAAATCGCTTTCCTCACACTTGGCTGCAAACTCAACTACGCCGAGACATCCACCTACGAGAGGGGCTTCGTCCAGAAGGGACTTGAGGCCGTTCCGTGGGAGGAGAAGGCCGACGTCTATCTGATCAACACCTGCTCGGTCACCGAAAGGGCAGAGAAGAAGTGCAGGAATGTCATCCGCAAGATGCACAGGATCTCTCCGGAAGCCAGGATCATCGTGACCGGCTGCTATGCCGAACTGCGCCGGACCGAGCTCCAGGCCATAGAAGGCGTGGCTCTTGTCTTCGGAGCCAAGGAGAAATCCCGCGTGGTCGCCGACACGATGGCGTTGCTGGACGGTGAATATGATGCTTCCGGAACAGCGGCCGGCGGTGGTGGCGCTGTCAGCCCCGTGGCCGCCCGTGGCCACGTGAACGGGTGGACCGCCGGAGGCGGGACGGGACGGAGCGCGAAGCGCGGAGGGGAGGACAACGCCGCCACCGCCGGATCTGAAGATTCAGTTACCGGCAATTCAGATGCGCCCGGCGGACTTCCGGAGAACCGGCAGGAGAAACCGATGAGTGCGGCGGAGTACAAGGAAATCTCGAAGGACACGATGGCGGCGTTCTCCTCCGAAGAGAGGACAAGGTCGTTCCTCAAGGTGCAGGACGGATGCAACAACTTCTGCGCTTACTGCACCGTGCCGTACGCCAGAGGCAATTCCAGGAATATTCCGATAGAGGAGGTTCTGTGCCAGGCCCGCAGGATAGCGGACTCGGGGATCAAGGAGATCGTCATCACGGGAGTCAACACAGGAGACTTCGGACGCACCACCGGCGAAAGTTTCCTCGACCTTCTGAAGCGGCTGGATGAAACAGAAGGCATCGAACGCTACCGCATCTCCTCCATCGAGCCGAACCTCATCACCGAAGAGATCATCGACTGGATAGCGTCGGGGACAAAGTTCCAGCCGCACTTCCATATTCCTTTACAGTCCGGGTCGGACGAGATCCTGAAAAGGGTCGGTCGCCGCTACACCACAGACTTCTTCGCCGACAGGATCGACTACATCCGCTCGGTGATGGACCCGAAGCCGGGAGAAACTGAAAAGCCGTACGTGTTCTTCGGCATCGATGTCATCGCAGGCCTCCCCGGAGAGACCGACGAACTGTTCGAGCAGACATATTCATTCCTCAAGGACCGCGTCAGGCCGGCCTTCATCCACGTCTTTCCTTACTCGCGCCGTCCGGGAACCGTCGCGGCGGGGTGGAAGGATCAGGTCAAGGATTCAGTCAAGACGGAGCGGGTCGCGAGGCTCGAGGCCCTCTGCGCGGAGCTGCACTCCGAATTCATCAAGAAGAACCGCGGCCGCCGCTCGCAGGTGCTGTGGGAGTCGGACGTCAAGGACGGAATGATGGGCGGCTACACCGGCAACTACATCAGGGTCACGAAACCCTATGACGCAGGGTCAGTGAACCGGCTCGAGGAGATAGTGATTTGACGGGCGGGATATTCATTGAGCAAAAGAAAAATGGGAAAAGCAAAGTTGACATTTCTCGGCACGGGGACCTCGCAGGGGGTGCCCATCATCGGCTGCCAATGCAGTGTGTGCCGCTCGAACGACCTGAAGGACAAGCGGTTCCGTTCCTCCGCATTCATTGAATACGAAGGCCTGTCCATCCTTGTCGATGCAGGGCCGGACTTCCGCTCACAGATGCTCGCACACGACATCCGCCACCTCGACGCGATCCTGCTGACCCACAACCACAAGGACCACACCGGCGGGCTGGACGACGTACGCTCCCTGAACTACATCGACCGCCGTTCGGCCGAGATCTTCTGCGAGAAGAACGTGCTGGACGACCTCATCAGGGAATATCCCTACGTCTTCACCTTCCCTAAATACCCGGGAGCGCCCGAATGGCAGTTACACGTCATCGACGATAATCCGTTTCTGGTCTATCCCAACGCGCAGGACCGCGAACTGGTCTGGGTCCACGACGTGGGCTACCACTACCGGCTTTCCGACGGGACTCTGATTCCGACCGGCAGCAAGCTGGAGGACATCATCGACAAGGCAGATCCGGCCTCGATGGCCTCATCCACGGGCGGAGTTGAGATCGTTCCCATCCGGGGGATGCACGGCAAACTTCCGATTCTGGGCTTCCGCTTCGGCGACATCGCCTACCTCACGGACATGAGTTTCATTCCGGAGAGCGAATTCCCGAAACTCGAGGGGCTGAAACACCTGACTCTCAACACGGTCACCTATGCGAAGCACCATTCGCACTTCAGTCTGGACGAGGCTCTCGCGATGGCCGACCGCATCGGTGCCGAGAACACCTGGCTCACCCACCTGTCGCACAATTTCCCTTGCCACGGGCAGTTCACCAAAGAAATCGAAGAACTCTGCCGCCAGCGCGGCGTCCGTTCCACCGTCCGCCCCGCCTACGACGGCCTCACGATCGAATAGCACCTCGGCCGGCCGTCTCCGGCAACGTTTCCGGCCGTTTCCGTTTCCTGTCACCTCAAGCGTAAAGGCAAGAGCGAAGGCTACAGGTCTTCTTCGGTGAGGCCGAAACGCTGGATGATGTCATCGGGGATGTCTTCGAGAGCGAGGCCGCTGTCAAGTTCATCCCAAGCATTCTCAATCTCCCTGCGCTCCTTCTTGGTAGGACGGCCCGTGCCGCGGTCACGCCGCAGGAAGAAAGTCTCGACCGGAGCCTTAAGCTTGTCAAGTTCCGACTGCGGAGTAAGGTTTTCGGCATATTCAGGGACAAGTCTGGCACCGAGACGATGGTCGGTGAGCTGCCTGAGCCTGTAGGTGTACTGTACGGCCCCCTTGCGGATTTCAACGGTCTCCCCCGCCTTCACCAGTCTCGAAGGCTTGACGTTGGACCCGGCGATCTTCACCTTGCCGCCCTTGCAAGCATCCGTAGCCTCGGTCCGGGTCTTGAACACCCGGATGGCCCAGAGCACCTTGTCTATTCTTTCCGTATCGGCCATAAGAATAAGAATCCAGTTATCGAGAATCTTTTTTCAGCGATTCAAAAGACAATCATTTCCATTCACGGATGTGCGGATCCGGCTCTTCCGGAAGGTCTCCCAAAGCATTGGGTTCGACCTCGGCAGAAGTGTATGAATCCTTGACCAGCCTCTTTTCCACAAGTGTCTCAAGCACTGCCGTGCCGGCAGCGGAAGGAACAAGGTAGATGTCGTTCACTTCAGAAGGAACGAGAAGCGAATGCCCCGCCTTCAGCGGATAGGATTCAAAACGTCCTTTCCCGTTGTCCGGAGACGGAACCTGGATGCTCAACTCTCCCGACACGCAGTAATAGATGGCGAAACTGCCCGGAGTTTCCGAAAAAATATGCAGTGCGTTGGTGAGATCGTGCCTGGTGACGATGAATTCCGGGCAGGAGGCGAGTCTGCCGCCCTCCGTCTGCACGGGAACATATTCATTGAAATCTATCAGGTCGAAGGCTTCGTCCAGCAACACTTCGTCACCTTCCGGCAGCGCCGCGCCCCAGTTGTGGAGATCGAAGGAAAGTTCCGAACTCTCGGCTATTTCTACTATCTTCAGGCCGGGGCCGGCGGCATAGACGGTGCCGGGCCTGATCAGGAAGGAGTCTCCCGCCTTAGGATGCACGATGTTCAGGACCTCGCGCAGGTCAGAAGACTCGCACCTGCGGTAGAACTCCCCGGCATCGACCTTACGGTTGAACCCGAGGACGATTTCCGATCCCTCGGCCGCCTCCTGGACGTACCAGAGAGCGGTCTTTCCGAAAGAATCGTACCTTTGGGCCGCGTCATCGTCCGAAATGTTCACCTTGAGCGGCTGCCGGCCGACGGTGCTCATCAGCTTGACCATCACCGGAAACTGGAGACCGTAGAACTCGAAGGCGTCATCGCCGACCACCCTCTCAAGGTAAGTGCCCATAAGCTCGCTCAGAGTGTTGCCCCCGAACCAGCCGTCAGCCACCATCGTGTCAATAAACCCGAGGTCCGCAATCTGATAGACAACCCGTCCCCAGAACACGTTGCTCCCTTCATCCACGAACCTCAACGGATAAAGCCGTCTGCCGTCGTCGCTCATACCTTACCTGAAGCCGATTGTCAATTAATATATGCCGGATTAGATGTTATTGAAAGTGAAGCTTTCCCACGGCAGCTGCGCATCCTTGCCGTTGTCCAGAACGGCGGCCACGTGGCAGAGCATAGGATATTCCTTAAGGTCCAGCTCACCCTTTTCGGCGCGCTTCGACACGGCGGCGAACACACGGCGGGAAACCACGAGGCTCTCGAGCGTCACACCGGAGAGGATGTCCATCGCTTCCTGATAGGTCTTGCCTTCGCCAAGAAGGATGCCCACCTTTCTGGTACGGCCTCCGTAAACGGTCACATAGAGGTCACCGATGCCGATGTTCTCACAGTCACGGCTGGCGCCCTGGAGTTCAAGAAGGCAGCGCATCTCCTTGACCGCCTGATAGAAGGCTCCTGCCTGCGAGTTGTAGTGGAGGCCGTCGCCGAGAGTCTTGTTGACAAGGCCGATGGTCATTGCGACCGCAAGGGCATAGCCGTTCTTCAGAGCGACCGCGCTTTCGAGTCCCTCGACGTCGTCGGTAAGGGAGATGTGGTAATATTCAGTGGCCATTGCCGCCTTGATCATCCGCAGAGTCTCAGGGCATTTACCGCAGAAAGCCACCTCGGTCTGGTCGTGGGCCACAAGTTCGTAGCTTGTGCAAGGTCCTCCGATGGCGCAGATCTGACGGTCTATGCCTTTGGCGGCAAGGCTGCGCTTCCAATATTCAGGATAGGAAATCAGGGAGCCGTCCTCAAGGTTGATGAGTCCCTTGGTGACTGAAATGACAGGAATCGAAGGATCGAGTTCGGAAAGGACATTCTCAAGAAACCAGTCCACTCCGAAGGAACTTACGCCGCCGATGATGAAGTCCGCTCCTTTGACTGCCTCCTTCCAGTCCTCGAACTGGAAATATTCGACTCCTGCAGGGAACGGCACATTGAACTTTGGATGCCGGCCCACCTTCCTGCAGGCATCGATTATCTCCTTGTCCAAAGGTGTTCCGACCAGACGTACCACATTGCCGTTTTCTCTTGCAGGGAAAGCCAGCGCGGAACCCATCATACCGGCTCCGATGATTGTAACTGTCTTTGACATATCTTTCGTCACTTAAAATTTTTCCAATACATAAATAAAAAAGAGAGGATCACAATCGTAATCCTCTCTTTTTCAGCGGTGCGGAAGGGACTCGAACCCTCGACCTCCGGCGTGACAGGCCGGCATTCTAACCAGCTGAACTACCGCACCCTGCGACTTTGCATCCGCAAACTTTAAGATGATTTCCCGAATGCGGATGCAAAGATAGTCATTTTTGCATTACCTGCAAATTTTTTTAAGCAATTTCTATCACTTTCTTCGCCGGGGCGACTTCCTGCTTCTTTACCTTAGGGATGGAAACAGTCAGTACGCCATCGACAACCTTAGCGCTGATCTTTTCTTTTTCAACATCTTCCGGAAGAACCATCGTCTGCTGGAACTTTGAATATGAAAACTCGCGCCTCAGATAGTGACCGTGCTTCTTTTCCTTCTCCTCGGTGTTTTCCTTCTTCTCCATCTCGATCACGAGATCGCCGTTGTCGTCAAGGCTGACCTTGAAATCCTCCTTGGTCATACCCGGAGCGGCAAGTTCGACTTCGTAGCCGTCCTCGCTTTCAAGTACGTTGATGGCCGGAGCCGTCGCGTTTGTCCTTTCCATCCAATCGTTGTCAAAGAAATCGTTGAAAATGCTCGGCAACCAATTCTGGTTGTACCTTTTTGCTGTCGGTAACATAATTTAAATCTCCTATTTTTGTATTTATCATTCGTTTCATCCCGTCCTTCCGGCCGGGACAACCGAACATTGGACAACTGACGTGCCGTTGCCAAAAACAGGGGATTAAAGTATCAAAAGGGCGACAAAATGACAATTTTTCGTGACAAATTGTCTAGTTTTACTGTCATTTTGTCGAATTTATCATTTCGACCGAATGATAGGCACCGACAATCCGGCTACTTGGCCAGCCTGACTCCCTTCGGAAGATGGATTTCCGACTTGACCGAGCCGTCGGCGGTTTTCCTGTGGGACACCGTGACCGGTCCATAAGGAGTCGGGAAGGAGCCTTCCGCCCATTCAAGGGAGCCGAGGTGAGGATTGACCCTTACCTTTCTGAATCCGGGTTCAGCCGGCTCCACGCCCAGCACGTGGGCGCTCAGCCAGGTCGTAGGGCCGGAAGCCCAGCCGTGGCAGAAACTGTGTCTCAAGCCCACATAGCAGTAGGCTCCGCCATCGGCGTGGATGTCGTATTTCCCTTCCGGAACGATCTCGTCGATTCTTGCCGCCTCCGAGGCCTTGGAATAGTCGAAGTCCTCCCAGAAGGTGGTCGCTCCGAGATCCAGCATCGCTCCCCAATAGTCGGAGATCATTTTCATCGCCTCGTCGTAGTTCCCGCTCTTGGCCAGAGCCTCAAGCATATAGTAGCCCATAAAGGAAGAGAATCCTTCCGCTCCGCCGGCCAGGATTACGTTCCGGGCCTCCTCGGCATCGGCCAGATCCTCAAGATAGAGCAGAGCCGCGGACTGCTTGCTTGCCGTGACTGCAGGCCTGTACTCTCTGAGCCTGGAAGCCGCGGCCGCGCATTCTGCTTTCAGTCCGGCGTCGCCCAGCCATCCTGCCATCTCGGCTCCCGCGTCCATAGCCCTGACGGAAAGCGCCTGGAGACCTGCGTGGATGGCTTCCGGATTCTTAGAAGTAGGCCAGTCGATGAAACGGCCGCTCTTGAAGTTTTCCTTCGACCCGTCGAAGTTGGCCATCACAGTGTGCAGCAGGTCCTTCAGGTACGCGTGCTGCTCCTTCAGATAGCCAAGGTCACCGTAATATTCATAAAGATGGTGCTGGATGATGATCCACCACAGTGAATATGAGCATATTCCGTTCATCCACACATTCGCCGGAGTGCTGTTCCTTACATAGTCGAGACTTTTCTGCACGACCTTGTGGTCGCCGAACACCGTGTTCACGGTCATCACTTCCGGGTGCATGTCGCCGATCCAGACAAGACGGTCCCTCTTGACTCCGTCCCAGATATATTCCTGCATATTCAGATGGACCGTGTAAGCTCCGGTCTGCCAGATCCTGTTCAGCCTCTCGTCGCTGCACCTGAACTGCCCGACGTAGGGGATGTCGCGGTAGCGCGAGATGGCTCTGACGGTGACCAGACGCGCTTCGGTGTCATCGCCGAGCAGGTCAAGCCGCACGAAGCGGAAACCGGTGCTGCCATATTCAGCCGCACCGAGCCAAGGGACCGAGATCTCGAAATCGCGGGCCGAATGCTCGTTGGTGGCGGTCGCGCCCGGCTCGTCGACGCTGCTCAGCGCCTCGCTCACCGACTCTCCGAAGCAGATGCGGAAACGCGCGGCGGCCTTCTCCCCCGACATCGCCCGGACGATCTGGATCCCGCCCTGGATCTCCTTTCCGAAGTCCAGCAGGATGGAACTGCTCCCGTCCTTTCCGTTTCTGAATATGCACACGTCCGGTTCGTTCGTGGAAACCTGCCCGCTGTAAGCCTTCAGCAGGGTTTCAGTGCCGGACACATCTCCATTGGAAAGGAGAATCCGCGTCGGGGTGAGGTACTCGCTTACGAACTCGGTGTCCTGCCTCCGCACATCTCCGGAGCCTGAAGTTCCAGTCTCCTGAGCCGAAACGAAAGTCGCCGCGACCAGCAGCGCACAAATAAAGGATATCTTTCTCATATGAATGTCAAACTTCCGGTCCGGGAAAGCCTCCGGCGACCGTGACTTACCTGTAATGCTTGAAATTCTTGGCAAGGCCGCCCGCGCTGGTCTCCTTGTAAAGCGAAGGGATGTCCTTGCCGGTCTGCTTCATCACTTCCACGACGTGGTCGAAGGACACTCGGTGCTTGCCGTCTGAAAAGGAAGCGTAAAGATTGGCGTCCAGGGCCCTGGTCGCTGCAAAGGCGTTCCTCTCGATGCAAGGGATCTGCACCAGACCGCAGATCGGATCGCAGGTCATCCCCAGATGATGCTCAAGACCCATTTCGGCGGCATATTCAATCTGCGAAGGGCTTCCTCCGAACAGCTGGCAGGCGGCGGCCGACGCCATCGCACAGGCTACTCCCACCTCTCCCTGGCAGCCGACTTCGGCTCCGGATATGGATGCGTTCTGCTTGACGATGTTTCCGATCAGCCCCCCGGTAGCAAGCGCGTGGAGGATTCTGATTTCCTTGAAATCGTGCCCCTTGGCAAGATGGTAAAGGACTCCGGGCATCACTCCGCTCGATCCGCAGGTCGGAGCGGTGACTATCGTTCCGCCGGACGCATTCTCTTCGCTGACCGCCAGCGCATAGGCATAGACAAGGCCTCTGGTCTGAAGGGTCTGTTTGTACCCGGTGGCCTTGACATAATATATAGGTGCCTTGCGGGGCAGGTTCAGCGGACCGGGAAGGACTCCCTCGTGGTCTATTCCGTTTTCAACGGAAGTCTTCATCGCCTCCCACACTTCCCGGAGATAGTCCCAGATTCCAGGGCCTTCGCACAGGTCGACATATTCCCAATAACTGCGGCCTTTGTCTTCGCACCACCTCAGGATTTCGGTCAGTGTGTTCTTGTCATAGACATCGGGTGTCGAGAACCTGTCGTCAGGCTTGCCTTCGGACAGAGCGCCTCCGCCGACGCTGTAAACCGTCCATTCGTCCGTAACTTTCCCTTCCGCGTCGAAGGACACGAACTTCATCCCGTTCGGATGAAACGGCAGAAAGGTCTGCGGAGACCAGATGATTTTCACCGGAGCCAGAGGCTCGAGCGCTTCCTGGATTGCAACGTCGGTGAGATGCCCCTTGCCGGTGGCCGCGAGGCTTCCGTAGAGCGTGACCTCGAATGAAGCCGCGTCCTTATGGCGCGCCGCGAAATCCTTCGCCGCCTTGTTGGGTCCCATAGTATGACTGCTGGACGGACCCTTGCCTATCCTGTACAGTTCCCTCAATGATTTCATAATGTATCGTTCGTTTTATAAGTCAGTTTCATTGGATCAGCAAGCCGGGGATCAGTCCGTATCCCTGACCATACGGTCGTAGAGATGGCCGAAGAACAAGATTTCTCCGTCAGGTCGGAAACCCAGGGCGGAATAATAGGCCGCCAAACGCGGCTTGCTCTTGTCGACTATCAGACTGACGCGGCGGTACCCCATCCCGCCGGCGATCCTGATGCCGTCCAGCATAAGCAGATGGCCGATCCTGTCATTCATCCCCGAATATTCAAAAGCCATCCCGCGGTATTCGGGAAGTATTGCCAGACTGTCGAGGTAGAACTCGCCGGGACGGCACTCCGCCTCCTGCGGCGGGACAGCGGGAACTTCGTCTCCGTTCCGGGATCCGATTCCGAAGATGGGGTCCAGAAGCCCCCAGGTGAATTTACGAAGAGGCGGATAGTCGTCGCCAGGGTACGCGGTCAACGAACCTGCGGGTCTGCCGTCCACGCTGGCGATTCTGGTCCTGGCGTAGGAATACAGAGTGTCAGGCCTGGCACAGACTTTCCCGAAATCGTCCAGAACGTCCTGGCAGTCCGTACCTGAAAACACATCGAACCCCATCGCCGCCAGGACATTCATCGCAATGAACCTGCCGTCCGACGGGGTCGCGTCACGGATTGTGAACTTCATGGATGTCAGCTGATGAACTGTTCCTTCAGAGCCTCGAGTTTGGCGTCGGCATCGGAACCCTTCGCTCCGAAGTAGAACTTGATTTTCGGCTCGGTTCCGGAAGGACGCACGGACACGATGTCGCCGGCCTCGCTGAAGAACTGGAGAACGTTGGACTTCTGCAGTCCTGTCTTTTCCGGTTCAAGATAGTCGATGACCTTGACCACCTTGGATCCGGCGACCTCCGCCGGAGGATTCTGCCTCAGGTCCGCCATAATCTTCTGGATCTCTTCGGCGCCGCTTTTTCCCTTGCGGACAAGGGAAACCAGCGATTCCTTGCGGTAGCCGTATTCAGAATAGATTCTCTGGAGGATGCCGTAGAGCGTAGTGCCCTGATCGGCGGCCCAGGCGGCGCACTCAGCCACCATCGAGCAGGCCACAGGAGCGTCCTTGTCGCGTACGAACTCGCCGATGTTGAAGCCGTAGCTTTCCTCGCCGCCGCAGATGAACTCACCCTTGCCTTCGTTCCGCCTTACTATTTCCTCGATGTACTTGAAACCGGTCAGCACGTCGTAGCACTTCACGCCGAAGCTTCTTCCGATCTCGGCGATCAGTTCGCTGGTCACGATCGTCTTGGCTATGTACTTTGTGGAGTCGAGCTTGCCCAGCTCCTTCCAGCGGGTCAGAATGTAATATGTCAGGATAGAGCCAGTCTGGTTGCCGTTCAGCTGAACCATCTTTCCCTTGTCGTCCCTGACGGCTATGCCCATCCTGTCCGCGTCCGGATCCGTGGCCATCACGAGGTCCGCGCCAGTGCTCTCCGCCTTCTCCAGGGCCATCTTCATTGCAGCAGGCTCCTCGGGATTAGGTGAAACCACCGTCGGGAAGTCCCCGTCGCTCACATCCTGGTCAGGGATGTGGATGACGTTCTCGAAGCCCAGACGTTTCAGGCATTCAGGCACTATGCGCACTCCGCAGCCGTGCAGCGGGGTATAGACGATCCTGAGGTCCTTGTGCCTTGCCCGCGCTTCAGGACTGAGGGTAAGGGAAAGTATGTCCGTGATGTAGGCGTTGTCCATTTCCTTGCCCATAAGTTCGACTTCGCCGCAGCGCTCCTTCTTCTCGAACATAACCTGGGACGGGTCCGTGATCCTGTTCACTTCCTCGATGATCTCGCGGTCCACCGGCGCGGTGATCTGCGCCCCGTCGGACCAGTAAACCTTGTAGCCGTTGTATTCCTTCGGGTTGTGCGAGGCCGTGACCATCACTCCGGCTACGGCTCCCATCCTGCGGATGGAGTAGCTCAGCTCAGGAGTAGGACGGAGATTGTCGAATATGAAGACGTGCAGCCCGTTCGCGCTCAGGACATCGGCTGTGATCCTGGCGAACTCCTTCGAGTTGTTGCGGCTGTCGTAGGAGATGCAGACGCGGATGTCGTCCCCGGTGACGTGCTTGAGGATATAGTTGGCCAGCCCCTGGGTCGCCATTCCGACAGTGTACTTGTTCATCCTGTTGGTTCCGACGCCCATTATGCCCCTGAGGCCGCCGGTGCCGAACTCAAGAGTCTTGTAGAATGCGTCCTCGAAACCTGCGGGATCATTGTTCCTCAGTTCAAGAACCTTCATCTTAGTCTCGGGATCGAAATCCCCTTCCAGCCACTTCCTGGCGTTTTCAATATAGTCCTGTGCCATATTTTTTATACTGAATGTTTCCTTATGGTTGCCCATATTCGCTTACAATCCACAAATTTAACAATGATTGACCAATCGTTGAAAAATATTTTCGAAAAATATTCATCCCTCCTGTGCTTTCTCAAAAGGGATATTGTTATCTTCGCGGAATAAAGTTGATACGAAAATGGTAAAGGACATCGCACTGGTCGCTCACGATTCACGCAAGGCGGAACTGATGAGCTGGGTTAAGTTCAACGCAGGAGTATTGAAGAACTGCCGGCTGTACTGCACCGGCACGACCGGCCGTCTGGTCAGGGAGACCCTGCAGGACGTTCTCGGAATCGACACTCCGCAGGTCATCTGCAAGCTGAGCGGCCCTCTGGGCGGAGATTTCGAAATCGGTGCGATGATCGCCGAAGGGAAGATCGACCTGCTCGTGTTCTTCTGCGACAACCTCATAATGCAGGGCCACCAGAACGATGTGATGGGCCTCGTGCGTCTCGCGTCGCTGTACAACATCCCTTTCGCCACCAACCGCAGCACCGCCGACTTCATCATCACCTCACCGCTTTTCAAGGATGATGAATATGTCAGGATAATTCCTTCCTGCATAGAATCCTACAAGACCCGCCAGCTGAAATAGCCGAGCCTTCGCCACCGCTTTGACATTCGAGAAGTTCATAACCGACCACGGGGACGCGGACACGGCGCGCCTGATTCTTTCAGTACGGGAATGGCCCGTCCATCCCGACCCGCTGCTGTCTTCCATCCCCTCCAGGACTCTTACCGTAAACACCATCGAAGCCCGCAGGAAACTGCGCAGGAAACTGCCGGACTGGTACGCCCGCACGGACCTTGTCTATCCCACATCCCTTTGCGCCGAGCAGTGCAGTTCCCGTGACACGGCGGACTACAAGGCCGGAGTCGTCAGAAAGGTAATCGATGAATATGCCCGCTCGGAAGAATCCGCCGTCGCCGACCTGACAGGAGGCCTCGGCGTCGATGCGGCCGCTTTCGGCAAAGTTGCGGACAAGGTTCTCTACAACGAGATGGACCCTGCACTGGCCGCGGCCGCAAGGCACAATTTCGCGGCCCTCGGCGCGGACAACATCACGGTCTCCAACCGGGAGACAGCCCCGGAAACGCTTCCGGAAATCCTCGGTACGTTCAAGCCCGATGTCATATTCCTTGACCCCGCAAGACGTGACGGCTCCGGGAACAAGGTATTTCTCCTGGAAGACTGCTCCCCCGATGTGCTGAAACTGCTTCCGGGTCTGTTCGACGCGTCACGCTTCATCCTTCTGAAGCTCTCGCCGATGGCCGACATCACGATGGTCGCCGAACGGCTGGACAGGACCTGCGAAAAGTATCTCGAAGACACCACGGGCAAAGGATGGAACGTCAGAAGGGTCCGCGAAGTGCACGTCGTCGCCAGCGGCGGAGAATGCAAGGAACTTCTCGTCCTACTGGACCGGGAATGGAACGGAGGCTACTCCCTGACCTGCCGCGAGAACGGAAGCACGCTGACTTTCAGCCCGGAAGAGATCTCGTCCGCCAGGGCGGTCCTCCCGGACTCGACCTTCGCCAGAATCATCTTCGAGCCTGGCAAGTCCCTGACGAAGGCGGGCGTGTTCAATGCGCTGTGCGGAAGATTCGGGCTTGTGAAACTGGCACGGTTCACCCATCTCTACACTTTCTCCGAGCCTCTGTCAGAAAAGGAACTGGAGCAGAGATGCGAAGCATTCAGGAATTTCGGCAGGATCTTCACCGTGAAGGAAATCCTGCCTCTGAACAAGGCCAGCCTAAAGGATGTCGGAAAGCGCTGGCCACGCAGCGAGGTCTGCGCGAAGAACATTCCGATGTCCAGCGACGGGCTCCGCACCCGGCTGAAAGTTTCCTCGGGAGACGATGCGCACATCTTCGGCGCAAGGATCGAAACGGCCTGTTCGGAAGACAACTACCTGATCGTCACGTCGCGGCGGTCCTAGCGGCACAGCAACCGGCCGCGAAAATAAAAATAATTCCTTATTTTTGTAAGAGGTTCGCTGAACTTCGAAGAACCCACAGCCGTCTGATTTCAAACAATATACTTATTATGAAGAAATTACCTATCATCGCAATGGCACTGGCCGTGATCCTCCAGGCCAATGCCGTCCAGGCCGATGCCAAGGACAGGAAGGCAATCATAAACATCCGCACCGACAATGTTTCCCTCGTCATCCGGTCCGACAAGGACGGAAGGCTCAACACCCTGCATTTCGGCGGGGCCATCGAGGACGCTTCGGCTCTGGCCGGCTTCAAGAGCGGTTTCTCCGGCGGCCACGGCACTCCCTACGAGACCTATCCTACCCAGGGCGGGAAAGGGTTCAACGAGCCGGCGCTGGCAGTGACGCAGTCCAACGGCGACCTCAACACGGAACTCAGGTATTCCGGCCAAAGGACCAGGACACTGTCCGACAATGCCGTGGAGACCACAATCAGTCTGAAGGACGAGGCTGAAGGCATACAGGTCGACCTTGTGTACACGGCCTACAGGAAGCAGGACGTGATTCTCGCCCACTCTGTCATCAGGAACGAAGGGAAAGGGGCGGTGACTCTGCGGAGCTACTATTCGTCAGCCCTGCCGGTGATGGCCGGGAAGTACCTGCTGACCCATCTCTACGGATCCTGGGGCCACGAGGACAGGGTGGAACACACCCTTCTTGACCACGGGACTAAAAGCATAGAGTCCCGCAAGGGCATCTGCACGGCACATTCGGAAAGCCCCGTGTTCATGCTCAGCCTCGACACGGATTCGTTCAGCGAGACTTCCGGCGAGGTGATCGCCGGCGCGCTGGCCTGGAGCGGCAACTTCAAGCTCAGCTTCGAGGTGACCGAGTTCAATGTCCTGAACATTCTCGCCGGTGTGAATCCTTACGCCGGGGAGTACAGGCTGGAGAAAGGAGAATCGCTCACCACTCCCGACTTAGTCTGGACCTGGAGCGGAGAGGGAGCCGGACAGGCGAGCAGGAATATTCACAGATGGGCGAGGGACTGCAGGCTGCACAACGGATCCCGGATGTGTCCGACCCTTCTGAACAGCTGGGAGGGGGCGTATTTCGACTACGACACGAAGACCATCACCGACATGATAGACGATGCGGCTTCGCTGGGCCTTGAGATGTTCGTGCTGGACGACGGGTGGTTCGGGCGGAAATATCCCCGCAACAGCGCTTCCGCCGGCCTCGGCGACTGGCAGGAAAACCTTGAGAAGATTCCCGAGGGAATAGCCTACGTGGCTTCCTACGCCCACGGCAAAGGCCTCAAGTTCGGTCTCTGGCTGGAACCCGAGATGGTCAATCCGGACAGTGAACTTTTCGGGAAGCATCCTGACTGGATCGTCACAGACAAAGTCCACCCTGCTCCTCTCAAACGCAACCAGTACCTTCTGGACCTTACCAATCCGGAAGTACAGGATTTCGTGTTCGACTCTTTCGACGCAGTGATGAAGCTTTCGGACAACATCGACTACATCAAATGGGACGCTAACCGCATCGTCGAGAGCGTAGGCTCCAACCATCTTCAGGACGATGAGCAGACGATGTTCTGGGTGAAGTACATAGAAGGATTCTACTCGGTGATGGAGCGCATCCGCGGGAAATACCCCGACGTGCTGATCCAGGCCTGCGCTTCCGGCGGAGGCCGTGTCGAGTACGGCAACCAGAAGTACTTCGACGAGGTCTGGACGAGCGACAACACGGAGGCTCTCGTAAGGGCTCAGATACAGTACGGCTTCAGCCTGTTCTACCCGGCCTGCATAATGGGGTCCCACGTGTCGGCCGTTCCGAACCACCAGACAGGCAACATCACCCCGATGAAGTTCCGTTTCGACATCGCTTCCTGCGGACGCTTCGGGATGGAGCTCCAGCCAAAGACGATGTCGGACGAGGAAAAGGCTTTCGCCAGAACGGCCATAGAAAACTACAAGGGTTACAGGGACATAATTATGGACGGAGACCTCTACCGTCTCGGTTCTCCTTACGATGCCAGCGGCGAGTTCGGAATCCTCTATGTGTCGCAGGACAAAGCCAGGGCTGTGCTTTTCATCTACCGCACTTCCTACGACAACCGCTACACGAACGCGCAGATCCATCTCGCCGGGCTCGACTCAGGCAAGTCCTACAGAATCACCGAACTGAACGTGGAGAAGTCATCCTGCTGGTTCTCCGGCAAGGTGCTTCCGGGTTCGATGCTGATGAACAAGGGCGTAAACCCTCCGTTCAGGAAGGTTTATGACAGCGGAATCTTCCTACTAGAAGCTGAATGATCGCTTGTACCGTCCGTACTTTCCTTCAAGGACTGAACGGACGGCCTCAAGATAACCGAAGCCGTACTTGCGGTCAGGAAGAAGATAGCCGCTCTCGATCCATTCGTTCCAGGCGAAGACCGTGATCACCTTAGGCTGGTCCGGGTGCGCGTCGAGATATTCCTTGGCGGCCTGAAGATAGGTCGCGAAACTCTCCGGAGTGTTGTTGTAGTGGATGACGTCTTCGCGGCCGACTTTCGGGAAACGCGGAGTGTTGTCCCAGCCTATCGACACGTTCGGGAAGAAAGGCACCGGCGAATCGCTCCAGGTCTGAAGACGGGTCATTCCGGTGTTGCCCCAGTCCAGATAGTCCTCCCTGTGCGGGCCACCCCAGTTGTAGGTGGTGACGCTGTTCACGCCGAAATATTCAAGAGTCTCCCGGATCGCCTTGTCGGACGGGCCGAAATGGATGATCTGAAGATGCAGGTCGGGGAAGCCGGCCTTGCGCACCTCGGAACGGAAATATTCAAGTCCCTCCTTAGTCTTCTCGCGGCTGCCGCCGAACGTGGCCAGGAGATTTTCGAACTTGTAGATGGAGAACACCGGGCACCCGTCGATCTTCAGGTAGTTCGGACATTTGAAATACTTTCTTATAACTCTTTCGACTATGACCTTGAAATTCTTCTCGTCCGTCGCTCCTTTCCAGAGAATCGAATCATCGTCCGGGCAGCGGTGCACGTTCCAGTAGTTACGTTTCACATCGTGGTTCGCCCACATCAGGTAGAAGTTCATCTTTCCGTTGTTGGGAGCCTTCAGGAAGCCGTCGTCAAGACAGCCCTCGAGGAAAGGGCCGCCGTCGAACCAGTACCAGTCGAAGATGAACGTGTTCACTCCGTGGTCGGCGGCGGCATCGATCCAGCGCTCCATCACCTTAGGGTCATCGTCCATCTCATAGCCCCACAGAGGCTGTTTCGGCTGGTAGTGTCCCGGAAAGCGCGGAGTTCCTTTCCTTATGACCTCCCACTCCCCTGCGCCCTCCGGCCAGAAAACTTCCCGGCCGCGCGGGTCGTCGTGGCAGGACGGCCACACATAGGCGGCGATATGGTAGGGACTGTCCTTGACCTGGGCTTCGGAAATGAATGCCGGCACGGTCAGAAGGACTGCCAGCGAAAGTAACAGATGTTTCATATTCGTTAAATAAACTCCTCGCGCTCCTTGATGTCCTTGATGCGGAGCTGAAGGGTGGTGTTGCCGCGATAGTAGTTCTCCACTATGGAATAGCAGATGTCAAACGGATTGCCGGCCTTGATGTAGTCGTAGAACTCGGACATGTTGAAGGCTATGGCAGGAATCTGGTGGAACGGCTGCTTCTCGTCGATCAGGTCAAGCTTCATATGTACGCCGCCGGCCCCCACCTTGCGCCCGTTGCCTCCGTCGGAAACATTCTCCGTCAGGAACACCGGATTGCCGTTGCCGGGGCCGAAAGGCTGGAACTGCTTCAGCAGACGGAAGAATTTCGGAGTGATCTGGCTGAACTCCAGCTTCGCGTCGATGTCGGTCATCGGAGTCAGCATCTCCTCGGTGATTCTGCCGGCTATGAACTTGTCAATCCTGGCCACGAACTCCTTCAGATTGGATTCCTTGAGGGTAAGACCGGCCGCATAGACGTGGCCGCCGAAGTTCTCGAGCAGGTCAGCACATTCCTCGATGGCCTCGTAGAGGTCGAACCCGGCCACGCTGCGCGCGGAACCTGTTATGAAGCCGTTGGACTTTGTCAGCACTATCGTCGGCTTGTAGAAGGCCTCGACAAGGCGCGAAGCCACGATCCCCACGACGCCCTTGTTCCAGGTCGGGTTGTAAACTATCGTGGCAGCGCCCGTGGAAAGCGCGGTACCGTTGCGGACCATTTCAAGAGCGTCCTGGGTTATTTCCCTGTCGATGCTCTTGCGCTCGTTGTTGTTGTTGTTGATCTTCTCTCCGATCAGATTGGCCGTGGATTCATCGGAAGCCGTCAGAAGTTCAACGGCCAGCCGGCCGGTCTCCATCCTGCCGGCGGCATTGATTCTCGGGCCGATCTTGAACACGATGTCGTCAATCGTAAGATGTCCGGGTTCCAGCTTGGAAAGGGTCGCCATCGCGTGCAGTCCCTTGCGAGGATTCTCGTTCAGCTGCTTGAGGCCGTAATGCGCCAGCACCCTGTTCTCCCCCACCATAGTCACCAGATCGGCGGAAATGCTCACTACCAGCAGGTCGAGCAGGGGAATCAGAGTCTCGAACGGAATCCCGAACTTCTGCGAATATGCCTGCACAAGCTTGAAGCCGACTCCGCAGCCGCTCAAATCGTCGAAAGGATAGGTGTCGTCCTCCCTTTTCGGGTCGAGGACGGCGACGGCGGCCGGAAGCGTCTCCTCCGGAAGGTGGTGGTCACAGATGATCACATCGATGCCCTTGGCGGAAGCATATTCAACCTTCTCGTTGGCCTTGATGCCGCAGTCCAGGGTTATGATGAGTCCGAACCCGTTGTCGCTCGCCCAGTCGATGCCTTTGTAGGACACGCCGTAGCCTTCGTCATAGCGGTCAGGGATGTAGAAATCGATCTTTGAAGAATACCTGCGGAGGAATGAATATACCAGCGAAACGGCGGTCGTGCCGTCAACGTCGTAGTCCCCGTAAACCAGAATCTTCTCTTCCGAGGTGATGGCCTTGCGGACCCTGTCCACGGCTACGTCCATATCCTTCATAAGGAAAGGGTCGTGCAGGTCGTTGAGGCTCGGACGGAAGAAGGAGCGCGCCTGCTCGAATGTCTCGACTCCCCTCTTGACAAGGAGGTCGGCAAGCACCCTGTCGATGCCGAGTTCGGCGGAAAGCCTTCCCACCTTCTCCGGATCCGCCGGGGCCTTAAGAATCCATTTGCGCTCTTTTCCCATAATAGACAAAGGTACGCATTTAATTTCAGAATGTGAATTAAAAGTAGTATTTTTGCATATTCAGGTCGTCAAGCGCGGCCTTTTGTATTGAATATAAATTCATAAAGAATATGGCAAACATCGAACTCAGTGAGCAGGAGAGAATCAGAAGGGAGTCTCTTGCAAAATTAAGGGAGCTGGGCATCAATCCTTATCCGGCCCCTCTGTACCCGGTCAACGCGACCGCCAAGGAGATCGAGGCGGACTTCGATCCGGAGAAGGGCAACTTCCGGGAGGTCTGCATCGCCGGCCGTCTGATGTCCCGCAGAATTATGGGAGCCGCATCGTTCGGCGAGCTTCAGGACTCGACGGGCAGGATCCAGATCTACGTCAAGAGAGACGAGATCTGCCCGGACGAAGACAAGACGATGTACAACACGGTCTGGAAGAAGCTTCTGGACATCGGCGACATCATAGGAATCAAGGGCTTCGCCTTCATCACCCAGACCGGCCAGCTCAGCGTCCACGCCAAGGAACTCACAGTCCTGAGCAAGTCTCTGCGCGTGCTTCCTATCGTCAAGGAGCAGGACGGCAAGGTCTTCGATGCATTCTCCGACCCTGAGCTCCGCTACCGCCAGAGGTACGTCGACCTGATCGTGAACCCGCAGGTGCGCGACGTGTTCGTCAAGAGGGCGCAGATCATCGCCACGATGAGGGAATATTTCAACAATGCGGGCTGCCTCGAGGTCGAGACCCCTATCCTTCAGTCAATCCCGGGAGGAGCGACCGCAAGGCCTTTCATCACGCACCACAACGCCCTTGACATCGACCTCTATATGCGCATCGCCAACGAGCTGTACCTCAAGAGACTGATCGTGGGCGGCTACAACGGAGTCTACGAGTTCGCCAAGGACTTCCGCAACGAGGGTATGGACAAGACCCACAACCCCGAGTTCACCTG
>CAVHYF010000028.1:0-23132 GCA_963640265.1 bacterium | reverse complement strand
AAAAGAGTATTTTTGCGGAAGGTTAAGTCTGTTATCAGAAAAATGAACACATTCGGTAAGAATTTCAGGGTTGAGATTTTCGGGGAGTCGCACGGGAATGCGATAGGGATTGTCGTTGACGGGGTCAAGGCCGGGCTGGAGCTTGGCGTTGAGGACTTTATGCCTGACATCCTGCGGCGCAAGAGCGGAGCCAAAGGCACGACGCCGCGCGTCGAGGCCGACGAGCCGGAGATTCTGAGCGGAGTGTTCGAAGGACGCACCACCGGAGCGCCCCTCGCCATCATATTCAGAAACAACAACACCAGATCTGCCGACTATGAGGCTTTGAAGGCCGTGCCGAGGCCGGGACACGCCGATTATGTGGCATCCGTGAAATGGAGCGGCT
This sequence comes from bacterium, assembly GCA_963640265.1. Lineage (GTDB taxonomy): Bacteria > Bacteroidota > Bacteroidia > Bacteroidales > UBA932 > Cryptobacteroides. The sequence goes on along the minus strand of CAVHYF010000028.1, from coordinate 22,747 downwards.
TCAACGATCCGCGCGGAGGAGGTCATTTTTCCGGCAGGATAACCCTTCCGCTTGTCGCCGCCGGAGTCATCGCAAAGAAGATGTGCGGATTCGATTTTGCCGCCAGGCTGGTTGAAATCGGCGGAGAACCGGACAGTTCCAAATGGAACGACCTGCTGGACAGGACCGCCCGGGAAGGAGATTCGCTCGGCGGAGTGGTCGAGTGCACGATTACCGGAGTCCCGGCCGGACTTGGAGAGCCGTTCTTCGACTCGGTCGAATCCCGGATCTCACACGCAGTGTTCTCGATTCCGGGAGTGCGCGGCGTAGAGTTCGGTGACGGATTCGCCGCCGCAAGGATGAAAGGTTCTCAGCACAATGACCCTCTTGAACTGAAAGACGGGGCCGTGAGGACTTCGAAGAACGGCGCCGGCGGCATCAACGGCGGCATCACAAACGGATCCCCGATAGTTTTCCGTGTCGCATTCAAGCCGACATCAAGCATCACGAAAGCCCAGAACACATTGAATGTCAAGTCAGGAGAACAGGCAGTCCTCAAAGTCCCGGGCCGTCACGATGTCTGCTTCGCTCTCCGAACCCCAGTCATCGTCGAAGCCGTCGCCGCGATTGTCCTCGCGGACGCTACTCAACATAATCCGTGAGCTGCAGGGCGATCAGGTCGCGCTTCAGGCGCTTGCCGTAGGCATATTCACCGAAATCGATGGAATCAAGAAGGAAGAGGTCGGCGCCTTTGAATATGGTGTTCTGCGCGACCGCTCGAATCTCGCTGATGCGGTCAACCGATTCCTTCGGGATGATCAGATGGCACGGAATGATGTAGGCGACAGGATTGCAGGCCACCGCGTGGGCAACGGCACGGACGCCGCGAGGATTGCCGCACCTGTCGGCCAGCTGGCTGTAACTCAAGAGCTTGACTCCATCTTCAGGAGGTACCGGAGATCCGTCCGGATGATGCGTCAGATTGAACAGTTCCTTCCAGACATTCATCTGGAAACCGGTACCCGAAAGGCAAAGATCCTCCCATCTTACCGTCCGCGAAAGATTCACGATTTCTCCCGTGTCCGCCATCAGCACCGAAATCTCCGAGCTGACCTTAATCTGGCCGGAGGCAACTTTCCGGGCTATGGCGGCAAAATGCCTGTAGTCTGCCGACACGGATGCAATCCTGCCGTCAATCCGAGTCACTATCCATTTCAAGTCCTGTTTCATCGCCGGTAATCATTAACTTAACTTTCGCAATTAACTAAAAGCATGTGACAAAGTACCTTATCTCACGTTACCCCCTCCCTAAATCCCTCCCCTCGGGGGGAGGGGATGTGCTTCGCACACCCCGGAGGGCCTCCACGTTACCCTCTCCCTAAATCCCTCCCCTCAGGGGAGGGACTTGCTCCGTCACAACCTCCGTCACAACCTCCGTCACAACCGTGACGGGAAACAAGGTGTTTCGCACATGCGAAACTTAAATCATTAACTTTATCCCCAAGAAACTGTTTCTACCATTCCCGCCTCAAAACGGTCCCTAAATATAGTGATTTTCCCGTTCAAAAACATAACGTTTTATTTTGAATTAAGATTAATTCTTGGTAGTTTTGCGAACGTTTTAGCCAAAAGCTGACGAGATTTAAACGCCACAATTAATGACATGCGCACGCTAACCTTTCGGTTCGTAAAAACTATACTATTGACACTCAGTATGTTATACTGGGGGGGGTGTTGTGTGCTGCATGCTCGGCGCAGTCCGGCTCCGGATTACCGGCCGACTTCCGCGGAAACATATTCAAATGACATCAATGGCGTCAGACTGTCGGGAAGAATTGCGGATGACGATAATCCCGATGGTTCTGTCTCCGAGCCTGTTGCGTGGACCCGCCACCTCACGCTGAAGAGCAACGTTCTCGGCCTCGGCCTGCTGATTGCAAACACCGCAGTCGAAATCGACCTCGGCCAAAGGCTGTCCTTTCATATTCCCGTATATTATTCCGCACTGGATTATTTCAGCGAGACCGTCAAGTTCCGCACGTTCGCACTGCAGCCCGAACTGAGGTACCGGCCTGTCGCCGTGAAGGGACTCTTCGCCGGAGTGCATTTCGGCATGGCGTACTTCAACCTTGCCACAGGCGGTGACTACCGCATCCAGGATCGGGACGGCAATTCTCCTATGCTTGGAGGCGGAATCTCGCTCGGCTACAGGTTGCATTTCAGCAAGGATTCCCGCTGGGGCATTGAGTTCGCGGTGGGCGGCGGAGCGTACAGCTGTGACCGGGACAGGTTCATCAACGAGAAGAACGGTCCTTATGTGGACACGATAAGCAAGGCATACATCGGACTGGACAACCTGTCCGTGTCGCTCACCTATGATTTCAGCCTCGGACGCAAGTGTGCAGGGGATAAAGGAGGCAGAAAATGATGCTGACGGGGTTGGCAAGATTCGTTTCATCTGCGTTCTCGGGAGTCCTGGCAATTTTTCTAGTCCTGCTCACCGGCTCCTGTTCGATACACGAGTGGCCGGACGAGAGTTCCCCGGCCAAACTCCGGATCGACTTCGTCTTCGCCACGGATCTTCCGCCGTTCCTTGACGTGAATTACGAAACGAGGACGGACGGCAACCCTTCCGATGAATATGATTTCAGGTACAAGGTGAAGTTCTATCCTCAACTTCCCGGCGGAGGCTATGATAGAAATGAGGCCGCCGACTACACGCTTGTCCTGACAAAGGATGATGTCACCAGCCTGAACTTCAGCACTACGGTTCATCTTCCGGAAGGCAATTGGCAGATAAGGTGCTGGGCGGACTATGTCAGGCAAGGCAGCAAGGAAGACCTTTACTACATTACGGACGACTTCAGCGGAATACTCCTCCCGGAGGAACACAGTGCAAACACGGATTTCAAGGATGCCTTCCTCGGAAGCGCTGAAGTCAGCCTCCGCAGGGTCGGCAGCCGGCAGGAGATTGCATCCGCCACGCTGAAGATGGAGCGGCCTCTGGCCAAATTCCGGTTCATAGCCACAGATCTGGTGGAATTCGTGGAGAAGGTACTCAGGAACAGGTCATCCGGTTCATCGGAACAGGAGAGCACGAAGGCGCAGGACTTCGACCCGGGGGACTACTACATCAGGTTCAGGTACACTTCGTATATGCCTTTCATGTTCAATATGTTCACCAACAAGCCTGTTGACTCGCGCACAGGGGTTGAGTTCCGATCTGAGTTCACGCCTGTCTCACCAACCGAGGTGCTGATGGGATTCGACTACGTGCTGGTCAACGGGGCCGAGGCAAGCGTGTTCGTGCAGGTGGAGCTCTACGACAGCAAGACCGATGAACGCCTGATGCTCACCCCTTCAATCACGATACCTCTCGTGCGGAGCAAGGTCACTACGGTTCGCGGGGATTTCCTCAACCTTGGCACGGGCAGCGAGATAGGACTCCATACCGAATTCGATGATGAATACACCATATTTATTTAATAATTAACACTTTAATCCAACAAATGATTTCTTTATGAAAAAGATTCTGAAATCCATCGCTGCCGTGGCGCTTGTGGCGCTTGCAGCTTCCTGCGCAAAAGAGCAGGCCGTCACTCCCGAAGGTGAGGAGGCTCTGGTGAGCTTCACCGTCTCCACTCCTGAAATCATGACCAAGGCCATCGCCGACGGCAACACCGTTGACAAGGTAGCCTGCAATGTCTATGACGAGACCGGTGCCTATAGCGCTGCCTTGTCCAAGACTGTAGCAATGTCAGCCGGCAAGGCCACCTTCCAGACCAAGCTTTTGACCGGCAAGACCTACAGCTTCATTTTCTGGGCCTACAAGGAGGGTGCGCCTTACACCCTTGATCCTGCAGCCAAGACAGTTACTGTCGATTACAGCGGCAATGCCAACGACGAGAACCGCGATGCGTTCTACGCCTATGTCGCTCCGGAGAAGATCTCAGGAACAACGATAAACAAGACAGTCACTCTCTACCGCCCGTTCGCACAGGTCAACCTCGGCGTGGACAAGGCTGACGTAACCGCTGCAGCCGAGCTGGGCATCGCTCCTGATTTGTCCGGCGCCAAGTTCACCGGGCTTGCAAACGTGCTCAACCTCGTGGACGGCACCGTCAGCGGATCAGTGGATGCCGCGTTCGCCAAAGCCGCCATCCCTGCTGAAGACCTTATGGTCAACGGCACCGGATATGCCTATTTCTCGATGAACTACATTCTTGTCGGTAAGGCAGAAAAGTCAATGACCAACGCCGAATTCAGCATCTGCCAGGACGCTGACATCATCAGTACCGTCTCCGTGCCTAACGTTCCAGTTCAGGGCAACTACCGCACCAACATCATCGCCAGCAGGCTCTTCACTTCCGACGTCAATGTCAACATCGTCGTGGATCCTGCTTTCGAGGAGCCGGACTATGTAGTGGAAATCTGGGACGGAACTGCTTCAGCGCCGACAACCGATGCGTCCGGCAACTATCTCATCACCAAGCCGGCAGAACTCGCGTGGATAGCGCAGCAGGCCAATGCCGGAACGACTTTCGAAGGCAAGACCGTTCTCCTTCAGAATGACATCGATCTTCAGAACGTGGCCTGGACTCCGATAGGAAATGCAAGCAAGTCATTTGCCGGAACCTTTGACGGTCAGAACCATACTATTTCCAATCTAGCCGTCTCTTCATCAGATCAAGAGGCGCGTTTGGGTTTGTTCGGAACTGTTACCGGAACCATCAAGAACTTCACGGTCAAGGGTGCCAAAGTCACTTCAGAGGTAACTGAAGGAAATGGTGGCCGTTGCGGTGTCGTTGCCGGTGTCCTTTTTGCTCCGAACGGAAATGTCGAGAATGTAAAGGTTGTGGATGCGACTGTAAGCAGTACGCATTACACTGGCGGCATTGCCGGTCATGCCTACGGCAGCATCAAGAATTGCTCTGTTGAAAATGCGACTTTGACGATTGCCCCTGCATTGCAGTCCAGCGGAGAATATGACGACGGTGACAAGGTCGGAGGTATTCTGGGACATTGGGGAGAATCCAATGCTCCAGGCTACGAGATTTCAGGCTGCTCGGTAAAAAATGTAACCATCAAGGGTTACAGGGATATGGGCGGCATCGTCGGCATTGCTCAGGGGTACGATTCCGTAAAGGATTGCTCCATTGAGGGTGTTACCATCACCGTTGACAAGACCCACGACTACAAAGCATACGGCAGTGACAATGACAAGTACAATGTCGGAAACTTCATCGGCCGCAAGAACAACTGGACCGGCACCGAGACCGGCACCACCGGCACTGCCACCATTAACTATTAATAAAAGGACTTCAGTGGCACTTAGGAAAGATCATCGGACAAAACAGCCGCTCTGATCAACCACTGAAACTGCGATGCCGGCCCGGGAACAATTCCGGGCCGGCTTTTTTGTCAATCCACGTCAGAATGCCGGAGAATCATTTCCTTTCCAGGCAGCTCAGGAAAAAGTCCTTGTCGGCGGCATCCGATGCGGAGATACGGCCTTTCAGGCGCCAGACGCGGTTGTACACGATGCTCTTGTCCTTCTCCATAAGAGCGGAAATCGTGGTGCTTGAAAACCCGGCGGCAGAGAAGGCGAAAAGCAGGAAGTCATCCTCCTTCCAGGACGGATAAGCGGAGCGAAGGCGTGACATCACATTGTCCATATTCGCATTCAGCACTTCCTCAAGGCTCCTGTGAGTCTTGCGGTCGCTTCGAAGTCCCGTGACTATTGACTTCACCTCTTTCAGAATCTTCGGCTGGAGATTGTCAGTCCCTTCATAGACATAATACTGCTCGCAGAGCCGCTCGAGCACATTCAGCCTGTCAAGACCCTTGGCGGCGCAAAGCGAACTGGAAAGACGGGCCTGAAGGTCTTCCGCTATATTCATAAACCTCTCGGTTTCAGCCTTTTCACCTTCGAGCCGCCGTCTGGCCTGAACCTTCCTGACATAATGGAATGCCGCAGCCGCGGCAAGGGCAAGGAGCGACGCTAGTGCAAGCACCCAAAATTTCAGACGGGCCGCACGGAACCTTTCCCTGTCAGCAAGTGACTGACTTTGAATATAATCCCTCTGCGCCACGGTCGCCACATCGGACAATGCCGCGCTCTGGGTGCGGTTGGAATATTCCATCACCTTTTCCAGAGCGGCAAGTGCGCGACCTGAGTCACCGGCACGGGACGCGACCTGATATTCCCGAAAATCGGCATCGGCGGATTCTGCATCGGTCTCGGCGCACGCCCTGGCTTCCGAGAGCCACTTCCAAGCCTCGCCGAACTTGCCCGTAAGGGAGTATGAATATGCAAGTATGCCTTTGTCCGCACTTGAAAGCGGCCAGCCAAGATCAACGGCGGCGCGGGAGAGAAGGTCTATGGCCAAAGCCGGATCCAGCGTGTCCCTGCTGACGGCAAGAGACGCATAAGACTCCAGGCAACGGATTTCCAGAAGAGTGTCCTTAAGTTCGTGAGCCTCGTAAAGAACGCTTTTGAAGATCTCCTCCGCCTCCGGGAACCGGCCCAGGCCTGACTCGGCCTGTCCTATTTCCAGGATTGCCTGCTGGGACATGTTCCTGTCCCCGGCCACATTGAAAGCCTCGGAAGCCCTCGCCAGATACATCATCTCGTCAGTCGAATTGCCCGAAGCGTTGCTGATGTGGGCCATGTCGTAGCAGATCAGGCCGACGTGCAGGGTGTCCGATGCATTGACAGCATAATCCAGGGCCCTGGTGCAGGACACTATCGAAGCGGGAAAATCTCCCGAATTGAACTGGTGCCGGCCCAGGCAGTACAAGGCACGGGCTTTCTGCGATTCGTCTCCGTGACGCTCGAACCAGTTCACCATCCTTTCCATATCCTCGGAATCAAGGGTGTTGACATAGCCCATCCCGGCTTCGACATCGTCAAGGACAGAGTTCATCTGAGTGAAAAGCCCGGTGTCGCAGGACCATAGCAGAGCCACGGTCAGCACAACCGGAATCCTGAGCGCCTTCTTGAAAAACATAGTCAGAAATGCAGCAGTTCTTTCGTTCTTTATTCCGTTTCCTTCCAGCCTTGCGCCGTGACAGGATGCTCAAGACCGTCCGGAGAAACAAGCACCGCCCCGACCTCAGGCTGGGCAAGATGGCCGATTATCGTGAACGTCTGGAATTCACGGCGGAACTTTTCCGCCGACAGAATCGGGACTGTGAACAGAAGCTGGCAGTCGTCTCCGCCGTTCATCGCTGCGGAGACAGGATCGATGTCCAGTTCCTTGCCGACCGCGAAACTGTTGCCCTCGAACGGAATCTTGTCGACATAGACTTTGGCACCAAGGCCGGAATCCCTGACAAGCCGTTTCAACGCGTCCGAAAGACCTGAAGTCAGAAAATAGCCGTGCGATGGACAGATCTGCACATCCTCCAGACGCGACACCACGTCAGCATCAAGTTCCGGCTTAAGATAACTTCCGACAAGCATCCTGTATTTTTCAAGGTCGGGCTGCACCGAGTCATCCTTGGTCCGGGCGAACTTCCGGTTTTCTCTTTCCAGAATCTGCTGACCGAGGAAGGCGGCGCCAAGACGTCCGGAAATGCAGATCAGGTCCATACTCCGGGCCGCGGTCCTGCCGTCTTTTGTCGCTTTCATCTCCTCGCCTGCAGCCGACACGCTGATCAGCAGGCCGTTACGGGAAGGCACAAGGTCCAGCGCGACATCCTTGAAGCCGTGTTCTCCTGCGGCGGTCAGGATTCCTCTCCAGATGTCTCTGACCTGAGGGAAGTCCAGTTTGGCCGAAACGCCGAGAGTGACGTTCAGCAACCGAGGGTGCGACATCGCTGCGTAAAGTTCTCCGGTCACCGCCACGGTGCATTTGTACCCGAGGTGCTTGAGCGGGAAATATGTCAAGTCAAAGTCCGTTCCTTCAGCAAAGACTCTTGCGGCGGTGCGGACAGACGCCTCCTGGCCCGGAACGAACGAAATTCCGCCACGGCGGGAGAATCCGCTGCCTTCGTAAAGCAGGTCGATGGCCTGCTCTTTTCCGTATTCATTGAAAGTTTCTTCTGCCATATTGAATGAGTATTATGAATTCAGAAGCTGTTCCCATCTTCCGAACGCAAAATTAGCATAATTTGTCAAGGATTTTTAAATTTGCGGAAGCATTTCCGCATCAGGGCAAAAATCGGAAGAAAAGCACGGAATGAACACAAAACCACTGTCGATATGAGAAAAATTATCTTTGCGCTTATGGTGGCCGCCATCGTGGCACCTGCCTGCCTTGCGGCGCCGAAGGACAAAAGCGCCTCCATCAAAGTCATTTCCTACAACATTCGCAACGGCGGAGATGAAAAGGGCTACCACTCCGAGGACGGGCTGAATTCGTGGATGTACCGCTGGCCTGCTTCGATAGAGATGATCAAAGATCAGAAACCGGACATATTCGGAGTTCAGGAAGCCTTTGACTACCAGGTGAAGCACTTCCAGGAGTGGCTGGACGACTACAAGGGCTTCGGAGTCGGACGTGAAGACGGAAAGCACGGAGGCGAGCATATGGACATCTTCTACAACAAGAAGACAATCAAGGTCCTCAAATGGGGTTCCTTCTGGCTCTCGGAGACGCCGGATGTCCCTTCGCTCGGCTGGGATGCCGCCTGCAAGCGCACTGCCACCTGGGCATTGATGAAAGACAAGAAAAGCGGCAGGAAGTTCTACTACGTGAACACCCACCTGGACCATATAGGATCGAAGGCCCGCGAGAACGGACTGAAACTGATCGTGGAAAAGATTGCGGAGATCAATCCTGACGATCTTCCGATGATCCTGACCGGAGACTTCAATATGACCGTTGACAGTCCGGACCTGGACGGCCTGAAGAAGATTATGAAGAATGCCCGCGACGTGGCGGTCAAAACTGACCATCACGGCACCTACAACGGCTGGGGAAGAGCCTCGGATGACTGCATAATCGATTTCATCTGGTTCAAAGGCTTCAGCAGCTGCACGGAGTACGAAACCATCACGAAGCCTTATCTCGAGAGAACATTCATCTCAGACCACTTCCCGATCAAGGCTACCTTGATCTTCTGATTTGAATATGTCTGAATATGACAGTTTCACGGCACATAGGATTCACGCTTGCCGCCGCCGTAACGTTTATGGCGACGGCAAGTGTCGTCTGTGCCCGGACACAGAAGGAACTTCTGGAAGAACTGGACAGGACGATAGAAAAAGCGGGCACCTATGTCTCGGCCAAGGAACTGCGCATCAAGACAATAGAGAACACGCTGCAATCCCGCGGCGTGTCTCCGGAAAGGCAGTACCTGATCTACGGAGAACTCTTCGACGAGTACCAGCCTTTCAACTACGGCAAGGCCGCCGAAGCGCTTGAAAACCAGAAGGCGATTGCCTTGTCGCTCGGCGACAGGAGCAAGCTGAACGATGTCTATCTGAAAGAGGCGATGCTGAACACGGCAGCCGGAGAATTCCTTGAAGCCAGGAACGACCTTGCGCTGGTGGACACGACCATATTCAAGAAAGATCAGGAAATCGCCTACTGCAATGTCCTGCAGCGGTTCTGGTTCGATTACGACGAGAATCAAAAAGGGGCCGACAGATCAATGCGGAGGAAAGTGGCGTACTACCGCGAGAGGCTGCTCGCCCTGGCGGACCCTTCAAGCAGCCTGAGCCGCTATGTAACAGTGCGCAAGTGCATCGACGAGAAGAATTATGCCCAGGCGGACTTCATCAACAGGCACTCCCTTTCGGTGATGGACCCCGCCAGCCACGACTACGCCAACCTCGCGTACTTCCAGGCCAGGATCTGCGAGCAGCTCAACCGCCGCGAGGAGATGAAGAATTGGTTCATCCGCTCGGCGATGGCGGACATCAAGTCGGCCACGAAGGACAACGCCTCTCTGTTCAGCCTTGCGGACGCCCTGTTCAAGGACGGCGAATATGCAAGGGCGTTCAGATACTCCAGCTTCTCGCTCGAGGATGCTATCGCGTTCGACGCCAAACTCCGACAGTGGCAGATAGCGGCGATCCTGCCGGCCATCCAGAAAAGTTACACGGACATCCAGCAGACGCACCAGAGGAAGGTCAGGAATATGCTCGTGCTGACATCCGTTCTGTCCCTGCTGCTTCTGATCGGCTCGATCGCGCTGCTTAAGCTCTACCGCCGCCAGATAAACTACGGCAGGAAAATCGCCGAGATGAACAAGGAGATCAAGCAAGGTTCCGACACCCTGGCCGACTTCAACAAACGGCTAAAGAAGATGAACCGGGAACTCAAGGAAGCCAATGCCGCGAAGGAGGAATACATCGGACTGTTCCTCAGCATGTGCTCGAAGTACATCGACAAGATGAAGGCCTACCAGAGCGGGGTCCGGAAACTCGCCCTGTCCGGCAACCTTGACAAGCTGATCGCCGACACTTCCTCTCCGAGCAATGTCGAGAAGGAACTGAAAGAATTCTACAACATGTTCGACGAGGCCTTCCTCAAGCTGTATCCCAAGTTCGTGGACCAGTTCAACGCACTTCTCCGGGAGGATGCGAGAATCGAACTCAAGAAAGGGAAACTGCTGAACACCGAACTGAGAATCTTCGCCCTGATCCGTCTCGGAATCACCCAATCCTCGGACATCGCCGCGATGCTCCGGTACTCCGTCAACACCATCTACAACTACAGGGCTCAAATCAAGAATTCCGCCCTCGGAGACAGAGAGAATTTCGAGGAGAGAATCAAGGAAATCGGGAACTGATCAGAAAAAAAGTGGACACGAAACCGGGTATCCCTGCTCAAAAACGGCCCGGATATCCACTTTTTCAGAATCGCATCTAATCCATTATTTTACTGCCAATCAACACCTTATCTTCATTTGTCAGTCCACCTGCTCCCACTTAAAATAATTTAAGCCGTTTAAAATCTTTTATAAAATCCACTATTTTTTCGTTTTAAAAATTTCCAACATATTCATTTATAGTGGTTTTATCATTCACCAAAGGTCTTTGCACCCCTATTTTCAATAGAGGATTTTTTATTTTTGATTCACATTGATATTTTTGTGGAAGGAAACCGCACAAAACTGCAGCAACCATATATCAACAACATTAAATTAACCATACAAGCCCATAGAAACAATGAACATCAAAAGTCTAAAACAGATTGTTTTGACAGTCATCTGTCTTCTCGGGATAGGATCTGCGACCGCATGGTCACAATCCATCCACGTCAAAGGTACCGTCCTTGATGAGAACGGTACAGGTTTCATTGGCGCCGGAGTCATTCAGAAAGGTACCTCCAACGGTACTATGACGGACGTCAACGGTAACTTCGAGATTACCGTTCCACAGGGCGCCATACTCCAGTTCTCCTTCATCAGCTATGTTACGCAGGAGCTTCCTGCCGCACAGGAGATGAAGGTGACGCTCGTTCCCGACACACAGACACTTGAAGAAACTGTCGTCATCGGTTACGGAGTCCAGAAAAAGAGCGTCGTGACCGCCGCCATTTCCAGCATTACGGCCGACGACCTGAAGGTCCAGTCCAACACCAGGGTTGACAACATGCTCCAGGGAATGTCATCCGGCGTGCTCGTCACACAGGGTTCAGGTTCTCCTGACGCAGGTTCGCAGGTCAGAGTCAGAGGTGTCGGAACAATACACAATTCCGATCCTCTTTATATAGTTGACGGAATGCCTGCCGGCAGCATCGACTTCATCAACCCGAACGACATCGAGCGTATCGAAGTCCTGAAGGATGCGGCCTCCGGCGCCGTTTACGGAGCCAGAGCTGCCAACGGTGTCATTCTTGTCACCACGAAGAAAGGCAAAGAAGGCAAGACGCACGTCAGCTACGACTTCTCCTACGGTCTTCAGAATCCGTGGAGGAAACCTGCGGTCCTCAACGCCACTGAATATGCCATCATGATGAACGAAGGCATGCTCAACGACGGCAAGGCTCCGATTTATGACGATCCATATTCATTGGGAGAAGGGACTGACTGGGTTGACGCCATATTCGACAAGAATTCTCCTATCGTCAAGCACGACGTGAACGTGTCCGGCGGCAACGGGAAGGTTGACTACAGCATCTCCGGAGGTTATCTCTCCAACAAGGGAACCATCGGAGGAAGCTTCGGACGCTCATACTACAACAGGATGACCCTCAGGGAGAACATCGGAGTCGTGCTGTTCGACAAGACAAAAGACCGCAACTGGCTGAACAAGCTCACCCTGCGCAACCAGATTTCCTACGCGCACATCAGGTCTGCTGCCGTCTCCACCAACTCGGAGTACGGTTCACCTCTGGGCTCGGCCCTCGGAATGTCTCCTCTGGAGTCCATCTACGCTGACGCCGCCGCCGAGGAAAAGTACAAGACCCTCTATCCAGATGGCTATCCTTACATCATCAGAAACTCTGAGGGCGTGGCTTACTCCATCGCCGACGCCGGCGTTTACAACGAGCAGGCCAACCCTATCGCCATGCTTGACATGCCGGGCAGCCGCACCAGCACAGACAAAATCGTCGCCGGACTCAACACAGAGCTGAATCTCTTTGACGGTCTCAAGTTCAGGAACTCAGTTTCGCTGGATCTCGCCTATGTTTACAGCAACAGCTACAGCAAGGAGTACTTCCTCACATCCAAGTCCTACAAGTACGACACCGTCACCGAGAAGGAGACCTACGACAAGGACGGCAACGCAAGCGTGACCGAGAAGATCAACTACGGTTCAAGCGCTTCACAGTCGATGTACAGGTACTACACCTGGCAGGTTGAGAACGTCCTCGCCTACGACAAGACTTTCGGAAGGCACACCGTCAACGCCGTTCTCGGACAGTCAGCCCTGCGCTACACCAACGCCAGCGTAGGAGCAAGCGCCAACGGCCTGACCTACCCTTACGACACCTGGAAGATCTCCGTCAACAACACCCTCGGAAAGCAGGAGAACGGAGACCGCAACGGCTGGGGCAGCTGGAACTCGATTCCTTACAGCCTCATCTCCTATTTCGGCCGTGTTTCCTACAACTTCGACGAACGCTATATGGCCGAAGTGACCGTAAGACGTGACGCTTCCAGCAGATTCGGCCCTAACAACAAATGGGGTACATTCCCTTCATTCAGCTTGGGATGGAACGCAAAGAACGAAAGCTTCCTCAAGAATGCAGCCTGGCTCTCGACCGCCAAGCTCCGCGGATCGTGGGGTATCAACGGTAACGACAACATCGGTGACTTCACCTATGCCGTCTATTCAAGTTCAGGCAACAACTATGTGTTCGGAGCCGGCGGCAACAATACCGAAGCCATCTCCACCGGCGTAAAGCCGAGCGGCCTCGCCAACCCTGACGTCAAGTGGGAGCAGTCAATCCAGACCGATCTCGGAGTTGACCTCGGATTCTTCGGAAACAAGGTGACCGCCACCATCGACTACTACAACAAGAAGACCTCAGGCATGCTTCTTTCAATGCCGGTTCCTTCCTACGCCGGTGACTCCGCCCCTACGGGCAACCTCGGAGACATGGTCAACAGGGGTATCGAAATCGACCTCGGCTACAGAGGGCACATCAGCGATTTCAATTACGGAATCAAGCTCAACGCATCCTACAACCACAACGAACTGACCTACCTCGGGGACGACGCCACCTACCTCAGCTGCTCCAGCCACAAGCTCGGCACGCTGACCAGAGGCGAGGTCGGACAGCCGTTCCCTTACTTCTACGGATGGAAGACCGACGGTGTGTTCCAGAACGCAGCCGAAGTGGCCGCCTACACCAACGCCGACGGCGAACTGATCCAGCCTAACGCACAGGCCGGAGACTTCCGCTTCGTGGATGTCAACGGTGACGGTGTCATCAACGACGACGACCGCACGAAGATCGGCAAGGGCATTCCTGACTGGACAATGGGACTTTCCCTCAACCTTGAATGGAAAGGATTTGATTTCAGCATGCTGCTTCAGGGGCAGTTCGGAGTCCAGGCGTTCAACGTCTCCCGCCGTACCGACCTCTACTACATCAACCTGCCTAAGAGCATCCTCAACAGATGGACCGGAGAAGGCTCCACGAACGAGTATCCTCGCTTCGCCTTCAGTTCCGCCAACGAGAACTACAGGGCTTCCGACTACTGGGTTGAAGACGCTTCCTTCGTAAGAGCAAGGAACATGCAGCTTGGCTACACCCTTCCTGCAAATATTACAAGACATGTGGCAATCTCCAGACTGAGACTCTATGTGCAGGCCGAGAACCTGTTCACACTCACCAAGTACACGGGATGCGACCCTGAAGTGACAGGAGGAAACTCCGGCTACGGCACTGAAGTGGGAATCGACCGCGGTGTCTATCCACAGAACAGAACCTTCACTTTCGGTGTCAATGTCAACTTCTAAAATGAGATTCGAGATGAAAAAGATACTTTCTGCGCTTTGCGCACTTTCAATCCTGACCATTTATTCCTGCTCTGAAGACTTCGTGACTCCGGAGCACAACGCATCCGAGCCGATGAGTGATTATTTCAACACGGAGGCCCGTATGTTTCAGGGACTTACAGCAGCGTATGACCCGCTTGAATGGTACGACTATTTCTACCAGTACGATGCTCTTCACCTTGTCTTCGACATCATGGGTGACGACATAAATGCCGGCGGTTCCAACGAAGGTGATCAGCCTATCCTCGTGAAGACCCATTTCTACACGGCCACTTCCACGGATGTCTGCAACCAGATGTGGACAATTTCCTATTCAGGAATCAACCGCTGCTGCGTGGTTCTTGAGAATGTGGACAACGTCGCTGAGATGAGCGATGAGACCAAGACTCTCTACAAGGCCGAAGCCACCGTGCTCAAGGCATTCTACTACACCATCCTCTGGAAACTCTGGGGCAATATTCCTTACTACGACAAGAATCTCGAGTCACCTTATTTCACCGAGCAGCTCGGTCACGATGACGTTTACGAGAAGATTGTCACCAACCTGGAGAGCGCGTTCGAAATGAATGTCCTTCCTATGAAGGCCTCCTCGGGCAACGAAGGCCGCGTGACCCTCGCGATGGCCTATATGCTCTACGCCGAGGCCGTGATGTACCAAAACGACCAGTCAAGGTACCAGAAGGCTCTCGACTACATGAAGCAGATCATCGCTTCAGGCAGCTACAAACTTGTCGATGACTTCGCAGGAATCTGGGAAGAATCCGGAGAATGGTGCGCCGAGTCCATCTGGGAGATCAACTACATCTCCGAAGGCGGAGTTCGCTCCTGGGATGCTCCTATCGCCACCGGCGGCAACATATTCGCCGTCCTGACCGGCATCCCTTCGCTCAAGGGCAGCGCCGACTACACTGAAGGCTGGGGCTTCGGAACTGTCCGCAAGGCCACCTACGACATGTATGACGAGACCGACATCCGCCGCGACGGAGGTATCCTCAACTTTGAGAAATATGCGGCCGAGAGCGGTGCGTCCTACACTCCACGCTGGGAAGACAGCGGTTTCTTCCTCCGCAAGTACATCGCCCGCAACAACGGAAACCACGGCTACCTTGGAGATTCTAACATGAACCACGGTAACAACGAAAGGATCTACCGCTACGCCGAGACACTCCTGAACGCCGCCGAACTGTCAGTTCTTCTCGGGCAGGATCCTTCATCCTACCTCAAGGAAGTCCGCGACAGGGCCAAATGCCAGGACACCGGAATGACCCGCGAGGACATCATCCAGGAGCGTCACAAGGAGTTCGTGGGAGAAGGCAAGCGCTACTGGGACCTCGTCCGCACAGGGATGGCCGCAACGGTCCTCACCGCATCCAACCACGAGTACCGCCAGAACGACTGGACCGAATCCAAGAAGTACTGGCCGATCCCTCAGACAGAGCTTGACAAGGATTCAAACCTCGTACAAAACAACTACTAATCTTGAATGAACATGAAGATAACATTTAAACATATCGCATTGTCGATGGCGGCCGCCCTTCTGGCAGCCTGCTCGCCGGATTACTTTACTCCGGACCAGGCGAAGCTTCCGCAAGCCGCCGACTTTGACGTGCAGGTTGACGTGGACCAGGCAACCAACTACGTCACATTCACCATGAACAACAAGGAGATGGTACCTGTCTGGATTGTCGGAAGCACCGACCCTATCGACAACGCCAGCGGTTCCAAGGTGACCGGGAAGAACTACGCCTACACAGGCAACGGTCTTCAGCTCCGCTTCCGTGATGCCGGCAAGCACTCCGTTGAGGTCAAGGCCTACAATGCCAACGGAATCTCCGTCGGCTCACAGATTGTCGAGTTCACCCTGAACGACACGTACCGCGATCCGTTCGACGCATCTCCTTACATCAAAGCCCTCAGCGACGGCAGCACCAAGACCTGGGAGTGGAACCACGCTGTGGCAGGTCACTTCGGCTGCGGCCCTTACGGCGGCAACGGCACCGAATGGTGGAGTGCCGGAGCGGACGAGAAGAAGGACAAGAGTCTGTACGACGACAAGATCACCTTCGGAGCCGACGGTACCTACATCTTCGATCCGGGCGACGGCCAGACCTATGTCAACGTCGGTTCAGGAGTAAAGCCCGAGTACAACACCACCGGAGAGGACTATCAGGTTCCTTGGGATGTCACGACGACCACCTACACCGTGGAGAACAACTGGAACGATGCAGGTGTGGAGGAAATCTACATCACCCTCCCGAAAGGTACGCCTATGTCATACATCGCTGATCAGACTGCCCTTGACGACCCTCGCTACCTCGTGTTGGAGAGCAAGACCGCAGAGATGAAGAAATGCCTGAAGCTTGCGATCAATCTGAAGACCGCGAACAATCCTGACGGCATCGCCTGGCACTACGAGTTCGTCAAGGAAGGTTCGGCCGGCGGAGATGTCGAGGATCCTCTCTTCGGCAAGACCAGCAAGACCTGGGTACTCGCCTCCGATGTACCTGGACACCTCGGCTGCGGCGAGAACCAGTCAAACCCTGCCGGATGGTGGTCAGCCAACCCTAACGACAAGGCCGGCACCGGTCTCTACGATGACGAGATCACCTTCTACGCCGACGGAAAGTATGTCTTCAATCCTGGCGCGGACGGCAAGATCTTCATCAACTATGGCGTCACTGCCATCGGCGTCAGCGGACAGAGCGCTGACTACGACATCGACTGGAGTGTGCAGGAATCCACCTACAAGCTTGACGGCGATGTGCTTACCTTCCCTAAGGGAGTCGTGATCGGCTATGTGCCGGGTGACGAAGTCTACAATGAACCGGCCTATGTCATCACCGAGAACACCGAGGAAAGGCTAGTGCTCGTGGCAAATCTCACCGGAATCTCCTGGCAGTATATCTACAAGCCGAAGCCGGCCACAAGCTACGACATCGACGGAGAAGGCAACCTTTGGAAGAAGGCTTCCGTCAATATGACTTACTGGTACTCCGCTTCCGACTGGTCCGGCGCACTCACGCCTGACACCGAGACGCTCGAAGGCAACGGCCTCAAAGTCGTCATCCCTGAGGGAATCGGCGGCAGCGAATGGCAGGGACAGACTGTCTTCCACACCGACATTCCTATGTCAGCGGCCAAGACCTACGACTTCTGCGCTACCGTAGAGTCAGACCAGGACATCTCGGGAATGACCTTCAAGCTCGCCTGGGAGGGCAACGACAACGATCACGCCGCGTTCTACGTCAACAACTTCGCAGTCGAGGCAGGAGAAGCTGCCACCTTCAAGATGGAAGCGGTGGCTCCGGATGTGGACTACGACAAGGCTGTCCTCTTCGTAGACCTCGGCCGCTGCGCAGCCGGTTCCACCGTCACCCTGAGCAAGATCTGCCTGCAGGAACACAAGTAAAATGAAAAGATTATTTCACAGATTAATGTTCGGGTTGCTGTCGCTTTCGGCGGCGGCAGCCCTTTCTTCTTCATCTTGCAGCGGTTCCGCCGACACTCCGGAACTTGTACCCGAACTCTCCGTTGACAAGACGGAGCTCACTGCTTCCTACGAAGCGACCGTGCTTACGGTGGACGTCGTTTCCAACTGTGAGTGGGGCGTTTCCTCAGGGGCTACGGACTGGTGCACGGTTTCCCCGAGCGGAGGCCTGTCAGGCAAGTCCGCTGTCAAGGTCTCCATTTCGGAGAATCTGACCAGCGAGGCCCGCGAAACCGCCCTGACCTTCCGCTTCGGGACGGCAAGGAAGTCCGTCAGCGTCAAGCAGGAATGCAAGGAGGACGGCGGGAACATCCCGGCCGGCTACAAGCTGGTCTGGCAGGATGAGTTCAACACAAGCGGCTCATCAACACCTGATTCAGACAAGTGGTGGTACGAGACCGGTGACAGCGGATGGGGAAACAACGAACTCCAGAACTATGTCGCCGACGGACTCTGCGGCGACGTGAAGATCGCCGAGGTTTCCGACGGAACGCTCAAGATCACGGCGCAGAAGATAGGAAGCAAGGTCCAGTCCGTCAGGATGAACACCAAGGAATCCTGGACCTACGGCTATTTCGAAGCCAAGCTCAAGTTGCCGAAAGGCAGGGGCACCTGGCCGGCGTTCTGGATGATGCCGAAGAACTACAAGTCCTGGCCCGCAGACGGCGAGATCGACATCATGGAGGAGGTCGGCTACAATCCTGAATATGTCTCCTCAAGCATCCACTGCACGGCGTACAACCATCCGAAGAACACGCAGAAGACCCACGAATTCCTTTTGAGCGGGGCGCAGTCCGATTTCCACACCTATGCGCTGGAATGGACATCGGAGAAGATGGACTTCATCTTTGACGGGAAGGTCCACATGACGTTCAAGAACGACGGAAAAGGCAACTACGACACCTGGCCGTTCAACAACCCGTTCTACCTCAAGCTTAACCTGGCCTGGGGCGGGAACTGGGGCGGAGCCAAGGGCGTGGACGAAAGCTGCCTGCCTGCCACCTACGAGATTGACTACGTGAGAGTGTTCCAGAAGCAATAGCCTGATGAAAGCCATCTCCAGACTCTTCCCGACGGTTCTTCTTCTCCTTGCCGCCTTTTCCTGCGGCGAGGAGAAGACTGAACCCGTTGCTGTTTTCCGCTCGATTACGCCTGCCCGGACGTCAGTCACCATTGAAGACGGTGGTGAAGCGACCGTGGAATTCATCGTGGACGAGCCTGGATATTCATTCAACTGCACCGTCGCCAGTCAGGGTTGCGCCGTGTCGCTGAGGCTTCAGGACGGCTCGGAGCCCACCCTGTTCGAGATGACAGGAATTGTCCCGACAGAACCTGAAGGGACATATTCAGTGAACATCCTCGACAAGGGGGTCTGCTCCGGCTATGAAGAAAGCGTACGTTTCGCGATTGAACTGCCGGGAGGCACGACTGTATATTCAAAGACTTTCATTGTCAGGAACGAGGCTCCCGCGGAGAGGGAAAAGTATCTCGGCACGGGGTTGCCTGTGGTCTATATCGACACGCAGGATGGCAAGGAGGTGACGTCAAAGGAAGATTACCTTGAAGCCGTCCTGAAAATCGAAGGATCCGGCGGACTCGAGGGGCTGGACGAGGTGACGTGCTCCGTCAAGGGACACGGCAACACCACCTGGAGCTGGCCGAAGAAGCCTTATCTGGTCAAGTTCGACAAGAAGCAGTCCGTCTTCGGGCTGCCGAAGCACAAACGCTGGCTCCTTCTGTCCAACTTCATGGACAGGACCCTGATGCGCAACCTGATAGCCTACAAGGTCGGTTCGATGACCTCGCTGGACTGGACTCCGCATTGCCAAAGTGTTGAGCTCGTGATGAACGGGGAACACCGCGGCACCTACCTGCTGATCGAGCAGGTGCGGGCTGACAAGAACCGCGTTCCCTGCGAGGACGGTTTCCTTCTGGAATGCGACTTCCACTACGACAATGAAATCCAATGGATTCAGACTCCGGGGAAATGCCTGCAGTTCCAGGATGGAATTCCTTTCGGGGTAAAGTACCCCGACTATGACGACGGACTGACAGAAGCGAAACTGAAGGAGATCAAGGAATATGTCCGCACGGTTTCGGAGGCCATCTACGGCGATGACTTCAAGGACGGAGCGAAGGGCTACGCGGCCTACCTTGACGTCAACTCCTTCATCGACTACTGGATAGTCTTCGAGCTGATGGTCAACCACGAACTGGGCAATCCGGGAAGCGTGTTCATGCACAAAAGCGCCGACGGGAAGCTGCAGGCAGGGCCTCTGTGGGACTTCGACTGGGGAGTTCTGTCCTACAACGTCTCCCCGCGAGCGAGGACCGGACTTGTCAACTATGACGCCATCTGGTACGCAAGGTTGTTCGAGGACCCCGCTTTCAAGGAAGCCGTCAAGGCAAGGTGGAACGAACTGCTCCCGCAGCTGAAGACGATTCCTGCCTACATCGATGAGATGGAGAAGACCTTGCAGGCCTCGGCCGAACTGAATTTCAAGATGTGGAATCCGGCTGAAGACGCTTCGCAGAACGGTGGTGCAATCATCAACGGAGACGAGAAGATGAGCTACAACGCCGCCGTTGCCAGAATCAGGGAAATTTACGAAGAACGATTGGAAACAATAAGCAAGAACTTGTAAATGAATATATTCAAACACCTAACGATAGCAGCGGTAGCTCTTGCGGTCTGCGGCTGCTCCGGAAAAGACGAGACCGAGAAGAAGATTGACAGTCTCCTGTCGCAGATGACCCTGCACGAGAAGATCGGGCAGATGAACCAGCTCTCAGGCGGAGACTGGCTGGCGGAAGCGATCGAGAAAGGAGAGGTCGGCAGCATCCTCAACTGCGTGGATCCTGCAGAAATCAACAGGGTCCAGAAAATCGCCGTTGAAAAAAGCCGGCTGGGAATTCCGCTGCTTGTCAGCAGGGATGTAGTCCACGGTTTCAAGACAATGTTCCCGGTACCGCTCGGCCTTGCCGCGACTTTCGACCCTGAACTGGTTGAACGCGGAGCACGTATGGCGGCAATTGAAGCCTCTTCCTGCGGAATCAGATGGACCTTCTCGCCGATGCTTGACATCTCGAGAGATCCGCGCTGGGGCAGGATCGCCGAAAGTTCCGGTGAAGATCCTTACCTTGACGCCGTGATGGGAGCCGCCATGGTCCGGGGATATCAGGGCAACGGGGACTCCACCAGCGTCGCAGCCTGCCTTAAGCACTTTGCCGGCTACGGAGCCGCCGAAGGAGGGCGCGACTACAACACCGCCGAAATCTCCGAAAGGACCCTGCGCAACATCTATTTCCCTGCATTCCAGGCCGGTGTGAAGGCCGGTGCAATGACCCTGATGACATCCTTCAACACTTTGGGCGGAGTTCCTTCCACTGGCAACAGATGGCTTCTCCAGGATGTTCTCAGGGGTGAATGGGGCTTTGACGGGATGATCGTCACGGACTGGAATTCCTCGGGCGAGATGGTGATGCACGGGGTCGCCAAAGACCTCAAGGAGGCCACGGAACTGTCCGTCAACGCAGGCGTGGAGATGGATATGATGTCCTACGGCTTCATTTCGTTCCTTGAAGAACTTGTCAGTGAGAAGAAGCTCAGCGAGAAGCAGATAGACGATGCGGTCAGAGACATTCTCCGCCTGAAATTCCGTCTCGGACTATTCGACAACCCTTATGTCGATGAAGAGACAGCAGGGGCTGTGTTCTACGCCGAAGACCATCTTGAGGCCGCCAAACAAAGCGCGCTTGAATCGGCTATCCTGCTGAAGAACGACGGAGCGCTTCCTCTCAAGGATGTCAGAACCCTGCTTGTGACCGGTCCTCTGGCCGACGCTCCTTACGAGCAGATGGGCACCTGGACCTTCGATGGAGACGAGACCCACACCGTCACCCCTCTGGCGGCCCTCAGGAAAGACTATAATGTAATTTACGAGCCGGGGACGGCCTACAGCCGCGACAAGAACGCGGAAGGAATCGCCAAGGCCAAGGCTGCGGCTTCGAGGGCTGACGCAATCATCGTGTTCGCCGGTGAAGAAGCCATACTTTCCGGCGAGGCGCACTGCCTCTCGGACCTGAATCTTCAAGGCGCTCAAAGCGAGCTGATCGCGGCGATGAAGCAGACCGGCAAGAAAGTCATCGTGGCGGTGATGGCCGGCAGACCGCTTACCATCGGCAGGGATCTTGAGAACTGCGACGCGATGCTCTACTCGTTCCATCCGGGAACGATGGGCGGCGAGGCCATCGCCGACCTGCTGAGCGGGAAAGCAGTTCCGTCAGGAAAGACACCTGTCACCTTCCTGAAGACCGCAGGGCAGGCCCCGATGTACTACAACCACCTCAACACCGGGCGTCCGAACACCGGCACGGAGACACTTCTCGACGAACTTCCTATCAAGGCGGGGCAGACCTCCAACGGCTGCACTTCCTACTACCTTGACAGCGGCTACGGCCCTCTATTCCCGTTCGGCTACGGACTCAGCTACACCACCTTTGAATATTCTGACCTGTCCCTCGACAAGAGGGAGTACACCACTGCCGACACCGTCAGGGTCAAGGTCAGCCTGAAGAACAGCGGTGAATATGACGGCACGGAAGTCGCCCAACTTTATGTGCAGGATCTAGTAGGTTCAATCTCCAGACCTGTCAAGGAACTCAAAGGGTTCCAAAGGGTTACCTTGAAAGCCGGGGAATCCGCGGTTGTCGAGTTCTCGCTGCCGGTCGCCGACCTCGCCTTCTGGAACATCGACGACAAATTCGTCGTGGAACCCGGCGATTTCAATCTCTGGGTTGCCACCGACTCCGCTTCCGGCGAACCTGCCGGCTTCACGGTCCGGTAACCCGGGGACTCCAGCAGTTTGATGGTC
>CAVHYF010000027.1:19469-24041 GCA_963640265.1 bacterium | reverse complement strand
AGGAAGCATATTCATAAACATATTCAAGAAAAGTAAGGGGGATGCTTGAACTTCCTGCAATTCTGATTTTGACCGGGGTGGGCTTCGTCGCCGGGCTGCTGTCGGGGTCGGTTGGCTTCGGCGGAGGAATGATACTTCTGCCGGTACTCACTGCTTTCTATGGTGTCGAGGTCGCCGTGCCGGTTTCGACTATCGCCCAGATGCTCAGCAACTTGTCCAAGATGGGACTAGGCTTCAGGGACATCGAATGGAAGCAGGCGGGACGGTTTCTGATTCTTGCCGCGCCGCTCACCGCGCTGGGCGCATTCGGCTTCGCGGTTGTCCCCAAAGCGCCGATGACCAGAATCCTGTGCGTGTTCCTGACAATTTTCGCAATAATGAAGATAATGGGCAAGATGACTCTCCCGAAGAAACCGGCCACGATGATTGTCGGCGGAGGAGTCACCGGACTCATCAACGGCCTTCTGGGAATATCCGGTCCGCTGAGCAGCGCCGTGTTCCTGACCCTCGGTCTGACTCCGGTCGCCTACATCGCCAGCGAAGCCACGGCGGCGACGGCTATGCACGTCATAAAGATTTTCATGTACGGCAAACTTGACCTGATGAATGGGGATATCTTCATCTGCGGTCTTCTGATCGGCGCCGCGATGATGCTTGCGAACTTCGTGGCGATCAGGCTGATACACAACATCAACAAGAAATTGTACCAGAGAATCGTGGCCGCCGTGATGATAGCCGCGTCCGTCTGGCTCTTTTTCTCGGTGTGAAGCCGGACATTACAGCCAGGCATTGAAGAATCCGCGGAAATAATCAGAAAAGATGAAAGAACCCGGTGAAACCGGAGTATAATCCTGTAGTCGGCTGCCAAAGTGGGACCTGCCGACTGCAGGATTCTCACGCGTTTGCGGAAGGAAATCTTTGTGCTGCCATATTTTGGCAGTGCGAATGCTTTCCTTTGCATCGTGGGAAAAGAGAGCGAAACATTATTTGAAAGAGAGTATGGGAAAGAGTTACATTCAGCTTATCAAAGCGGCGGCCGCAAGAGTAAGGGACAGCAAACTGCAGAAACTGGGAACCAAGGAGACCGGGACTGCACTGGACGACCTTGCGGCAGGGCTCGGACTGCATAGCCGCGGCGAGGCGATTGTCTTCGCAGCCTTCTTCGACCGCAGCTGCAGCGGAAGGAACAGCGATATGGAGGACCTCGCAAGCTACTTCGACTGCACACAGCTGGACGTGATGGAGTACCTGCCGGCGATTGCTTCGCTTCAGGACAGGGGCCTCATCGTGCAGAGCAACCCGGACGAGTCCCGCCGGGTAGAGAAGTCCTACATCGTGTCCAATTACGTGATGGACTGCCTGCTTGACGGCAGAGTACCTGATTCGCGTCCCGTGCAGATGCTGCGCAAGGACTTCGACCGCTATGACTTCTGCAAGGCGGTCGGATTGCGGATGGAAGATTCCGATGTCTCCTGCGAAGAACTTCTCCAGCAGGCGCAGTCGATGGAACAGGATTACTCGGAGATGAGTTTCGTCGTGGCTGTGAAGAAGGAGGTCCCGGAACTCCGGCACCGCGTTCTCTTCTATGACATCTGCAAGGACTTTCTTGAAAGCGAGATGAAGATGTCGGACATCGATTTGACACTGAAGGATATGTACAGCGTGTTCTCGCTGCGTTTCCAGGAGGCTGCCGCTTTGCGCGGCGGAACGCATCCGCTCGTGCAGGCCGGACTGGTGGAACTGGCCTCGGACGATGACTACGTTCAGCTCTGCGACAAAGGAAAGGAACTTCTGCTTGAGAATGACTTCGAGACATATTCCGGCAAATACAGCAATCTCGACAGGTACAAGTTCGCTTCCGCCGTGCACAACTACATCCGGAGCAATGAGTTCGACGCCGACAGAGACACCTCCGAGGCCCGGCTGTCGCTGTTCGTGTTCCGTACAGAAAGAGCGAACAGTTCGCTTGGATTCATCAACAATATCAAGGACATCCTGGACAGCGAAATGGACAGGGTGCTCTTCTACCTTCTTTGCTACGACTGTGCGAAGGACGGCGGCGGCCTTGCGATTCCTTATGTGCTCGGGAAGGTTTACAGTCCGAGAGCCAGGCGCACCTGCCTCAAGAAGCTGAAGGAAGAGACCCATATCCTGCAGCAGACTGGACTGGCGGAGATGACCACCAGGACCAGCCTCTTCGGGGAGAACACCGTCCTGTCCCTGACCGACAAAGGAAAGAAACTCTTTTTTGAGGAGGATGCGGAACTGTTCATCGATAAAGTTGATGACAAGAGCCGGATCAGGGCTTCGGACATCACGCAGAAGCATCTTTTCTTCTCCGACGAGCAGAGAGGACAGCTTTCGCTTGTTGAAAACGCTCTTGAGGAGAACAACTACCGGAGCCTTGTCAGCCGTCTTGAGGCCAAGGGGCTGATGAAGGGCCTTGCCGTGCTGCTGTACGGCGCTCCGGGCACAGGCAAGACAGAGACGGTGATGCAGTGGGCGCGCAAGTCCGGCCGCGACATCATCCACGTGGACATCAGCGCGTCCAAGAGCATGTGGTACGGGGAGAGCGAGAAGATCATCAAGAAGATTTTCTCGGATTACAGGAAAGCCTGCAGAAACGCTTCCTTGAAACCGATTCTGCTCTTCAACGAGGCTGACGCCATCTTTTCCAAGCGCCGCGACATCGGCCGGAGCAACGGCAGCATCGACCAGACCGAGAACGCCATCCAGAACATCATTCTGGAGGAGATGGAGAAGCTGGAGGGAATCCTCATAGCTACGACCAATCTTGAGGGTAATCTTGACGGAGCGTTCGAGCGCCGGTTCCTTTTCAAAATACGCTACGAGAAGCCTTCGGTCCTGGCCAAGACGAACATCTGGAAGGACAAGCTTCCGTCCCTTTCGGACTGCGAGGCGGAAAGCCTGGCTTCGAATTTCGACTTCAGCGGCGGAGAAATCGACAACATCGTGCGCAAGGCCACGATGGAGGAGGTCATCAGCGGCAAGGTGCCGTCATTGGCGGACATAGTCTCTCTCTGCAACCACGAGCGTCTTTCCGGCGACAGGAGGGCGAAGATCGGTTTCTGATGCGGCTTAGGCCCGCGCCGGAAGGTGGCGCATACGGAGAAATTTCGTATATTCGTGGAAAATATTCAAACAATGAGGGGAGTGTATGTTTTTCTTGCCGACGGCTTCGAGGATGTCGAGGCTCTCGCAACCGTCGATGTTCTCCGCAGGGGAGGCGTTGACGTGAAGACTGTGTCAATCACAGAGGAACCATTTGTCAATTCTTCCCACGGGGTCGCCGTAGGCGCTGACTTGACCTACGATGACTTTCTTGACGATGCCGGAAACGGCAGGCCTACGGAGAAGGATTTCTTCATTTTCCCCGGCGGTATGCCTGGAAGCCGCGCTCTTGCGGAGTGCGAGCCTCTGATAGCGCTTATGAAGGAGCATTATGAACTTGGTGGAAGCGTCGCTGCCATCTGTGCGGCTCCTGGACTGGTGCTCAGTCAGTTGGGCGATGCTCTCAAAGGTCGCGACGTGACTTGCTTCGACGGGTTCGAAAAGGCCCTGGAAGAGAACGGCGCTCATTTCGTCGCCCGTCCGGCAGTGCATTCCGGCAGAATCGTCACTGGCCGTTCGTCCGGTCACACCATAGCTTTCGCCCTGGAGATCCTCAGGACCGTAAAAGATGATTCCGCCGTCTCCGAAGTCGAGTGGGGAATGATGCTCAAGACCGAGTAAATGTTACGGGATGTCCACGCTTTCGATCCGGAGCCGGAAGGTTCCCGACGGAGCGTGGACTTCCACTTCATCGCCGGCCTTCCTGCCCATAAGCGCCATCCCTAGCGGGGACTTGCAGGAAATCTTCCCTTCCTGCAGGTTCATCTCGTGCGGACTCACTATCGTCCAGGTCATTCTGGCATCGGTTGCCAGATTCGTGAACTCCACTTTGCTCAGCAGGGATATCCTGTCCTTGGGCAAAGCATTCGTGTCGATGATCCTTGAATATTGCAGCACCTTCTGCAGAAAGCGTATCCTGCTGATGGCCTTGCCCTGAGCCCTTCTCGCGGCGCGGTACCCTGAATTTTCGCTCAAGTCGCCCTGGGCGCGGGCCTCGGACAGGTCTTCCTTGATTTTCGGATATTCCACATTGATCAGAGAATCGAGTTCGGCGACAATCTGATCATAGCGCTCTTTCGACAAATATTCCATAGCGTACTCTCTACATTTTTTCAGCGTCCCGCGCAGAACCCCGCCCGACAGGCGCTGCGGCTTCACACGGCGATGCGCGATCCGGCCGGGCTGATTATGCGGTCCGGCGCACAGGGGCAAAATTAATCAAAAGTGTAAAATTTCTTTACTCGTGTGTAAAATTTCTTTACACTTCCACAAAAGTGCGATAAGCCAGTGTGCGCATAGTCAATGGCTTGCGTACTTTGACACACTAATTACTGGCAATGTCGGCTGAAAAGGAAGAAAATTGAATAAGAAATGAAAATGACTACTAAACTGGCATTCGGAATATTCACGGTAATGGCCGCTCTGACGGTCCTGCCGGCC
>CAVHYF010000027.1:0-19347 GCA_963640265.1 bacterium | reverse complement strand
GGCCGGAGCCTTTCGCGTCAGCTTGTGCGTCTGAACGGAGGTACCATCAAACTGTCCCGCAGCGATGCCGACAGGACTGCCTTCACGCTTGTCTTCTAGAGGTATTCGACCTTGATGTCGCAGGTCCACTGGGAGCTGTAGAGATTGCCCTTGTCCCATTCAACTTCGCCGCGACGGAAATCGACGAGGTCGCTCCGAGGAAATTTCTTGGCAGGGGAGAGTCCGTCGCCAAGGCCGGAGTTGAGCACCAGCCTGTAAGGATCGATTCCTCCGAAATAAAAGTCCCCGCCGGCTTCAGGGCTCAGGTCAACCGGCATCCAGCCGCAGCCTTCGAAATAGACCTCGCACCAGTCGTGAGGAATGACGTTGCCGGGAGTCATAATCCATCCGCTCTGCCATCTGGCCGGAATGCCTTTGTACCGGCACATCGTGATGAAAAGGAGCGTCACCTGCCCGCAGTCGCCGTGGCCGGCGGACAGAACATATTCAGGAATATTCTCGATCGTCGAGTAGTCTCTTGCGACAGTCCACGGGAAAGTCGCGAGAATCCAGGAACGGATTTCCCTGGCCTGGATGTAAGGGCTGGTGATCCCTGCGGTGACCGAATCGGCGAGGTGGCGGATTCGGTCGGTGAAGATGACGTGCCTGTCAAGCTCGGACGTGTATTTCCTGTAACCGCCGGATTCCTTGTCGTAGGCGGGAACTTCAGATGAGTCTGGAGTAAGCCGTTCTCCGCTGGATGCATATTCAAAGACCTCGTGGAAGACGGTCGGCCGGTTCCGCCGCACCTTCGCTTCAAGGTAAACGCTCGAGTGCGGGCAGGAAGGGTCGGAGAATGTCAGGCTGTTTTCTGAATATGCAGTCCCGTCCGCTCCGGCTTCGATGAGCCTTACGTCTGTCTGGCGTCCTATGTCCCGTCTCGGGAACGGGAGCCAGCAGCGGACCGTGTTGCCGGGTCTCAACGTGTTGGCGGGGACTGTGATTGTGAAGGTTACCTTCATTCTCTTCTTCTGCGCAAGGAGGGAATTCTCATCGCCGGCCGCAACGGTCCTGCCGCAGGTGTCTTCCTTGCCGGCGGCCGCCTTGACCGCCGCAAGTTCGGAATCGATTCTGAAAAGGTTGGCCGCTGCTTCCCTGAAGTACATCGTCCGCTTCCCGATCTGCATTGACTCCAGCTTTCCGGATGCGGTCCAGGCGTCGATCTGCCCGTCGGTCACATCGGGAATGTAGCGGCTGACATATTCCTTGACGTCCTCCCGCGTGGCGCTGAACTCGGTGGCCAGCCTCTGGCTGAGATCCTTTTCCCACGAATACCTGTACCGCATCTGCCGCGGAAGCCAGATGTTCGCCGCCAGCGCCAGCGCCACCATCGCCCACAGCACCTTTTCGCTTCTTTTCATCTTCGCCATAGTCTGTTTCGCTACTCTATTACGTTCTGCCGGTTCCTGCGGCCTATCCGAGGGATTCGATGAACGCCGCCATCCGAGGCACCTTCTCCATCGCCGAGCTGAAAAGCTTCATCTGGTTGCGGGTGCGGACAAGGTTGTGCTCCGGGTACTTGATCTTGTAGTAGGTGTCGCCGTTTATGTAGTCGGCGAAGAAGCGGACAGCCTGCATGAACGGGAAGAGGCAGGCCGCGTAAGGCAGATTCTCTTTCTCGACAGGGGTGAGGAATGATTTCGTGCCCTTGATGTAGCCTCTTGCGAAGGCCTTGAAGATGTCCATATCGAAGTCCACCTTGTCCAGTTCCGGCGAGTCCTCGGCCACAGGATTGGCGGCCGTGCGCAGGAAGTCGCCGAAGTCGGAGAATACATAACTCGGCATAACGGTGTCCAGGTCGATCACGCACAGCACTTTGCCGTCCGCGTCGAACATCATGTTGTTGACCTTGGTGTCGCAGTGGCAGATCCTTTTCGGAAGCTTGCCTTCGCGGTGCAGCTGTTCGGCCCGGCACATCTTGACCCCGTACCTGTCGATTTCCGAAAGGATCCTGTGGAGTTCCTGGCCTTCGGTCCTGTCGTCTGCGCGCAGCCTGCCGGCCAGGTCGGCCCTGACCGCCTCCGTCAGCTGCCTCAGCCTGAGTTCCATATTGTGGAAGTCCGGAATGGTCTCGCCGAGGGTGTCCGGGATGTCGGAGAGCATCGCTTCGAAGTTGCCGAATGCCTCTCCGGCGTATTCTGAATATTCAGGATTGACGGTCTCGAAAGTGTTAGCGTCGCTGATGAACACCGACACTCTCCAGTACATTCCTTCAGCCAGGCAGTATGTCTTCGGCTTTTCGGTCATCAGGGCCTCCAGCCTCCGGCCTTCGGATTTCAGCGGAATGAACCTCAGCACCTTGCGGTCGATGTCCTTTTCTCCGGAGGCTTCCAGCTTGTGACGGATGTGTCTGGTCACGGCTTCTATGTTGCTCTGCAGCAGGTCCACGTCCGTGAATATGGCGTTGTTGATTCTCTGAAGTACATAATCCGGGGCATCGCCTTCAGTGACAACCTTGTAGGTGTCGTTGATCAGTCCGTTGCCCAACGGCTTTATTTCTGAAATTACGCCTTCGACGGCGAACATTTCCACGATTTTCCTAAGATCCGGCATAGTCAGTGTCATTTTGATTAATCTTCCAAAGGTACTCAATAAAGTCATCGAATTCAAGCATTGTGGCAATCATTTGAGCACAATAATCATTATTTTTGCAAGTCTTGACGTTATTTTGCAAGACTTGAACTGATTTCAGCAAGGCTGACGTAGGAATATGGAACTTTATGAATATGCAAGGCCGGATCTGATGGCCGGGAAAAAGATACTTTATGTGCACGGATTCGCCTCAAGCGGACAGAACGGAACAGTCAGGACGCTGAAACTGCTGCTGCCGGATGCGGAAACCATAGCGCCCGACCTGCCCGTCGAACCGGCGGAAGCTCTCGACCTGCTTATGAATATCCTCGCGTCTGAGAAGCCGGACCTCGTCATCGGAACCTCGATGGGAGCGATGTACGCTGAAATGCTGTACGGAGTGGACAGGATTCTGGTCAACCCCGCCTTCCGGCTGGCGGACACACTGCTGAAGAACAACGGCCTCGGCCGTCAGGAGTTCCACAATCCCCGCAAGGACGGAGAGACATCCTTCCTTGTCACCAAGACCCTTCTGGAGCATTACCGTGAGGTCAGCTCGCATTGCTTCGAGCATTCGGAACAGGACAGTGACAAGGTCTATGGCCTGTTCGGAATCAATGACAATCTGGTCCACACCTTCGACTTGTTCTCGGAACATTATCCGCAGGCCATACGGTTCGACGGCGAGCACCATCTCAACGACACGACAATCCTTCATTCGCTCCTGCCGGTCATCCAATGGATTGACGACAGGCAGAACGGTGTCAGGAAGCCTGTGCTTTTCATCTCGCTGAGCGACAGGATCGTCAACCATTCAAGCGGATTCGCCAAGGCTGTCGCCGTCCTTGCCGCCGGCTACGACCTGCACATCGTGGCCGGAGTGCCGTACAACAGTCCCGACCTTTATCTCAAGGCCATAAGATGGTGCGAGGAAAACCTCGGAGTTCCGGTCTGGAACCGCGTCGCTGCGACAAGGCACAAGGATCTTCTGCTTGCCGATTATCTGATTGATGCGGAACCTGATGCGGACGGAGGAAATGACTTTATGGGCACTCTTGTCCATTTCGGCTCCGATGCGTTCAGAACCTGGGAGGATGTGCTGACCTATTTCTCGCGTCTCGGCGGACAGTAGGCAGGTGACACTCGGTCGGCCGGAAAGACGACTCCGGCCCCGCGGCGCAGATCCTCCATTATCTCGGCGGTCACCAGTGAAGTCTCCAGACTGTTGACGGAGGATTCCCTGCGTCCGCTTTCAAGCACGTCGATGAATTCCCGGAATTCGCACAGGTACTCGTCGGCGTCCTGCGGTACCGAGATGTCCTCGGTCTGCGGTCCTGCCGCCCTTCCGGAGGTCGGGGCTCCGCGAAGCGTCAGTCCCACTCTCCTCGTGATGTGGATCTGGTCGAGGGTGAGAATCCCGCCGTCACAGGAAATCTCCGTGCAGAGCCTGGAGTCGGCTATCTTTGAATATGTCACCGTTGCGTTCATCCCTGAATATTCAAAAATGGCGCAGCCCTGAAGGTCGATCGGCTTCATCTGCCCTCCGGCAGGCACCCGGCAGGTCTTTATGTCGGCGCGGACGGCTTCCGGCCTCCCGAAAAGGCTGACCATAGGGTAGATCGGGTATATTCCTATGTCCATAAGCGCGCCTCCCGAGCAGTCCGGGTTGAACGAACTCGGCACCGCAGACGCGTCTTCGCCCGCAAGGATCCTCTTGAGAAGGTCGTATTTGGAGGAATACTGGCAGAAGGTGGCTGAATAGTGCCGAACTTTGCCGAGCGATTTCAGACGCTCTGCCGCCACCCTGAAATTCGGGTTCAGCGTGGAGATCATAGCCTCCATCAGCAGGACTCCGCTTTCCTTCGCCGCCGCCGCCATCTCCTTGACTTCCCGTGCGTTGGATGCAAGGGGCTTTTCGCAAAGGACGTGCTTTCCACGGGTCAGGCACCGGATCGCGAGGTCGTGGTGCGTGCTGTTGGGCGTGCCGATGTAGACGGCGTCCAGGTCCGGGTCAGCCGCCATCGCGCCGATGTCAGTGTAAACTTTCGGTATTCCGTGCCTTGCGGCGAACTCCCGGCCTTTCTCTTCCGTCCTTGAACAGACGGCGGCTGCTTCGAACCTCGGGTCCAGCACCGCTCCCTTGAGAACCCAGTCGCTTATGCGTCCGGTCCCGGCAATCCCGAATCGGATTCTTTTCATCATTTCAGCGCGCCGTTGATTTCCAGATAACAGGAAGCATTGTCATAGACGACATCTTTGTCGGACGTGTTGAGGCCAAGCACCTCGTAGCCGAGTTTTCTCAGCGTGGCCTTTGCCTTGTCGTCCAGGCTCGGCTTGATCAGGATCAGGCCGCTTACCGCTTTCCCGAGTTTCCCGGCCGCCTTGACCGCGGCAGACGAAGAAGTCGAGTCCGCAATGATGAACATTCTGTCTTTGTCGGCGAACTTCTCTCTGCTTATCTTCTTGACTATGAACTCGATGTCCTTTTCGTCCCCGTGGAAGGCGGTGATGTAGCCGATCACCCCGTCCGCCGACAGTTCCTGCATCAGGCTTTCAGGGTATGCCGTCTTGAGAGGTTCGTGGAAGTAGAGCAGGACCGGACGCTTTCCGAGCGAATCCGGGTAGAATCCGTTCTCGTCGGCCGGTTTGACCACTTTCCCGAAAATCTTCGTGCCGCCACGGTAGAAACTGAGTTCTTCCATCACGACATTGCAGCCGCTTTCAGTCTTCACGCGTTCGCGCGGACCTTTGCCGCTGAACATCCTGAGTCCTACGATTCCTAGCAATGCAACCAGAACGGTTGTCACCAATGATACAATCAACCTTTTCATCTCTGATCAATGAATTTCGCACTGTCCGCAAAAATAGTTAATTTTGTAGGAATATGCGAAAGTTCGGCCATATATCACGAATGTCGGAGAGGAATCAGCTTCTTCTCCTCAGTCTGGTCGTAGGAATTGTCGTAGGTCTTGCGGCGGTTCTGCTCAAGACCCTGATAATGCTTGTCCAGAAGGGGTTGGACGAGGCTTTCGGCGATGTCCTCCAGGGTGCGTTCTACTATCTCCTGCTTCCGGGAGTCGGAATGCTGCTCGCAATGCTGTTCTGCAGGTATGTGATCCGCGACAACATCGGCCACGGAGTCACCAAGGCTCTTCAGGCCGTCTCCAGACACGAGTCGCGCATCAAACCGCACAATATGTGGTCCTCGATAGCCGCCAGTTCGGTGACGATCGGTTTCGGCGGCTCGGTGGGGGCCGAGGCCCCGATCGTCTACACGGGAGCGGCCATCGGGTCGAATCTCGCCAGGATAGCCGGCCTGTCTTACAGAAGCATGACAGTACTGCTGGGCTGCGGCGCTGCCGCCGCCGTCTCGGGCATATTCAAGGCGCCTCTTGCAGGAGTGCTTTTCGTGCTGGAGATTCTGCTCTTCAACATCTCGATGACCTCGATGATGCCCCTGCTGCTATCCACGGTCTCCGCGGCGATGGTTTCGTACATCTGCCTGGGCACTTCCACGCCTTTTGAATGCACGCTTATTCCATTCGCTCTCAGAAACATTCCTTTCTACATAGTGCTCGGACTGTTCTGCGGACTCTGTTCCATCTACTTCATCCGCACGACGCTGACTCTTGAGGACAAGATCGGCAAGCTGAAGAACGTCTATCTTAAATGGGCGTTCTGCGCCGTGGGACTGGGCGTGCTGATCTTCTTTTTCCCGCCGCTGTTCGGCGAAGGCTACGACTCCCTCGGAGTGCTTCTGAACGGGAAGGAATTTTCGCTTGACGGTCAGACTCCGCTTGCATTCCTGACCGACAGCAAATGGTCGGTTCCGCTGTTCTTCCTGCTTATCCTGCTGCTGAAGGTCTTCTCGATGACACTGACCAACGCCGGCGGGGGAGTGGGCGGAACTTTCGGTCCTACCCTTTTCGTGGGGGCGATCGCGGGCTTCGTGGTGGCCAGGACCTTGAACCTGATGTCCGGAAACGCTCCTGCGTCAGTTCCGGAGCAGAATTTCGTTCTCGTGGGAATGGCCGGGCTTATGGCCGGAGTGATGCAGGCTCCGATGACAGCCATCTTCCTTATCGCGGAGATTTCCGGTGGCTATGACCTCTTCCTGCCGCTGATCCTCACTTCCACCATTTCTTTCGGAGTCACCAGGCTGGCGGAGAAATATTCCATCTACACCAAACGTATCGCCCAGAAGGGGGAACTCCTGACGCACGACAGCGACCAGGCCGTCCTCACCCTTCTCAAGGTCTCGGACGTCATCGAGACTGACTTTTCCACGGTGAAGATCGACGACACTCTGGGCAGGCTGGTGGAGGTCGTTTCCGAATCCACGAGGAACATATTCCCGGTGCTTGACTCGAAGGACCGTTTCCAGGGCTATGTTTCCCTGGAAATGATCAGGAAGGATATGTTCCGCACCGATGTCTATGAAACCAGGCACGTCTTCAACTATATGCGGAGCGCCGAGGAATATGTTTACGAGGACGAGAAGATGGATTCGGTGATGCGGAAGTTCGAGATGACTTCCGCCTGGAACCTGCCGGTGGTAAGGCAGGACAGGACCTATGTCGGCTTTGTCTCCAAGTCCAAAATCTTTTCGGTGTACAGGGACGAACTGAAGGTGGTCTCCCAGGATTGACCCGCGCAGGCGGCAGGATTTCAAGGAGTTCCCGATCGTTGAATAATGAAGTTGAATGAATATGAAGGCAATCTACATTGAATACATCTCACGTGTCCTCGGAGTCAAGGACTGGCAGGTCGAAAACTGCATCCAGCTTTTCGAGGAGGGCAGCACGATCCCTTTCATCAGCCGTTACCGCAAGGAGAAGACCGGCGGCCTCGATGATGTCGCCGTGGCGGAAATCAAGCATTGGAACGATGTCTTCTCCGAGATGGAAAAACGCAAGGCCGGCATCCTGTCCACTATAGATGAACAGGGCAAGCTGACGGACGGGCTGCGGACTTCAATCGAGAACTGTGTGGTTTCAAGCGAACTTGAAGACCTTTACCTTCCGTACAGGCCCAAGCGCAGGACAAGGGCGTCGATGGCGAAGGAAAAGGGTCTGGAGCCGCTGGCTGACAAGATGTGGAATGTCTCTGTGGCGGATCCTCAGGCCGAGGCCGGGAAATTCGTCAACGAGGACGTGGCGTCGGCGGACGAGGCTCTTTCCGGAGCGAGGGACATAATCGCAGAGCGGCTTTCCGAGTCGGCTCCCGTGCGCGAAAGTCTCAGACGCATATTCAGAACCCGCCGTGTCGAGGCCAAGGCGACCAAGGCCGCTTCAGGGAATCCAGAAGCCGCCAAGTACCGCACCTATTTCAATTTCTCGATGCCTCTCCAGCGCATCCCGTCGCACAATCTTCTCGCCGTGCTCCGCGCCCGGAACGAAGGGTTCCTTTCCGTGAGTCTGGATGCCGATCCGGAAAAATGCGGCAACAAGATCTACTACGACTTCTGCCAGGAACACCGTTATCCCGGAGCAAAGCTTGCGGAACAGATCCGTATGGCCGTGGACGATGCGTTCAAGCGTCTGCTGGAGCCGTCGCTGACCAACGAGATTCTGAAGGAGGCCAAGGAGAAGGCCGACAAGGAGTCCGTGGCCGTCTTCGGCGACAACCTTACCCAGCTTCTGCTTTCTCCGCCTGTCGGACAGAAGCGGACTATGGCCATCGACCCGGGATTCCGCAACGGATGCAAGATAGTCTGTCTGGACGAGCGCGGGAGGCTGCTGCACCACGAGATAATATTCCCGCATCCTCCGCAGAGCGAAAAAATCAAGTCTATAATGGCGGTTTCGTCGATGATCGATGAATATGCCATCGAAGTGATCGCGATCGGCAACGGTACGGCATCGCGCGAGACCGAGGATTTCATCAAGCGCGTGGGCATCCCTGAAAATGTCAAGGTCTATACCGTCAGCGAAGACGGAGCCTCCATCTATTCCGCTTCCGAAGTCGCCCGCAAGGAATTTCCTGACGAGGACGTGACCGTCAGGGGAGCGGTCTCCATCGGCCGCCGCCTTATGGATCCGCTGGCCGAACTCGTCAAGATCGACCCCAAGTCTCTGGGAGTCGGGCAGTACCAGCACGATGTGGACCAGAACCTGCTGCGCGAGAAGCTGGACAACACTGTCGTGATCTGCGTGAACAGCGTCGGGGTCAACCTCAACACGGCCAGCCCGTACCTGCTCAGCTACGTTTCCGGCATCGGTCCGGCCCTGGCTTCCAACATCATAGCCTACCGTGATTCCTTGGGAGGATTTTCATCAAGGAAACAGCTGAAGGAAGTTCCCAAACTCGGCCCGAAAGCGTTCGAACAGTGCGCCGGCTTCCTCAGGATACACGGCGCGGAGAATCCGCTGGACAATTCCGCAGTGCACCCGGAATGCTACCACATCGTTGACAGGATGGCCGCGGACCTGGGCGTCACGACGAAGGAACTTGTCGGCAACGAGGAACTCATAGCCGGGATAAAGCCGGAGGCCTATGTCGAAGGGGATTTCGGCCTTCCTACGATCAACGACATCCTGAAGGAACTGTCCAAACCTGGACGCGATCCGCGCCAGAGCGCCCAGGAATTCAGTTTCGCGGATGACATCCGCGAGATCGACGACCTGAAGCAGGGTATGGAACTGCCGGGCATCGTCACCAACGTCACGGCTTTCGGCGCTTTCGTGGACATAGGCATCCACGAGAACGGCCTTGTCCACGTCTCCCAGATGCGCGGGCAGAGAGTAAAGCTCCATCAGAAAGTTAAGGTCAGCGTCCTTGACGTGGACCTTGACCGCAAGAGAATCTCCCTTCGCCTGCTGAAGGGCTAGACTTCCCGTTCCACCTGCCCGTTTGATGACAAACCGTCAGTGAATATTTGAATATTATTTCGTTTCATAAGGAGAAATTGCTTATCTTTGCCAATCTGAAAGAAAATCGGAGGATTTTATGAACGGTTCAAAGAGTATCTGTGACAACAGGGTGGTGATCTATCTTGTCTCCGCCTTCGCGATAATCCTTTGGGGAATGTCCTACATCTGGAGCGACCGGCTGATCGCTCTTGATGTGCCGATATTCTACTTCGTGCCGATCAGAATCCTTGTGGCTGGCCTGATTCTGCTGATTTTCAATCTTCTGACGAAGCAGTTCAGATGGATTGACAGACAGGACATCTGGAAATTCGCCCTTCTCGCTCTTTTCGAACCCCTGATTTATTTCCTTTGTGAAACTTACGGCATCAAGGAGACCGGCTCTCCGACGATCAGTTCGATGATAATAGCCTCCGTTCCGATCTTTTCGGTCGCCGCAGGTTATCTGTTCTTCAGGGAGCGCATCTCCAGGCTCAACATTTTCGGCATCGCGATAACTCTTGGAGGCATTGCCCTTGTGATTCTCAAGCAGGGCGGCGAATGTTCGAAGCCTGACAATTTTGTCCTGGGCCTGATTCTTCTCGCCATCGCCGTGTTCGCCGAAGTCGGGCACGCCTCTTTCACCAAACTGCTTTCCGACGGCTACAAGCCGCAGGTGATCGTGATGTACCAGTTCCTTTTCGGTACAATCTATTTCCTGCCGTTCTTCTTCACCAAGGGCATCGAGAACTTTGACGCGAGGCTTCTTTCCTGGGAGGTGCTGAAGCCGATTCTCTGCCTGGCTCTGCTCTGCTCGAGCCTTGCGTTCTCGCTCTGGGCAATGACCATCAAGAAACTTGGCGTGGCCAAGTCCAGCGTCTTCCTGGCCACTATGTGCATCTCCACTGCCCTTGTCGCCGAGATCATCGGCAGGGAACATCTCTGTCTGCTCCAGTGGCTTGGAGTCCTGGTCGCCGTCGTCGGCATAGTCCTTTCCCAGCGCTGCCCGTCTGACTGCGGAAAATGAAAAAGCTTCGAAGCAAAAGCCCCGAAGCCTTCTGAACGTTCCTGAATATCCCTGAACATCCCTGAATCTCCCTGAATATCCCTTCAGATATTCCAGCCTTCCGGCTACTCGAATTCAAGCCTCTGCCCGGCGGGCGCGTCAGCCACAAGTTCTCCATCCTTCAACGCCGGACGTCCGTTGAGGAAGACCATCTCCACCGCTCCTGTCAGCTGCTGACCCAGATACGGCGACCACCCGCATTTGTATGCGACATCTTTCAATGAATATGTCTTCTCAGGATCCAGCACGACGAGGTCGGCATAGTTGCCGACTTTCAGGGAACCTCTGTCCTTGATTCCGAGAATTTCAGCCGGTCTCTCCGAGAACGCAGAGGCGATCCGCGACAGGGTGAGCAAAGCATCGTCCTCGGCGTTCTTTCCTTCATTGAATATGCCCGCAGCAGTCAGCACGACGGACAGCGACTGCTGCACGGACGGGATGCCGGACGGACAGGTAAGATAAGGTCTGTCCTTCTCCGACGGCAGATGCGGAGCGTGGTCCGAGCCTATCGTGTCGATGACCCCTTCGGCGAGGCCCTTCCTCAAGGCATTCCGGTCGGCGGCCGTCTTGATGGCCGGGTTGCACTTCACCTTGCCTTTCAACGTTTTGTAATCCTCGTCGCAAAACCAAAGGTAATTAGCTGAAGTCTCGGCTGTTATGTTCGGATTGTGAATCTTGGCGGCGCGGATCATCTCGACTTCCTCGGCCGTGGACACGTGCAGGACGTGAAGCCTTGTTCCGTACCGGATCGCCATTGCCAGAGCTTTGGCGGTGGAGCGGATGCAGGCCTTCCGGCTGCGGATCAGCGGATGCATTGTAAAAGGAATATCCTCTCCGAACTCAGTTTTGGCGGCCTCCAGGTTAGCCTTGACAACTCCTTCGTCCTCACTGTGGATTAGAACCGGTTTGCCTTTGATTCTGAACAAATCAGAAAGGGTATCGTTGTCGTCCACGAGCATATTCCCGGTGGAGGAACCCATAAAGACCTTGATGCCGCCGAACTCTCCGCCGTGACCTTCGGCAAGATATTCACGGATCGTCGCCGCATTTCCGTTGGTGGCTCCGATGTGGAATCCGTAGTTGGCCCAGGCTCTTCCGCAGGCTCTGCGCAGTTTGTCTTCAAGGGCTTCTTTCGTGACGGTCGTGGGACTGGTGTTCGGCATATCGATGAACGAGGTGACTCCGCCGAGCAGCGCCGCCTTTGATTCGCTTTCGATGTCAGCCTTGTGTTCCGCTCCCGGCTCCCTGAAATGCACGTGGGCGTCGATGCCGCCGGCCATCAGGATCTTGCCGCCGAGGTCGATGACCTCAGCGTCCGGGACAGCCCGCAGAGCCTCGGAATCGGAGTCTGAGCCTTCCGTGCGGTACCATATTCCCGAAATCCTTTCACCGTCAACGGCAAGGGCTCCCTTTTTTGAGGAAGCCCCCGTCACTATGGTCGCATTGGTGAGCAATGTCTTTGCCATCGGTCAGCCTTTCCTGTGAAACTTTCTGAATCTCAGTTTGATGACACCCCAGAAAGCCTCTCCGAAGATGCCGCCGCTCATCTTTGATGTGCCAAGTTTGCGGTTCACGAATATGATCGGTACTTCGACGATCTTGAATCCGAGTTTCCAGGCCGTGTATTTCATCTCTATCTGGAATCCGTAACCCTTCATCCTGACATCGTCCAGGTCGATTGTTTCCAGGGCTTTGCGGCTGTAGCACTTGAAACCGGCCGTGCAGTCGTGGATTTTCATTCCGAGGACCGTCTTGACGTAGATGGAAGCGAAGTAGGACATCAGGATCCTGCCTATCGGCCAGTTGACGACGCTGATTCCGTCGCAGTAACGTGAACCGACGGCCACTCCGCCGCATTCCGAGCAGGCCTTGTAGAGCCTCGGAAGGTCTTCGGGGTTGTGCGAAAAGTCAGCGTCCATCTCGAAAACGTAGTCGTAGCCCTGTTCCAGGGCCCATTTGAAGCCCGTCAGATAGGCCGTTCCCAGCCCGAGCTTGCCCTGGCGTTCGATGATGAACAGCTTTCCGGCG
This sequence comes from bacterium, assembly GCA_963640265.1. Classification (GTDB taxonomy): domain Bacteria; phylum Bacteroidota; class Bacteroidia; order Bacteroidales; family UBA932; genus Cryptobacteroides. Next base: position 6,795 of record CAVHYF010000027.1, on the reverse strand, counting down.
AATTCGGCCTGAAGTCCTTTCACGATCGAGGCTGTGCCGTCCGGCGAACCGTCGTCGATGACCAGCACATTGTACTCTCCTTCAAGTGAAAACACCTTGCGGATGATGGCCTCGATGTTCTCCTTTTCGTTGTATGTAGGAATTATTACGACTTTCCTGTCCATTGTATTTTATTGTTTTGCATTCATCATTTCCCTGACGGCGGCTTCAAGCTGCTTGTCCTCGCCCTTCAGAACGGACGCAGGGTCGTTGTCGACCTTGATGTCCGGTTCGATCTGGCTGTTCTCCAGGTACCTGCCCTCCTTCAGTCCGAAAGAGCCGACCTGAGGGATTCCGAAGACCATTCCGTTGATCTGCGTTTCCCACCAGACAGCGGTCATCGTCCCCGGTACAGGCATTCCGATGAGCTTGCCGATGCCCAGGGTCCTGTAGGTGTAAGGGAATCCGCAGGCATCCGAGTAGTTGTCCTCGCAGACAAGGACGCAGGAAGGTTTCTTCCACTTGCTGTACGGCTCGCTGCCGATGTACTGTCCCCTCGGGGTGAAACGGATATATTCCTTGCCGCTCAGGAAGGTTGCGAGGTCGTCGTGCAGCCAGCCGCCGCCGTTGTGCCTTGTGTCAACCACGGCCGCATCCGCCGCCCTGTACTTTCCGAGAAGTTTTGAATATACAGTCCTGAAGCTCGGCGAGTCCATTCCCTTTACGTGAGTGTAGCCGACCTTCCCGCCTGAAAGCTTGTCGGTCAGGTCTTCTCTCTGCTTGACCCAGCGCCGGTACAGAAGGCTGCTTTCCGATGAGACCGGCTCGACGAAAAGTTCAACAGCCTTGCCTCCCTTTCTGACGACTATCGCTGTTTTCTTGCCGACCTTGTTACGCAGCAGCGGGAACCAGCTTTCACCGGCCTTGATCTGCTGTCCGTCAATGGATTCAACGATGTCGCCGGCCTTGATCTCCGAATCGGCCAGGTTGAGCGGACCGCCTGTCAGAACCTCTGCGATCTTCAGCCCGTCGCCTTCGTAGTCATAGTCGTAAATCGCTCCGAGCCAGCCCAGATTGAGCCTGCCGCGGAAATAGGCCCTCGCTCCGGTGTGCGAGCCGTTAAGTTCGCCCAGCATCTCGGACAGAAGGTCCTGGAAATCAAAGTTGTTGTTGATGTAAGGCATGAACTGCTCATAGTTCCTGCCGTAGCCTTCCCAGTCGATGCCGTGGATCGCAGGGTCGTAGAACTTCTCGTTGACCTGCTTCCAGACGTGGCCGAAGATATATTCCCTCTCCGCTTTAGGCTTGAATTCGTAGTCTCCGGAGAATGAGATGGTGGACATCGCGCTGTTGGCGATGCCTATCTTTGTGATGGCTCCGCCCGAGAAGATGTAGAGGTTCTTGTCGTCGGCCGAAGGGATGAGGGAACCCATCACGCCCTTCTTCAGCACTTTGATGTCTCCTTTCTTGATGTCCATCACGCAGAGGTCCGTGCCTCTTTCAAGCCTTGTGGTGTAGAAGAGCTTCGTGCCGTCCTGGGTAAGATAGAAGTCTCCGAGCCTGCCCGAGGCGCGTGTCAGACGTTCTGTCCTGAATTCTCTGCCGGCAAGGTCAAGGACCAGCTTCTCAGGCTTTTCCGCCTGCTTTACAGAATCCTTCTTCTCCTTTTTCTCTTCCTTCTCTATCTTCTTTTCGGATTTGTCTCCGTTTTCAAGAGCTTTGGAAATCTCCGCATCTTCCTTGTCCTGATGGAACCTGGTCATCTCCTTGCCGTCGAAGAACATTATGTAGATGTCGCTCTCGGCGCCCCAGCTTCCGTGGCTTCTGTAGCCGTCCTTGTCGGACTCCCAGGCCATCGCCTTGCCCTTGAGCGTCCACTTGAAGTTCCCGTCCGAGTAGCCGCTTTCCGTGAGGTTGGTGATTTCTCCGGTTTCGATGTCGACCAGGGCGACGTCGGAGTTGTTCCAGCCTCCGTTGATCTGGTAGTTGCACAGAAGGTACTTGCTGTCAGGAGACCATTCGAAACTCTGGTCTCCGTCGGTGTAGGAATAGTTGACTCCCTTGTGGAGGGATTTCTCCTTGCCGTCCTTGGTGGACTTTATCACCAGTTCGGTGCGGTCCCTGAGGAAGGCCACCCATTTTCCGTCAGGAGAGACGACCGGCTGGAAGCAGGTCTCGCCTTCCTTCGTCACCGGTTCCTCCCTGAACTTGGTGGCGTAGGTGAACAGCTTCTCGTTCTTGTCGGTCAGGACCGTCTTGTAGATGCCCCAGTGCCCGTTTCTTTCGGATGAGTAGTAAAGTTCGCGTCCGTCCTTCGAGAAGCTGACGTTGCGCTCCTGCTCAGGGGTGTTGGTGATCCTCTTCGTAGTCTTGTACTCTGAAGAAGTCACGAACACGTCGCCTCTGATCACTACGGCGATTTCCTTTCCGTCAGGGGACACGGCCATCGAGGACGCTCCGGAAGAGAAGGTGAGGAATTCGACATCGTTTTCCGTGTCATCCTTGGCTACGGTGATCTCAAGCTTCTTCGGCTGCGCGCCTTCCTTCATGGTGTAGAGGTCTCCGTTCCAGGAGAAGCAGAGCACTCCGTCGTTTGAAACGGAAAGGAATCTGACCGGGTTCTTGGTGAACCTGGTCAGCTGCACGGGAGCTGCGGCTTCGCCGGCCACGGCCTTGTAGACGTTGATAGTGCCGTCGGCCTCAGACAGGTAGTAGTAGGTCTTCCCGTCGGCGGCGAAGACCGGGTTGCGGTCCTCTCCGTTGAAAGCCGTCAGTTTCGTGAACGAGCCGTCGCCCGTCACCCTGAATCTTTCGCCCTGCGCTCCTGCCGGTCTGTACAGCCAGATGTCCCTGGTCACGGAAGATGTATGGTGCTTGCGGAGCGGATCCTCATAGCCTTTGTAGTCCTCGTACAGGACTTCTCCGGCAGCGTTCACGCTCATCGCCATCATCGGAAGCGAAGTGACGAGCTGCGGTCTGCCGCCCTTGAGGCTTACCTGCCAGATCTGCGGATTTCCGGGGAACCCGCCGTATTGGGCGTCCTGCTGTATGCCGGCCTGGAAAAGAACCCTCTCTCCGTCGATGACGCACATCGGAGTCTCGTTGCCGGGGTAGTCGGTCAGCCTCTTCGGCGACCCTCCCTCGGCGGATGTTATGAATATGTCCTTGGAACCTGCCCTGTAGGACGAGAATACGATGCTCTTTCCGTCAGGCGTCCACATCGGGTCGGAGTCGTAAGCCTCGTTCGCGGTGATCTGCAAGGCGCGTCCGCCTTCGATTCCTACAGTGAATATGTCCCCTTTGTAGCAGAAGGCCACTTGCGTTCCGTCCGGAGACACTGCATTCTTTCTCAGCCATTTAGGCGTTTCCTGCGCCGTGACCGCCATCGCGGTGGCAAGTACGGCCGCAGCCAGTACCAAAGTCCTTTTTACCATCATATACGTGTGTTTTTATCCGGCCTTCACGGAAGGCGCTTCGTCTTGATGCGCTCCTGCCTTGCCGACAATCCAACAAATATATCAAATCTTTTCTTTATTTTTGTCAGTGCCAAGCACAATAACGCACATATTTATGAACAGGATAGATTGTTTTGTACCTTTCGTGAGCGACGGACAGGTCTCGGCGACGGCCGCGAATCTCCGTTCCGAGTCTGAAATAGCAAGAGTGGAATTCATCGACGCCGGCATATTCAAAAGCACGGAAGCCGTCAGGAAGATGGCTGCGATGGCCACCGCCCCCTACACGCTGATATATTCAAAGACCACGGACCTGGCTTTCGTGAGGTTCGCCCTCGAGCGCTTCCTCGCCATAGCGGAAGACTCCGGCGCGGCGATGGTGTACGCCGACCATTTCAACGTCGCCGGCGGCAATCGCGTTCCCGCGCCGGTAATCGACTGCCAGATGGGTTCCCTGCGCGACGATTTCGACTTCGGCTCGGTGACTGTCTACCGCACGGCCGACCTGCGCGCCGCAGCAGCAAGGATGGACACATCCTATGAATATGCCGGGCTTTATGACCTCCGGCTCAAGGTCTCGCAGAAGGGGAGCCTTGTCCACATCAATGAATATCTTTACTATGAGATAGAGACTGACACCCGCAAGTCCGGCGAGAAGCAGTTCGACTACGTTGACCCGAAGAACCGTGCCGTGCAGATCGAAATGGAAAAGGCCTGTACTCAGCATCTTAAGGACATCGGCGGCTATCTCGAGCCGAATTTCAGACACATAGTGTTCGATGACGATTCATTCGAGTATGAGGCGTCCGTGGTCATCCCGTGCAAGAACAGGGTCCGCACCATAGGCGACGCTCTCGCCTCGGCCCTCGGCCAGAAGACTCCTTTCAAGTACAATGTGATCGTGGTCGATGACAACTCGACCGACGGCACCGTCGATGTCATCAAGAGCTTCCTCGGCGACCCGAAACTGATCTACATCGCTCAGGATCCGACCTATCACGCAATAGGCGGCAACTGGAACGCCGCCATCCACCATCCTTCCTGCGGCAAGTTCGCCCTTCAGCTGGACTCGGACGACGTTTATTCCGACGAAAACACGGTCCGGAAGTTCGTGGAAGCCTTCTACGAGCAGAACTGCGCGATGGTCGTGGGAACTTACAGGATGACCGACTTCCGGATGGAGACTCTGCCTCCGGGCATCATCGACCACCGCGAATGGACTCCGGAGAACGGCCGCAACAATGCTCTGCGCATAAACGGCCTCGGCGCCCCGCGCGGGTTCTATGTCCCGATGCTCCGTCAGATAAACTTTCCGACTACCAAATATGGCGAGGATTACGCTGTCGGTCTTCGCGTCAGCAGAGAGTACCAGATAGGCAGAATCTATGACGTCGTCTACAATTGCCGTCGCTGGGAGGGAAATTCCGATGCCGCCCTAGAAATTGACAAAGTCAACGCTAACAACCTGTATAAGGATAGGATACGCACTTGGGAGCTTCAGGCGAGAATCAGGATGAACAAAAAAGATTGAAAAATTTTCCATAAAAAATTTGCAGGTTTAAAAATAATGCCTACCTTTGCAATCCCGTTCGGAACGAAACCGGATGGGATTTTTTAAGAGACTCGCTTTTGAGTCCTTGAAAATTTGACACGATCATTGAAAAGGTTGAAGGAAGTACAACGAAAAGTACCGAGAACGAGAAAATGAAACGAGAGCGTTGATTTCTTAGAGAGAGAATCTGTCGGGGTCGAACTTAGGAAAATATAGTGTATATACAAAGAAGAGTTTGATCCTGGCTCAGGATGAACGCTAGCGGCAGGCTTAACACATGCAAGTCGAGGGGCAGCGGGGAGTAGCAATACTCTGCCGGCGACCGGCGGAAGGGTGCGTAACGCGTGAGCGACATGCCCGTGACCGGGGGATAACCGATGGAAACGTCGCCTAACCCCCCATATATCGTTGTCCCGCATGGGGCGATGATGAAAACCTTGGTGGTCACGGATTGGCTCGCGTCCGATTAGCTAGACGGCGGGGTAACGGCCCACCGTGGCGACGATCGGTAGGGGTTCTGAGAGGAAGGTCCCCCACAATGGAACTGAGACACGGTCCATACTCCTACGGGAGGCAGCAGTGAGGAATATTGGTCAATGGGCGGAAGCCTGAACCAGCCATGCCGCGTGCGGGAAGTAGGCCCTATGGGCTGTGAACCGCTTTTGGGAGGGAGCAATAAGGGCGTCGTGCACGTCCGACGAGAGTACCTTCCGAATAAGCATCGGCTAACTCCGTGCCAGCAGCCGCGGTAATACGGGGGATGCGAGCGTTATCCGGATTCATTGGGTTTAAAGGGCGCGTAGGCTGTGCGTTAAGTCAGGGGTGAAATTCCGGGGCTCAACTCCGGGGCTGCCCTTGATACTGGCGTGCTGGAGTGCGGATGCCGCCGGAGGAATGAGTGGTGTAGCGGTGAAATGCATAGATATCACTCAGAACACCGATTGCGAAGGCATCTGGCGAATCCGCTACTGACGCTGAGGCGCGAAAGCGTGGGGATAGAACAGGATTAGATACCCTGGTATTCCACGCCGTAAACGATGATGGCTAACCGCCGGCGATACAGTGTCGGTGGCCAAGCGAAAGCGATAAGCCATCCACCTGGGGAGTACGGCCGCAAGGCTGAAACTCAAAGGAATTGACGGGGGCCCGCACAAGCGGAGGAACATGTGGTTTAATTCGATGATACGCGAGGAACCTTACCCGGGCTCGAACGGCAGGCGAACGATGCAGAGATGCAAAGGTCCTTCGGGACGCCTGTCGAGGTGCTGCATGGTTGTCGTCAGCTCGTGCCGTGAGGTGTCGGCTTAAGTGCCATAACGAGCGCAACCCCTGCCCGCAGTTGCCAGCGCGTCAAGGCGGGGACTCTGCGGGGACTGCCACCGCAAGGTGCGAGGAAGGCGGGGATGACGTCAAATCAGCACGGCCCTTACGTCCGGGGCGACACACGTGTTACAATGGCGGGTACAGAGGGAAGCTACCTGGTGACAGGATGCGGATCTCGAAAGCCCGTCCCAGTTCGGACTGGAGTCTGCAACTCGACTCCACGAAGTTGGATTCGCTAGTAATCGCGCATCAGCCATGGCGCGGTGAATACGTTCCCGGGCCTTGTACACACCGCCCGTCAAGCCATGGGAGCCGCGGGCGCCTGAAGTCCGTGACCGGAAGGAGCGGCCTAGGGCGAAAGTGGTGACTGGGGCTAAGTCGTAACAAGGTAGCCGTACCGGAAGGTGTGGCTGGAACACCTCCTTTTTGGAGTTTTGCTCCGACAGATGAAGCGCTCTTGTACAGGGAACTCGAGAGATCCGGGAC
>CAVHYF010000026.1:0-24416 GCA_963640265.1 bacterium | reverse complement strand
AGTAAGAAGCAAGAGTAAGAAGCAAGAGTAAGAAGCAAGAGTAAGAAGCAAGAACAAGAAGCAAGATAAAAAATAATAAATATTCAAAAAACATTATGGATACTAAAAGAATAACTGGAATCATCTGTTCTTTTCTGGCGATTGCAGGACTTATGACATCCTGCGGGGAAAAGGAAGAAGACATGGGAGCGCCATCATTGGAGATCACTCCTTCAGAACTCACTTTTGAAAAGGAAGGAGGGGCGCAGACAGTTACCGTGACGGCGACAAGAGACTGGATCGCATCCACCGATGCAGACTGGGTTTCTGTCCAGCCCAAGAGCGGCAAGGCATCAAAGGAAGCAGTCAGCGTGGAAATCACCGTTCTCGAGAACACTGGGCTTGACCGCGAAGGTGCCGTCGAATTCAGCATCGGTTTCGACACAAAGACTCTGACCATCAGCCAGAAAGGCTCCGGCTCCGCTGCCGACCTCATCGTTTACAGCAACGACTTCGACAAGGAAGCGGCGACCAAGACTTACGGAACAAGCGGAAGCAGCTGGCCTTACCTTGACCAGTTCGACGGCTGGAAGAACGCTACCGGAACAGGAGCAGGCAGCGAGGCTTATGCGTACAACGGAATGTCAGTCAGGAACAACTCCAATTCCAACGGCAGCTACTCCGACTACGAAGGATCCGGCACGAACAACCTGTTCTTCGGCACAAGCGCATATTTCTCAGTCACAGGCATCACCCTGCCTTCCGATGTGAACTACACAGTAAGCTTCGGCGCGGAGAAATACCTCAACGACGGCGATTCGAACTTCAAGCACAGCGAGTTCCACGTCTACATCAGCAATGATGGCAAGAAATGGGTCGAACTTGAATATTCATTCCCAGACGGCGACAAGAACGGCCGCTGGGACCTCGCCTCATCGACATTCACCGTTCCTTCAGGCACATCGCAGCTCGGCATCTACATCAAGACCGATGTCGCCAGCGCCCACCGTCTGGACGACCTCAAGCTCAGCGTAGCATCTGCAGCAGGCACGGCGATAGACTTCTCAAAGGGTACTGAAATCGACGACGGCGAATCCGGTGGAGATGAGGACTACACCAAGGCCGAGCAGAAGACCGTCAAGGACTTCATCGCGGCTGCCGCAACATCGAAGTACTATCGCCTCAAGGGCAAGGTCAGCGGCTTCAATTCACAATATTGCAGCTTCGATCTGACCGATGAGACCGGTACAATCTACGTCTACAGCGTAGACAACAAGTCTGACTGGTCAAGCAAGATCAAGGACGGCGGCACAGTCGAACTTGCAGGCAAGTACAAGCAGTACAACTCAAAGGATGAGGTGGTCAATGCCTACATCATCAGTTTCGAGGAAGGCTCTTCAGACCCTGCGAAGGAGATGTCCATCGCTGAGGTTCTGGCCGCCGAGACCGGCACCAATGCGATAGTTTCCGGAATTGTTGCCGGAACCTACCAGAGAGGCTTTGTCATCACCGACGGCAAGGATTATCTCCTGATTTATGACGGCAGCGAATGCAAAGCCAGTCTCAAGGACAATGTGAAGGTCAGCGGAACAACCGCCTCTTACGGCGGACTCATCCAGCTGTCTTCACCTGCCGTCACCGTCGTTTCATCAGGCAACGAACTGAATCTCCCTGAACCTAAGGTTCTCGACGGAGCGGCCTTGGATGCCTACGAATCCAGCAAGATCGAGTACATCTCCTACGAAGGCACTCTCTCTGTCAGCGGAAGTTACTATAATGTTGACGTCGCCGGGGCAAGCGCCCGCACAGGAAGCCTTTCCTACATCGACGACATCTTCAACGCCAAATCTTACGCCAACACCAACGTCAAGGTTACGGGTTTCTTCGTCGGCCTTTCAGGATCAGGCAACAAGTACGTCAACACTATGGTGACAGACCTGAGACCTTCAGCCTCCGCTTATCTCAATGTCAGCACCGAGACCATCTCCGCAAAGGCGGCTGAAACCTCCGCTACATTTGAGATCAAGTCCAACGTCAACTGGACAGTCACCTCGGACAACGCCGCCTACACAGTAGAGCCGGCTTCCGGAGACAAGGACGCCACCGTAACCGTAAAATTCGCGGCCAACGAGACCGATAAGGATGTAAACGTCAACATCACCGTCGCCACGACCGCAGATGTCGCCACCAAGTCTTATACTATTGTGCTCACCCACAAGGGCCAGGGAGCGGCAGGCAGTTTCGCAAGCAGCATAGTATGGACTACTACCACCGACAATAACTCTTCCTCGGACAAAGCGTCCGTCAACGGAGAGAACGTCGAGGTTCTGAAATTGGGAACAAGCAAGAAGGTCGGCTATGCAACCATCTCCGTTCCTGCCGGCACGAAGAAGATTTCCTTCTATGCACTTGCCTGGAAGGGTACGACAGTACAGGTCGAGTTCGATTATGCCGACAAGGCTGTCGCCAATCCGATCTCCCCTAATGCCAACGAGGGCTGTTCGAACACTCCTCCTTACACCATCACCGGTGTCACCGACTCTGACAAGTACACTGTTGACGTGACTTCGCTCAATGGCGGCCAGGCTTTGTCCGAGGAGACCACCATAACGGTAAAGACCATCAAATCTTCGGGCTGCAGGGCAATTCTTTTCGGCATGAACCCTGAAAAGTAGCAGAGGCTTCTGAAAAACAGCATAAAAACCAAGTGGGAATAGTATTTAAAAATGTGAATAAGGCAGGGCAGGTCCGCCGCCGCGCAGGCGGGGCGGGTCTTGCCTTGTTCTTCTTTTTGTCAGCGGTGACCGGACTCGTGTCCTGCGAGGGCGTCAAGACCGAGGTTCCGCCGGAAATCGAGATCAAGAATCCGGAAATCGGTGCCGAGGGCGGTCAGAAATTCGTGTCCGTGACATCCGTTGCGTCCTGGAAACTGACGATAACGGACGATTCAGGGACTGAAGGCCCCGACTGGCTCTCAGTCAACAAGACCTCCGGGGAGTCCAGCGTGGACGTGACCCTGACCGTCAGGGAGAACACTTCGGAAGAGAGCCGTTCCGCCACCATCACAGTCACCTCGGCAGGAGGATCGGCGCAGGCCGGCATCACCCAGGCCGGGGCGGAGAAAAAGACCCCGGACCCTGATCCTGACCCGGCCCCCGGCCGCGGCGGCAACCTCACCAACGCCACCAAATGGCTGGAACTGCCAGCCATCCCGGACGGCACGGACGCATTCACCCACTCGATGACCATAGGAACGGCCAAGACAAGGAACTATTCCTTCATCTGGGACTACCACAACCTTGTCGCCCCGTGGGTCGCCTACCCGCTCTGCAAATGGAACATCGGCTCCGGAAGCCGCACGAACACCTGGGGACTTGACCCGCTGCTGGAAGAGGAAGACCAGCCGGTGCTTTACAGAGGCTACAGCGAAGGCAACTCCGGCTGGTACGCCAGAGGCCACCAGATACCTTCCGCCGACAGGCTGGCATATTCAGGAAACATCCAGACCTTCTACGGCACGAATATGACTCCGCAGCTGAACGACAAGTTCAACTCGACCATCTGGGCGAACCTTGAAAGTTCCGTGCGATCCTGGGCCAGCAGGTCCGACACCCTCTACGTGGTGACCGGCTGCGTCATCGACTACAAGGAAGGCGAGACGGTGAAATACGCCCTGGACAACGTCGGCAAGAAGGTCACAGTCCCGACCGCCTACTACAAGGTCGTGCTGCGCTACCTGAAGAACTCCACCATAGGCTATTCGGGCTACTGCGCCTGCGCCGTCTGGATGGACCACAAGGACTACAGTTCCAAGAATGTGGACAAGTCATATTCAATGTCGGTGGACGCTCTGGAAGAGAAGTTGGGAATGGACTTCTTCGTGAACCTCCCGTCCGCCGTGGGTGAAGAAACCGCCGCGAAGATCGAAGCCGAAGACCCGTCGAAAGTCTCCTGGTGGTGGTAAAGCGGCGGCAGAATAACAGACAATCAGATAACAACAATGCGTGTGAAAAGAATAATCTACGCGGCGCTCGCATTCTTTGCGGCGGCAACCGTCCTGCTTGCGGCGGCAACCGTCACGGCCTGCGCCAAAGGTAAAGCCAGAGGCTACGTCATCGGGTTCTACAACGTCGAGAACCTCTTCGACACCTACCACGACGAGGGGAAGAACGATTATGAATATCTCCCCGACGGAGCGAACAGCTGGACTGAAAAAAGGTACGAGCATAAGCTGCACAACATCGCTACAGTAATCAAGGCTATGGCGGACGAGAACAACGCCTTCCACACAATCCTCGGTCTCAGCGAGATAGAGAACCGCCACGTGCTGGAAGACCTTGTCAGCCAGAAGGAGATCGCCGACGCCAACTACCAGATCGTCCACTACGACGGACCGGACAGACGAGGAGTGGACGTGGCCCTGCTCTACAGGCCGGACCAGTTCAAGCTTATTGAAAGCAAGTCCATTCCTTACGACTTCAACAGTGACATCCGGTTCGATATGGACAAGGAGTCCAAGAAGAATTTCCGCACGAGAGACGTGCTGATGGTCAGGGGCGAGATCCAGGGCGAGATGTTCGCATTCTTCGTGGCCCACCTTCCTTCAAGGCTCGGGGGCAAGGGCGGAGACCTGCGTGCCCGCGGAGCCGAGATCATCTACCAGAACTCAGCCGAACTGATGGCCAGGTACCCGGGCATCAAGATCGTGGTTATGGGCGATATGAACGACAACCCTACGGACGAAAGCATGACCGTCTACCTTCACGGCAAGGAGACCGTCGAAGAGGTCGGCAAGGCCGATTTCTTCTCTCCTTTCCTTTCCATGCTGAAGGCGGGCTACGGTTCTCTCGCCTACAGGGGAGAGTGGAACATCTACGACATCATCCTCGCCAACGAATCACTGGTCAACGCGCAGAAGGGGAAACTCCGCATCGTCCCGATCGTCAAGGGAAAGTACTACGGCAGGGTGTTCAACCAGCCGTTCATGGTCCAGCAGACCGGCCAGTACAAAGGCACTCCGGCCAGGACATTCTCAAGCGGATCCTACGTCGGCGGCTACAGCGACCACTACCCTACCTACATCATCATAAGCAACAAATAGTTAATCTCGATATTCATGAGCAAAAGAACAATCCTTGCCGCCTCGGCGCTGTTCCTGGCCCTGACATTGTCCACCCGGACATTGTCGGCCCAGACATTCACGGGCGGCGTGAAAGGTACCGTCGTAAGCCGACTCTCAAGGACGGCGGTTGACGGGGCGCAGCTGATCCTCTACTCGGAAGGACAGGAAGTAGCCCGGGTCAAGGCCGGCGCGGACGGTACATTCCAGATCGGAAACCTCAAGGACGGAATGTACGACCTTGTCATAGAAAGCCCCCAGTACCTCCAGTCAAGAGTCAACGTCACTGTCAACGACGGCTACGTCAAGAATATGTTCAACCTGTCCCTGACTCCGGTGGCGAAAGTCTCCGAAGTCGATGACGCGAGCTTCTCAGAGTTCGATATGGACGACTCCGGCTACAACGACAGCCCGACCATCCTCTTCGGCCAGAACGACGTGTTCAACAATATGGCGGGCTACAACTTCAGTTCCGTACGTTTCCGCGTGCGGGGATATTCAAGCGAATCGCAGGATGTCTATCTTGCCGGCGTGAGGATGAACGACGCGGTCACCGGCTACACCCCTTACTCCCTCTGGAGCGGCCTCAACGAGGCGACCAGGACCAAGGAGTCAGTCAACGGTGCGGAGGTTTCCGAATATGGCTTCGGCGGCTACAACGGTGTGACGAACATTATGCCGATGGCCTCTTCCGTCCGCACGGGCTGGAGAGGAAGCGTGCTGACCAACAGCGCCCTGTACAGGATGCGCCTTATGCTGACCTATGCGTCCGGACAGCTGGACAACGGCTGGTCCTACGCTTTCAGCGCCTCGGCCAGACTCGGCGGAAACGACTGGATCAAGGGAGTCTTCTACCGCTCGTTCGCCTACTACGGTTCCGTGGAGAAGAAGTTCAACGATGTGCACAAGCTGGGATTCACCTTTATGGCGGCACCGGGTCAGCGCGGCGCGCAGAACGCCTCCACCCAGGAGGTCTATGACCTGATGGGCGACAATATGTACAACTCCAACTGGGGCTACTACAACGGCAAGGTCCGCAACGCCCGTGTCCGCAAGACTCACGAGCCTATCGCGATCCTGAAGTACGACTTCACTCCTGAATCCAACAAATTCCAGGCATCGGCCACGGCCCTCTACCGCTTCGGCAAGAACGGCTACACGGCAATCGACTGGTACGACGCCCCTGACCCGAGACCTGACTACTACCGCAACCTCCCGAGCTACTACTATATGGAGAACTCTGACTACGACCGTCAGAACTATGCGAAATACGCCTGGGCCAAGGAAGCCTGGACAACCGACCTTTCTTCCACCACCCACATCAACTGGGACAGGCTCTACTCAGTCAACTCGATGAATTCCACAGATTCCGGCAACCGTTCCAAGTACGTCATAGAAGAAAGGCGCACGGACCAGCGCGACTTCAACCTGGCCCTCAACGGCAAATGGACTCCGGTCCGCTACCTGACAGTCAACGGAGGGCTTTCCTACAAGTGGAACCGAACCGAGTACTACAAGATTCTCGACGATCTTCTCGGAGGTGACTACTATGTCAACATCGACCAGTTCGCCGAGAGGGACTACGCCTCTTCCGCCACGATGATCCAGAACGACCTCGACTACTTCCTCGCCAACGGATCGGCGCAGGTGCTCAAGGAAGGCGACAAGTACGGCTACGACTACTACGCCCACATCCGCCGCGCAGAAGCCTGGGCTTCAGGCAAGTTCACCTACGGCGGTCTGGAAGCCACGGTGGCCGCCAGGCTAGGATATTCAAAATTCTGGAGAGAAGGACTGCTCAGGAAGGGTCTCTTCCCGGGGCTTGACGACAATGGCAATCCTATCTCCTACAACGGAGAAGTAATCACCACCTATGACCCTGAAGGCAACGCCATCACCTCGAAAGGCAATTCAGAGACACAGCGGTTCCTGACGGGTTCCGGCAAGCTGAACGTCAGCTATGTCGTCCACGGAGGACACAGAATCTACGCCGACGTGGCCTACATCACCGACGCCCCGACCTTCAACCAGTCATTCATCTCTCCGAGGACCAGGAACACCGTGATGCCTGACCTGAAGACCGTAAAGACTACGACTGCCGACATCAACTACGCCTACCGCAACGCCGGCTACGACCTGCGCATCACCGGCTTCTACACGAACATCGCCGACCAGACCGACCTGATGAGCTTCTACGATGACTCGCAGAACTCCTTCACCAACTTCGCGATGTCCGGCATCGACCAGCGCCACATAGGAGTCGAGCTCGGCTTCAAGGTGCCTACCCCCGTCACGAACCTTTCCCTCCAGGGAGTCTTCACCTACGGTAAATATGTCTACACGTCCAACCCGACGATGTACCAGACCTACGACAACAGCGCTGAATATGTCGACGGAACGTACGGCGTGATCATTCCTTACTGGAAGAGCCACCCGACCGCGGACGGAAAGACCGTCAAGCATTACGTGCCAAGCACGCCTCAGCTCGCCGCCAGCCTCGGTCTCGCCTGGAACAAGAATTACTGGTTCATCGACGCCGACGTGGACTATTTCGGCAACTCATACCTCGATATGAACCCTCTCTACAGGACCGATATGGCGACCGCAGGCCCGGACGGCATCGTGACCGCGCAGGAGATCGAGTATATGGCCGCGCAGGAGAAGTTCAAGAACTTCTTCCTCGTCAACGCGAGCGTCGGAAAGTCCTGGTATATTCAGAGAAAGTACCAGCTCGGCTTCTCGCTTCAGGTCAAGAACCTGCTGAACACAAGGAACATCCATACGGGCGGTTACGAGCAGACCCGCCTCGTTGACAACACCGTCAGCAAGGAAAGGTACTACCGCTTCGACTCCAAGTACTTCTATATGAGTGGAGTCAACTATATGTTGAACGTTTATTTCAGATTCTAAGGTTATGAGAAAGATATTTTTAGCGCTGACCGCAGCCATTCTGGCCTTTACTTCCTGCGAGGAGTGGGACCAGGTGTTCACGACCGACTACGGCGAGGCTGATGTCTACAAGCCCGTGACGATGACTCCCAACACGACCATCGCCGAACTCAAGGCTTTGTACAAGACGTCTCCTGTCAAGATCGACAAGAATCTGATCATCGGCGGGCAGGTCGTCTCCGAAGACCGTACCGGCAACATCTACAAGAGCCTCTACATCCAGGACGCTACCGGAGGCATAGAACTCAAAATCGGCAAGAGCGGACTGTACAACGACTACAAGCTCGGCCAGTGGGTCTATGTCAAGTGCAGCGGACTGACGCTCGGTGCCTACAACGGAATGCTCCAGCTTGGCTACAAGGATCCTACCGGCGAGTACGAGACTTCCTATCTGGACGTCCAGTACATCATCGACACCCACGTCTTCCGGGGCGAGGTCGCCACTCCTTTGGAGGCGAAGAAAGTCTCAGCCAACGATCTTCTCAAGGAAGAGAACATCGGCTGCTATGTCGAATTGGACGGCCTGACCTACGGCAATGAAATCTTCCTGCTTGTCTATGTGGACCAGAACGGCGACAAGAAGAGCAACGACAACCGCATCTTCTTCTCCGACGAGACCTGGGGAGTAACCACCTGGGCCATGTCCAAGAACGGCTTCCTCGGCTATCTGAATTCAGGAGCGTTCGATGCCGGAGCGACAAACACCGGCAGGAAAGTTACTGAACTGAAGGAAACGCTCAGGAAGAACGCCACGGCCTATGCCGTAAGCCAGTACTTCAAGATGGGCAACAAGGATGTACAGATCCGCACCAGCGGCTACTCCCGTTTCGCCGACTCCCAGATCGACCCTGAGATTCTCAACGGGAAGAAAATCAATGTCAAAGGCATCCTGACCAAATACAACGATGCCGCCCAGTTCACCCTCATCGACCTCGGCGGGGTGGAAATCGCGGAATAGTTGAATGCAAATCAAAGATGTTGAGGTATTTTATCCAAAATGGATAATCCAAATCGAATTATCCATTTTGGATTTTTTTGTACGAAAGAACAGTTGATAAAATGAACAAAACACTTTTAACATTAGGAGCGATCGCGATGATGGCAGCCTGCACACAGACAAAATCCGGCAACGCTTTGCTGGAACCTTGGGACACCCCTTACGGCATCCCGCCTTTCGAGAAGATTCAACTTTCGGACTACATTCCGGCGATAAAGGCCGGAATCGAAGAGCAGAACAAGGAACTGGAAGAGATTCTTAGCAACCAGGAAGCGCCTACGTTCGACAACACGGTGGCGGCCTACGACCTTTCCGGCCAGCTGCTCACCAACGTCTCGGCCATCCTGTTCAACCTCCAGGAGACCGACGGGGGCGACGAGATGAACAAAATCGCCGAGGAGGCGACCGCCTTGCTCACCGAGCACGAGGACAACATCTCGATGAACAAGGATCTGTTCAACCGTGTGAAAGCCGTCTATGACGCTGACCAGAGCGGTCTCACGAGAGAGCAGCAGATGGTCCTGAAGAAACTCTACCAGAGCTTCACCCGCAACGGTGTGGACCTCGACGAGGCATCCCAGACAAGGCTCAAGGAGATCAACCAGAAGATTGCCGCCGACCAGCAGAAATTCGGCACCAACCTTCTCGCCGAGAGCAACGCCTTCAAGGACAAGTTCGGAATCCCCGTCTCGTCCTACACGACCGAAATGACCGCCTGCGAGGACAGAAGCCGCAGGGAAGATATGTTCAAGGCATATTCATCAAGAGGCAACAACGGCAATGAATATGACAACAAGGCTCTCTGCCTGGAGATTCTGAAACTCCGCGCCGAGAGGGCCAAGCTTCTCGGATTCGACAACTTCGCCGCCTACCAGCTTGACAACAAGATGGCTGGGAATCCGGAGACCGTCGATGCCTTCCTCGACAGGATCATCGGCCCGGCCGTAGCCAAGGCCAAGGAAGAAATCGCTGATATGCAGAAGATTATGGACGAAGACATCGCGGCGGGCAAGGTGGCAGCAGGTTCGAAGATCGAATCCTGGGACTGGTTCTACTATGCCGAGAAAGTGCGTCAGCGCAAATATTCATTGGACGAGAATCTGACGAAGCCATATTTCCGGATGGAGAATGTCCGCGCCGGCATCTTCTACGCAGCGCACAAGCTCTACGGCATCAACGTCGAGCCGCTGAAGGATGTGCCGCTCTACAATCCTGCGGTCGAGGCCTTCAAGGTCACCGACGCCGACGGCGGCCTTCTTGGAATATTCACCACTGACTACTTCCCTCGCTCCACCAAGAGAGGCGGCGCGTGGATGACGAATTTCCGCGAGCAGTACGTCGATGCGGAGGGCAACGACGTCCGCCCTATCATCATCAATGTAGGGAATATGACCGCTCCGACGGATTCGCTTCCGTCCCTTCTGTCCATCGATGAGGTGGAGACTGTGTTCCACGAGTTCGGCCACGCCCTGCACGGACTTCTGACCAAGTGTCACTATCCTTCGGTCAGCGGCACCAATGTCGCCCGCGACTTCGTGGAGACCTTCTCGCAGTTCAACGAGAACTGGGCCTTCCAGCCGGAGATTCTCGCCGAGTACGCCAAGCATTACGAAACCGGCGAGGTCATCCCTGACTCTCTCGTGACGAAAATCGTCAACGCCCGCAAGTTCAACCAGGGCTTTATGACCTCCGAGCTTTGCGCCGCATCCATCCTCGACATGAAATGGCACGAGCTCACCGAGGCCGACCTCGCAAAGCTTTCAGAAGGCGACCAGGCCGCCAACGTGGCGGAGTTCGAGAAGAAGGTCTGCAAGGAGATGGGCCTCATCGACGAGATCATCCCGCGCTACCGCACGACCTACTTCAACCACATCTTCAACAGCGGCTACAGCGCCGGCTACTACAGCTACCTCTGGGCGGAAGTGCTTGACAAAGACGCTTTTGAATATTTCAAGGAGCAGGGAATCTACAATCCTGAGGTCGCCCTGAAGTTCCGCCGGACCTTCCTTGAGAAGGGCGGCAGCGAAGAGCCGATGACCCTCTACCTCTCCTTCCGCGGAGCCGCCCCGGATCCGGGAGCGCTGCTTCGCGCCAGAGGACTCACAGACTAAACTCACGGGTCAAACTCAAGAATGTCGTGAAACGGGTTCTGATAATAACATATTACTGGCCGCCGGCCGGAGGATCAGGAGTGCAGAGGTGGGTTAAATTTGCCAAGTATCTTCCTGCCAACGGTTGGCAGCCGGTCATATACACTCCTGAAAATCCGGAACTTACAGCGGTGGACAGAACGCTCGGAGATGAAATCCCTCCAGAAGCTGAAATCGTCAAGACTCACATTGTCGAGCCATACGGGATTTACCGCCGCCTGATGGGGAAAGGCAGCAGCACTGACCTGAAGGCCCTGACGGACCCAAAACGGCAGCAGGACAGCGAGGTGAACCCCATAAACGGTCAGAAGAAAAACTGGAAACAGAAACTTTCGCTGTTCATCAGAGCCAATTTCTTCATTCCGGACCCGCGTGTGATGTGGGTCGGTCCATCTGTCAGATTCCTGAAAAAATACCTGAAGGAGCACCCTGTCGATGCGATAGTCACGACAGGGCCGCCTCAGTCTATGCACCTGATCGGACTTGAACTTTCAGAAGCCACGGGACTCCCCTGGCTTGCCGACTTCCGCGACCCCTGGACCAAAATGTTCTACTTCAAGCATCTCGGACTTTCCGGATGGGCTGACAGAAAGCACCACCGGCTGGAAAAGGCCGTCCTTGACGGAGCCACGAGAGTGATTGCGGTCTCCCCTTTCGTCCAGGAGGAATTCAGGGCTATGACCGGGACTCCGGTCGAACTCATAACGAACGGATTCGACGAAGACGATTTCCGGAAAGAAGTCGAACTGGACGAGAATTTCAACGTCACGCACACCGGACTTTTCGCCTCGGACGGCAATCCGGAAACCTTGTGGAAAGTCCTTTCCGAGAAATGCAGGAACGACGAAGAATTCAGACGTTCTCTGAGAATCAGGCTTGTCGGAAAGACCGACAAAGCCATAACCGACTCGATAGAATCGTTCGGACTTGGGGCCAACCTTAAGGATTTCGGTTACCGAGACCACGAAACTGCCGTACGCGAGCAGCTCAACGCCTCGATGCTGATTCTGCCTCTGCGCAAGGAGCCGGAATACCGCGCGGTGCTGCCGGGCAAACTCTTTGAATATCTCGCCTCGCGCAGACCGGTTCTCGGGATAGGCCAGACAGATGGAGCGATGGCCGGAATCATCAGGGAAACAGGGTCCGGAGTGGTCTATGACTGGGATGACGAGAAAAAGATACGTGCCTGGATCGACTACTGCTGGGAGGAATTCAAGTACGATGAACTGAAGGACAACACCGGGGACATCTCGAAGTACAGCCGCAGCCGCCTGACTGCGCAGCTTGCATCACTCCTCGACCGAATCACTAAAAAACAACAATGAAGAATATGAACAAAACACTTATCGGCAAGGTCGTACTGTATGCAGGGATAGTCCTGCTGTTTCTGGTTCTGGCCTACGGATTCGTGCCGGAGGTGCTTACCGGCAAGATTGTCAACCAGAGCGACATAACCGGCTACAAGAGTATGTCGCACGAGGCCGCCGTCTGGAACGCGGCTCATCCGGACGACCAGACCCACTGGACGGATTCGATGTTCGGCGGAATGCCGACGACATCCTTTATGCCGTCAAGCGAAGGAGACTGGACCCAGCCCCTGTACAACCTTCTGCTGACAGGCAGAAGACCGGCCACCTGGCTGTTCATTTCCCT
The DNA here is from genome assembly GCA_963640265.1 of bacterium. Taxonomy (GTDB): domain Bacteria; phylum Bacteroidota; class Bacteroidia; order Bacteroidales; family UBA932; genus Cryptobacteroides. The sequence goes on along the minus strand of CAVHYF010000026.1, from coordinate 11,569 downwards.
CCTCGGAGCGTTCCTGCTGATGCTCTCGCTCGGCATAGACAGGATGCTGGCAATAGGCGGAGCCGTGGCCGTGACATTCTGTTCGTACAATTTCCAGATTATCCAGGTGGGGCACAACACCAAGATGCAGGCGATAGCGTTCCTCCCGTGGGTGCTCGCCGCCGTGATCTTCACCTACCGTTCAGCACTCGGAAAGACCGGAATGCAGGCCGAAACCGCCGGCAAGAACGAAGGGTGGAAGTCCTGGCTGCCGAAAACCTTGCTGGGAGCCGTGCTGTTCGGCTTCGCCCTCTGCTTCCAGATCAAGGCCAACCATCAGCAGATCACCTATTATCTGGCCCTGATGATATTCATCTATGCCGCGTATCTTTTCATCCGCGCGTGCTTCTGCGGCGAGCGCGGAAAGGCATTGGGACGGTTCTTTGCGGCGAGCGCGCTTCTGCTTGCCGTCGGCCTGGCCGGAATAGGAACCAACACCATCAAGCTTGCACCGCTTTATGAATATACCGGATACACAATGCGCGGCGGCTCTGAACTTTCGCACCCGGAAGGAGGAGAAATCAACAAGGACGGCCTTCAGCTGGACTATGCGACCGCCTGGTCCTACGGCTGGCAGGAACTCCCGAACCTTATGATTCCGAACTTCAACGGAGGCTCCTCCAACGGTTCCATCAATCCGGAAAAATCGGAAATCGTCAAACTGTACCGCAGGGCGGGTCAGGCCAATGCCAACGACATCGCCAAGTCCCTGCCTCTCTACTGGGGTCCGCAGCTGTTCACAGCAGGGCCGATGTATATGGGTGCCATCACGGTGTTCCTTTTCATCCTCGGGCTGTTCCTGTACAAAGGCAAGGACAAATGGTGGATGCTGACGGCCACGGTTCTGGCCGTGTTCCTCGCTCTCGGCAGCAACCTGATGTGGTTCACGAAGATTTTCTTTGAATATGCTCCTATGTACAACAAGTTCAGGACAGTGTCTATGGCGCTGATAATCCTGCAGTTCACCCTGCCGATGCTCGGCTTCGTCGTGCTGGACCGCATCCTGAAGCGGGAATATTCAAAGAAAGACTTTCTGCACAAAGGCGGAGCTGCACTTGCGCTGACGGCAGGATTCTGCCTGCTCTGCGCCCTGATTCCAAGCATTGCAGGCTCATTCAGCGGCAATTCCGATGCGCAGATGCAGGACATCATCGTGGATGCCCTCAAGATTGACCGCAGGCATCTGCTCGTGTCCGACGCCTTCTGGTCAATGCTGCTGATCGTGCTGACCTTCGGTCTCATCCTCTGGAGTTACAGCGGCAAGGAATCCGGCGAAGGCAGGCGCAGGCAGGCCATTGCAGGAATATGTCTTCTCGTGTTCGTGAATATGTTCACTGTGGGCAAACGCTATCTCAATTCCGACGATTTCACGACACCGAGACAGTTCGACAGGCAGTTTGCCGAAAGAGAAGTCGACAAACTGATCCTTGAGGACAAGTCGCCGTCCTACAGAGTCGTCGACTTGACCGCGGACATATTCAATGACCCTTTCAACCCTTACTGGCACAAGTGCATCGGCGGCTACAGCCCGGCAAAGCTCCAGCGCTACCAGGACCTGATCACCAGGTACATAATCAATGAGCTTCAGCAGCTGATCGCCTCGGAAACGGTAGGGGATTTTGAGAAAGGACTCGACAACGCCCCTGTGCTTTCGGCCCTCAACGCCAAATACTTCATTCTTGGAGCCGATGTGCAGCCTATCGTGAACAGCAACGCCTACGGTCAGGCCTGGTTCGTGGATTCCTTCGTTCCGGCGGCCACGCCTGACGAAGAAATCGCGCTGCTTGACTCGGTTGACCTGCACAGGACGGCCGTCATCGGAGCGGATTTCCCTCAGGCCCAAGCCAGGGTTCAGGCCCAGGCTCCTCTTGAAGAATCCGCAGATTCAATAGCGATGACCGCCTATGCCCCGAATGAACTCAAGTACCACTACAGCGCGGCCGCTGAGAGAACTGCAGTGTTCAGCGAAATATATTACCCTGAAGGCTGGACGGCAACAGTTGACGGTAAACCGCTAGACTTGTTCCGTGCCGACTGGGTTCTGCGAGCCGCCGTGCTTCCTGCCGGTGAACACGACATCGTGATGCGCTTTGAACCGAAGGTCTATACGTTGAGTGCAACCGTCTCAAGAGCATCTTCCGCAACGCTGTACATTCTGCTTCTGCTTGCAGCCGCCGGAGTGGCCGCTGCCAGGAAGAAGAGCTGACATTCCTGATAACAGAAGGGGAGCCTCAGAACTGAATCCAGTTCTGAGGCTCTCCTGTTTCAATCAGGAACCGATGTTCCGGAAACTCGTTGTTCTAATCGACGAGCTTGTTGTAGTCGGTTTCACGGGATGGAATCACCCAGGTCCAGTTGTTCTTGTCAGATTTGTCATAATTGACAGCAAGAGCTGAAATGTAGCTGCCGCCGTTCTCAAGGCTCTTTCTTTCAAGCTTGTCTCCCCAGCGCTTGAGGTCAAACCAGTTGAATCCTTCGCCGAAGAGTTCGATGCGCCTGTAAAGCTTGATTTCGTCAAGAAGGGCCGGTCCCATCGCAGTACAGTTGTACTCCTTGTCACGGCCGCTGTCTTTTGTCAGTGCGTTCATCGCAGTCCGTGCCGCAGCCTCGTTGCCGAGGAAATAGTTGGCTTCGGCCTCGATGAGATACATCTCAGCAGAACGGAAATTGTTCAGATTGCCCACGCCCGGAAGAGTTGAAGCCTTGAACTTGAAATTCATATAGATGTAAGTCTTCGCAGATGCATTCATATCAGGATAAAGACTCTTTGCGTATTTGGTAAGGTCCGACTTGCCCTGTCCGGTAGAAGCGTTGTAACCGTAATTCTTAGGATCAAGGAACATTCCCTTGCGGATGTCGGTGTCGGGAATCTTGTCGTAAACTTCCTTGCTCATGCACTTAGGATAACTCTTGACGGCGCTGGCGGAAGAATTGTAAGCCGTGTAGGCAAAATAGGAATAGTAGTACAATGTCTCGTCTGCAGCTCCGTAACAACTCCAGATCCATTCCTTGTTGACGGCGTTGAAACCGGACTTGTACTCATCATTGGACATCAGAGGATGGCCTTCACGGGCCTTGGCAGCCATCGCCGCGGCAGTCTGGTAGTCCTGCTTGTTCAGAGCGGCACGGGCATAGGTTGCATAAGCCATATTGATGTTAGGGGAGTAATTGTCGCCGGAGTCCGGAGACAGTCCTGACTCGGTGTACAGTTTGACGGCCTCGTCAAGGTCAGCATAAATCTGGGCATAGCACTCTGCCATAGTGCTGAGAGGCATATCACCTGTCGAAGTGTCAACGCGGAGTACCACTCCATCGGCGGCGCCATTGTTTGAATCACCCCAACGGACGCTGTAGCACTGGAGAAGCATCATATAGCTGTAAGCCCTGAAAGAAAGAGCCTGTGCCTTGATGAACTGCTTTTTGTTATCAGGACCGGCGGCGCCATCTATATTCTCGAGAATGGTGTTGGCGTTGCCGATCAGCATATAGTAGTAGTACCAGTTGAAGTAATTGTAGATGGATGTCTTGTTGTCGTGGTAAGTCGCATTGATTACAGAAGACCAGCCCGGAAGGTTTACGACGAGATTGTCCCCCGGATATTCACCGGTGTAGAGCTTGATGGTGCCTTCACCGTTGAATCCCTGGGAAGTCAAGTACTGGCGTGTCATAAGCTTGCAGGTGCCGTTGATTGCAAGGGCGGCATTCTCCGTGGTCTTGAATATGGTAGCCGGCGAGGTGCTGCTCGTAGGAGTCGTCTCGAGATAGTCCTTCGAGCACGAGGATGCCAGAACTGCACCTGACAGGAGCATAAGTGATATTTTGATTATATTTTTCATTTCGTTCAAAATTTATCGTTAACTACAGTCTTACGTTGATTCCGAATGAGAACACACGCGCTGTCGTGAAGGTGTTGCTGCTGCTTCCGGTGAAGTTCTGCTGAGGGTTCATACCCTTGAGAGCTGTCAGAGTGAAGAGGTTCTCAGCCGTGAAGTTTACGGATGCTCCGGAGATGTCAACCATCTTCGTGATTCTTGAAGGAATGTTGTATGAGACGGTCAGGTTCTTGAACACCAGGTAGTCTGACTTGTGAAGCCAGCGGGTGGACATCGAAGAATTGTACTGATTGTAGTAGGAATTCAGACCCGGCAGAGACGTGGTGCTGATCCGGTCGGCGGAGGTTTCCGTCATTCCGGAAGGAGTTCCGGTCCAGGAATTCAGCAGATCCCTGTGCAGCTGGTGCACATTGGTGCTCGCCGACATAAGGGAAGCATAGGAGCTGTCATACATCTTGCCGCCCATCGAATATGTGAACAAAGCGGAAAGGGTCAGGTTCTTCCAGGTCACCGATGTGCCGAAGCTGCCGTAGATCTTAGGGAGCGCACAACCGCTCCAGTCCCTCTTGGCGTAGGTCGTGTAGGTCGTGTAGTCCTTGCCGTTGATGTTGATGTGATATTCCTCAGGAAGCTGCTTCCTTTCCTCGCCTTCCGCAGGCTCGCCTACATAGTACTTCTCATCATCGTACAGGTAGAGGCAGCGGCCGGTCATCATGTCCACGCCTGCATACTGGTAGGTGAAGAATTCGTACATGCTGTGTCCCTCGGCATACTTGTAGTTGCCGGAAAGGATACCGTCTTCCCTGTTCTGCTCAGGAAGGGAGACGATTCTGTTCCTTTCGATGGTAGCGTTCATATTCACGTTCCACTTGAAATCCCTCTTGCTGATGACATCGACATCCGTTGCGAACTCGAATCCCTTGTTGGAAACTGAACCGAGGTTCTGGGTAGTGGTGGAAACAGCTGAACTTGTGGAAGTCGCTCCTGCCGAAAGCGGATTATAGACGCTGAACAGAAGGTCGCGGGTACGCTTGTCATAATATTCAAGAGACAGGTTCCATCTGTTGTAGAGCCTTCCTTCGAGTGCGGCGCTCCAGGATGCCGCCGTCTCCCACTTGATGTCTGACGCCTCGTTCTGAGACTTGTAGGCCGCTCCCTTTCCTCCGTTCTGGGTAATGGTGTAGAGTGCCCTGTAGGCATAGTAGCCGACGCCCTGGTCATTTCCGACCTCACCGTAGGAAGCCCTGAACTTCAAATTGTTGATCCAAGGAATGCTCTTGATGAAGTCTTCGTTGGAAATAACCCAGCTGCCGCCGACTGACCAGAAGTTGCCCCATCTGTGGTCAGGATGGAAGCGTGAGGATGCGTCACGGCGGAAGGAGGCTTCTCCGAAGTACTTGTTGGCGTAGTTGTAACGGGCGCGGGCAAGGTAGGACTCGCTGCGGACATTGTAGTAGTAGTCCGTCATCGAGGTCATTTCGGAGAAGTTGTTGAGAGTGGTCTGGCCAGGGAAGGTCTGGTTCGTCTTGTAATTGTAAAGATAGTTGTAGAAGTTGGAGTAGTTCTCGTGACCGACAAGCACATCCACATTGTGTTCACCGAATGCGCGCGCCCAGGTAAGCTGCTGCTGGAATGTCCAGGTCTTGTAGCGGTAAATCGTGCGGGAGGCACGGCCGTTGTTGCCGGCTCCGTCACCGATTTCGGCGTTGTTGTAGGTCTGGCTCTCGCTGTTGCGGATGCTCATGTCACCCTTGAGAGACAGAGTGAAGTCCTTAAGGAACTTTATGTCGGCGAAAAGCTGGCCGTTGAGGGTTGTACGGTAGTTCTTGGACATATTGTCCTCAAGCTCCCAGGCGATGTGACGGTTGACGTTCTGCGCTCTGTCGCTGCCGCCGTCATACTGCTTGTCACCCATCTCGTCAAGGAGGTAGTCACCGTTGGCCGAACTCAGGTCGTGCTGATGGACAGGGTAGATCGGAGCCATATTGCGGGCGAAGTAGAACGGATTGATGTAGGCCGAGTTACCGTCCGTGTCAGTGTAGTTGCTCTCCTGATAGGATCCGGAGAGGTTCATTCCCATCTTTATCCACTTGCGAGGGGTCACGCTGACATTCGCTCTTCCGTTGAAACGGGAGAAGTCTGATGACTTGATGTAGCCCTGCTCGTCAAGGTAAGCCGTGGAAAGATAGAAGCTTGACTTCTCCGAAGCGGCGTTGGCGCTGACATTGTACTCCTGCCTGTAGCCAAGCCTTTCGATCGGCTTGTACCAGTCAAGGTCTTCGGCGATGAGGGATTTCACTGTACCGGTCAGCTTGCCGTTGGCATCGAAGAGTTCTTCGTCCGCCTTGTTGTAGATGTTGTACTTGGCAATTGTCGGGACGAACTCCTTGCGCGCCATAGCCGTGGCTTCCTCAAGGGACTTGTTCTGTGCAGGGTCGCTCATAAGGCCGTTGCGGTAGGTGGTCCACATAGTTTCCATCCACTCGTCGGCGTTCATTGAATCATATTCTGCGATACCCCTCTGATAGACACCTTGGTTGATGTTGGCCGTGAGGGACACCTTGCCGTCCTTGCCTTTCTTGGTGGTGATGAGGATCACACCGTTGGAAGCCCTGTTACCGTAAAGGGCGGCGGAGGAAGCATCCTTGAGGACGGAGATGCTCTCGATGTCCTGAGGGTTGAGGTCGGAGATGTTTCCTCCGAACACGACGCCGTCCATTACATAGAGAGGTGCATTGGTGCCGTTGACGGATCCGAAACCGCGGATACGGACGCTAGGGTCGCTGCCAGGCTCACCGTAGGAGTTGTTCACGCGGATGCCCGGAGCCGAGCCTTCGAGGACGGCGGCAACGCTTGATGTAGCCCTCTTCTCGATGGACTTGGAGTTCACCTGTGAGACGGCGCCCACAATGGATTCCTTCTTGGCTACACCGTAAGCGACAACCACTACGTCGTCAAGAAAATCTGTGTCGGTCGCGAGGACGCAGTCAACGATGAGTTTGCCGTCGACAGCGATCTCACTGGTGTGGTAGCCGACTGAACTGAAGATCAGAGTCCCGTTTGAAGGAACTGTCAGAGAATAATTACCGCGTTCGTCAGTAGCGGTACCGTTTCTGGTGCCTTTGATCTGAATGGAGGCGAAAGGTACCGGTTCTCCTTCGGTGTCAGTCACCGTTCCTTTAACCTGCAGATTCTGCGAAAAGGCAGCCACTGTGCATAGAAACAGCAAAGTGATGATTGCCGCAATTTTTTTGTTCATACAGTAACGTTATTAATAATATAGTCAATAATGGTTCAGCTGTACCCGGACAAGGGCTTTCTTCAAAGATACTCATAACCCCAAAAACGCTTGTCTCGCCGACAGGTTCAGCCAAGATAATTACTATTTTTCAAAATTCCACACATTTTGCAGAAAAAATTTAATCGTTGTAATATTTATTCATCCTTTTGATAACTTTTCGGCAAAAAGCACAGTAACGATGCTTTTGAAATGTTACGGTGACCGAACAGGCAGGTCCTGACGCAATCCGAATGTGAAAAGTGTTGCGAAATATTCAAGGATGTTATATCTTTGCGAAATAGTAAGACATTATACTAATTCATCAATAAATGGAAAAAGGTAAGACTGTACCTGCGTTCTGGGGTAAAGAGGACTGGCAGGCAATCTGGATCGGAGGCATCGTGATCATCATCGCCTGCATCGCCGTCCTTACAAAAGCGTTTGATTTCTCGGCCGTTAAATTCGCCACCTGGACTGTTGGAGAGTCCCTCTCCGAAGCCGCTGCGGCAAAGGTTGTTCCTCTTGGAGAGCAGCTGGCTTCCTGGGCGTTCTGGCGTAAGTTCCTCGTGACATTCATCACTCTCGGAGTGCTTTTCACGGTCGGAGTCAAACTTCAGGGCGAAAGCGTGAAGAAATATGTTCCCGCCCTCATCGGCCTGTTCGTCATCGCCCTTGTGGTCCGCCTCATCAGCGCCGAGTACACCCTCAACCGCTATCTTGAATGGGCCTTCTGGGCGCTTCTGGTAGGTCTTCTGATCTCCAACACGGTCGGAGTTCCCGACTGGCTGAAGCCGGCCATCAAGACAGAGTTCTACATCAAGTCGGGACTTGTCATAATGGGATTCTCCGTACTGTTCTCCAACATCGCCAAATTCGGCCTCTACGGCCTCGGAATAGCCTGGATCGTCACACCTATCGTGATTTTGTTCATGTGGTGGTTCGGCATCAAGGTGCTCAAGATCGACAACAAGCCGCTCGTCATCACGATGGCCTCGGCCACCAGCGTCTGCGGAACCAGCGCCGCCATCGCTACGGCAGCGGCATCCAAGGCCAAGAAGGACGACCTTTCAGTCACCGTGTCCATCTCGATCATATTCACAATCCTTATGATGGTCTTTGAGCCGGTGATCATCCGCGCCTGCGGAATGTCCCAGATAATGGGAGGCTCGCTGATCGGAGGCACCGTGGATTCGACGGGCGCGGTAGTGGTCGCAGGCACAGCCCTCGGCCCTGAGGCTCAGCAGGCCGCCGTGCTGGTGAAGTCCATACAGAACATCCTCATCGGCTTCATCGCCTTCTTCGTGGCAGTGTTCTTCGCCACAAAGATCGACAACGACGGAACCACTAAAGTCGGTCCGGGCGAGATCTGGGTACGCTTCCCTAAGTTCATCCTCGGCTTCTTCATCGCCTCGATGGTCGCTTCCTTCCTGATCCAGCCGATCTTCGGAGCCGACCAGGTGGGCGCCATCAACAAGGTCCTCGACCAGTACAAGAACTGGGCGTTCGTGCTGGCGTTCACCAGCATCGGCCTTGACACCAATTTCAAGGAGATCATCAAGAATATGCAGGGAGGCAAGGTGCTGTGGCTCTACATCATCGGCCAGTCGTTCAACATCGTGCTGACCTTCTTCGCCGTCTGGCTCCTCCTCTCCGGCAACTTCTTCCCGATTCCTACCCTCGACTAGGAAGGTAAAGGAATATGTCCGCGCAGGCCAATGGAATATGAATTTTTCGGAACCACGTGAATGAACTGGAAGAGAACCGGCAAGATTCTGACACTGATTGTGATGGGGGCGACGGTCATCGCCGCCCTCTACATAATGTTTCACGGAATGGGGCTGCAGGACTCCCTGGATTTCGGAGCGGGAGCATATTACTACGCCGACATCCCGGAGTTCGACAAGTACACTCAAAGCACCAACTACGCAGCCAAACTTCCTTTCTGGGTCTATGTGGTGCTGTTCCTCGCCTGGGGGGCGCTGATGTACAAAGTCTGGAAATGGCTTGACAAGTGATTTCGAATATATTCACCAAATTTTAACGAATATGCCTGAAAAGGTTATCGCAGCTTGCTCCTCCTGCGGGGAAAAGCAAGGAATCGAGGTCTGGAGCCGCATCAACGTGGGAGAAAATCCCGAGTTGAAAGCCAGGGTCAGGGACGGCTCGCTGTTCGTGTGGGAATGCCCGCACTGCGGCAAGGCCAACCTCGCCCGCTACCAGACTCTCTACCACGATCCGGACTCCCGTATGATGGTCTGGGTGATGCCGGACGGAATTCTGACGGAAGATCAAGAAAAGGCTCTTGAGACGCAGATGGAGGCGATTTCTCAGGCTCTTGACGGCTATACTCTGCGGAGAGTTCCTGACACGGGGTCGCTGATCGAGAAAGTGAACATATTCGATGCCGGCCTGGATGATTGCGTGATTGAGATGTGCAAGTACATCACCAAAATGGAGATGGCGGGGAAAGGCGGCTCAAAAGACATTCTTTCGGCACAGTTCAAGTTCTACAGGGTCGACGGAGCCGACAACGACATCGAGTTATACTACCCCGCCGAAGGGCAGATGCAGGGTCTCAGGATAGGCTTCAACGTCTATGAAGACTGTGCCGGCATCATCCGCCGCAATCCTTCCGTCAAGCCCGGCGCCGGCTTCGCCCGCGTCGACCCCGACTGGGTCTCCCGTTTCTTCAGGTAGAAAACGACTCTCAGGAAAATCATAATAAGGGCCGCAGAGGAACAATCCCGTGCGACCCTTTGTCGTATTAAGAAATAAAAGTATTATTCTACCTTCCTTGCTCCGTCGCTGATCACGACATCGTAGATCTTCGGATCGTGACCGAACTTGGCAGGGAACTGCTCCTTCACGGCGGCGATGAAACCATCGTAAAGTTCCTCCTTGACAAGATTGATTGTGCAGCCGCCGAAGCCGCCGCCCATGACTCGTGAACCTGTCACCTCGCATTTGCGGGCAAGTTTGTTGAGGAAATCGAGTTCCTCGCAGCTGACCTCGTAGAGCCTGCTCAGGCCGAAATGAGTCTGGTACATCATCTCGCCCACAGTCTCGTAGTCCCCTCTCTCAAGAGCGTCGCACACATCGAGAACCCTCTGCACCTCACCGATGACATATTCGGCGCGAAGGAAATCCTCTTCAGGAATATCCTCGCGGACCTCGTCCAGCCAAACCCTCTTGGCATCGCTGAGGAATTCAACCTCAGGATGGTTCTTCCGGATAGCCTTCGCGGCGTTCTCGCAGGAGGCGCGGCGCTTGTTGTAGGCCGAAGAAGCCAGCTCGTGCTTTACACAGGAGTCGATGAGAACAACCTTGTAGCCCTTCGGATCGAACGGGAAGTACTTGTACTCCAGAGTCTTGCAGTTCAGACGGATCAGACTGCCCTTCTTTCCGAAAATCGAAGCGAACTGGTCCATAATGCCGCAGTTGACCCCGCAGTAGTTATGCTCGGTTGACTGACCGATCTTGGCAAGCTCGAACTTGTCGATCCTGTTCTCGAACAAATAGTTGACAGCATAGGCGAATGTACTTTCGAGAGCCGCGGAAGAAGACAGGCCGGCACCGAGCGGAACGTCTCCGGCGAAAACGGTGTCGAAACCTTCGACCTTGCCGCCGCGCTTGATGGTCTCGCGGCAGACTCCGAAGATGTAGCGGGCCCACTGCTGCTTCGGCTTGTCCTCCTCGTTGAGGCCGAACTCGACATACTCGTCATAGTCCAGGGAAAAAGCCTTTACCTTTTTGGTTCCGTTCACCTTGACCTCGGCAATTATGCCGCAGTCTATAGCACCCGGAAAGACATATCCACCATTATAGTCAGTGTGTTCACCGATGAGATTGATACGGCCTGCGGAGGCGAAAACCTCGCCCTCGGTTCCGAAGAGAGTGCTGAACTTCTCTCTGATTCTGGTTTTCATTTCCATATTATGTGATTTTTAACTTAACTTTCGCAAGTAACTAAATGCATGTGACAAAGTGCCTTATCTCACGTTACCCTTCCCCTAAATCCCCTTCCTCGGGAAGGGGATGTGCTCCGTCACATAAGTGACGGGAAATAAGGTGTTTCGCACATGCGAAGCTTAAATTTTTAAGTTGTCTGGCAAAAATCTGACATCGTTCAGGACAGGCGGAAAAACGCTGCCGGACCAAAGTCAGACAAATTTAACAATTATTTTACGGAATAACCAACAGAATATGGAAAACTCCTGACATCAGTAAACATACGATTGACAATGCTACTGTATTTCTCATAACCACAAGAACAAAACGATATTTACGGTCAAATCCCCATTTCAACGCACCGCTGATTCTTCCAGAGAGATTTGCAATCGCATTGGACGGTAAAGCCGGCTGCAGGAGAGCTCATCGCCTCCGCAAAATATAGCGACGGCTACATTCAGTTCTCCAC